>NZ_JADEWI010000127.1 GCF_015207705.1 Nostoc sp. LEGE 06077
AAAATTAGGTGATTAAATCCAAGCAATAAATCGGAATTGGGAAAAACATTTAGCCAGGGATAAATCAACCAAAATAATAAAAGAGGTTGAACAATTAAACGAAGATTATTTAAAGTATTCTTCCATCCACAATCATGATTCCATTGTTCATGATTAGAGAAAACTACACAACTAATATAAGCACTGTCTTGTATTTCTGTTTCAGAAGGAGCTTGATTTAAGGATAAGAAAGGTGGAGAACTTAAACTAATCATTGTGTAGACACAAAAAATAATCTCCCACCATCTCTCAATATGTTGGAAATTTGTAAACCTGTAATCTGTCCAGCCCAGTTCCTGTTTACACTGCCGAAAACCATATTCTACCCAAGTTCTTAATCCATATAAGTCGCCTAAAATTTTCTTGAGGTTCCCTGAAAGATTAGTCATGACAAATGAAGTAGAATTTTCTGGCATGGTTTCTGGGTCAGTTGTTATTTCCCAGTAAGTTATGGCTCTTTTTTTACCATAAACTATTTCTCTAATATATCTAGTTTCTGATTTTTGGTTACTAAAGGTTCTTTCAAATTTGCACCACTTATTCGCCCTAACGCTCTGCCCTGCTGGCAGCCAGACTCCATGATTACTTCTGATTGATACCACATAACCTAAGTTATATTCAGCCAATTTTCTAATAAATTGGCTACTTTCCCCGTACAAACTATCAGCCAATACTAATTCAATATTGAAGCCTGATTTCATTAATTCTGTAATTATCTCTGATGCTAACTCTATTTTAGTTTTATATTTATCTGTCTCCTTTAGTGTTCCTTTTGGTTTAAATACTTTGAATATTAAGGGAAAAGTTATGTTAGCATAAACTCCATAAGCGTTAACTGAAACTATCCCATTATCTACTTTTCCTACACTTCCTAAATATTGTCTAGCTACATAATCTGTCTTTTTACCTTTTTTTCTATCTCCTGTTTCATCTATTACTACCGTAATTGTCTGACCATTTAATGCTCTTTTTATTTTCTTTAATCTTCGACTCTTCAAATCATTTACTGACCAGTTTGAATTGGCTATAAAATGATGTAATGATTGGGCTGAGTTTATACTTACTACTTTTGCTATCTCTGGTAATGATTTTCTTTTGATTGGTGAAATTATCCCTAAGTGTAAATATTTAAAACATTCATAATTTCTTACTTCTTTGAATAGGTCTTTGTACTCTGCACAATATTCATCTACGAGCGCAACTGTTGGGTGAGCGTCTCGACGTAAATGTTTCAGGATTTGTAATTCCACATCCATTGCCCTGCTTACCTTCCAGAGTTTTTTCTTTTAATCCTTTTATTTAGAATACTCGGAAAGTGACAGAAGAGGG
>NZ_JADEWI010000019.1 GCF_015207705.1 Nostoc sp. LEGE 06077
GGGCTTATGACTTCGTGTCCCAAGAATTGCGGGCAGCCGAAGATCCAGAATTTGAAACTTTCTATACCAAAAACATTTTGCTGAACGAGGGTATCCGCGCTTGGATGGCTCCTCAAGATCAGCCTCATGAACAATTTATCTTCCCTGAAGAAGTCTTACCTCGTGGTAATGCACTCTAATTTTCCTGAATTTTGGATGGAATCATTCGTTACTCAGTGATTTTTGATTTATCCTCCGCTCTTGGGCGGGGGATTTTTTATATAGCGTATATCTTTCTAAAATTTAATGTGTTATATTGATTCCAGGTTAAAAGCGAGAGTAATTACTCTGCCTTATTGAAACTAAGTCCGTTTAGGCAACAAGGAGGTGATGCCCATGATAGAAAGTAGTAAACGCATGGGTCATCAGGTTGCAGTTAGCCGGCTGTGCGCCGGGGCTGTTCTCTAAAGTTAGCTTTAGTTAAATTGAGAAACTTAAGTTATCTCAATTAACTAGGCAATTCTGGGAGTTCCTCCCGGCAGTTAGGTTGCAACCTGAAGACCCGCTAGACCGCTCTGATATTAGGTCAACAGATCTAAATCAGAGCGGATAGTTTTTTATAGATAATTTTAATCATTAAGGCTGCTAGGATTATTGATGAGCATCCAGATACGCAGCAGAATTATACTATTTAAATAAGGTGAATTCTAGTAATAAATTTACCTTACCATAAAAGTTGGTTTCGGCTCTGTTCAACCAACTGAGTGAGACTTGAGCTAACTTATACTGAGCAAAGCTGAAGCAGTTGAAACTATTCAACTTATAATTAATTACCAGAAATTTAGCTCATCAAAAAATTACAGATGCGATCGC
Source organism: Nostoc sp. LEGE 06077 (assembly GCF_015207705.1). Lineage (GTDB taxonomy): Bacteria > Cyanobacteriota > Cyanobacteriia > Cyanobacteriales > Nostocaceae > Nostoc_B. Next base: position 853 of record NZ_JADEWI010000019.1, read on the forward strand.
ATCTGCACTCAAGTAAAAATTCTGCTCGGAGAAAAAAGCAATCATTGAGAAAAAAGCTAAGATTCTCTCTGTCAGCGTTTTGCTATTGATTGATGTACTAATTTTTGGACAATATAAACCGTACAATAACTTTTTAATCACGAAGACTCACTGAAAACATCAAGCTGAGTTGTTTCAAGTCCAGATATTTCAAATCGTGCTGACAAAAATATAAATTAGGATTTTGTGGTATGGCACAACTACTGACTGAAGCAGAAATTCAAGAATGTGCAAATAGTCTGTCAGGTTGGACTATAGAAGGTAATAAGTTGCAGACCATACGGAAATTTAAAGATTTTGTGGCAGCCATTGAATTCGTGAATAAATTATTGGCACCAGCTGAATCAGCTGGACATCATCCAGACATAGAAATTTCTTATAACAAAGTCAAGGTAACACTCACCACACATGATGCAGGTGGTTTAACCCAAAAAGACTTAGAACTAGCATCTATAATTTCTCAAATCTGTTAAAATGCTTTGCCGATTCATAACTGGGGGATGGACATTTATCAAGTGACGATGAATAAGAAATTTAAATAATCTTGAGCCTACTCTTGCCCAGGAAAGACAGAGGTTTCATTGTGACAGTTTAGCAGGCGATCGCACATAGCTTGTCATCTGCCGCTAATGCTCTATAATAACAAACTATAAAGGTATGTTTTTGTATAAAGTAATTACATCAATTTTTAACATTAAGTTAATTAGATGTTGGCTTTACAAAAACTAAAATTGTAATAGTGCCACTGTGACTCATTAACGAGATTTCAAAAAATATCGTACTTTTGAGAAGAAGTGCTACAAAACAATTGTCTATACAAGGTGTGAGGAGAAAAGTAAAAATGTCTAATCTCTTGTGGAAATCACTCGTGGTTAGCCCGGCAGTTTTAGGAGCAACCCTACTCGTTTCAGCAACAGCGATTGCAGCTCCTAATGCCAGTGCAGAAGTTTCAACAACTGAAAAAACCGTTGCCATAGAAGTTGCCCAGCCAGAAATTTTGGCACAAGCTGCTCCTACCAACAACGACAGCAAAGTTTTAGACCAAGTTAACCGTTACAGCAACGAAGGTAAAACCAACAATTCGCTGTCTCAAGTAACTTCAGTCTCCCAGTTTTCTGACGTACAACCCACAGACTGGGCATTCCAAGCATTACAGTCCTTGGTAGAACGTTACGGTTGTATTGCAGGTTATCCCAACGGTACTTACCGTGGTAATCGCGCTCTCACCCGTTATGAATTCGCTGCTGGTTTGAACGCTTGTTTAGATCGGGTAAACGAATTGATTGCGACAGCAACAGCTGACTTAGTAACCAAACAAGATTTAGCAACTTTACAGCGGTTACAAGAAGAATTTTCCGCTGAACTGGCAACCTTGCGTGGTCGTGTAGATGCTTTAGAAGCACGCACTGCTGAATTAGAAGCTAATCAATTCTCAACCACAACCAAACTCGTTGGTGAAGCAATTTTTGCTGTTAGCGATGTATTTGGCGATAACAGCGGTAATAACAATAACACTGTCTTCCAAGATAGAGTACGTTTAGGCTTGCAAACCAGCTTCACAGGTAGAGATGTATTGACTACCCGTTTGACAGCAAGCAACTCAAGTGCTTTTAATTTAACAGACCGCAATAATGCTTCTATCGGTAGTTCAGAAGCTACTCAAACCTTTAATGTAGGCGGTAACGATGCCCGTAACAACGGTGTAGAAATAGACCGCTTAACCTACGAAGCTCCCCTTGGCCCAGTCCAAGTTTATTTAGCTGCTGCTGGTGGTAAACACAGCCACTACGCTGCCGTTAATAACCCCTACTTCTTTGACAAAACTGACGGTGGTAACGGTGCATTGTCCACCTTCTCCTCCGAAAACCCAATTTACCGCATTGGTGGTGGCGCAGGTATCGCATTCAACATACCTTTTGGCCAAGGTGGCAGTATTATCAAGCCCAGTTCTATCACAGTAGGTTACTTAGCATCGGAAGCTGATAGTCCAACTTCTGGTGAAGGTCTGTTTAACGGTAACTACTCTGCTTTAGGACAATTGAACTTTGGCATCGGCGATCGCGTAGCTGTCGCTGCTACCTACGTTCACAGTTATAATGGCGCAGGTAGTGCGTTATTTGATAATGGTGAAGGTCTGACACTAGCTGGTGGAACAACTGGTGCAGGTGTTGTAGGCACTAGCTTCGCCAATAATCTGCCAAACGCATCTTCAACAAATTCCTTCGGTCTGTCAGCAGCATTTAGACCCAGCGAAAAACTATCCATCAGTGGCTTTATCTCTTACAGCGATGTCACAGGCTTTGGTGTAGGTGATGACAAAGAAGTTTGGAGCTATGGTGCTGGTATAGCACTACCTGACTTTGGTAAAAGAGGAAACGTTCTGGGTATTTTTGGTGGCGTTCAACCTTATGCTATTGGTCGAACCTCAGTATCAGGCGGTAACAACGATTTACCATTCCAAGTCGAAGGCTTCTACAAATATCGCGTCTCTGACAACATTTCCATCACTCCTGGTGTAATCTGGTTGTCTTCTCCTGGCCAAAACGACAGTAATGACGATGCGTTCATTGGTACTCTCAGAACAACCTTCACATTCTAAGAAGTTGAAAATCTTGAGATAACTGTCAACAAAAAACCCCGCCTAATGGCGGGGTTTTTTGTTGGCGACTTATCAATTTTTAGCTTTCTTCATTATCAAAACTAGCCAAGATATCTCGAATTTCATTTGCACTAATATCTTCTCGGTCAGACTTGGCATAAATCGTGAGTAACAAAATACTTATAGGCGACTCAAGTTGATAAATTAAGCGATATCCAGCACTTTTACCTTTTTGTTTGAATATTACTATTGCGAACTCTTACCTTATAAACAACGTACTCCTCACCAATACCCCCAATTCTGTCTCCGACAATATTTTTTCGCTGTAGTTCCTCAATAATTGGTTCAACATCAGAACGAATATTACGAAATCTCTTTGAGAGTCTGTAAAGCTTCTGCTCAAACTCATCTGAGAACCTAATTGAAACTGGTTCATTACTCTGCATCAATCCTGTCCCATAGCTCACTAATTGGTCTAGTTTGACCCGTTTTAGCTTGCTGTAAGGCTCTCTTTAAGCTGGCTTTAATTTCCTCAACGGGTGTATCATCAGGATCAACTTCTGCTGCTGTGGGTTCTGGAACTAACACAATCACCCGCACTTGATGAGGATAAGTGATTTCCCGAATCGGCTGATCTAAAATTAAGTTTCCTTCAGAGTCAATTTTGCCAGTTACTTCGATCGCTTTCATTGCTATCCACCTCATTTGTTGGTGATCCTAACACGGGCAAATCTAAGCAGAGTCAAGGAATCGAAGTGTATTGTACTTGAGTTACGGAATAGGCAGCGATCGCAATAATCTTTCTACAATCGTTCTAGAATTACGTCCTCCTCTGGGGATGAGGCGATGGCAGAGAACGTAAGGCACAAGAAATTTTATATCATCAGGAATGGCATAATCACGCCCAGAAATAAATGCTAATGCTTGAGTTGCTTTTTGTAATGCGACAGTTCCGCGCGGACTGACACCCAACGTAATTTCTTCATCATGGCGCGTTGCGCGTACCAATTCCAAAATATACTCTTGCAAAGACGCTTCGACTCTTACCTGAGAACAGATTTGACGTAATTGTTGTAATTCTGCCAAGCTGATACAAGGCTGCAATTCGGTCATATTTGCCCTTTGTTGAAGATTTTGCAGCATTTGTAATTCTTCTTGTGCCGAAGGATAACCCAAACTCAAGGACAGCATAAATCTATCCATCTGAGCTTCAGGTAACGGGAAAGTACCTTGATACTCAATGGGGTTCTGGGTAGCAATCACAAAAAATGGCTGAGGAACTGTACGAGAAACACCATCAACTGTCACCTGATTTTCTTCCATCACTTCCAGTAAAGCTGACTGGGTACGGGGTGTAGCGCGGTTAATCTCATCAGCTAGAAGTATATTGGCAAATACTGGCCCAGGAAGAAAGGTAAATTCACCAGTTTTTGGGTTCCAAATATTAGTACCAGTAATATCTGTGGGTAATAAATCAGGAGTGCATTGCAGCCGTTGAAACTTACCATCCAGAGAACGCGCCAGAGATTTAGCCAGTAGCGTCTTACCAACTCCAGGGACATCTTCTAATAATGCATGACCACCACTTAATAAGGCTACTAATACCAAGCGAATTGCCTCGGTTTTACCGACAATGGTATGAGCGAGATTTTGGGTTAAAGCTTCTATTTGTTCTCTCATGCACCACAGAATGATTAAGGAATTGGCGATTAGGAACTGGAATGGAGAATAACCTATGCCTTATTCCCCACTCCCTGATGTTCAGTATTCCCAATTCACCAATGGAAGTTAGCATTCTCCACTCAAAATTTTTCGAGCGATGGTAGAGTCTTGCTGAATTTGAGTTTTCAGGGCTTCTAAAGATGCAAATTTCTGTTCTGGGCGTAAAAATTCGATTAGCTGTACAGCCAATTGTTTACCATATATATCTCCAGACCAATCAAACAGATGTACTTCCACAGATGAATTCGTACCATTGACTGTGGGGCGATTACCAATATTCATGACTCCCAAAATCAACTGGGGAATAGTCACATCTGGTGTCTCACCCGAAATATATACCCTGACAGCATAAACACCTTGACGCGGTAAGAACTTATCGCCGGGTATTTGGAGATTAGCAGTAGGAAAACCAATTGTTCTACCTAGTTGTTGACCTTGAATAACAACACCGAAGAGAGTGTAGGGTCTTCCTAGGCATAAATTGGCGTTTTTAATATCGCCACTTTCGAGACATTGGCGAATCAGGGAAGTGCTAATGGGAGGAAGACTGACAAATCCACTGTCGGAGAGATTATCTGTATGAGTTTGTAATGGAACAATAGTAACGGGAATATTGTACTTAGCCGCGATTAATTGCAAATCCTTAGCAGTACCTTGACGTTGTTTGCCAAAACAAAAATCTTGCCCAACACTAATTCGCTGACATTGCAATTGTTGGACGAGAATTTTATCAACAAACTCTTCTGGAGACAAAGCTGATAATTCCTTGTCGAAGGGTAATAGTACTAGCTGTTCAACCCCAAGCGATCGCAATTGTTGAACTTTTTCATCAAGTGGAGTCAACCAAGTACGGGGTGTTCCTGTAAAAAATTCCTGTGGATGGGGGCGGAAAGTTACAACTGTCGAGTATGTCAGTTCTCGTGGTGGTGGAGTTAGCGAGTTCTGGGGTGAATTAGCCTCATCGCCCCCTCTGGCGATTTCTCCATCTTTGTTCGGTGCTGGTTGTAGAATCGGCTGAATTACCCTTTGATGGCCAAGATGTACGCCATCAAATTTGCCCAGCGCAACAGTAGTTGGCCTGAGAACCGATGCGGTTGAAGATGCAACCCACACAGAACATCCATTTTGAGACAAATTTAGCACGTAGATTCTGGAATTTGAGGTTTATTTAGCCATAAGTCATAAGCAACCTGATGAGACACTGCTGAGAGGAAGACAAGCTGTATCAAGGTGTAAGTATTTTCGATATAGGAATTTAAAGATGATGAACACCTATATCCATACATCTCCATACTCCCTAACTGCTCAAACCTTTGATTTCACGTTTAGATGCGTAAGTTCTCTATGTAACAGATGTAACTTGAATGAACCCACACCTTTGTCCTCCAGTTTTTTCAGTGTCCTTGTCAGGTACACTCTCGCGCTTATAGCTCTTGATCACCAATCTAATCTAAAATCTACAATCGCTTGACAGGTAACTTTTACCCAGACAATTTACTAACAGGAAAAGATTCTGATAACGGGACAGATGTAGAGACTTGAAGTACCATTCTTTCCCGTGCCATAATCGCGCCGGGGAATTCCTTAGCGGCTTCTTCTCCTACAGCATCCAAAAAGTCATCATCATGAGCCGGATCATGGTGGAAGATTACCAGGGTCTTGACATTAGCTGCTTTGGCAATTTTCACCGCTTCTTGCCAGGTAGAATGTCCCCAGCCGATTTTCGGAGATTTTGGCGAATAATATTCCTCGTCAGTGTAAGTACAATCGTAGATAAGAATGTCCGCATTGCGAGATAGCCATAGAACATTTTCATCCATTCTGTCCGGAAAATGTTCTGTATCGGTGATATATACAGCAGCACCACCACGCCAGTTAACTCGATAGCCTACTGCTTCACCTGGATGATTGAGCGATGCCGTTTCTATGGTAATGTCATTAATGTGAATAGGTTGCCCTGGTTTGACATCGTGGAAATGCAAATTAGCTTGCATAATCTGCAACGGCACGGGGAAATTAGGGTGAAGCATCTGGTCGTTGAGGCGTTGCTCGATAGTTGAACCATCAGGAGCGATCGCGCCATAAATATGAAAATTATTCCCTCTGACAAACCCAGGCACAAAAAAGGGAAAACCCTGCATGTGATCCCAGTGGGAATGAGTAAACAACAGATGAGCTTCTATTGGCATTTGGCGCAATAAAGATTGTCCCAAAACATGCAGCCCTGTACCACCATCGAAAATTAAGCGTTTACCGCCCGCTTGCATCTCAATGCAAGGGGTATTACCGCCATAGCGGACAGTGTGTGGCCCTGGACTGGGGATGCTGCCACGAACACCCCAAAATTGTACGGTAAATTGGTTCTCTATCCTAGACATGGGTGTTGCTTGCTGGACTGAGCGGGCGATCAAGAACAAAAATGTTACTTGTTTGGTTAAGTCTATGCTGTTTTACCACATTTGGTAGAGAATGTTTTTCTTGGTAAAACAGCATACCTTGTTTGGAGTAGATTTTGTAAACGTACAAGAAATACTGCAAAAGAGTTACCTTAATTTTTCCCACATTATATGTATCAGTAATATCAAAGCGCTCCTACTTTATAACCTAAATTTTGTTGTGATGCATTTAAATGGTACAAAAAATGCCAAGGACAGAAAGCGGTAGACAGTAAGCAGCAGGCTAAAATGCTCCTATTTATTTTTGCAGTTAGTGGATACCCTCAATTATGTAGTAGCCTTTAGTTTAAGTGTATATAATATTACTTATTCTAAAGGAATTTCCCAGTGGGATAATTTATCTAGTCCTGTTGCATAAGTGAGATTGTATTGCAACGGCGTAATACTGATATGGTTTTTACGGATTACATGCACATCAATAGGTATATTTTGCGATAAATTTAAATTGATTGGCGGTTCTACATCTTCTAGAACTTCTCCTGTTAACCAGTAGTAAGTTTTACCCCGTGGATCAATGCGCTTGTCAAACACATCAACATAGCGCCTGACTCCTTGCCTAGTAAAAGTAACTCCAGCAATTTCTGACCACTGCACCGCAGGCACATTAACATTGAGCAACATCAAATCTGGCAAAGGTTTAGCGGCTAATTGCTCAACTAAAATTTTGGCAAACTTCGCCGCAGGTTGAAAATCTTTGTAGAGATGACTAGTCAGGCTAAAAGCAATACTGGAAATGCCTTCAATCACCCCTTCCATCGCTGCCGAAACAGTGCCAGAATAGAGAATTTCCGTTCCCAAATTAGCACCTTGGTTAATGCCAGAAAGCACCAAGTCTGGGGGTGAATCTAATAAAGCCCAGAGTGCTAATTTCACACAATCTGAAGGCGTGCCATCACAAGCCCAAGCTTTGATAGCGGGATGAAAAATTGATTCAACAATTTCCGCGCGAATTGGCTGGTGCAAGGTAAGTCCATGTCCAGTGGCCGATCGCTCTCGATCTGGACATACTACAGTGACATCATGACCGGCTTCTGCCAAGCAATTAGCTAGGGTACGAACACCCAAGGCAAAAATACCGTCATCATTACTAATGAGTAATCTCATGGCTCAAACAATTTTGAATTTTGCGAAAAGTTGCGTAGGCGGGTTTCCCGACTTGAGCAAACTTTTCCAGACGGATTTTAGATTTTAGATTGACTGCGCCTACTTTTGGGATGCAGTTTGGGGATTTTAGATTTATTCCACCCACAAGGGGGAGCCAGTCTCGTGGGTGGCTTCGCTGACTTAAGAGAACTAGCGTTGGGTTATGAACCGCAAGAATCATTTAAAATCCCAAATTTAAAATCTAAAATTTGGAAGGTCAAGAGTCCATAGTCAACAGTTAAAGCTAAATTGTCAATGTTTGACATCACAAATACAAAAGAAAAAAATCCTGCCAAGCGCGATCGCCTCTAAACTGATAGAAAGAAATCAATTTATTTGTTCTTTGTTCAAGCTGCTTGCTATTGACCATTGACTATTGACTATTAACTAATGACTAGCAATTTAGAGACTCAACTTTTAGCATTACAGCAGGAAGGAGAAAAGGCGATCGCTGCTGCTGATACCCTAGAACGTCTAGAGGAACTCAGAGTGAATTATCTGGGTAAAAAAGGGCAACTAGGGGCGCTGTTACGCAGTATGGGGCAGATGAGTGCAGAGGAACGTCCGAAAATTGGTGCGATCGCCAATACAGTTAAAGAGTCCCTGCAAACTAGTCTAGATAAGCAACGCACTGCTTTGGAAGCCGCGCAAATTCAGGCACAGCTAGAAGCAGAAACCCTAGATGTGACTATGCCGGGAATTTTTCGCCCCCAAGGTCGTATTCATCCCCTCAACGGCATTATCGACCGGGCGCTAGATATTTTTGTCGGTATGGGCTATACCGTAGCCCAAGGGTCAGAGATGGAAACCGACTATTATAATTTTGAGGCTCTCAATACCCCGCCCGACCATCCAGCACGCGATATGCAGGATACTTTTTATCTACCTGACGGTAATTTACTGCGGACTCATACTTCCTCAGTGCAAATCCGTTACATGGAAAAAGAGGAACCACCAATTCGAGTTGTAGCGCCAGGGCGAGTTTATCGGCGTGATAATGTAGATGCAACTCACTCAGCCGTTTTCCATCAAATAGAACTTTTAGCCATTGATGAGGGACTGACTTTTACAGACCTCAAAGGCACAATTAAAATGTTTTTGCAAGCGATGTTTGGTGACTTGCCAATTCGCTTCCGTGCTAGTTACTTCCCGTTTACTGAACCTTCGGCTGAGGTTGATTTGCAGTGGAACGGTCGCTGGCTGGAAGTGATGGGTTGCGGTATGGTTGATCCAAATGTCTTGAAAGCTGTAGGCTATGACCCAGAAGTTTACACTGGGTTTGCTGCTGGTTTTGGTGTCGAACGCTTTGCAATGGTGTTACACCAAATTGATGATATTCGTCGTTTGTATGCCAGCGATTTGCGATTTTTACGACAGTTTTAAAATAGTCAAAAGTCCATAGTCAATAGTCAAAATAAAGTGACTATTGACTATATTGCTGATGATTGATTCATTGATGACAATATCACTTCAAAACTTCACCTTATACAACTCAAATAATTCGCCTGATTGCTGTGCAACGACTTTAGCACCAGCAGCTTTGATCATTTTTTCCCACTCAGCCAAAGGTTCTAAAAATACTTCTGCACCTAAATAAGTTTCTAACACCGCCCAATCTTCGGCTAAAGGCTGTTGTGGGTTGAGGATATCAAAGACAAAATGTCCACCAGGTTTGAGAACTCGTTGGACTTCTCCCAAAACAATATTCCAGTATTCCAAGGGAAAATAACAACTAAATCCGGTAGCGATCGCCAAATCAAACTGATCTAAACCATAATTTAAATGATGCGCCCCGCCTAACTCAACACCTTTGAATAGCTTGGAGTTAAGTTGAGAACCACGAGAATTGAGGGTATCTCGCGCTATATTACTAATTTCTTGCCCATAGAAGAATGCTTGCCAATCACGCCAAGGATAAATCAAAAAGCTGACACCGCAACCAATATCTAAGCAATGTTGATTTTTCTGCGGTTGTGCAATTTCCCAAAAAGGAGAAACAGCCCTCCCAGCCAATATTCCTGCTTTCCATTCTTGATATATTGGCATGGATTGGACTTCTGGTGGCAGTTCAAAAGTTTGGTTTTGATATTGGCGGTTGAAGCGATAAGCTACTTGTGATGTTCTTTCCTGCCATTTATCGGAGTGAGGATTATTGGCATTCAATGGAAAACTGGGAGACTGCTTTTTAGACATGAGCTTATTTTCTGCGGTGGATGGTTGATTATAAACTGTAGTTGGCGGGAAAAAATGGGCGCGATGTCTCACGACAAGACGCTTTTCTTCGAGACACTGGGCGAACGTGTCAACGCCCAAGCTACAACCTAAAGTCCATATTGTACAATCGCAAGAAACATCATCTGGAGAGACGCTTGCCTAAAACAATACACTCCACTCAACCACCATTAAAATTTATTCCCCAAAATTTTAACCCCCTGGCACTCCAGATGATGCGGTGGTTATTACCATTTATCTTACGTTTTCGCACCAGACCTTGGTTAACTGCGGGTGTGGTGAAAATAGAAGCCGAGAATGCAGAGATATTAGCCGAACTATATCAAAAATTCCAAGCAGGCAAAATCCGCTTTTTGATCGCATTTCGCCACCCAGAGGTAGAAGATCCCCTGTGTATGCTGTATTTGTTGTCGCGCCTTGTCCCCAAAGCTGCGCGTCAGCATAGTATCAAATTACAAGAACCAATTCACAGCCACTTTATTTATGAACGAGGGATGACATTATGGGCGGGAAACTGGCTGGGTTGGTTATTTTCCCGTGTTGGCGGTGTTCCTGTACGGCGGGGGAGACGTGTTGATAGGTTGGCTATTCAAACAGCGCGAGATTTATTTGCTAATGGGAAAATGCCGATCTCTGTTGCCCCAGAAGGTGGTACTAATGGCCATAGTGGCATAGTTAGCCCCTTAGAACCCGGTGTGGCGCAATTAGGTTTTTGGTGTGTAGAAGACTTGCAAAAAAGCGATCGCACTGAAACAGTATTTATAGTACCAGTTGCCATTCAATATCGTTATGTTCAGCCACCTTGGACAAAACTAAATTGGTTGTTAAGTAAATTAGAAGCAGATAGCGGTTTAACAGTACAGTCAATTTCTCAGTCTGCAATTAACAACTCAACCGAAATTTATCATCAACGCATTTGTCGGCTGGGTGAACATCTCATTACCGAGATGGAAGAATTTTATCGCCGCTTTTATCATCAAGACTTACCCGCAATACCTAATCAAACATTAATTCCTCGACTGCATCGTTTATTAGATACAGGCTTAAAAGTTGCTGAACAATATTTTAATATCCAAGCACAGGGAAACTTTATCGACCGCTGTCGGCGTTTAGAAGATGCAGGATGGAATTATATTTACCGAGAAGACATTGCCGATATTAATAAATTACCATCCTTGAAACGCGGATTGGCTGATTGGATTGCCGAAGAAGCAGATTTGCGAATGCAGCACATGAGGATAGTAGAAAGTTTTGTCGCCGTCACCGAAACATATCTCCAAGAACAACCTACATCCGAACGGTTTGCGGAAACAGCCTTACTTATGTATGATATGCTGACTCGAATCAAAGACTCCACATTACCAGGAAGACCAAGCTTAGGTTTGCGACAAGTGCAAATTACTGTAGGTGAACCAATTTCTGTCACCGAACGCTGGGAAAAGGCACAAAATAACCGTCACGCAGCCAGACAAGCAGCCAGTACTTTGACACAAGATTTGCAGGTAGCATTGGAGAATTTGATTAGTTAATTGGTTGTTGATTTTGACTAAAGGCGCGGATGGGTAGGTGTAGAAAATTAGCATTCCGCTAAAATGCCTGTATTCCTTTCAGTGCATGGTTTTGCAGAAAAAATAAATTAAAATCATCCGCGCTCATTATTCTGTATAGGTTTCGGGTTGAACTTTCAAATAATCCCTATTAGGGATTGAAACTGAGCGATTAGCATAAAGCTTTTATCCGCGCAATTCCAAGGCCAGCCGATACAGCAATATCTAGCCGTCGGCTGGAGTTTAGGGAATTAGCTGGAAGTTTTGGATGTTAATTGTTACAAAGCCTTTCGTAAGCAAGTGCATCTATTCTTCCAGGAAGTACTTGTACAGCAATTTGCTTATTTAAGGGGATATCAAATGAGCGTAGAACATTCCCATTGTGATCAATTTCCGTTTTGGATAACACAATTCTTTTTGCTGTGCGGCAACTTAATTTATTCCCAGTATAAAAATTAGTACTATCATCCACATAAGCATCGTTATAATAAAAAAATTCACCTTCTTTTGTAATAGAATCCAAGTCTATATAATATCTAAAACTATGGTTTGTTGGCGTTCCTAAATATTCCCAGTTAACAGCAACAGCAGGAACAGCGGATAAAACAATTAAGCAACTAGCCGTAAATAATTGACGCAACATAATTAACTCTTTAAAAGTTCACTATCGTCCAAGCGTTAGCAGTTTTTCATCAGGAACTTTAAGGATGTTATGTAAAGTTTTTATATGGCTACCATTACAGTATCCGCGAATACTCAGCCGATTTATCCCCGTGAGATTATCAGGTGGAAAACCAAACTAGCAGCGCAAGTATTTCTGCACAATATCACCACAGAAACACCAATTCTACTTGGGACGGCTGGCGATAATGGTTCAATTATTCACGGGACTGACGTGCATCATCTTGGTGACAACATTGCTATTGTTGTGCGGCTATGGACTTAGCAACTTGATAAAGGGTACTTTTTAGAGAATGAATTAAGTTTGGCGGCTTAGGGATTCAATACAATTTAGTGGAGTATCTGTTCTTCTCTTTGTGTCCTTTGCGCCCTTTGTGGTTCGTTTAAAAAAAAGAGTTTCAACTTGCACTAAACTCTATTAGCATTTAATTCTTTGCGTCTTTGCGCCTTTGCGTGAGACTCAAAATTCTTCTTTTTCAAGAAGAAAGGATCTTACATAATTGCGGGATGATATATCTCACGCAGAGACGCAGAGGCGCAGAGAGAATAAGGAGTTTATTGACTATTTAACATGAACAGGAAACACCCCCAAAGCAATCAATCTGGCGGGTAAGTCGCGCAAAAATGGCAAACGTAAAAACGTTGGGGGTTGAAAAGTGCGATTAGTAGATAGTACTGGGGCAAATACTCGCTTTTGAATCAATGTCTGAAATGCTTGGATGATGCGTGTGGGTAACTCTCGTTGACGCTGCACTTTTGCCAAATCATCTAGTTCTACGTGTTTGCGTTGCAGAGGTTTACTCAAAACGTTGGCGGCTACGACTGCATCTTGAATAGCGTAGTTAATCCCCACACCTCCAACTGGTGACATAATATGAGCCGCATCACCAATGAGTAACAATCCCGAACGATACCAACGCTTCACACGGCTTGATTCTACTGATAGAAAGGCGACTTGTGACCAATCTTGTAAATTATGGATGCGTTCGCTTAATTCTGGCACAACTTCAACTACAGATTTTTGTAACTCCGCCAAACCCTCCGCCCGTAGTTTGTGATATCCTCCTTTGGGAATTACATAGGCAATTTGCCACTCATCACCACGGTCAAGCATCGCTACGATATGACCAGCCGCAAAACGCCCCATTCCCCCTGCAAAATCTTCGGGATAGCGGGGTAAGCGAAACCAGAGAATATCCATTGGTGGGGAAGTTTCAATAGATTCAAATCCGCCCATCTGTCTGAGTCGTGAGTGGCGACCATCTGCACCAACTGTCAAAATAGCGCGAATTTCGTGCCAACCACCACCACCACGATAACGCACACCTTTGACTACGCCATCTTCCTCAATTAATTCTTGGACATTTGCACCCATAACTAACTGAAAATTGGCATATTGTTGCGCTTCTTGGATGATGAACTCCAGAAATTTCACTTGCGGCAACATTGTGATGTAAGGATAAGGTGTTTTTAGGTGACTAAAATCTGCCAAAGTAAAAGTGCCTTCTGGGGTTTTGATGTTAATTTGGCGCATTTTGGTATGGGGTAATTGTAATAAGCGATCGCTTAAACCTAATTCATCCATAATTTGCATTACTGATGGATGAATTGTGTCTCCCCGAAAGTCGCGGTCAAAATCTTTATGCGCTTCTAGCAGGATTACAGGTATACCTTGACGCGCCAATAACAACGCTAAAACAGCCCCGGCTGGGCCACCACCCACAATGCAACAATTGGTGGTTTGTACGTCTACAACCTCATGGGCTGGGTGAACACTTGAGTCTGGGATAGGATTCGTCGGTAGATGGTTAGTCATCACAACACCTTTAGGTAGCCCTAAAATCAAGGGTAGTTGGCTTTTTTTGGCAGGGGCGATTTTTTTAACTTTTTGTAGTCATAGGGAAGATGTATTATCGCTAAAATGTCCTTGGTCATTGGTCGTTTATTTTTTAGTAATGATCAATGACTTATGATTAATGACTTATGACAATAACTAATACCTGTGGCACAAGTAATTTTAGAAAACGTTTATAAAAGTTTCCCCCCCCGTAAGGGCGAAAGTAATGCAGCCCAAGAACGTGCAGATAATCTTAATGTTTTGCGACGCATTAACCTGACTATCGCCGATGGTGAATTTATGGTGCTGGTGGGGCCTTCTGGCTGTGGTAAAAGCACCCTATTGCGATTAATTGCTGGCTTGGAAACCCTGACAGGTGGCAATATTTTGATAGGCGATCGCTTAATCAATGATTTACCACCCAAAGAACGAGACATTGCAATGGTGTTTCAAAATTACGCTCTCTATCCTCATATGACGGTGTATGACAACATTGCTTTTGGGTTGCGTCGCAGGGAACAGGGAAGCAGGGGAGATAAAATTCCTCATTGGGCGGAAAATCTTTTGGTGGGGGGAACGAAGAAATTACCCAAAGGGTTGCGTTATGTTTCGCCAAAAGAAAAATTAATTGAGACACAGGTGCGGTCTGTGGCGCAGTTGTTACAAATTGAAATGCTGCTGAATCGCTTACCCAAACAACTATCTGGGGGACAAAGACAACGGGTTGCATTGGGAAGAGCGATCGCCCGTGATCCTCAAGTATTTTTAATGGATGAGCCATTATCTAACTTAGATGCCAAATTGCGGGCAGAAACTCGCGCTCAAATTGTCAAATTGCAACGACAATTAGGCACAACAACGATTTATGTGACTCACGATCAAACCGAAGCTATGACAATGGGCGATCGCATCGCCATTATGAATCAAGGGCAAATTCAACAGCTTGCTTCCCCATTAGAACTATATAACCGCCCGGCTAATCGCTTTGTCGCTGAATTCATTGGTTCACCACCAATGAATTTTATTCCTGTAGAATTTCATGCACCATTGTTAATTAGCCATTCCCTATTTCGTTTCACACTCCCAGAAATTTGGGGAAAAGCACTGCAAAAATATGATAAACAAACTTTACTTTTGGGCATTCGTCCCGAACACCTCAACCTAAGTTTACCTGCTACGAAAAATCTGCCAGTCAAAGTAGACTTAGTAGAAAATCTGGGTAATGATGCTTTCTTGAGTGTCAGACTAACTGAACCAGACTCGCCAATATCTTCTGATGCGCCTTACTTGCAAGTCAGAGTCCCCACAGACCGACAGCTAAGTGTTGGTGAACAATTATGGTTATCAATAAATCCCGAAAAAATTCATTTTTTCGACCCAGAAACAGATTTAGCTATATTCTCTAAGAATAATTCATAACAGTAAAATAGCATTTCCATGATTCTGTTGTTACGCGATCGCGCTACCGTGTACACACAAGTCGAAAATTTTCAGTCTGAAACCGTGTCCCGCCTTGAACTAAAGTTCCAGGCTGATAGCCAAAGTCCACAAAACGTGGACTGGAAGATATTTTTGCTTGAGTCATCTTCAGATGACTTGCGCTATGAGACTCGGAATTCATTCCGAGGCGGGACAGATGCACTCAACGAAGATTTGTGTGTACACCCTCCCCGCAAGCGAGGAGGGGCTGGGGCGATTCTTTTACCTCACTCAACCGAGAACCGCTATCATTGATGAGAACTTTTTAGAAAACGAAGGTTGTTCTTAAAGTACCAATGATTGCATCATCAGAAGTTTGACCAGGATTGGTTAACCAAATAACACCAGGCGTAATGGAAATGTTATCGCTGACGCGGTATTTATAGAAACCTTCAATGTGGTATGGAGTGTTATTATTCCCACTCCCCGCGTAAGGTTGAGCGCCGCCAAAAATGCCTAAAACGTTGCCTTTTTTACCTAGATCTGGTAGAGCTACGCCCAATCCATAACTCCAAATATCATCATCATCGTTTGCACCAAAGCCTGTAACTTGGCTATACAGCACAAAACCACTAATGGAAAGTTTGTCGCTAGGTTTGAAAGCTGCTTCAAAACCATAGGAATTACTCACGTAGGCGCTACCGCTACCAGCAAAGTCTTGACGGTTAGCTTGTCGAGTACCAACAACACCAGTGGTGACTGAGCCAAAATCGAATAAAGCACTACCTGCACCATGATACCCGTTAACGTAGGTTGCAGCTAAAGTCAGGCGATCGCCCACATTCAAGTTCAATTGTGCTAAGGCTGCATAGTTACCCGCAAATAAACCTGAACCCGAATTGGGGCTATTTGCTTCAGCCGCCAAATAACCCAAGGTTAATGAAGGTTTAAAAGTTCCACTACCACCAAAGGCTAAGTTTAGCGCCGCACCAGCACCGCCGCCGATACGATAAATTGGGCTTTCTCCAGCAAAGGTAGATAAGGCACCATTACCACCGTCAAAATCTTCAAAGTAGGGGTTAACGGTAGGAACATAATCACTATGAATACCGCCAGTGGCTGCAACATAAACTTGTGAGTTACCCACCGGGAAGTAATATGCTAACCAATCGATAAACGCGCTATTGTTACCACCGAGGAACACGTTAAATGTTTGCGTTCCCTCATAGGTATTGTTTGCTAAAGGCAACACACTGGCATTCCCTGTAGCAATCCGGGTATGTAGGATATCTTTACCTGTGAAGCTGGTTTGAAAATCGAGACGTACCCTATCTTGGAAAACGGTGTTGTTAGTGTCGTTGTCGCCAAAGCTATCGGTGACAGCAAAGACAGCTTCACCAACGAGTTTGGTAGTGGTGGAAAATTGATTGGCTTCTAACTCAGCTGTGCGTGACTCTAACGCATCTACTCTGCCGCGTAAAGTTGCCAATTCTGCGGAAAATTCTTCTTGCAAACGCTGAAGGGTAGCTAAGTCTTCTTTTTTTACTAAATCAGCAGTTGCAGTTGCAATTAGTTCATTAACTCTATCTAAACAAGCATTTAAACCAGCGGCGAATTCATAACGTGTCAAAGCACGATTACCACGATAAGTTCCGTTAGGATAACCAGCAATACATCCGTAGCGCTCAACTAAAGATTGCAATGCTTGGAATGCCCAATCTGTAGGCTGTACATCAGAGAATTGTGAAACTGAAGTGACTTGAGATAGAGAATTTTGGTTTTTACCGTCAAGACTATATTGGTTGACTTGTTCTAAAACTTGATTTTCTTCAGTTTTGGCTTGAGAAAGTAACTGCTGTTGAGGTGTGGGCGAATTGGTTTCAATTTCAGCCGCTATTACCTTGGGTGAACATAAAACAGCTACGCCTAAGCATACTGGAGATAACACTAGTGTTTTCCACAATAAATGAGACATATTCTTTCTTCCTCACACTGTTTTGTTAGAATGACGCGATCGCTGTCTTCTAAATGTATCCCATAATACTTTATTTTCTCTTTTGCTGATTTAGCTGCTATTGTGCCAAAACTTCTCTATTTTTTTACATTTCTCAGTGTAAACTCTTGGTTTAGCGGTTTTATATCAATTATCTCAGCATCAAAAGTATCTTGATTTTTTCAGCAATGCCTACTGTTAGGCGATCGGAGATAATAAACTTAACTGCCAAGGAGATGCGATATTTATGACTCAAATCAAATCTCAACTGACACTCAAAGAATTCCTCACCCTACCGCAAGGCGATATCACCTACGAATTAGTTAATGGAGAAGCAAAACCTAAAATGGCACCAAAAAGATTTCATTCACGTTTAACTTTGGCTTTGACTCAACTTTTAACGCCGTGGGCGAAAAATCGCGGTGAAGTTGGTGTTGAATGGGCCGTTACGTTAAAACGCCAAAGTCGAGACTGGGTTCCTGTACCAGACTTACTTTATGTTTCTTACTCTCGCTTCAATAGTGATGTCATTGAAGATGAACCTTGTCCCATACCGCCAGATTTAGCCATTGAAATTATCTCACCTGACCAAACTTTTGGTGAAATGAGTGCAAAAGCAACAGATTATCTAGAAGCAGGTGTGATGAGAGTTTGGGTTGTAGATGCAAAAGCTAAAACCGTTCCTGTGTTTTATCCTGATGCACATCCACAAACAAAAGCTGGTGAAGATAGTTTAGAAGATTCTTTATTTGAAGCCCTACAAATTACACCCGCACAAATTTTTCAACAAGCGGGAATACCATAAATATTTTAAAGTTTAATATTGGTAATATTGGGAAATTTGTCACTATCCCCAGTATGATATCAAGATACTTCAATCAGATGAATTCTCAGACGGAACTTTCTTTTTAATTAAACGGTGAAGCAGACGGCAAGGCCAAATGCAAGCTCCACAAACACTTACAGAGGAAATAGCCGCCAAAACACGCCACTTTTCCTCAAGTTGATTAGCAGATTCTGATGGCTGGGATTGCATATCTTTGGTTATTTCTGGCAATGAATGAGATAGCTGACTGGCTGTACTTATCCCTTCAATCGCCGCGCCAATTAGATAAGCTACAAGCGCAATACCGAGCCAGTGACTCATCATATTTGATTGGTAAACTTTTGTATTACTTTTGTATTAATGATTATCTGTCCCAAACGATAATCTGCCTTCAGCAGTGTCACGAATTAGAGGCAGTTTAGATTGTATATAAGCGTTAAGGCTACTCTCTGTCTGTATATCTTCTTCCTGCTGGGTGTTTAATTGCTGGAATAGCAATTGTACTAAAGCTACATCATCAAACTGGAGCAAGGTGCTGACATTAGTAGACTCTATTACAGTCCAAAGCTGTTGCATCATTTTGGTGGTGATCATCAGTCTATAACCTCTTAAGCTTTTCTTTATATTTGCACAGTTTTCTTGTTTATGCGTAATTTGTGTTTAAAAATTAATTAATTAGCAAAACCCCAGCAAAATCAAGGTATTAGCCGCTAAAAGAGTAAAGAAAGGTTTCTATTTCAATAATTTAAATTTAATCGGTACGAATGGCCTGCTTGTAATTTTCTCCTAAAACCTACTCTGCATCAGGATTGTAGAGTTTAATTACCCGATATTTACACATAGCTTTCTTTGAGATGATGTTATGATTAGATGGTCGAGAATAATTTTCGGCTATGTGATTGAATTCACCTAGCACTTTTTTCTATGTCTCTAGTTAAAACTGCAATTTTTCCGTAAAATTGTCAGCCCGTGACAGTAACTAAACATCCAAAATCTCTTAAAAATATATTAATTAAGGGATTGTGCTACAGGAGTGATTTGACTTAATCACAGGACTATCTAATAGGTATCTTGCTCTTGGGCATTAGTTACATGAATTAGCACAGTCTACTTATATATAGCAATGCCCTTATAGAAGATAAAAAATGGTGAATGTGTGGCAACAGTAAAATATAAACAAACAGGCAAATATCTTCCCCCTAGTATACTTATTTTAGGGATGTGTTTTGTGCCTGGAGAAACTGAAATTAGCAGTGAACAGTTAACTGAAATTCGGGATTGTATTAAGAATGATCGATTACTTCAGCATTATTTAAAGCAGAAAATTCTGATTATCCAAGATTGAATATTTCATACTTTAAATTTGTTTAGTTTGAGAAGAGACTGATGATTCCATAAGTCAAAAACATCATCAATCTCTTCATTTACTTGCGAAGTTTAACCCCCCAGTTATTGTTGGATATTCTAGAAACTGAAAAGTGAATAATCCGCTAGTATAGAAAATGAGAATTAAATTCGGTTGCGGCGTTTGTTTTTAAGATGACAGACATTTCTCCCAAATCTAAATCTCTGCACACTTATGATTTTGGAGACAATTTATGTCATTGTATGTAGGCAACCTCTCTTATGAGGTCACACAAGATAGTTTAACTGCGGTATTCGCAGAATATGGTTCGGTAAAGCAGGTTAAACTTCCTACTGATCGAGAAACAGGTCAATTGCGCGGCTTCGCTTTTGTAGACATGGGTACAGAAGCTGAAGAAACTGCTGCGATTGAAGCACTAGACGGTGCTGAGTGGATGGGACGAGATTTAAAAGTAAATAAAGCTAGGCCTAGGGAAGATAGAGGTTCTTTTGGTGGTGGTAATCGTGGGGGATACTCCGGCGGTGGTCGCAGACGCTAATCAGCGTTAAAACCAAATTTTTGCTCACAAGTTAAGTCCTGAGATTGAGAATCAGGCGCTTGTTTTTCTTCGCACTGTTACTGTTGGCTAGTGTCATTAATTGAGTAAATTTATTAGGAGAGATCATGACCCAAGTAATAGTAGGCGAAAATGAACACATTGAGTCTGCCCTACGTCGATTTAAACGAGAAGTTTCCAAAGCTGGGATTTTTCCAGATATGCGGAAGCATCGTCATTTTGAAACGCCATTAGAAAAGCACAAGCGCAAAGAAGTTGCTAGACATAGGCAAAGTAAGAGACATTCCCGCTATTAATAACAGCAAGGAACCGATTCTGAAAATCAATTAAGAGATGCGATCGCGCAATTTTCAGCGATACTACTCAATGCACTACGGTAGAAGGGTATCCGATGCGATCGCTCAACCTTAAACATCAGATTACACCTAAAAATTCTCCCCAAATTTAACTTTAATATTATCAATAATGTGGTTTAAACTACGCTATTAGATTGAATAAGTAAGATAAACTTGCGAAATCAATGTCATTAAACACTGACTTTCATTTAGCCACAACACAGGATAAGTTATGAGTAGAGATGTAGTTAAAGTCATTTTATGGGAAGAAAAACAAAAAGATTATCTCAAAAAAATCTATGATTTACAATTTATTCCCAGAATAGGCGAAGAAATTTACATCAATAAAGAAAATTGGAAGGTCACTAGAATTGAACATGATGTAGAAGTGAGTGAGATTAATATTTATATGGAATTAACCAAAAAAGCCAAGCAGGAAAAATCATTTAGTTCAGAAACAAATAGTAAATAAGGTGTATTTACCTAAATACTAAACTTGGCTTTGTGAAATGAGCCACTCCACTGCAAAATTAGGCTCAAATCTCACTCCTACCGTGCGCGTCGGTCTGTGGTGCATCTCCACAAACATTTATCCTAGGCGGTTACTACGGCAAGTTTCCCCACATCTAAAACCAAGCCAGTAGCCAATTCAATCAATACAAACCAGACTCTCTATTACCAACTTTAGTGTGTTCTAAAAATTGTAACCATCAAGTGGACTGGTGTATAATCATACAAAAAATCACTTAAGTGAGCCAAATTCTGATAGCGTTTTCTCATCTTGTGTGTGGAAGTGTAGGCTTTGTCTACGCCCCTACACCTGTATTTGTATTATTTATCCAGTGAAATGGTGGAAAATTTCATCTCCTAATTCAGCAATGTGTAAAAATCAAACACTAGTCCTAACGCAAGCAACAGTTTAGACTCTGATCAAAGATAAAATTCCACCTATGCGCCTGACCTCACTGGATGTTTTTCGTGGCATCACCATTGCTGGTATGATTCTTGTCAACATGGCAGGAGTCGCAGATGATGTTTATCCTCCTCTAGCTCATGCTGACTGGCATGGTTGCACACCAACTGATTTAGTATTTCCCTTCTTTTTATTTATTGTTGGTGTAGCTATGACATTTTCGTTGTCAAAATACACCGCAGAGAATAAACCAACTGCTGCTGTTTATTGGCGAATTTTTCGCCGCGCAGCAATTTTATTTGCTTTAGGTTTATTATTAAACGGCTTTTGGAATAAAGGTGTTTGGACTTTTGATTTCAGCAGTATCCGCATTATGGGAGTTTTACAGCGCATTAGCTTAACTTACCTGTTAGCTTCCCTAGCTGTTCTCAACCTCCCACGCAAAGGACAATGGATACTAGCCGCAGTTTTACTCATTGGTTACTGGTTAAGCATGATGTATGTAACAGTTCCCGACTATGGTGCTGGTATACTGACACGGGAAAGTAACTTTGGTGCATATATTGACCGCCTCATTATCCCACAAGCACATCTGTATGCTGGTGATGGGTTCAAAAATATGGGAGATCCAGAGGGACTTTTTAGCACCATACCTGCTGTTGTTAGTGTCCTGGCTGGTTACTTCACAGGGCAATGGATACGTAAACAGCCTGTGCAGACAAGGACAAGTGTAGGATTAGCTTTATTTGGGATTGGTTGCTTAATTATTGGTTGGGCGTGGGGTTGGGTATTCCCCATTAACAAAAAACTGTGGACGAGTTCTTATGTGATTTTTGCCAGTGGTTGGGCATTACTCTTATTAGCCGCTTGTTATGAACTTATCGAAGTGCGATTAATCAAACGCTGGAGTAAACCTTTTGAGGTTATGGGCTTAAATGCGATCGCTCTTTTCGTCGCATCTGTATTATTAATTAAAATCCTCGCTAAAACCAAAATCGGTACAGGCGAAACCGCCCTCAGCACTTACAACTGGATTTATCAAAACATCTTCGCATCATGGGCAGGAACTTTTAACGGTTCACTACTATTTGCTTTAGTTACAGTCTTATTATGGTGGGCTGTAGCCGTGTTCATGTACAAACAACGCTGGTTTCTCAAAGTTTAACCTTTGCGCTATTGCCTGAGATTCTCACTCCTCCACACTAAAATCTACCTTATCGTAAATATCTCCCAGCAAAACCTGACAAGGAACAGCAGCTAAACTTAATAACACATCTGCATCGTCATACTCAGAAAATATCCACTTATTATTCTCTGTTTTGCAATATTGCTCAACGTGCATTTTATACTGATCAATCAGAACATATTCTTGAAAGCTAGGAATTGTCCGATAAGCAGCAAACTTTTCATCGCGGTCATAACTTTTAGTAGATTTTGACAACACCTCAGCAATAAATACTGGGTTAACTAACGTGTCTCGTCTTCCTTCTTGAAATTCCAAAGGAGTTTTCACCACCATCACATCAGGGTAAGTGAGAATTCGCCTGTTAGGTATCCATAGACGCTGGTCACTAGAATAAACCTCATAAGGCTGACGCTTGATAGCATAAAGGATTGCCGCATATAAATTACCAGCAAGTTTGTTATGATTTGGTGTTCCACCTGCCATTAGAATGATTTGCCCATCAATATATTCATGTTTTTCCTCAGAATCCACCTCTAGTTCGAGGTATTCTTCAGGCGAATAATAGCGTTGTTCTTGTAACTGCATAACTATAAGACTTTTAACAAAAGCCCAAATAATGCGTAATTAACCGCAGATAGACACAGATAATTTATCTGAGTATATCTGTTGTTTTATTTTAAGTTAACTCAACTCAAGACTTGCTCTGCTTCAACAGCATTCATTTGATCGAGAATTCCCCAAAGTTCCTGTAACATTGGGTCTAAGCCAGTACGCGTAACCGCAGAAATCACAAAAACCGGAGCATCACCAAGATGATTTAATTGGGTGGATAGTGCTTCTAAATCAACTTCTTCTCTATCAACTGCATCAATTTTATTCAGTGCTAAAATTTGCGGACGATTTGCTAAACCTCGTCCATAAGCTTCCAACTCTTGTTGAATTGTATTGTAATCTCTGATGACATCATCACTAGTTGCATCAATCAAGTGTAATAGCACTCGTGTGCGCTCAATGTGACGTAAAAAATCATGTCCTAAACCTGCGCCTTCGGCTGCGCCTTCAATCAGTCCGGGAATGTCGGCAAAAACTGTACCATCACCACTAGGTTTTCGCACTACACCCAAATTTGGCACCAGGGTAGTGAAAGGATAATCGGCAATTTTTGGTCGCGCAGCAGATAAAGAAGAAATTAAGGTTGATTTACCTGCGTTTGGCAATCCAATAATTCCAACTTCTGCTAATAGTTTCAACTCCAGACGGAGCATTTTTCTTTCCCCTTCTAAACCAGGGAGGGCGTATTCTGGGGCGCGGTTGCGGTTACTTAAGAAATACTGATTTCCTAGCCCACCTTTACCGCCTTCAGCAATTACTAGAGTTTGTTCAGGTTTAATTAAATCGCCAATGATGTCATCAGTTTCGGCATCATAAATTGTTGTCCCGCAGGGAACTTCGATGATTAAATCTTCGCCAGATGCGCCAGTGCGGTTATTAGGGCCGCCTCGACCACCGTTTTCTGCCTTAAAAAGATGGTTATATCTAAAGTCTAATAGGGTTTGGAGGCTTTCTACAGCCTTAAAAATCACAGAACCACCCCGTCCACCATTTCCGCCAGAGGGGCCACCCGCAGGGACATACTTTTCTCGGCGGAAGGCGACAATACCATCGCCACCTTTACCTGCTTCAACTTGAATTTCTACTTGATCGATGAATTTCATATTCTGAAAGCGCTGAGTTGTGAATCTTAAATTATAAGTTTTTTAATCAATACCGTTACCAAAATAATAGGTTGTGGGAAAAGTCGAAGAGATAGTGAACAGCCTGAAGCTGAAACTCCAAAGTTACAGTTAAAAATCGACCCAAATCATCAACCCTCGAATTGTGTGTCAACTTATCAGCCGCAACGCAATCATCTAAAGAGATAAATAGTAGTTGTTGAATTCCCCCTACTAACGTGAGTGAAACTGTCTAATATACTTGCAAAATCAGGTTGAATAAGACTCAAGCAGCCACATTGTTAAATAAAGTTTCACCTTCAACGATAGTAGCTTGTATGTGTATCAAGATTTTAGAGAATTGCGATCAAGCCCCCTACTAGACTCGGATTCTCTACACCTCTGCGTCTCTGCGTGAACAAACTTAGGTGGGTATTTCTCGTAAAAATTAAGCTAAGTAACGCTACAATCTAAAATTTAAAATCTAAAATTCGCATTAAACTCTTTGGTATTTCTCCATCATAGGTGAGAGTCATAACTGTAGAAATATTTGCCACAATCTCTCCTAAAGATACAAATAATTACCTATGCAAGTTCAAACACCAGACTGGGTTAAGCACGCGGTTTTTTACCAAATCTTTCCCGATCGCTTTGCTAGAAGCAAACAGCCGCGTAAACGATTGTTACATGAAGCCCGTTGGGAAGATTGGGAAGCAATGCCCACACTCCAAGGTTATAAAGGCGGCGATTTGTGGGGCATTATTGAGGAATTAGACTATATCCAAGGTTTAGGAATTAACGCGATTTATTTCACGCCAATTTTTCAATCGGCTAGTAATCACCGTTATCACACTCACGATTATTACCAAGTTGATCCGTTGTTGGGAGGAAATGAGGCGTTTAAAGAATTGTTAGAAGCAGCCCATCAACGGAATATTAAAGTAGTTTTGGATGGAGTGTTTAATCATTCAAGTCGCGGGTTTTTCTTTTTCCATGATGTGTTGGAAAATGGCCCTCATTCGCCTTGGATGAATTGGTTTAAAATTCATGGCTGGCCGCTGTCTGCTTACAATGGTGATTTTCCAGCTAATTATGAGGGTTGGGCGGATAATCGAGCTTTGCCAGCCTTTAACCACGACAACCCAGAAGTGAGAGAATACATCATGGAAATTGCCGAATATTGGATTAAACTCGGCATTGATGGCTGGCGGTTAGATGTGCCATTTGAAATTAAAACTCCTGGTTTTTGGCAAGAATTTCGAGAGCGAGTCAAAGCCATTAACCCCGAAGCTTATATTGTGGGCGAAGTCTGGGGAGATTCCCGCGAGTGGTTAGATGGGACGCAATTTGACGGCGTGATGAATTATTTATTTGCTGGGCCGACAATTGCCTTTACCGCAGGCGATCGCGTAGTCTTAGAACAAGTCCAAAGTCGAGACTATCAACCTTATCCACCTTTATTTGCGGCTGAGTACGCCACAAAAATCCAAGAACTACTGCAATTCTACCCTTGGGACATTCAGCTAACGCAACTCAACTTACTTGCTAGTCACGATACCGCCCGTTTAATGACTATTGCAGGTGGTGATAAAGCCAGCATTGAATTATCAACTTTACTGTTACTCACCTTTCCGGGTGCGCCGAGTATTTATTATGGTGATGAAGTGGGTTTACCCGGTGCAATAGATCCCGACTCCCGGCGCAGCTTTCCCTTAGAAGCGAATTGGGATCAAGAAATTCTCCAAATTCACCGCCAATTAATTGACATTCGTCATGCTTACCCAGCTTTGCGGATAGGAGATTATCAAGTTCTTTATGCCCAAGGAACACTATACGTTTTTGCTCGCACTTTAGGCACAGAAGAATTAATCATTGCGGTGAATACTGGTACAGGATCAGCTATAGCAAACATAGATATTACTAGTTTGCCAACTCAACCCAGCAAGCTTTTATTCGGCTACGCAGAATACGAGTGGAATAACGCCGGAGAAACTAAACAGCTTTCTCTCACAGTTCCTCCCCGTACTGGTTGTATTTTGGCTTAAACATAACGTGGATTTTACTCCCCTCTCCTCGTAGCCGTGTACACACAAGTCGCAAATTTTCGTGTTTAACCACATCCCGCCTAGAACTAAAGTTCCAGGCTCATAGCCAAAGTCCACAAAGCGTGGACTGGAAGATATTTTTAGTTCAGTCATCTTCAGATGACTTGCGCTATGAGACTCGGAATTGATTCCGAGGCGGGACAGATGCACTCAACGAAATTTATTTGTGTGTACACCATATCCTCGTAGGAGAGGGGCTGGGGGTGATGTTAAAAATTCTCTCCTCTACTCCCATGTGGTCTACACTGCAAATTAGGCGCTGAATAGCTTATATGCTTACCGAGTTCGTAACAACTGCACAAAGGTATTACTCACCGTATTGTCTTTAGTATCCGCCGCGTATTGAATCAACTTTTCCCGCAATTCCTTAGCTGCATCTAACGGGAGTAAGCTGGCTAACAAGAAGTACACACCACGAAAACGGGGGTCGCCCATTCTATCAACTAATAATCCTTCCGCTTCATCACTTTCGCCCAGGAAGTTATGCACTAAGAAAAAGTCCATGATTTTATCGTGGCGGAAATACCATTCTTGCTTGGGTTCGCCTTTTTCATCTTGCCATTGACGGCTGACAACCATTTTGTATTTCTCGTCTTCTAAAGATTTGACAACTTGATAAAATTCATCGGCGGGTAAAGCTTGTTTGTCTTGCAGTCGCATTTCGTAGACGGCGGTGGCGAATTTTTTTAACGGAAATTCCTGATTCCATTCCTTCAGGTATTCTGCCGCTATTAGATTGTATTGCTGTTCTTGCAGGCGGAATAAGTTGGGATGTTTGCCTTGGGATAACATCAGCGCGACTACATTTAAATCCATTGGGTTGGAAAGAATGCGCCGGACAGCATCTAACTCTTCTTGGGCTTGCTGGTCTTTGAGGACTTCTGTTAAATAGTTGGTGCAGGCTTGGGTGTAATCAGCACCTTGAATTTTCGCATCTTTGGGTAGTAGCGGCTGGCGGGAAAGCAAAAACTCTTGAATTTGGGTTTGTTCTAAAGGCTTTAGTTCGTAGGTTTTGGCGGTGGAGGGTGGTGTCCACTCTAGGGGCTGGGTAGTCATAATAATGTTGCCCCGGAAATAGCTTTCGACAAATTGGCAGATTTTCGCCCTAGTGTCGGCGGTGACTTCGTTGAGTCCGTCGATGCAGATGTCTATTGCACCACTGTAAATCAGGTTTTTCAGGAAGTTGGCATCTTGGGCTTGGCCGTGTAGCTTGTCTTGAACCGCTTCAATTACACCCTTATGGCATTTTTGGGCGGGGAGGTAAACGATAATGCGCTGGGAGTTTGTCAGCAGATGGCGGAGAAACATCGACTTGCCTAAGCCGGAATCTCCTTCTAAGATAATTTGCCCGTGAATTTTGGGGAGGGCGGCGGTAACTGGGAGGATGTCGCCAGAAACGGGGACTTTGACTTGAGACTCTGGGAAATATGATTCGTCATGAAAGTTATCTAACCCGGCATCGGCTAGTAGGGAAGGTTTGAAAGGTTCAAATAATTTGCGGCGGAAAAAGGGAACCCAGGTGAGGAGAAAGCCGACGTAGCCCACGCCTAAAATGCGGCGTACCCAAGGGTTCCAGAAGAAGATGGCTTGGACTTGGGGAAATTTCGGGTAGGCGAAGATCAGGTCTATAACTTCAACCCCCCTGAGCGGTTACGATTTATTTTATATTTTTTCTTAACTGTCTTAACTGTCTTAACTTTCCTTGTTTTAAATAAAATATTGTGAAATACTCTCAAATAAGTTCATCCGCGCGGAATAGTTGAACAGCAAAGTTGATACAACATTTCATATAACGGAGATTAAATATGCCTCTTGTTGAAACTCAAGATTTGTTGGATCGAAAATTCGATGTTTGTTTTACTCATGCTGACGTGAACGGTAACGGCGTTCTAGAACAAGCCGATGTACTCGCTCTCGCCGCTCGTGTTGCTACTTATCTCGGCGAGCCTATGGGCAGCCCCAAAACACAGAAACTGTTCCAAACGTTTGAACACTTTTGGACTCATGTACAAGCCAAGATGGATGTTGATAACGATGGCCAAGTGACTCCGGAGGAATGGCGCAATGGCTTAAAGTCCTTCGCCGAAGATTCAGAAGCCTATAAATCAGCCTTCCATCCCCTTGCAAAAGCGATTTTCACAATCTGCGATCGAGACGACAACGGTTTCCTCGAACAAAGTGAGTTCGCCAAATTCCACCAAGCTTTTGGCTGTAAGGCGGCGAACAGCCAGCTAGCTTTCCAGAAGCTCGACAGCAACGGCAACGGACAGCTTACGGTCGATGAACTCCTGATCGCGTGGCAGGAATACTACACCAGTAGCGACCAAAATGCGCGAGGCAACTGGCTGTACGGCGACGTTTGGGACAATACGGTGGTTGTCGGCAGCAAGACAAGATGACCTACTCAAGCATCGTTGCCAGACTGACGCGACCCAAGCTTGGGTAGTGCAACGATTCACAAAAAATTCTGCCATATAGCTGAAAATCCTTACTTGAAAAGGTTTTCAGCTTTTAGCTATACGGTACTTATTAGTTATGAATCAACATTGCCTAGTTTGAGCCAATTTAGACAATGTTTAATAACTATTCTTTGCAATCATCAGGGTTTTGGGCATTTCTCTGATGAGGTATCAGCTTCTCTTTTAGGCAATGAATAACTAGAATATCGCTCCTAAATAAATATTTTTTTAACTGTCTTAACTGTCCTTGTATTCTTATTTAGAGTCTGAGATGTTAAGAAATCTAACGACTAATTTCTTTTGAATAGTATAGTCTTTAGGGTGATAGTTTATGAGTTCTGAAATTTTAGATACTTGCATCTCACAGCAAGTGAGTAGTGTTGTAGTTGTTCAGGAGCCAGAAAGAATTTGTGATACAGATCATGGCTATGTTCGAGGCTGGGGTGTAACTGAAGAAACTGTCGGATCGAAGCACCTTAGTATGGCTCACGGCATAATTCCTCCAGGAGCAGGTGCAACCCCACACTACCATCCTTTTGAGACTGCGATATACATTATTACGGGAACGTGCAGAGTTTTGATAGGTGTTGAGAATGATACATTTGTAGATATCAAAGCAGGCGATTTCCTCTATATTAAAACTGGTGTCGTGCATTGTCCGGTTAATTGTGGGCAGGAAGTGATGGAATATATTGTTGCCCGAAGTTCGCCACAAGAAATTTGTCTTTATCCTGACCAAAAATGTTGAAGCTGAATGTTATCACGCCTTAGTCGATATTGCTTCACTTTGAGGTAGCTGTCGTCAAGGGAGGCTACTATGCTGTTAATCTGCCATGCTTCTGGCTTGGGTTTGGGTGGTTCTTTAGCGCTCACCCAAGTCAAGGTGAGAAAAAAGGAAAGGATGAAGGCTAAAGGATACAGGATAAAAGGGGAAGGTTTGCGGGTGCGGCGGTGAGTTAGCAGCATATTTGGGGTAAGCTGGCAGATTACACGGGGTTATCGGTATAATATCAGGCTGGCAATTTGTAATTCCTGATTCGTAGTGAAAAAATCGGATTTAGTTTGACGTGAATTCGGCGGATATGAAAACCCCTCTCCAAACCTCTCCCCTGCAAGGAGAGAGGCTTTGAAACTCCTATTTTTTGTGTAAAACGAGGAATATTTCTGCCCCTCTCCGCGTCGGAGAGGGGTTGGGGAGAGGTTCATCAAACTCAAGTTCATTTACGAATTTCTAATACTCGCCCGTGAGTATCAAACACTCTCGCGCCAGTATTAAAGACTCATTCACGAGTATCAAAGACTCATTCACGAGTATTAAACACTCTCACGCCAGTATCAAAGACTCGTTCACCAGTATTAAAGACTCTCGCACGAGTATCAAACACTCTCACGCCAGTATCAAACACTCGCCCACGAGTATCAAAGACTCTCGCACCAGTATCAAAGACTCGCTCACGAGTATTAAACACTCTCACGCCAGTATCAAAGACTCGCTCACGAGTATCAAAGACTCTCACGCCAGTATTAAACACTCGTTCATTTTTGTTCTTGCCTTTTAATCGATTAGCTATTCAATCAAATATTTTTATTTTTCCCCGAATGTAGGGGCAAACGGCCGTTTGCCCCTACGATGTTATTCGTTACTCTTGACAATCAAGACAGCCGTTCGCCCCTACAACTTATGAATTAGATGCAGCTTTCGCAGGTTTAGCTTTCATTGCTTTAAACCGTTCGCCCAATTGTTCAGCAACAGTTTTTAACCCTGGTGTTTTCTTCGCCGCAGTCTTGACGTAATCATAAACTGTTAAACTGCTTCCCATTGCTTCGCTGCCAACTGCCAATAAAGTATCATCGACTTGTTCTGTCAGTTGTCGCAACCCAATTAACAATTCGGTGAGGGTGGCGGCTAGTTGATAATCCCGGACAAATTCATCAACATCAAAGCTGGCTGGTAAAATGTCGCGGTTAGATTGGGCAGCAGTCAGGCTATTGTTGACGAAAGCGAGGCTTTTATCGCCCATTTTAAATAACTTGCGTCGTTCTTCGACACTCAGCGTTACCAGAAACGGCAACTTTGCCTGAATGGTTGCAAAGGCGGCTTTGATTTCTTGGATATCTTCTGGAGAAAGGGAGGCGGTGATATTTTGGTAAGCCATAGGCTCTTTACCTTAGTGAATTTTTGTTATGATTCCCACTGGTAAAGGCGATCAATCACACAGCATAAGTAGTTACGTACAAAATTTTCTGTGGAGATTGGGTGTAAGGGGTTGTTTTAAGAGGATGTCTGAGAAGTATTAAATCTTGTGCTTGATCCCCCCTAGCCCCCCTTAAAAAAGGGGGAAAATGAATCAAAGTCCCCCTTTTTAAGGGGGATTTAGGGGGATCTACAAGTCTCAAATACAACACCAAAAAGTTTTCAGACATCCTCTAAAAGTGTTTAGCTGTAATTTTAGTGATAATTCTTACCCCCCTTGGAAAGCTACGGTGTACACACAAATGTTCGTTGAGTGCATCTGTCCCGCCTCGGAATGAATTCCGAGTCTCATAGCCAAAGTCATCTGAAGATGACTCAACCAAAAATGTCTTCCAGTCCACAAAGGGTGGACTTTGGCTATAAACCTGGAACTTCTAGGCGAGATACGGTTTCAGACGGCAAATTTTTGACTTGTGTGTACACGGTAGAGGGGAGAGGTGGGGTTTTTCGGTTTTTATAAGTAATCAAGCAGACTTGATATTACTCCCTAATTTCTCAATGTCCAGCCACCATCGCAGGCATCAAAACTGCATCAATTACATGAATCACACCATTATCTGCCAGAATATCTGTTTTCAGGATGTTGGCATCATTGACTTTAAAACCTCCGTTAGCAGACTCAATTGCTAAAACAGATCCCTCAAGTGTCTCTGCTTCTTGAATCTGCACTAAGTCATCAGATCTAACATCGCCAAAAGCAACATGATAGCTAACAATTTTCTTCAGTTTGGCAGTATCTTGTAGTAGCGCGTCTAAGGTTCCTGCTGGTAGTTTGGCAAAGGCCTCATCTGTAGGTGCAAAGACTGTAAAAAAGTTAGGGCTTTGGAGAGTATCGATAATTTGTGCAGCCTTAGCAGCTTCTATTAAAGTGGTGAAATTGCCTGCATTCACAGCAGTTTCTAAAAGATTGGCCATTATGATATTCAGGTAGTCTTACAAATTAGTTATAAATTGATACCAAGTTATGCACCTCTATCAATAGAGAGGCCGCTGACAATATATAGCAAAGTGTTGAGTGCTGAGTGTTGAGTGCTGAGTGCTGAGTGCTGAGTGCTGAGTATAAAACCAATATTAGGAATCATATTTGATTTGGAGAAAAAAACTCAGTACACCTCTGTTACTTCTTTTCCTGTCCCCTGTCCCCTGTCCCCTATTTCCTATTCCCTCCATCATCAAGTCGGATTCCTATAGTACTGCTAAACTGGGGAATGTCCCCCAGAACCATTAACTATGCTCAAGCGTTCTAAGTTCGAGACAACCCAATCTCAGATTATGCACCGTGCCGAGGATTTAATTAGTGCAGCCTCGAATCGCTACCGCATCACGGTTCAGGTGGCAAATCGAGCCAAGCGTCGGCGTTACGAAGATTTTGAAAGTTCTGAAGATATTATGATGAAGCCTGTTTTAAGAGCAATCATCGAAATGTCTGATGAATTAACTCAGCCAGAAATTATAGGTGAAATGTAAAAGTAGTCCTGGGGTGAAGGTGCTGAGTACCTGAGTATTTGTATGATTGCACCTTTATCTCAAATTTTTTTGTTAATTAAAAAAGAAAATAATTCTGCGTTGCTCAATTATCCCGCTGATGGTTGTGAAGTTTAATTCAGCATTAATAATGTTGTTGGTTGTGGGTGGGCTTGTTGTGAGTTTAGGCACAAGTCAATTACACCAGTCTAGTTTCTTGGGTATTCAGCCTGCTGTAGCTCAAAGAATCAGTCCTTCTGATGTTTGGCAGTTAGTATATCAGCAATTACCCGACCTGCCCAAAGAAAACGCCTACGTCAACAAAGAAACTGGCAAAGTTGCACAGACTAACACTTTAGCTAATCGCCTGATTCGTTATCACGTTTATGTAAAAGAGCGATCGCCTATTTATCGCCTAGACTGGAAGCTAACATTGGCTGATTATCTGGGTGCGAATGAAATTATGTATGACACCACCTATCCAGGTAATGATACATTACGCGAAAATCCCATAGAAGGCGATCGCGCTGCCATTACCCGCCTCAGTCGTCGTCAACGAGATGCTTTAGTTCAAACCTTAGTCAACATCTTTAATCCCAATTCCCCAAATACTAGCAATCAACCTACTCCGACAACTTCCAGCACTCCCCAAAAACCCCAAACAGGCGGTGCAGACCTCCTGAAGTGATTTTGAATTTACAATCTAAAATTTGCAGATGGAACGTCTAATTAAAAGCGGTTCTGGTTGGCGAATTGGTTGGAACCAGAATGCAGCAGAATATAAAGGGTTAGTGGGTACGGATGATTGGGCGATTGAGTTAACTGAAGCTGAGTTGAATGAATTTTGCCGTTTGTTAGCGCAGTTAGCAGACACGATGAAACAACTCGCCGCCGAGTTAATGGATGAAGAAAAGATTGCTTGTGAAGCCGAAAGCGATTTATTATGGATGGAAGTAGAAGGTTATCCCCATGAATATGGTCTGCGCTTCATCCTCAATACAGGACGCTGTGCGGAAGGTAGATGGAACGCCTCTGCTATACCTGGTTTGTTGCAAGCTGCGGGAATGCTGAAAGTTTTTTGAACTTGCCCCTTGATTATCCTACAGCTTTACGATAGAATGATAATTCTGACCGGGGCGTAGCGCAGCTTGGTAGCGCGCCACTTTGGGGTAGTGGAGGTCGTGGGTTCGAATCCCGCCGCTCCGATTGATAAAATCCCTAGCCTGCTAATCTTGTATTTAAGATTAGCAGGTTTTTTAGTCAAGGCATACGTAGCCTATTCTGTGCTGAATTAACGCGATGTGCGACTTATTTTTGAAACCCCACTTCCATTCCTCTCCCCGCAACGGTGAGAGGCTTTGATTCTTGCTCCCCTTCCCTTGTAGGGAAGGGGTTGGGGGTTAGATGTGAGATAAAGTTGCACACGGCGTGAATTATTCAATCACAACGATTTAATTTGCAGGTCAGATACATTTTTATTGCTGGCTTCTACAGGGAGGAATCCACCAGCTTGCATTTTCCATAGTCTGTAGTAAGCCCCGCTGCGTGCCAACAATTTGGCGTGAGTACCATCTTCGACAATCCGACCTTGGTCAAATACCAAAATGCGGTCTAAATGGGCAATTGTTGAGAGACGATGCGCGACGACGATGACTGTTTTGCCATTCATCGCCAAATCTAGGGTGTCTTGAATTGCTCTTTCGGTGATGGAATCGAGACTGGAAGTAGCCTCATCTAAAATGAGGATTGGTGCATCTTTGAGGATAACTCGTGCGATCACAATTCTTTGTCTTTGCCCTCCCGAAAGTTTGACACCGCGTTCACCCACCAGAGAATCATAGCCTTCCCGAATTTGGCTGATGAAATCGTGAGCATAAGCTTTGCGTGCGGCTTCAACCACTTCTTCGTCAGTTGCTTCCAATCGCCCATAACGAATATTTTCCATCAATGTGCGATGGAACAAAGCCGGATCTTGAGGAATCAAGCTGATCTGAGCGTGTAGAGCATCTTGAGTCATATCTTGAATCTCCACCCCATCAATCAAAATTTGTCCTGATTGGGGGTCAAACAAACGCAAAATCAAATTTACAAAGGTGGATTTTCCCGAACCAGAAAACCCTACCAAGCCGACGCGCTCACCTGGTTGAATGGTGATCGAAAGATTGTCAAATACTTTCTTTCCTTCTGTATAGTTGAAATTGACTTGGCGAAACTCGATTTTACCTTGGGTGATGGGATGAGCGATCGCTTGATCTCGGTCAATTAACTCATGGGGTTGGACAATTGTCGATACACCATTGGCAATATTCCCGATATGTTCAAAAAATTCTAAAAACCTTCGGCTTAAATTCCGCGCTTCACTGATGATTAATAATGACAAACTAGTTGCGACAACAAAATCAGCCGTAGCAATTATTCCTTGACTCCAAAGAGTGAGAGAGTAATACAAAGTACCGATTTTCAGAATAGCTGCGAAGATGAACTGAAACCAGCGAATTCGCTCTGAATACCAGTTGGACTTTCTCACCTGTTTGAGTTCGCGCTTTAATTGGTCATTCAAATAGCGTCGTTCAAAACCCAAACGAGCAAACAGCCGACTACTGCTGAGATTTGTCACCGAATCGACAATCATACCAGTAGTTTCACTTCTGGCGGCGGCGGCGTTGCGGGAGTAAGTTCGGCAGCGAGTAGCTAACCAAAACGAAATACTAATGAAGAGAACAGCCCACACGCCGACAAATGCCGCCAGCGGCGGATAAGCACGATATAGTAAAATCGCAGCAACTATATACACAACAATTACGGACATAAATTCCGTAATCAGCATTTGCATCGTTTGGGTTACACCCAGAGAAGTTTCACCGATGCGATGTGCTAAAGCCCCAGCAAAACTACTGCTCATATAGCGATGAGAGTGATGTTGCAAGTAGGCGTATAGAGATCTGACGATGTGTTGTCGGTGGATGGGATGAAGGATAGTTTGCAACAGTCCAGCCGATCGCCCGAATACCACTTCACCAATGCTTAAAGCGGTGAATAGCATCAGCGGTTGACTCACTATCTCAAAAATTTGCTGATTGTTATTAGGCGATCGCGTCACACTGCGAATAATCTCGCCAATGGCATAAGGCAACATAATGCCGCAGGTTGCGTGCATTATCTCCAAAATTACCATTAATAAATACCACCAGCGAAACTGGTTCACAAAATAACAAATAAACCTGAATGCCGTATCAGGCAAGTTTGGCGCATTCGCAGCACGTTGAAAAGATTTAGATTTTCTGATCTTCTTCGTCATGAAAGTCGATATCGTAGCATCGTTTGAATTTATGGGCGGAATAAAAATTGACGACTAAATACGCCGTCCCCAGGCTGAAAAAATTATTAGTAATTCGGACTAAACCATAATTTCTTGCGGTGTGATTGCTGCATATAACTCAGCCGGAAGTAAGGCTTCTTGAATATTGATTTTCTTGGGGATCACACCCGCCTCAAAGAATAAATCTGCGACACGTTGTTGTTCGGCAATTAGGGCTGGGCTAAGACCTCTGCGTCCGGCAAAAGTCCGGCGAGACATGACTCTAGCCACCACATCTTCATCCAGCTTTTGTTCCGTGATCATTAATTTGGCAACTTCACCTCGATTCTGTTCTGACCACTTATCTAAAACATGAAGTTCCTCAATAATAATTTTGAGCAAGCCAGGGTTTGCTTCGGCAAATTTTCTATCAGCAATGTAGTAACTCCCTGGTGAATCTAACCCAACAGAATCTCTGAGGACACGAATTCGACCTAACTTTTCGGCGATCGCATAATGTGGATCTCCTGTCATCCACACAGGAATCCTCCCTTCCAGAAAAGCCGCCCGTGCTTCGATAGTTGGCAGACTCTTGATTTTAATATCTTTGATTGTCAAGCCAATGGACTGCAAAGCTCTGAGAATAAAATAGTGTGATGCCGAGCCTTTTTGAAAATATACTTCTTGCCCTTTAATTTCCTCAAACTTCCGCAGCGGAGACTCTGGTGGTACAGCAATCACACTACTTGTGCCTGTCGTAGCAGTTCTTTGTGTACCAACGACATAAACAAGTTCTGTCCCAGCCACTTGAGCAAAAATTGGTGGT
This sequence comes from Nostoc sp. LEGE 06077, assembly GCF_015207705.1. Lineage (GTDB taxonomy): Bacteria > Cyanobacteriota > Cyanobacteriia > Cyanobacteriales > Nostocaceae > Nostoc_B. The sequence goes on from NZ_JADEWI010000019.1 coordinate 37,821, forward strand.
GTTTCGCCCACTGATCCCACATCAACTTTGCCAGCACGCATCCCTTCCATGAGTTGCGGCCCCTGGACAAATTGCGCCCATTCTACCTTAATTCCCAATGGTTCCAAGCGTTTCTCTAAAACTTTCCGATTTCGCACTAAATCCCCTGCACTTTGATAACCCATGCGGAGAACTTTCGTTTTAATATCCGAGAAAGAGGAACTATTTATGACTTTCTGTTGGCTTTGTTGGCTACAACTTCCCAACAGATATGCCATCGAAAAACCACCTAGACTTGATGTAGCAACATTGAGAAAACGACGGCGTTTAATCATAAGCTAATTCCATTTTGAATTTTGGATTTTAAATTTTGGATGATGGAAGAATTAGTTCATCAGATTTTGGGAACTTCATTTGTTGCAATCATGAGATGGGAATTGCTAACGCAGAGAATCGCCTCTTCTGTATTCGGCGGTAATATCGTCGAGTTTTTGTTTTAAATTGTCGTCAAGTGTTACTTCCAAAGCCTTGAGACTGTCACTTAGTTGTTCGGGACGACTCGCGCCAATGATGGGGGCTGTGATAATTGGATTTGCCAACACCCAAGCTAAGGCTAAGGTTGTCAGAGATAAACCAGCATGATCCGCCACTGTGCGTAATTCTTCCACAGTATTGAACTCGCGATCGCGCCAGTAACGCTCTTGATAACGTTCGGCCGCAGTACCCAAGGTAAAACGAGTACCAGCGGTGGGGCCTTGAGTAAAATTATGTTTCCCTGTCAGCAAACCACCCGCCAAAGGATTATAAGGAGTGACACCCAGTCCTTCTTCTTTCGCCAGAGGTAATAATTCTCGCTCAATTTCACGGAATAACAAATTGTAGCGGGGTTGAATTGAGACGAAGCGAGTTAAATTTCGTACATCAGCCCGACCCAAAGCACGAGCAAGACGGTAAGCTAAGTAGTTAGAAACTCCGATGTAACGCACTTTCCCCGCCCGAACTATTGTATCTAGTGCTTCTAGTGTTTCATCAAGCGGAGTTGACGCATCATCAGAATGCAATTGATACAAGTCAACATAATCAGTTCCTAATCTTTTTAAGGAAGCATCGATCGCATCTAAAATATGTTTGCGTGAAGCTCCCTGATCCCAAGGTGCAGGGCCAACCTTGCCAACAGCCTTGGTAGCCAAAATAAAATGTTCGCGCTTCCCTTTTAACCAGCGCCCAATAATTTCTTCGGTACGTCCAGCAGTAGGTAATCCACCCCCAAGGGGATAAACATCGGCTGTATCTAAAAAGTTAATTCCCGCCTCAGCCGCAGTATCGAGAATTTTAATCGAAGTTTCTTCATCAGTCTGCAACCCAAAGGTCATTGTGCCTAGAACAAGGCGGGAAACAGTCAATCCGGTTTGACCAAGCTTAGTAGTTGGTAATGTCATAGTGATGTTGTTAATTAAAAGTTGCTGAGTGAAAAAGTGTTGGCATTCCTCGATAACGCGATGTGCGACTTATTTTTGAAACCCCACTTCCATTCCTCTTCCCGCAATGGCTACCGTGTACACACAAGTCGAGAATTTGCAGTCTGAAACCGTATTCCGCCTAGAACTAAAGTTCCAGGCTCATAGCCAAAGTCCACAAAGCGTGGACTGGAAGAGATTTTTGGTTGAGTCATCTGAAGATGACTTACGCTATGAGACTCGGAATGAATTCCGAGGCGGGACAGATGCACTTAACGAACATTTATTTGTGTGTATACCACAGCCCCGCAACGGAGAGAGGCTTTGATTCTTGCTCCCTTTCCCTTGTAGGGAAGGGGCTGGGGGTTAGGTTTGAGATAAAGTTGCACGGCGTTAAATAGAATGCGTATATGATGCAGTGACTAAGATGTGAACCAATTTAACCAACCTTCCCAGTTTTGGACGAGCGTTGCAAATTCTCCATAACCACTTGCCTTTGGATGAGCGCCATCATTAGCTTTTGCTTCTGTTAGCCAGATTGGTGATTTCAATAAACTGGAAAATACATCGAGATATGGAACATCTAATTCATCACAAACCAAGGCAAATTCCTGTGACATATTTGCGATAATTTGATTTCTTTTCTCTTGCTCGACATCACCACATGGGGGCGGGCCTACCATCAAGACAGGATAAATTTGTTTTGCTTCAGTCAGAATGCTGCGAGCATTTGCAATAGATTCTGAAAGTTCGATTCCTTGCTTTTTACCTGCCCATCCTGAATCGTTTACCCCAAAAGAAAAGACTACTCGACCATCATATTCACGCGGAAGACGATAGGAAACTTCAGAGTACCAACGTTGTTTGAGATAACGACTTGTCTCAGCCCGCACTCCCAAGTTGTAGTGGGTGATTGCATATCCTTTTAATTCAGCATTGCGGCATACTCTACCTGTCCAACCGAGAAACTCTGGATCACCTGTGCCATTGACGAATGACTCACCAATAAAACAAATTCTGATTTCTTTGCGAGAGTCTGACATGAGTCAACTGAAATTTTACGATTTTTACTTAGAATTAAGTATGATAGTCATAATTTTGTTTTTCACCTCACGCAAATACTTACTGATTTTGATCTTGGATAAAAATGTCTACCGTAAGAGTGATAACATCTGAGTTTCTAGATATACACTTCACTTCAAACAGCTACAGATGCACGACGGCTCTGTGAAATCAGCCACTGTTGCAATTTCAAGTCAGTGTAAACTTCATCGGCAATAAAGTGATCACCTTCAGGTAGTACCGTAAAATCCACTGTTCCACCTAGTCCGCGCAAGGTATCCACAATCTGCTGTGTACTCTCAATTGAGAGTTTTTCGTCCTTAGCACCTTGGAATATTTGGATGGGAATTTCCTTGAGTGCATCTAGTTGCTTCGATTCTAAGGTTTGAGGAACACGACCAGACACCGCTACCAAACCAGCAAAGCGACCAGGATGGGAAGCAGCGATATGCCAAGCCCCAGTCGTTCCCAGGCTGAACCCAGAGATAATCACACGGGACGGGTCGATGGAACGGGAGGCGATAAAATTATCCAACAAAGCAATGACATCTGATTCTCGCTCTACCCAAGTCTGCCCTTCAGGAAGTTGAGGCGCTAAAAAGAAGTAAGGTAAAGAGCTTGATTCATTCACAAACCGAGGTAAACCCCATTTCAGCAGCACATTTAAATCATTACCGCGATCGCGTGCGCCATGCAAAAACAATACTAAAGGCGCAGGTTTGTTAGCATCTTCAGAAACAGCCGAGAACAGATAAGGCAATAAACCGGAGCGTTGTTCGATAGCCATAGTTTTGACTCCTGAAGTATGTATTTAGGTAAGAAACATCTTGTGGGGTTTCCTAGATTCAGGGTGGGCAATCTTTGCCCGCCCCACAAGAATTAAAGGATTAGAGAGGCTTTCTTTGGATGTTGACAGTCCCTTATCAAACAGAATTCAGTAGTCAGGAGCCAGAATTCATACTGAATTCTGTGCGACACTTCGACCGGCTCAGTGCATCGCTGGTGGATGTAGCTTGCTTCTCCGTAGGAGTATAAATGGGTTTAAGCACGGAGCCAAATCTCTGATTTGGTGTTCTACAATCAGTGGCGGGTCTGAATCCCCCACTGATTGTATTCTGACTCCTGAATTCTGACTTCTGAATTCTTCAAACCACGACCAAACTCTTATCTACTTGTGTAGATTCGATGTTACCTACCTTCGATTCAATGGCTGTACCCTTGAAGAAATTGGCGTTAGCTTCGGTATAGAACTTGTAGGGATTGCCAAATACGTAAGCTTTGAAGTCGTCTTCAGAAATTACGCCTTCTTTCACGAGATCCCAGCTTTCAGCCAATGGGGAGGTGAGGTCGGGTACATCCCAGTGACCCACGTCAGAAGAATAGATGGCGTTAATCTTCACACCCAAGGGATTAGCTCGGTTGTTGAATGCTGCGGCGATGGTGCGATCATCAGATTCAGAACCAAAGAAGAAGCTATTCACCCAGCGATCGCGGATGTCTTCAATGGTTTCAATTCCAGCCGCAGCAAAATCTTCCAGTTCGCTACCAATTGGCGCACGGCTATGACGGCTAAAGGAAGAACCGAGTACAGTCTTGGTTAATTCTTCTTTACTGAGGGAATATCCTTCAGTAATCTCGCCACCGAAACGCTCAAACAACTCGAACAACTCATCTGCATTGGTGAGGTCTGGATTGTAGTTTTGCAGTGCTTTGAGATTGCGCTTGGAGAAGCGGTCTACTAAATGAATGTAGACGTGAGCGCCCCAATCTGCACCACCTTCCAGCATCCCCACACGCAACTGAGGGAAACGTCTGGTAACACCGCCGAAGAACAACGCCTTGGCAAATGCTTGGGAACCATCGGCAAAGTGACCGATGTGGTTGTTCATATAGTTACTGATGGAAGAGCGTCCCGTCCAACCTTGGCTACCATAGTGGGTAGTAATTGGCACACCCAATTCCACAGCCTTAGCCCAGAATGGATCGTAGTCGTATTCGCTATCTAATCCATAGAAGTCAATGTAAGAAGCATATCTGGCGATTTCGGGGAATTTATCTGCGGGATATTTATCCGCGATCGCCTTAATTGGTCGTTTCACGCCACCAGGAATATTTGCTACTTTTAAACCTAGTGTTTTTACAGCAAATTCTAGCTCCTCAATGGCTTCTTGAGGATTACCCATCGGGATACCAGCTACAGGTGTCAAGCGATCGCTATATTTGCGATAGATATCAGCGTGGTAATGATTCACCGCTCGTTGCAATGCCTGACGGTTTTCTGGGCTGGCTCCAGCAGGTGCAAGCACATTATTCGGAAACAATACCGAATAGTCTGAACCTTGCTCTGCTTGGCGTTCATAGAGTAGTGCAGGCAAAGTGTAAGTAGCGAGGTCTAGAGTATTGCGGGTGACTCTCGCCCACCAAGGCGATCGAATTGTGCGGTTGTATTGACGTTCCTCTGGAGTTTGTTGATACCAGTCTTTACCATTGCTCTTAGAGTTCAGCCGAGAAGATTCTGCCTTGCGTAATTCATCTACCAGTTTTGACCCGCCGTACTTAGCAATGTAATCTTCAAAAGCTGGGGTGAAATCATTAGTGTGAACGTCAGTATCGATTACTGGATAATCAAGAGTGGCTCTGATTGCGGCAGAGGGAGAAGTTTTCAATCTGCTATATTCAGTCATATTTTTTCCTTCAAAAAATCACAGTTTTTTCCATCCAATGGAGCGGAGAATTTTCCTTTGTCATTAGTCCTTCGTAAATACCATTAACTAATGACTAGGATTTTCAAGTTCTGTAGGGTGGAGATCTACAGAAGGATTTCTTTAAAAGGTGTGGTTTAACCATCTCTAAAACCTTGATTTATGCTTCAGGTAAACCTTGTGCATACATGAAAAACTTATTTACGCTAAAACTAATCTTTCATCCAGTTGTTTGGTAACAAAACGATTGACTGGACGACGCAAACCGAGATTTTCCCGTAAGGTACTACCTTCGTATTCGGTGCGGAATAGTCCGCGTTTTTGGAGGACGGGAACGACTAAGTTCACGAAGTCATCCAACCCTGTAGGTAAGACGGGCGGCATGATATTAAAGCCATCTGCGGCACCATTGGTGAACCATTCTTCTAGTTGGTCGGCAATGGTTTCTGGAGTACCAAGTATGGTGCGATGACCCCGCGCAGTCGCCAGAGCAAGATATAACTGGCGGAGTGTTAGAGTGCCACGAGTTGCCAAATCTTTGACTAGTTTTAGACGACTCTTGTTGTTGTTGGTTTCGTTGGGCAGTTCGGGGGCTAGATCATCTAAGGAATATTTCGACAGATCGACACCTTTGTAATAGGTTTTTAAAATACCCCAAGCTACATCAGGATGAATTAACGATTGCAGAAATTCGTATTTTTCTTGGGCTTCTGCTTCAGTGCGGCCAATGATGGGGAAAGCTCCAGGCATGATTTTCAGATCCTCTGGAGAGCGCCCATATTGCGCCAACCGACCTTTAACATCAGCATAAAATTCTTGGGCATCAGCGAGGGTTTGATTGGCGGTGAAGATGACTTCAGCGGTACGTGCTGCTAAGTCTCTTCCGGCTTCCGAGGCTCCAGCCTGGACAATGACAGGATAACCTTGAGGCGGACGACCAACGTTTAAAGGGCCTTTGACGGAAAAATGTTTGCCTTGGTGGTTGAGTATGTGTAGTTTATCGGGATCAAAATAAATCCCCGATTCTTTGTCACGGATAAAAGCATCATCGTCCCAGCTATCCCACAGACCTTTGACTACTTCGACAAATTCTTCAGCCCGTTCATATCGTTGGCTATGTTCTGGGTGATGTTGCAAGCCAAAATTTGCGGCGGCGTTTTCATTACCTGTGGTGACTACATTCCAGCCTGCTCGGCCGTTGCTTAGGTAGTCCAGCGAGGCAAACTTACGTGCGAGGGTGTAAGGTTCTTCGTAAGTAGTCGAGGCGGTAGCAATGAAGCCAATGTTTTGAGTTACAGAAGACAAGGACGAAAAGAGCGTGACTGGCTCAAAATGCACAAGTTTACCATTGCGTTTTTGTGTTTCTGGAGCGCCACCCCAAACTCCTGGGCTATCTGCCAGAAAAACTGCATCGAACAAGCCACGTTGGGCGGTCTGGGTAATTTCTTTGTAATGCTCAAAATTAAACCCAGCATCTGCTTGTGAATCGGGGTGCCGCCATGCGGAAACATGATGTCCAGTGGCTTGAATAAATGCACCTAAACGAAACTTGCGTGTTTTGCTCATCTGCTTTTTTCTTTTCTATGCGTATAGCTAAAGGCTGTTTGTGCAACGTCAGTCAAATAAATGACGCTACGATAAGTTGGCTAATTCCTAACTAGTCAAAACTCATATATTCACTTTTGCCGGAACCTGATCATCTTTGTTAAATGTGCATGGTTATATGGCAAGTTACTGATGAGACAGTGACAAGATTAGGCTTTTAACCGCTGATGTCTGCTCAAAAACTACTCGAATGGCAGATCAATAAAATTTTTTCTTGTAAAGCTTTACGGAATTTGTATCAGGCATTGCGGTGTTCACCTCTTGCCAGACACTGGATGTAGTAATGAAATGCTCTTTCAACAACCAAACTTGTTTGCAGAAGCCGATTAATTGCTCTACAAGAAATTAAATAACCAAACTGTAAGTCAGGTTAATATCACAGCATTACTAGTTTTGCTGTTGCTTGGCGATCAAACAACCACAAATATATGTAGTAGTCTGACTCAGCATATACAGTTTACACATATAGACTCAAAAAATATGTGCTGTAAAACACAATATCATGAAAGCCTAATTGTTAGTTTGTCGAACATTAAGTATTGCAAAGTGATGAGGGCTGAATAGAAAATTAGCAAGGGGGAAGTCAAAAGTCAAAAAGCTTATATGGCTTACGCAAAAAAACGGAAAATTAAGGTTTTAGAGCAGGGTGTAAGGGTAAGGGTGCAGTATTCAAAACCCTTACACCCCTACACCCAATCCCCACAGACAATTTTGGTGCGTAAGTCCTGATATAGCAATTTCCAAGCACATAAAATACACCCCTCCCCAACCCTCCCCTTGGCAAGGGGAGGGTTGGGGAGGGGTAATTTTATACCTCACCAGAGTCGGAAAAGCTATATAGTTGCATTGAACTTTTTACAACTTCATGAGTTACGTGGCTTGATAAGAGTAATTTATTGGGAATTATAATGCCAAGTCTCAGAAATTTAGTTGCTACCAAATAATTGGTTGGTAACTTTTTCTGTATTAAATTGTAGTGTTGACTAATGACAGATGAATTTAGATGTTACAATTTTGGGTTTCGCGGTAATTTTTACACAAACTGGATTTGGATTTCTCAACATATTCCAGGAAAATTAATTTTGATATTGAGCTTTTGGACTTTATCAGGAGCTAATTCACAAGCTGCTCAAACGTATCAAAGTTTGGCTTTACTCTCAGGATTGAAAGAACAAGTAAACTCAATTAGCAAGTCCGAAGAAAATGATGAAATAAGATTGCTTAAGCAATTAGACACAGCACCCATTTTGATTGCTGCGCCTGAAAATTTTAATCCTGGTTTGCGTGTACCGCCACCATTACCACCAAAGCCTAGTCCACCTCCAGTATCAACTCCTTCAGAACCAGTTAAGCCATTTGCAGTGTTAGAAGGGATTCAGACTAACTTTCGGAATGATACAGATAATTTCGGTCAACGTAATTTGTTTATTGAACCCACATTTCAGTGGCGATCGCCTAATGGGAATAAAATATTTTTCAAAACAGGCTTTGATTTTTTTGAACAACGAGGTGTGGAATCAGTTAGTAATATTCCTTTACAAATTGGTTGGCAAGGAAAAATTGGCCAAATAACTTTACAAACAGCAGCCGGGGTTGATGTTTTCGATCGCTTACCCACAGCGATCAATTTCCATACTAAAGTTGAAATCCCAATTGTCCCGCCGAAAGTGTCCTCCACTGGAAAGTTACTGTCGGGTTTAACTATATCAGCCAACTTAGACCAAAGTCCTTATAAATTTAATGCTCTTACTTTAGACAATCAAATTACGGCTTGGCGCTTTGGCCCTGATTTATATTGGCAGATTAATCGAGATACGAGTTTATTCTCTTCCTTGCGCTTGGGTAACTACAACGATGGGAACGCGGAAATTCAATCGTTCAGTCGGTTAGAACGCAAGTTAGGACAATTTTCTTTAGTGGCTAACTTATTCAACTGGAGTTACGATCGCAATGTAGAAACCACAAATGGCTATTTTTCTCCCCCAGATTTTTTGGTATACAACGCAGAAGTGGCTTGGGAAGGAGAAATTACTAGTTTCTTGCGTTGTCGCCTGTCTGCAACTGTAGGACAGCAACGCCTGAATGGAGAATTTGATAACGCTTATGGTTATGAATCTCGCTGTACAGCCAAGCTTTCGCCCCAATTAGAAGCCGATCTTGACTATGGCTTTACTAATGTGCGGAATCAGAACACAGGGGGAAGTGCCTACAGTGGTAACTCTTTCACAGGACAGCTTCGTGTCAAATTTTAACTTTGAAAAGGATGTTAGTTAGCGCTGAAAGCAGGGAAAAATGAAGTTGTTAAGACTTTAACAGCAAAAATGATTTACAAAATAAGGCTTTAGAAAGCATGAGTTCTGACTTTCAACCACCGCCAAAAGGCTTATCCATCCTTACTTCTGTCGGAGGGGTGGTGACGGCGGTAATTGCGATCGCAGGTTTAAATTTTTGGTCTGGACATCTTGCTCAAAAGACACAAACTACAGCAGTATCAACACCTAAAACTGTTACTTCTACAGCAAACTTGAAAACACAAGCGCAAAAAGTAGCCAAGCTGGATGCTAACTCTGTAGTTTCACCAGGAACGCCAATTACTCCTAGTGAACTAGTAAGCAAAACACCTTTTATTACGCCTGGATTCAAAAAACTGGATGCAGTTGACATAGCAGCTGCGCGTCAGGCTTGGTTATATTTCCAACATAACTGGAATGATAAAACTGGCTTAGTGAATTCTGCGGATGGTTTTGCATCTGTCACTATTTGGGATCAAGCAGCTGCGATCGCCGCTTTGGTGAGTGCGAAAGAACTCAACATTATTACCACCAAAGAATTTGAAGTGAAGATGACTCGGATGTTGCAGACTCTCGCATCCCTACCTTTATATAAAGGTGAACTGCCGAACAAAGTCTACAACGCCCAAACTCTCATCCCGGTGAATTACGGTCAGCTAGATAAACAAGAAGAAATTGGTTGGTCAGCGATTGATTTGGGACGAATGGCGATTTGGCTGAAAATTGTCGAAGCCAAGTATCCGAAAATGCGATCGCCTGTACAAGCTGTTTGGCAACACTGGAAAGTCAAGCGCCTGACAAAAAACGGACAAATGTACGGTACATCTGTTGTTCAAGGTAAAGAACAGTATAACCAAGAAGGTCGCTTGGGCTATGAAAACTACGCCGCCTACGGTTTGAAACTGTGGGGTTTAGATGTCAAACAAGCCTTAGATTATCAGTCAAATACGGCCTTTGTGAATCTTTACGGTCAAGGCATTCCCTACGATCGCCGGGACGCGAATAACTCTGGGGGGAATAACTACGTCCTCAGTGAACCTTATATTCTTGATGGCATAGAAACAGGATTTCAAGCACTACCAAAAGCTTACGCTGATAGAATTTTAGCTGCTCAAGCAGCGCGTTATCAAGCCACACAAGAATTAACTGCCCTGACAGAAGACAATTTAGATCGTCCCCCTTACTTTGTCTATAACAGCTTATTTGTGAATGGTAAACCTTGGGCGACAATTACCGATACTCAAGCACAGCATAATAATTTACGTTTTCTCAGTGCCAAAGCTGCGATCGGTTGGCACGTACTTTACAACACTGATTACACAAGTTCTCTCGCTGATACAGTTTTCACCAAACTAAAATCTGATAAAGGTTGGTACAACGGCTTATACGAATATCTACGTCAGCCAAATAAATCTCTCACAGCTAACAATAATGGTGTAATTTTAGAGAGTTTACTTTACAAGCAAGTTGGTAAACCATTGACTGTTTGGGCAGGCGTTAAGAATTAACCTGAATTCATGAACCTCACCCCAACCCCTCTCCGACGCGGAGAGGGGCTTAAATATCCTGAAAACTAGCAAAACAAAATCACAGAATGCCTTATACCGTTTCACTTTAAGTTTGATACAAATAGGCCGCAGGGGAGCCAGCGCGTTGGGCGGGTTTCCCGACTTGTAGCGACTGGCGTGAGCAGAGGAGAAATTATTTGGATCATTTATTTGGTGAAATGGTATTACTCGGCAGATATTACTGTTTGATTAGCTGTTTGACATGCTTTCTTTTGGTATGATCAAAGCGTTGGGTTAAATAAATTTCCATAAAGAAAATTATTTTTGCTGAAATTAATTAGAAAAGCAAGTTAGCGAGTTGCAAAAATAGATTTATGAAGCGATCGCTAACACTGTGGAAATATTAGCCTAGAAAAGAATGTTCTATGTTCTTCCATGCAGATTATTGTATAGGCGGACAACTGCGATCGCGAGTCGCGAGTCGCTGTTCGTTAGTGGTGAACTGGGATTTCTATGATAAATTGGGTTCCTTGTCCTTGCATGGAATAACAGAATAATTTACCGTTGTGTTTCTCTGTAATAATCTGATAGCTGATAGAGAGTCCTAATCCTGTTCCTTTGCCAACAGGTTTGGTCGTAAAAAATGGATCAAAGATATTTGATTGGATCTGCTCTGGAATTCCTACACCATTATCGGAGATGATGATCTGAACGTAATTCTCTTGAGTCAACTTTGTAGATATGTTTATAATATTTGGAGATTCTTCAATAACTTTATAATCTTTCCCTGTGTTAGATGCTTCCAGAGCATCAATTGCATTACTCAAGATATTCAGAAACGCTTGATTAATCTGTCCAGCGTAGCATTCTACCAGGGGAAAATTACCATAATCTTTGATAATTTGAATAGCAGGACGAGCGACGGTTGCCTCTAAACGATGACGTAAAATTAGCAGCGTATTATCAATGCCCTCATGCAGATTCACCGCTTTGAATTCTGCTTCATCTAAGCGAGAAAAGTTGCGTAAGGATAAGACAATTTCTCGAATGCGATCAGATCCAACTCGCATTGATTGCAGCAAACTGAACAGATCTTGACTAATGAAGTCGAGATCTGTTTCTTCTAACTGTGCTTGAACAACTTCTGGAGGATGAGGTACATTCTGTTGGTAAACCCACACTAAATTCAACAAGTCTTGTGTGTAAGTATTGACATGGGTAAGATTGCCATGAATGAAGTTGATCGGATTATTAATTTCGTGAGCAATTCCCGCTACCATTTGTCCCAAGGCTGACATTTTTTCACTTTGTACCATCTGTGCTTGAGTACGGTGTAGTTCTTGCACGGTCTGTTTTAATGTTTTTGTGCGCTCCTCAACTCGTTGCTCTAATTCATTATTAGCTTGTTCTAGCTGGGTGAAGGAAGCCTTTAATTGACTAACCATACTGTTGAAAGAACTTGCGAGTTGACCAAATTCATCTCGCCGTGAGGTATCCAGATCAATCTCAAAATCACCTTTGGCAAGTTGGTTGCTCGCAATGGTGAGTTGCTGGAGGGGTTTGGTAATTTGTTGATATAACACCGACAAAAGTAACAACACTTCAATCAACAGTGCCACTGCACCGGAAGTTAAGATAAATCGAGCCGTGTTCCAAGCTTGTTCTGATAGCAGTGATTTGGGATAAACTGTCACAAAATACCATTCTGGGCCTGCAAGGCGAGTAATTGCTAAATATTCACGGTCTTGGGTATTTTCCAGAACGTGAGTCACTGATTGAGCGTTGGTGACTAACTGAAAAATGCGTTTGAGATGAGGATCGTTAATCTTATCAATATTGAGTTGACCTTGGGATTGCTGAATTTCTGCCGTGCGTTGGGGGTGAACAATTAAGCGCCCATCAGCCCGAAAAATTAGATTGTAAGTGCCTGGTAACTGATCTTTAATTGTGCGCTCCATCAATTCATTCAACACCACATCATGACCCACAACGCCCAAAAAGCGATCGCCATCATATACAGGTAAAATTCCTGAAACCATCCAGACGTTAATACTTGGATCGAGATAAACGCCTGTCCACTTGGGTAGCCGAGAAGGGTTATGGGTAGGATCAGCAATATAGAAATATTCTTGCTCCGGATTATACACATCAGGAGGTGCTTCCAATACAAGCGGTATCCCTTTCCAATAAGTAACCGCCGCATTTTCTGGCATAACGAAATAGGTATCGACAAATCGATTCGACCACGCCAGTCCGTAGGCACTAACTAAGGGGTCAGCCATTAGCAAGCGATGTTGTAGTTCTTGAGTAATTTGCACATTGCGCCCAATGTATACTCCGGTATATCGAACCGAATCAAACTCTTTGGGCGATCGATTTTGCGGAAAATTGCGCCAGGTTCCATCGTTCCACCGGAAATAATGTCGCTTGAATTCCGCTTGGAGATTAATTGTTATGGGTTGCTTGAGTCTGAACAAAAGTTGCTCGCGCAGCAGTAGCAGATTATCATGCGCCAATTGAAAGGTGCTGCTTTCTTGCTTTCCTCGACCGCCAATGTATTTTTCTAGCTGCTTTTGGGTTTGGGTTTCCAAATTAGAGATGACATGAACATAGCTGACCCCCGCCGATACGAGTATGACCCCTGTGACTCGTAGAGTCATATTGATCAGCGTTTTGTGAGTCAGTGAGTTAGGGTACTTTTTGTTAAAATAATTGCATATTGTAGACCACTGTTTGACAAGGGTATTCCTAAACTGGATAAGCATGGGGCAGCAAAGATTAGTGTTTAGGTTTAGGATGCCCAAAAAATTCTCAACACAAAAGACTACATCAAAAATAAAGTAAGATAGCTTGCAAGAGCAAGTGTTAGATAACTGGTTGCATCTGTAAGAAACTTGTGTAGTAGCCTTTTGTATTATCTAGCAGTGTTGAAACTTCCACTGATGAGAAAATGTGCAACTTCTTTATTTTCTTATAGTCGTTAATGCGATCGCTTGTTGTTATCTTGTTTAAGCAGCGATCGCTAATTGGCAACTGCAATGCTCGGTTTTGCAATTCCTGCAATGTTATTAGGTATTGGGTATAACGCGTTACTACTTTACTGTCCACGTCCTGGTTTGCAATCGGCGTTGTTGCATGAATAGGGAAGATGGTAAATTTTACTTATCACCTATAGATTCTGCCCACCGCCGTTGAAAGATGAAAACGAAAGCCCAGTACAAAGTCAAGAATTGGAATGCCTATGATGCAGCACTAAAGCAACGAGGCAGTATAACTTTCTGGGTGAATGAAGAAGTAATCGAGCAGTGGCACAACGAACAGAAAACAGGAAAAAAGGGAGCATCGAATTATTACTCTGATACGGCGATTGCCACAATGGGAACGATTCAGTCAGTGTTTCATTTACCAGGGCGACAAGCAGAGGGGTTTTTAGAATCGCTGTTCACGCTCATGGGAATTGAGCTAGAAGTACCAGACCATTCCACGCTATCTCGTCGTTTGAGCAAGCTGTCTGTGGAACTGCCAGTTATACCAAAGGACAAACCTGTTCATCTGGTAGTGGATTCAACTGGTGTAAAAGTCTATGGTGAAGGCGAGTGGAAAGTCCGCACACATGGAGTAGGAAAACGACGGACGTGGCGCAAGTTGCATCTAGGAATTGATGAGAGCAGTGGCGAAATTCTCGGTGCGGTTGTAACGACTAATGATGTAGCTGATTGTGAGGTACTACCTGACATATTGGAGCAGATTGTGAAGCCGATAGAGCAAGTTTCTGGTGATGGTGGCTATGACACATTTGGTTGTTATGACACTATTGCCGAACGAGGAGCCAAAGCCACAATTCCACCTCGTAGCAACGCCAAAATTCAACAACCAGACGAGATGGTACAGCCGCATCCTAGAGATGAAAACCTGCGCTACTGTAACCAAGTGGGACATAAGCAGTGGAAACAAGAGTCTGGTTATCATCGCCGATATGCGTCCGAAAATGCAATTTTTCGGCTCAAAATCATCTTTGGTGGTAAGTTAAGACGACGTTTTTTTGATAATCAGGCTGTCGAGTTATTTTTACAATGTGCTGCCCTTAATCGCATGATCCAGTTGGGCAAGCCGGACAGTTACAAAGTGGAAAACTAACTTCTGCTCTAATGCAGGATTGATATGTCTTTTTTTTCTTTCATGCAACAAAGCCTTTGCAATCTGCAAAGCCTAATGCCTCCGTATCTAAGAAACTGGCGATTCTCTTTCAGAGACACTACGTGAACGCCATCTCAATTACAGCTTCAATTGGATATTCAATTTCAGCACCACGAGCAAATAGAGCTTCTCGAATCCTTTGAGGCAAACGTTCCAAAATTACTTCCGGCATCAGCTAGAGACAGTTGCTCTTGAAATTTAGCTTGCATAACTTTATCTTTCGGTTGGAATTTAGCTCTAAGATGCATAACGTTCCTGGTCAGTGATTGCCAAGAGCCTTGTATCTTATTCAAGCGGCTTCGATCAGCCCACCGTACCAGAATTGTTACACCTTGCAGAAAAATAACTAATTAGGCATTTCCTATGAGTGTTAAATCAGTTGCTAAACGATCAACATCATAAGCAATATCACGAAGTCTCCGCTCTAGAACCTGACACAAGTCAGCAACGGCAATCTCTTTAACTTTAATTCCTCCAAAATCTTCTAACTCACGAGTTTCACCTCTTGTAATAATCCAAACTTGCTTTTTTCCTGGTAGAGGTACTGTTTTTCTGCCCACTCCACCGTCTGGTTTACGAAACTCAAAAGTGAGTTGAGTTTTCTGGGAAAGCCTATTCCTATAGTTTTCTATCTGAGTTTGCTTGCGGCTTTCAAAATTATCTCGGAGTGTGCAGTCGTACATGACAGCAAGGCTTTCGATCATGAAAAATCCATCTGCTTCTCCTGATTGTTCTGAACGTGGATATTGGTAAGCAGTATGAATTCCCAATAAACGCAGTAACAGAAAAACTCCATCCTCGAACAAATAAGGATCAGTAATAGAAGATAAAACTTCAACTTGAGCAAGGACTCTTGATTTTAATTCCTCACAAGTTTTGATTGCCTCAGGTGCTTGAACTAACTCAGGGATAATTTTTTTCTTTTTGATCAGCTTTGCTTCACTTACAGTAGCTTCAAGAACACGGACATTACGAGCTTTTCGTTTTCCACCTTCTTCAATGGGTTCAAATTCTACTTTTACTCCAAGATTAATAGGCTGGTTTTCTAAAATATCCTGCGTTGCAAAGTAGTAATCATTTCCATTATCCAGTGCGGCAATAAATCCATAAAAGCTGCCATCTTTGTGTTTTGAGGGACGAATATCTTTAATTTCTGACTTCATCATGGTATTGGGACTAATGTATTAACACAAACTAGTATTCCCACGAACCAAAACCAGAAACACAGCAAAAACAAATTATTCATTAAATATAAAATTTTCGTCTAAGTATCTTATGGATAAGCATACCTAACACTATCAAATTTCTATCTGAGCAAAATATCAACTTTTTCCGTATACAGACCCTATTAAAAAGACGATATAGAAAATTTCCGTATTATTCACCCTGCTACTCAGAGTTTTTACGAATATCATTCACTAGCGCTACTTGACTCATCTGTGCGATCGCGCTATAACGCTCCTAACTCCTTATTTATGTATCCATACAAGCACCATCAACAAAAGCTGTTGAAATGGATTGCATTGTTCCTAGCTGGGACATTTCTGCAATTATTGTTTTACATCCCGACACCAGTCTTGTCCCAAAATTCTAGTAGTTGTAGCAATATTACAGCCCCACTCACCCCTGAAGAACAAATTTATGCTCGTGCGGCTTGGCAGTATTTTGTCAAAAATTATCAGCCAGCAACGGGATTGACCAATGCTGCTGGGGGTTATCCTTCGGGAACACTTTGGGATATGGGGAATTACCTGATGGCGTTGAATGCGGCGCGATGGATGAATCTCACTGACCAAGCAGATTTTGACTCTCGTCTGAATAAGTTTTTAACGGGTTTGGGCAATCTCAAGTTGTTTGAAGATGCTTTACCCAATAAAGTTTACAACACAGCTACCGGACAGATGGTTGATTATGGCAACAATCCGATTGAACGCGGTATTGGTTGGTCTGCTTTAGATATTGGTCGGGTTTTAGCAGCCTTTGATGTCATTCGCACTTGTCATCCTCAATATAATGATTGGCTCAAAGGAATTGTCGCAAAATGGCAAGTAGCGCGATCGCTCAAAGATGGACAACTTTATGGCGCTACTGTTCTCCCAGATAGTAAAACATTATTAGTCCAAGAAGGGCGACTGGGTTACGAAGAATATGCCGTTAGGGGATATCAACTTTGGGGTTTTGCTGCGCCCAAGGCGCTGGCTTTAGAACCCTATAAAATGGTTGAGATTAATGGTGTACAAATTCCTGTTGATACCCGTGATTTCCAAAGTACTAACGCCAACAATTACGTTGTTAGCGAGTCTTATATTTTAGATGGCATCGAATTTGGTCTACAAGGTGAGTTAGCCGATTTTGCTACGAGAGTTCTCGAAGTGCAGAAGCGGCGTTACGAAGCTACAGGTCAGTTAACAGCAGTCACAGAAGACAACATCGACCAAGCACCTTATTTTCTCTATAACACTGTTTACGCCAACGGTAACGCCTGGGCGACAATTACAGACAACAACCAACCTTACCCCCAGTTTCGCAGCGTGAGTACAAAAGCTGCTTTTGGTTGGCGTTATCTCTACCCAGATAATACTTACGCCCAAAAACTGTTTGATGCAGTTAAGGATCTCCGCAGTCCTGATGACAGTGGTTATTATGCAGGTATTTATGAGGAATCGAAGCAGCCAAATAAAGCGTTAACTGGTAATACTAACGGGCTAATTTTAGAGATTTTGTACTACAAAGCCAGAGGGAATCGTTCTTTAATTGCTGGTTATGTAAATACAACAGCCAAAGCGCCAAGTAACAATACTTCTGCGGCGACTCCCACACCTACACCCACAAATCCGCCGCAAACATCTGGGAATACTCCGAAAGTGGTGGAGGTAAAAGTTCCCACGCCACCAGCCAATAGTTCTCAAGTCGAGGAAGTGGCGGTTACACCGATTCCCCCAGTTGATCAACCAGATGCTGCATCTAAGTTGAAATTAACTCGACCTTTAACAGTGGTGGAAAGGCGTTATGCAGAGGCCGCATGGAGGTATTTTCAAGCAAATTATCATCCTAAGAATGGGTTAACTGACGATCGCAGCGATTTTAAAGGTGCAACTCTGTGGGGATTAGGAGATTATCTCGCCGCACTGCACACCGCGCGATCGCTTGATGTAATTTCTGCTAAAGAATTTGACCAGCGCACCCGCCATATTTTAGCAGCGTTAGGAAAACTACCGTTGTTTGCTGGGGAATTACCGAATCGCGGTTATGATACGCGGACACTCCAACCTATAGATTACGGCGGAAACCCAGTAATCGAAGGCAATGGTTGGTCAGCCCTGGATATTGGCAGACTTTTAGCCGGGCTGTATAACTTAAAAAGCAATCATCCCGAATATACCAAAGCCGTTGATCAAATTGTTTTGGATTGGTCATACCTGCGGATAGTTCGGGATGGAGTTCTCTCCAGTGCGACTGTAATTAAAAATACTCAAGGGCGATATCTGACCCGTGTTAACCTGGATACTCGTTTGGGTTATGAAGAATATGCGGCGCGGGCTTTTCAATTGTGGGGATTTGACGTAGAAGGTTCCGCTGTGGGCGGTGAATATCAAACTAGTGTAGTAGAAGGAGTGAAAATACCAACTCAGCGCCAACGCAAAGATACCAACTCCAAAGTCAATCAATATACTGTTAGCAATCCTTTCATTCTTTATGGGTTAGAGTTTGGTTTAGATCCAAAAATGCGATCGCTCTTTGAGCCAATTTTCCAAGCCCAAGCCGAACGCTACCGCCGCACTGGCACTCTCACAGCCTCGGCGACTACCTTAATTGACCGCAAGCCTTACACAGTCCATAGCGCCATTACCGCCCAGGGTAAATCTTGGGAAGCTATAGGCGATGACGGAAAAACTTTACCTCAAGGGCGAATGGTCAGTACAGCCGTAGCTTTTGCCTATCATGCCCTACTGCCAGACAATCAATATAGTCAAAAGTTACTGCAAGGAACCACTGACTTATATAATCCGCTGACAGGTTTTTACGAAGGCTTTTATGAAACTACAGGTAAGACAGCCGTGGGTTTCACCAGCAGCACCAACAGCATGATTTTGCAATCCTTACTGTACACACTCACAAATCATCAACCCTTAATTTCGCCAACGACTTCCCTTAACTCTCCCTGGTGGGAAACTGTCGCCCAAGGAGATTCCGGCCGCGGTCTCCCCAGGATTGCTAAACCCAAAATTCGCTTAATTTCTGATAGTTATGGCAATTATTGGGCATCTAGTGAAAATACAAAAGTTACCAAATAATCAAGTCAAATAATTTTAGATTTTGGACTGACCCCACAGATAAATCGTAAGGATTCGAGATTATTTTAGACGGTTTTTTTATTTTTGGTGTTCCCATGAATTCTGCATCTATTAATAATTCTGTCAACTTTTTTGGTAACAGTTGCTCAATCCTCAAAAAAAGAACTCTATTATTTCGCTATCTAGCCGAAATTAATTTAATTTTTGGCTTTTGGTATTTACAATGGCGCATCACCCATTCGATTAATTTTGATGCTTTGTGGCTTTCAATACCGCTGCTATTAGCAGAAATTTATAGCTATTGTGGTGGTGTGATGTTTGTCATTGGTTTATGGCGGCCTTTAGTCAGACAAGTTAAGTCTCTTGACCAAATGATGCCACCTCTGCCGCAAATTGACTGGCCAACAGTAGATGTATTTATCACCTGCTACAATGAGCCAGCAGAAATTATCGAACAAACTGCTCAGTCCGCGTTAGCTATAGATTATCCTGCTACTAAGTTGCACGTTTATGTATTAGATGATGGCAACTCACCGGCAATTCGTGCCATGACACAAAAGTTATGTATTGCCGATTTGCAATCACCACCCCTCCAAAAAGAAGCAAGCAGAATTGATGCTGAACGCTCTCATTTAATCGAGCGCTTGCAACAACTAGAAAAACTTAATTTTAATCTTCAAACTGCTGAAAAGTGGTTACAAGAATCATCAGCAATTCAAAATCTAGAGAAAACATCCAGTGAATTAGTTGTCGAAAGTCTGCAACAGTTTATTTTGTGGTTGCCCCCAGAAAATCAAAGTATTACTGAAAAACTCAACACTGAAAAGCAGGCTTTAGAAAAAGCTATTTACCGCAAAGAACTAGAATTAGTTGAACTAGCACGATTTCATTATATTGCCCGTCCTAAACCCATTGGTATACCACATCATGCAAAAGCAGGTAATCTCAATTATGCCATTTTTTCTGGAGAAACTTTTGGAGAATTCATTCTCACTTTAGATGCAGATCATATCCCTAAACCACAGTTTCTCAAGCGAGTTTTGCCATATTTCTACACATATAATCTTTTAAGTGGCAAGTATGAACAAAACCGCATTGCATTTGTCCAAACACCACAAGATTTTTATAATATTCCGGCGGGTGATCCTTTTGGGCATAAAGCGAGTTTATTTTATGGGCCACTGCAACAAGGCAAAGATGGGATGAATGCGGCTTTTTATACAGGAACCAATGCCATTCTCCGCCGGGAAGCACTAATTAATGTAGGACTGCAATATTTTGCTGATGAGTTTAGTAAAGATGAAAAACGGTTAGAGGAATTTCAATTAGTTGGGGGTGTATCTAGCAATAGTATTACAGAAGATATGAATACAGCTATGCGCCTGCATGGTAGTGGTTGGAAATCTATTTATCATCATGAACTTTTAGCAGAAGGTTTAGCTCCCGATGATTTGAGTTCTACTTTAAAACAGCGACTGCGTTGGGCGCAAGGAACTATCCAAGTTTTACTCAGAGAAAATCCCTTTGCCAAACCAGGGCTAACATTTTGGCAACGTCTGCAATATTTTAAGACGATGTATAGCTACTTTTCTGGTTTTGCCACTCTTGTGTTTATTTCTTGTCCAATTATTTATTTCTTCACCGAAATTGCTCCAGTAAAAACCTATGGTTCTGATTTCGCTCTCCATTTTTTACCAGCTTTTATTCTCAATCGTCTGACTTTCCTAGCGGTAACTTGGGGCATTCCGGCTGGTGAAGTGTGGCGCTCTGAACAATATGCGATCGCATTATTTCCCTTATTAATTCAAGCTGTCTGGAGTGTCTTCACTGGACAGAAAATTAACTTCCAAGTTACACCTAAGCAGCGGCAAGCTGGTATTTATCTGCGAATGGTTTGGCCTCAATTACTTGTCTTTATTCTGACTATTCTAGGAATATTATGGAGTATTTTCCTCTTTGCAATTGGTCATCTCAATAATCCTTGGGTTCATCTACTAAATAGTGTGTGGGCTATCTATAACTTGCTACTTTTGTCAGCCATCATTCGCGCCTCTGTTTGGCAACCAACCAAAGAGTCTTAAAAAATAAACAAAAATCAGTTTCAAAAACTCATGAATTATCAACGTTTGAACAACTGTGATCAGCAAACTGTCTTAACAATTTATGCTCACGCCGATGATGAAGTTTTACCTGCTGCTGGAACTTTACGCTTAATGTCCCAAGCAGGATGGAATGTTCGCTGTCTGATTTTAACTGAAGGTAATCTTTCTAGTTCGCTCATTAAAGGTACACGTCACCAAGAAGCAGATGCAGCCGGTAAAATCATCGGTGCAACTTATGAATTTTATGCTCTTGAAGAGTGTAATTTTTCTACACAAGCGGTGATTAAAGTTACGGAAGAAGCTATTGGACGCTGGCAACCGGATTTAATTATTACTCACGCACCACAACCAGAAAAATATGGACATCGAGATCATGAAGTATGTGCGATCGCAGTTTCTAATGTTGCTACCAGGAGAAATCTTCCCTTGTGGTATTCTGCACCTCCCGTATTCTTACGTGGATTTGAGCCAAACTTTTTTGTAGATATTACTTCAGTAATTGAAGAAAAAGTTGCCGCTATTGGTTGTTATGAATCGGAAAACAACAAAGCCTTTATGCAACTTGATGCTATTCTTGTATTGTCTCGGTTTTGGGCTAGAGAATTAGGTCAGAAAGATGGCTATTTTGAAGCTTTTGAAATTGCTCGGCAATGGGTGAATGCTAATTTCTTTTCGGCATGGGCTAATAGTAAAAAACAACTATTATCTCAAAAGTTAACTTAGCGTAAGACTTGCGGTTACAGTATACAAATGCCAAAATATAAAAGTGTCAATCCTCTCTAATAAAAGGCAGTTAAATTATGAATTCTAGAATAGAGATAATTCAACCATCTGGAATTTTAGATGGTATTAAAGGTAATCATTTGCGTCGTGAAATTAGCGACATCCTGGAGAAGGGTACAGATATTTTGTTGATTGACTTGAAAGAAGTCAAGTTTATGGATAGTTCTGGTTTAGGGTCTTTAGTATCAGCAATGCAAATAGCCAAAACTGCTAATACTAAACTATTCATTTGTTCGGTAAATGACCAAGTAAGGATGTTATTTGAATTAACTAAAATTGATCGAATTTTTCAAACTTTTATCGATCAAGAGGATTTTAAACGCCAAGTTTTGACAACCATGTGATATATTCAGCAATTAAAAATATGAGTTAGGTTGCATTACCAAAAGAAACTTTGAGCAAAGACAAATCATCTTCCAAATTTTGTTGAATATTTAAGGTTATAATTTGCATTAATAGATTTTGGAGATGACAATTATGTGTTTGGCTATATTTGACTAATATTTCAATGAAAGCATCGATTCCTAATATATTTTCATTTGGCTGCTTGATTTCATAAACCCCATCGCTAAATATGTAGAGAGTGCTGTTTTCTGCAATATCAAAAATAGCTTCTGCAAAGTCAACTTCCGGCAAAAAACCTATAGGTAAATCTAAAGATGTTAGTTGTTGAACTTGTAAGCTCGTCTGAGATTGACCAGATAGCAGTACAGCAGGTGGATGCCCTGCGTTGGCGTAGACAAGTTGATGCTGAATGCGGTGATAAACCCCATACCAAATAGTGAAATATTTAGCACCGTGATTACTCATTTGAAAGTTATGATTGAGTGCTTTGAGAACTGCACTGGGTTGACAAAAATTGGTGTTGGGTAAAGATTGCGATCGCAAAATATTCAACACAGATACCGAAAGCAGCGCCGAACCTACCCCATGTCCCGATACATCGAGCAGATAAATTGCCAAATGCTCATCATCGAGCCAGTAATAATCAAAGCAATCACCCCCTAGCTGTGCAGAGGGAATGAACAGTGCTTCTGTGGCTACGGTTCCCGTCAGTGGTAGCGGTAAGAGCGATCGCACATATTCAGCCGCCTCGGTTAATTCGGCTTCCATAATTTGCTTTTGGGTTTGCAAAGTTTGGTTGAGTATTTCTAAAGCTTGTTTTTGACTTTGTAAATCCTGATTGAGTTGATATAGCCTGAGTCCGGCCCGAACTCTGGCTTTTAACTCATTCATCTCAATCGGCTTAGAGATAAACTCATCTGCTCCCGCATCTAATCCCCTAACTCTATCGTCTTCTTCTCCCCTAGCGGCTCCCTTAGCCGTTAGCAAAATAAAAAAAGTCGTAGCCAACTCTGGATCTGCTTTAATTTGTCGACATACCTCTAATCCATCTAAGTGTGACATTACCCAATCACAAATAATCAAAGCTGGGCGAAGTAACCGTGCTTGGGTAATACCTTCTTGGCCATTTTTAGCCACAGTGATATCATAACCCTGATTTTGAAGTGTTCTTTTGAGTACTGCCTGAACAATCGGGTCATCATCAATAACAAGAATTTTGACCATAAACTATAGCTTACTAAATAGAATAATAATTAAATATTTTTCTTTATTTTAAAATAACTATATTTTAGTTATTAATGTATAGTGAAAATACTCAAATTAAATAAATTAAGTTCCGCTTATGATATAAGCTCAACATTTAATAAAATCAAAGTGGATCATAAAATTTGTTTAAAAGTCAATACAGACCTGAATGCCTCATCAGAGATTTTGTCTTGGTTTGAGCAAATCAATCAAACATTGATGATTAATCAAAAAATTTGGTGGCAATGTCAAACATTGTTAATAGAGGGGTTTGCTAACATTGTTGAACATGCTCACAACAATTTACCAAGAGAGACTCCCATTGAGATAGAAGTTTGTTTATCAAACCAACAGATAGAAATCCGCATATTTTCTCAAGGAAAACCTTTTGATTTAGAAAAAGAATTGCGCGAAACCTCTGAACTTGAAGACAATGATCAAGAAAGAGGGCGCGGGTTAAAAATTATGTCAGCGATCGCCGATAAATTAAGTTATGAACGGACAACAGATAACCGTTATTGTCTATTTATTAGTAAGTTTTATTAAAACATTAAATCACACCCTACCCCACCACTAAGAAAATTAAGTTATTTGCAAACAACTAATTTTCCCAAACTTATTTCCTGTCCTCTAGGTGTACAAGTAAGTTCATAAATAAAATAGGATGAAAGCACCATTACCTGATAATGAAGCGCAAAGAATAGAGGCGCTTTTAGAGTATAAAATCCTCGATACTCCATCTGAGGCAGCATTTGATGACCTGACTCATTTAGCATCGTATATTTGTGGAACTCCGATTGCTTTAATCAGCTTAATTGATCGCAATCGTCAGTGGTTTAAGTCAAAAGTCGGGCTGGATGCACTAGAAACACACAGAGATTTAGCCTTTTGCGCCCATGCTATTTTACAGCCTGACATTTTTACTGTACCTGATGCAACAGCTGACGAACGCTTTGCAACAAACCCATTAGTTACCTCTGACCCCGATATTCGGTTTTATACTGGTGTGCCGTTGATTAACCCTGAAGGCTATGCTGTAGGCACACTTTGCGTAATTGATCGTGTACCACGAAATCTGTCTCCTGAGCAGGTAGAGGCATTACGCACTCTCGGCCGCCAAGTCATCAAGCAAATGGAAATGCGGCGTAATTTAGCAAATTTAGTACTTGTAACGAAGGAACGCAAACATACACAGAAGGTACATAAGCATTTTTTTAAAAAAGTTGCTGGCGGCTTTGGTTTAGCCTCGGTAATTTTAGTCTTTATAGGACTAATTTCTTATCACAGCACAAAAGTAACTATTGATACAAATAATCAAGTTCAACAAACGCAAAAGCAAATTAATAGCTTAGAAGCGCTACTTTCTGAAATGAAAGATGCTGAAACTGGACAACGAGGTTACATTTTAACTGGAGACAAGCTTTATTTACAGCCATATCAAGCAGCACTCGCAAAGATTGATGAAAAAATTGCAAATCTGCAATTTTCCACAGCAGATAAACCTCATCAACAACAACAGTTACTAACCCTGAGAAAACTGATAACAGCAAAACTAGTTATATTGAAGCAAACTATTGATTTGCGCCAGAACCAGGGATTTGATGCCGCATTGCAGATGATCTTGACCCATAAAGGCAAGAACCTAATGGATGATATCCGCAAGGTCATTTATGAGATAAAGAAAGAGGAAAACAAATTATTAAAACAGCAATCACAAGCAGCGAAAGCCAGCGCTCACTACATGATTTTGACCTTGGCTTTCGCTATTTGTCTCAGCTTTGTAATTTTGGCTGCGCTCTACTACCTAATTTATCGTGAATTCATGACGCGGAAGTTGCTAGAAGACACTCTCAAAGAAGAGCGCAACTTTATTTCAACAGTGCTGGATACAGCCAGTGCTTTGGTAATAGTGCTTGATGCTCAAGGGCAAATTGTTCGTTTTAATCAAGCTTGTGAGCAAATCACAGGTTACTCATTTGATGAGGTTAGGGGTAGATATTTCTGGAATTTGCTGTTAATTCCAGAAGAAGTAGAGCCAGTCAAAGCAGTGTTTGCACAGTTACAAGCAGGTAATCATACTCAAGGCTATCAAAATTACGAAAACTATTGGGTAACTAAAAATGGCAGTCTGCGGCTGATTGCCTGGTCAAATGCCATCCTGCAAAACTACGAAGGTTCAGTGGAATATGTGATTGGTACAGGGATTGACATTACCGATAGTAAACGCGCACAACAGCATTTGATTGCACAATATGCTATTACCCGCGTTTTAGCAGAGTCGACAACCATCGCTCAAACAATTCCCCAGATTCTCCAAGCTATTTGTGAGAGCTTGGGATGGGATGTGAGTGAAATTTGGATGATTGACCAGCAAGCAAATGTCCTCAGTTTTTTTGATTTGTGGCATCGTGAATCTTTACAGATGCAAGAATTTAAAACCCTGAGTCAGCAAATCACATTTGCACCCGGAATTGGATTACCTGGTCGTGTTTGGGCTAGTTGTGAACTTGCCTGGTTAACTGATGTTGTAAGCGACCCCAATTTTTTGCGTAGCCAAGTTGCAATGCAATTAGGATTACATGGCGCTTTTAGTTTCCCAATTCGTAGTGAACAAAAAATCTTTGGGGTGATTACCTGTTTTAGCCATCAGATTCAGCAATATGACCCAGATTTAGCCAAAATTATTCATTCTATTGGCGAACAAGTCGGACAGTTTATTCAACGCAAAAAAGCCGAAGAAGAACTACAACGGCAAAACTTGCGATCGCAACTATTTACAGAAATTACCTTAAAAATTCGGCAATCTTTGCAAATTGAAGAAATTCTGGCAATCACTGTCAAAGAAGTCCAAAAAATTCTGCAAACTGACCGAGTTTTAATTTCTCAGATGTCCCTCGCTGGCTCTGAGAATATATTAATTGAGGCAGTAGTGTCTGGCTTGACATCAATTAAAGAACAAAATATTGCTGACTCTTACTTACAAACAGAATATCAACAACAATACTATCTCCAACAATACCGCAAAAAGCAGATGGCAGTGATTGCTGAGTTAGATTTCCTTGGCATTCAACAAAGTCATCTCCAATTATTGCAACAGCTGGGAGTAAAAGCCAATTTAGTTATTCCCATACTCGTCAAAGATGAACTCTGTGGTTTATTAATCGTCCATCAGTGTGTCTCTCCTCATCAATGGTCAAGTTTTGAAACTCATCTTCTTCGCCAAATAGCTGACCAAGTAGGCATTGCTATAGCCCAAGCGCAATTACTCAACGTAGAAACTCAACAACGCGAAGAACTGGAAGTTGCTCGTCGCCAAGCTGAATTAGCTTCTCAAACCAAAAGTGCATTTTTGGCTAATATGAGTCATGAAATTCGGACTCCCATGAATGCTGTATTGGGTATGACTAGCTTAATGCTAGAAACTCCCCTCAACCAAGAACAGCAAGATTTTATCGAAACAATTCGCATTAGTGGCAATGCGCTATTAAGCCTAATTAACGAGATTTTGGATTTATCCAAACTTGAAGCTGGGGAAATGACTTTAGAAACTCTCAATTTTGATTTATCAATTTGTGTAGAAGAAGTCTTAGATTTATTAGCTCCCCAAGCTCATCAAAAGCAATTAGAAATTGCCGCTTTAATTTATCGCAACGTGCCGACTCACCTGCAAGGAGATGCTAGCCGCCTCCGACAAATTTTGATGAACCTGATTAGTAATGCGATTAAGTTCACCAGTGTGGGAGAAGTCATAGTCAAAGCTGAATTGCGCTGGGAAAATACCACGACAGCTAAGATCCGCTTTGCCGTCATAGATACAGGTCTGGGTATTACGACAGAAAACAAACGTCAATTATTTACCCCATTTACCCAAGTGCATACTGCCAATAAATACAAGTATGGTGGTACTGGTTTGGGATTGGCGATCTGCAAGCAACTTGTTACCTTGATGGGAGGAGAAATTGGTGTAGAAAGTCAGTTAGGTAAAGGTTCAGAATTTTGGTTTGAGATTCCTTTTACCAAACAACTCCAGCCGATTGCGTCCATAGACGATCGCGGAATTTTGCGCGATCGCCGCTTGCTATTAGTGGATGACAACAAGACTAACTACAAAATTATCGATTATCAAGCCACCCTTTGGGGAATGCAGGTAGACAAAGCTGATGGTGCAGAAGTGGCTCTGAGGGCTATGGAAACATCTGACCAGCAAGGAAATCCCTATGATGTTGTTTTAATTGATATGCAGATGTCCCAAACTGATGGGATGGCGTTGGCAGAAACGATTAAGGCTCAGGCTGCTATGACTGAGATACCTTTAATTATGCTCACATCTACTCAGCAACGGGATGAAATACAGCGATCGCTCACAATGGGATTTGCTGCTTATTTAGTCAAACCGGTGAAGCCATCCCGTCTCCTTGATACTCTCACAAATATTTTAGGGTTCCAATCACCACCAGAACAACAGCATCTACCAAGTAATCAGGGGTTAGAAATGAAAAATTTGCCAAATAGCCGCGTTCATCTTGCGGCTGGCTCCTCTAAATTAAGAATTCTCATCGCTGAGGATAATTTAGTCAATCAAAAAGTCGCTCTTAAGCAACTTCAAAGCCTGGGCTACACTGCCGATGTTGCCGCTAATGGTCAAGAAGTTCTGCAACTATTAGAAAAAATTCCTTACGATGTGATTTTGATGGATTGCCAAATGCCGGTGCTTGATGGTTTGGAAACCACAAAAGAAATTCATCGCTGGTATGAAAGTTATTTTGCTAACCGTCGTCGTCCGGTAATCATTGCCATGACAGCTAATGCCATGAAAGAAGATAAACAATTATGTTTAGATGCTGGTATGGATGATTATCTGAGTAAACCTGTGATGAAAGAAAATCTAGCCGCAGTCTTGGAACATTGGAGCCAGTTTCTCACAACAATTACTACAGAAATTCCCTCTGACAATGCAGTTTCTCCAGATGAAGAAAATTTAGATACCTTGCCTATTGATTGGGAACACTTACACCAACTTTCCGAAAATGATTCTGAATTTGAAGAGCAACTGTTAGATATCTTTGTTAAAGATATGTACGTTCGTTTAGAGTTAACTAAAGAGGCGATCGCAAACAGTGACTTTCAGCAAATGGCGCAACAAGTCCATCAAATTAAAGGCAGTAGTAACAATATCGGGGCTAAATCTATGCATTTAGTGGCTGAAAAATTAGAACAACTGGCTGTGTATCAAGAACGTAGAGGCAGTACTGAACTAATTTCCGAACTGGAATATTTGGTTAACCGTATTCAAGCATTTTTAACTCAGTCTTGTAATTAAAAGAATCTACTTAAAAATGGCTCAAAGGCTGAATATCAAGTCCAGGTAGTTAGGACATCGGTAAACGATAAAACTTGGATGATAAAAGACTTTTCACTCTGTCACCTCTCACCTGTCCTCTGCTATGATGAACCTTGCTTTTTTTAGTTTAATGCCCGATTAATTGCCTCTTCTTGACCAACTAAAGATAAGTAAGGTGTTGCTAAATATCGACTAGCGGCGGCTTGAGCATCTTCCACACTTACAGCAGCAATTAGCTCTTGAAATTGGCTGTCAAAATTAATGCCTAAGCCTAAGATTTCATACCAGCCGTAAATTTGAGCAATTTGCCCGTTAGTTTGTTTACCTAAAGCATACTGTCCGAGAATTTTATTTTTTGCAGCTTGGAAGGCGTTGGCTGAGACTTCTGTAGTACAAAGTAAATCGACTTCTGCCCGCAATCCTTCAATAGCAATGGTAGTATTTTCTGGGGCTGTTCCCATGTAAACGACAAAGGAACCAGGATATAACCTCGTTGGGTAAAAGGCCGAGACTTCGTAAGCTAGACCGCGTTTTTCTCGCAATTCCACAAATAAACGACTGGATAAGCCATTGCCTAAGTAGGTAGAAAGCAGTTTGAGTGGGGCGTAGTCTGGAGAATTGACGGCTGCACCTAAATAACCCAACATGACTATTGATTGTTGTGTTTGTAGCGGCTTGAGTAGCTGTTGCGGGTTAACTGGAATTTCTGGCAAATTCAAAACTGGTTGTGGTTGTGTGGGTATTTGCCAATCACCGAATACTTGTTCTACTAATGCAATTGCTTCTGTTAAAGTAATTCTGCCGGCAATACTTACGACCAAATTATCTGGACGAAAATAAGTTTGGTGATACTGCACTAAGTCTTGGCGGGTAATGCGACTCATTGTCGTTTCATCACCTAGCAATGATGTAGCGTAGGGATGATTTTGATATATTGCCCGCCGCATTTGCTCAAAGGCTAAAGTAAAAGGCTGTTCTTTTTGGGAGCGAATATCTTGTAAGGCTAACCGCCGTTCTAATTCTACTTGTTCTTCGGGGAAGGTAGGCGATCGCAAAATTCGCCCTGTCAGCCCTAATATCTCCGCAAAGTCTGAGGTGACTGTTTTCAACGACAACAAAAAATAATCTGTAGATGTATCTGCACTCAAACTTGCTCCCACAGATTCTACTTGTTCAGCAATTTCTAAGCTGGAAAGCCCATCACAGCCTTTAGTCATGACTGCGGAAAGTAAATGTGCTAACCCCGCCTGTTCTCGTTGTTCGTAACAACTACCAGCCCGGAGAAAAATCCGCCCAGCAATAATATCCGCAGCTGGATTTTCCGCTACCAACACTACAATGCCGTTGTTGAGTACAGTGCGATGAATAAAGGAGTGAGAAAGGGAAGGTTTTACAGTTGTCATTTGTGAATAGTCAATAGTCAATGGTCAATAGTCAATAGTCTTTATGCGCTTCCGCCTTCCTGTTTCCCTGCCTTTTCTAGAAAAAAATCTGGACTAACATGGTTTCAGGATAGTCACTGCATAATTTTGCGGTGAGAGATACTGTTTAGCTAATTGTTGCAGTTCTTGGGTAGTAAATGACTGAATTTGCTGCGGATAAGTTATCGCCACTTCAGCTTGAGCAATAGTGTTGTAGTAACCATAAAGTCCTGTCAGTTGATTGGGTGTTTCTGTCGAAAAGGCATACTCATTACATAACAGCCGACGCATTCTCGCTAATTCTTGTTCGGTAATGCCTTCCGTTTGCAAATCATGTAAATGGTTGCGAATTAAGCACTCAACTTGTTCAAGATTTTCTGATTCTAACCAAGCAGTGATAGTAAATAAACTGGATTCTTTTTGGAGAGAAAAATTACTACAAACTCCATGTACTAATTGCTGCTCTTCCCGCAAGTCACGGACTAAGCGAGAAGTGCGCCCTTCTGTTAAAAATACAGATAATACATCTAAGCCGTAGGCGGTGCGGAGTTGATCAACTCCCGGTGCAGTCCACGCCATCAGCAACCGCGCTTGTTCCATCCTGGGCAAACACAGTTCTTGACGTTGGATACCTTGAATGACTGGTTGTGTTATGGGGATTGATGGTGGACAATCAAGAGGTTCGGTAAAATTAGCAAATGAGCAATTCACCAATTCCCAGGCTTTGGCTTGCTCAATGCCACCAACAACTACTACAGTCATGTTTTCTGGCTGATAGTGAGCGCGATGAAAACAGCGCATATCATCGGGTGACTGCTGCATAAGTTCCATCTCTGTACCCAACACCGAACGTCCATAAGGATGGTGCTGATAAATATTTTTGATAAGCGACTGAAATCCCAGCCAGTCAGGATCATCTTGACAAGAGCGAATTTCTTCTAGCACTACATCCCGTTCGCGCAAGAATTCACCATCAGGAATTGACGCATTTACTAGTAGTTCTGCTAGACAAGGCAAAGTATCTGCTAAGTAGGGTGCAGCTGTTGTCACACAGTAATGAGCATAGTCGTGACTGGTTGCTGCATTGCTCACACCACCACGATTTTCAATTTTATGATCAAAGTCTCCAGGGGCGAGTGTAGCTGTCCCTTTAAAAATCATGTGTTCTAAAAAATGAGCCATCCCAAACCACTGTTCTGGCTCTCTGGCTGCTCCAGCACGCACCCATACATCCGCCACAACTACAGGAGTAGTCGGAATCTCTTGATGAATAAACGTTAAACCATTGTCGAGTCGAAAAATGGAGGCTGGAAAACCCGGATGAATTAATTGTTGTGACAATTTTTTGTAGATTTAACCACAATTTAACGTAATTTTGCCATCTTAACTCTTAACGAAACCTAAATTAGAATCATTTGCTACAGATTAAAATTTATTCATAATTTATTCTATATAGCTTAAAGTTATGACTATCCCTAAAATTAGAGAGTAAAGCTATATTCCCAGATGTTGTTGAATCAAGTAGCTTTTATGCTAGAAACTTTTCTAGGCAATTATCTGGTAAATTGCAGCGTGGAAAATGGGCGATCGCACTTAGTTGAAATCGTACAACACACAACCTTTCAGTAGAATGATAAGCTGTTAATCAGAGCTAAGGTCATCAAGAATGAAGAAAGCAGTAACGTTAGAAGATGCTCTTGCTTTGGTAAAGCAACTTTCGTTAGTAGATAAAATACGTTTGATTGAACAAGTTGCACCCCAAATTGAAGAAGAGTTGATAACAGTTCAGCCTAAACAGCGAACTTCCTTAAGAGGAATATGGAAGGGTAGTGAAATAACAGAGTCAAATATTGCTGAAGTGAGACAGCAAATGTGGTCAAACTTTCCCCGCGAGGATGTTTGATGTCTAATTTAGTAACTGATACCCATGCTTTGATTTGGTATTTAGAAGATAGTCCAAACCTCAGCACTGCTGCTAACCAGGCTTTTGAAAGATGCGATCGCGGTGAGATTGTTATTTATATTCCCACAATTTGTCTTGTAGAAATTGTTTATTTACAAGAGAAAGGGCGTATATCAGCACAAATGAAGACTCAGCTAGATGCTGCGTTAATAGCTGAAAATAGTAGTTTAATTCTAGCAAATCTTACAGGTGAAGTAGTTGCAGCATTGGCAACAATATCACGAAATAGTATTCCTGATATGCCTGACAGAATTATTGCAGCTACCGCCAAGCATTTAGGTTTACCCTTAATTAGTCGAGACTCCAAAATAACTTCATCTGGAATAAATGTTATTTGGTAACTTGAAGGTTTTTATAGTTGCGATCGCACTAAAGCTTAAATTGCACAATAAACAACTTTTAAGTAGACGTACCATTACTTCTACTCTGAATTATTAGCCAATCTACCAACTCTTGATAAGCTCCGCATAGCTGCTTCTTCAGAGTATCGCGCTCGTTCCACTTAATTGGATTGGTTGGATCTAAAATTTTATCCAATCTAGTATGAGCTTCTGTACTTGATGATCTTAACTGATGGCACTTCAACAAGTTACTAGCAAAAATCTGAAGTTGTTGTTCTTTGCTTTGTATATGCTTCATTCGGTCTGGTAAAGATACTTTTGCAATATCTTCTCTATTAGGTTTCCACTTTAGTTTGTCTACTAATATGGGATATAGTAATTCTTCATGAAATAAATCCAACTGTGAAACATAGCGTGAAGGATTAGAAAGATATGATTTTTCAGATTGCCATAGAAAGTCAGTTGCACGTTTATATTCTAAACCTAATAAAGTGTGAAAATCTATTGGCTCAGTGAACTTGACTTTGTAGAACTTTGTAAAAGTGTAACGTATGTAGCATTGTTTAAGATGAGGTAATGAATTATCATATCCTCTAGCAGAATTAATAGTATATTCATTAATATCCTGACTTTTATCAAGACCTAACATATCAATTGTTAGACCATATTCAACATATAGCTGGTAAAGCAAAGCATCAATCACAATTGGAGATTGGTCATAGATACCTTGTTGCAGGATACATGATGCTTCATGCTCATCAATTGCCAACCTTAAGGCTTGTATAATTGCTGTGCGTCTTATGGATGGACTGTATAAAGATGATGAAATTACTTTGAGCAAAATACTCATATTCTCTTCGTTCTCACCTAATGCCATTGCAGCAGCACAGAGTAGTGGCCAGTCCCGCTTATTATCAGCTAGCCATGTTCTGAATAAACCATGATGAGAACGAAGTGAAACATTTTGACGAATCAGAGTTTCAAGTGCAAATGTCACTGTGCTGTCATATACAGTGTTTGTAGCAATAATATTTTTTTCAAGATACTCAATGGTATCTTTGTCAAGCTCACATTTTCTTAAATACCGATGTAACTGTTCAGTTAGCCAAGGTCGATCAAGTAAATATGGTAATATTGCTGTAACAATTTCAAGGTTTGGATCTAACCGATTCAGACAGAACTTTAAATGACGTTCAGCAAACGGATCACTAGCACTACCATCAATAGATTTTTTTGATTGCCAAAACAGATCAAGTAAATCTTTTTGTAATGCTGAATGAGCTACTAATAAATCAAGATTTTCATTCTCAACATCAAAGTCTTCACCCAAAAGGGCTACGTCATGTAATGATGGTTCTTCTAAAGTATCATTTATGTCTGATAAATCATCTAGTTCATGAAGTCTACGATCTACCTCAGATAATTTAGATGCCATTCGATCTGCTTCTTCGTCAAAATTGCTAATTTGACGTACCGTTGTTTTAGTTGTTTGTATTAAGAGTCCTAAAGTTTTTAAGGTTCTATCTACTCGAATAAGCCCTTGCTGAACTGCTTCTCTAGTCCTCGCAAGTAATCTGATATCATCGACATATCTAATGTAATGATATTCTTGAATAGATAATTCTTTATCAAATTCATACAAAAAAATATTTGCAAAAAAATCTGATGCCAAGCACCCTTGTGGAAGCCCACGACGTATTTGTTCTGATTCCTTAACTGAAGCCCAAATAGGTAAGTATTTTTCAAGATGTTCAGATGTTAATTCGTCAAGAAGACCTTTTTCAAGCAGATACTTGATTAATCTGGATTGGTCAATCGTTTCATAAAAAGCTGCCATGTCTGTTTCTGCTAACCAGACATTACCTTCTTGGTAGAGACTTTTAAATTTATTTTGAAATAGGTGATATTGTTTTTTCCAGGGCATAAACATACGTTTTTCTTCTGGATTTGACAAAACGTTAGCATAAGACTGCCGATTAGTTACTGTAGACAGCATCGGTCTGGCTCGTTCTGCAACAACATTAGCTATAGCCTGATATACAATACGATCACTGACTGCTAATATTGCCATTGGACGTAGAGTTTGAGAAGCTTTAGGAAAGTACTTAATTTCTGGATATGAAGGTTCAAAAGTTCTACCCATCAAACTTTGTCTGATGAGTTCAAGGTTGTAGTCACGATTAGCAGCGAATACTTTTAACCCAACCCAATCTCGTGAATCAGAACGATCACAGTAGCGAACGCGCTCCCAAGCAAGTTTGAGATTATCAGGGTTTATCAAGCTATCATATATTGAAGTACTTGAGTTCATAAGTAATAAAATTTACTTGTAAGTGATTCAAATTTAACATACTACAATGATGCTACAAAAATAATCACACAAGTATTGAAGCAAAATCTATTTAAAGTTTGCAAACTAAAATACTTATCAATATATAAGGCATACGCGGCACATAGAAGGAGCCTTAAATTTACGAATACAGTCCTAACCGCACTACCTCTTTACAGCCGGATATTGTTGTAAAACCTGCTGTAAATATTGCCCAGTATAAGACTTGGGGTTTTTCGCCACATCTTCTGGTGTTCCCACTGCAATTAATTCTCCGCCTTTATCCCCACCTTCTGGCCCCAAATCTATTACCCAGTCAGCACAACGAATCACATCTAAATTGTGTTCAATGACTAAAATCGAATTACCTTTATCGACTAATCTTTGCAACACATCCAACAATTTATGGACATCGTAAAAAGATAAGCCTGTTGTCGGTTCATCGATTAAATAAAGTGTCTTTCCGGTGGCGCGGCGAGATAATTCTGTGGCTAATTTAACGCGCTGTGCTTCACCACCAGATAAGGTAGTTGCAGGTTGTCCGAGTTGAACGTAACCTAAGCCAACATCAGCTAAAGTTTGTAGTCTTGTAACTGCTTTGGGAATATTTTGGAAAAAGTCTAAACTCTCTTCAACTGTCATATTGAGAACATCAGAAATAGACTTATCTTTGTATTTGACTTGCAAAGTATCGCGGTTATATCTTGCACCTTTACAAACTTCGCACTGCACGTAAACATCAGGAAGAAAGTTCATTTCAATGACGTTCACACCTTGTCCACTACAAGCTTCGCAACGTCCACCTTTAACGTTAAACGAAAATTGTCCAGGTTTATAACCTCTAGCTTTGGCTTCGACGGTTTGGGAAAACACATCTCGAATTACATCAAAAACACCTGTATAAGTTGCCGGGTTAGAACGTGGTGTGCGTCCGATGGGAGATTGATCAATGACAATGGCTTTATCAACTGAATTTAAGCCTTGAATTTTTTCTAATTCTTTCGGTAAAGGGACTTTTTTGGTGAGGTGATGTTGTAGGGATGGGTAAAGTAATTCGTTAATTAAAGTTGATTTACCTGAACCGGAAACGCCAGTGACAGCGACAAGTTTACCTAGAGGAATTTCGACATCAATATTTCTTAAGTTGTTGCGCCGGGCATTTTTAATTATTAAACTTCTCCCGTTACCTTCGCGGCGTTCTTTTGGTGTTTGAATTACCTGTCTTCCTGATAAGTATGCGCCAGTTAGTGATTTTTCTGCTGTGAGTAAGGCTTGTAAATCACCTTCAGCAATAATATGTCCGCCGTGAATTCCTGCACCGGGGCCAATATCAACTAAATAGTCAGCAGCCCGGATGGTTTCTTCATCATGCTCAACTACTATTAAGGTATTACCTAAATCACGTAATCTAATTAAAGTTTTGAGTAATCTGCCGTTATCTCTTTGATGTAAACCAATACTTGGTTCGTCTAAAACGTAGAGAACTCCTGTTAACCCAGAACCGATTTGTGTGGCTAGGCGAATGCGTTGTGCTTCCCCACCAGAGAGAGTCATGGCGGGTCGGTCAAGGGTGAGATAATCTAAGCCAACGTCTAACAAGAATTGCAATCTAGCTCGGATTTCTCGTAAGACTAAATCAGCAATTTGTAATTGGCGATCGCTTAATTTTAACTGATCAATTCTTTCCTGTGCATCTCGAATTGATACGCCTGTTAAATCTAAAATTCCGTATTGTCCCAACTTTACCGCTAAAGCTTCGGTTTTCAAGCGTTTACCACCGCAGACTTCGCAAGGTTGGTCAATTAAATACTGCTCTAATTTTTGTTTAACTAATTCTGAACCACCTTCATATTGACGCTGTAAAATTGGTAGAACACCTTTAAATTGAGTTTTGGCTGTCTCTTTATTTTTCTCTTCTCCATTTAATATCACCAGCCGTTGCTCGTCTGTCAGCTTGCTCCAATTTGTTTGTAATTCAAAGCCGTGTGCCTGACCTAAACTATAAAGTAATTCTAAGTAATAAGAATTCTCTTTCTCTGACCAAGGTGCGATCGCCGCGTATACTGGTGCTTCAGGGTCAGGTATAACTAACTCCGCTGAAAATCTTCTTAAAGTCCCAAGACCATGACAGTGCGGACACGCGCCATAAGGAGAATTAAACGAAAACAAACGCGGCGATAACTCTTCCATCACCGCTCCATGTTCAGGACAAGCGAAGTTTTCGGAAAATACCATTTCTTCTTGCTCTTCTGGATTCTCCGTAGCCAGAGCGACCAAGATAGTTGCAATACCACCAGATTGTTTCAGACACGTAGATAAAGAATCAACTAAACGCTCTTGAATACCGTCTTTTTTCACTAAACGGTCAATAACAACTTCAATGGTGTGGTTAAGATTTTTATCTAATTCAATAGAATCTGATAGTTCCCGCACTTCGCCATCAACCCGCACCCGCACGAAACCTTGGGAAGCTAAACTCGATAACAGCTTGCGATGAGTACCTTTTTTACCCCGCACCACAGGCGCAAGAATTTGAAATTTAGTGCGTTCTGGTAAGTCCATGATGCGGTCTACCATTTCATCAATGGTTTGGGGCGCAATACAGCGATCGCATATGGGACAATGGGGTTCACCAGCCCGACCATACAACAGTCGCAGATAGTCGTAAATTTCCGTTACTGTCCCCACTGTCGAACGGGGGTTATGGGATGTAGATTTCTGGTCAATGGATATCGCCGGACTTAAACCTTCAATCGCCTCTACATCGGGTTTATTTAATTGTCCTAAAAATTGTCTGGCGTAAGCACTGAGAGATTCGACATAACGCCGTTGACCTTCCGCAAAAATCGTATCAAACGCCAGCGACGACTTACCCGAACCTGATACACCAGTAAACACTATCAGGCGATCGCGCGGCAATTCCAAGTCAATATTCTTCAGATTATGCTGCCTAGCGCCCCGAATCCTAATGGTA
Source organism: Nostoc sp. LEGE 06077 (assembly GCF_015207705.1). Taxonomy (GTDB): domain Bacteria; phylum Cyanobacteriota; class Cyanobacteriia; order Cyanobacteriales; family Nostocaceae; genus Nostoc_B. The sequence goes on from NZ_JADEWI010000019.1 coordinate 75,761, forward strand.
TTTTGACTATTGTGATGAGTGTGGGGAAGATGACCATTCAGGAGGGATGCGGCTAACTGATTATCTGACATATTGGCAGGCTGATAGTGAGAGGCAGTGTGAAACAGTTCTTAATAATACTATTTTTACTCTGCTTATACTAGAACAATAGTACTGTTTTAAGTAGAGATTGCCCAATATTCAGCCTACAGATATCTTGCCACGCTAATTGAGGTGGGAAATCTAAACGCAAAGTGGCGCAAAGGTCAGCGCAGAGAAGCGCAAAGTTTGTTTGATTGTGTTTACTGCGAATTTAAACTGTACTAAGTCTCTTGACAATCGCCCTAATGATTCACGCTATTTATAGTAATAAAATCTGATTATCTGTTAATCTATCTCGACACAGTTTGTCTATCTGCAAATTACTCGCTATAGCTTGAGATTTATATCTGCGGTAAATACAGATTCTCATTGTTATATTAAGTTTTGTAACTATTACTCTAAATTCCGTCCAATGATAGATGTCTTTATTAAAATTTAAACTGTGTCAAGTTATAAACAAGATCGTATTACTACACTACCGTTTCCGAGAAAATTGCGATTTACTTAACGTAGAAAGAAATAGGTTCTGACCTCAATAGTTACATTAATGTCTTATTGTATCTCTGTCAGAACGAGATTTTTCCGGTAAATGTGGTTGTCACATTGTATATATTCATCAGAAAGGTGAATACCCTCAATAATACAGAGGCTGAACCATGAAGGTATTCGATAATACCACAAAAAAGATTTTTCTTGCCAGCTGGGTTTCAATAAGTCCGGCAGAGGTTAGCAAAACCCATGTAACCCAGCTGCACCATCCAAATCCCCAGTCAGGCTTTGATATTTTCCTCCCTCTACGACGAAGGTTAAACAACATTCAAATCCGCGATCGCGAATTAGCTCATCGTTTGTGCCGAATGATCCCCGCCCAATGTCCTTTTGAACGCGATATTAAATTATTCGGCAAAACCATCTTACACATCCCGCCAATGTGCAAACTCAACCCTTTATATGAGGAAGTCGTGAGTTTGCGGTTCCGGGCTATGTGCTACTTAGCAGATGAATGCGGCGAAGACATTTCGCAGTACTGTTAATATGGCAGGAGGCAGAAGGCAGAAGGCAGGAGAAAAAGTCTTACTATTCCTGGCATTCAAGCTTTCAAATTGTCCTCACATATCTGACTACCGCTATACAAGAATTCAATAGTCAATAGTCCATAGTCAAAGCTAATTACTCTTGACTATGGACTATTTGCTTTGGACTAATAACTATTTTTTTTGCCATTTGCGGATTGCTTCTTGAGCATCTTCGTAAACAGATGTCTCCTCTGGAACTAAGGATGCGGTGGCAATAGCAGACTGGGGATCACCTTCAGCAGCACGACTTTTCGCCAGATCTAAAATTTTCTCGCTCCATTTGTTGATTGATTTTTGCGCTAAATCAAACCCTGGTTGACCTTGAGGAACTCTTTTGGCTACTTCAATGGCGCGATTATATGTAGAAGCTTGTCCTGGCTTAATTAAGGCATTTGCGGCATCTAGCAAAGTTTTGTTAGCCACATATTGCTTGGCTTCTTGTTGCCACTGCTTAATTGCTGCTTGGGCTTGGGGATAAAGTGATCCCTCTTTACTGATTAACTGCGCCGCCGCGATCGCATTAGCATATTGTCTTTGTTTAGCGCGACCCTCAGCTAAGTTGAGGATCATATTGCTCCAAATATTGATATTTTCTTGGGCTTGTTCGTACAGCGGTTCACCTGCCTGAATTTTACGTGCAGTGGCGATCGCTAAACTCAGGTCAGTGGCTTGAGTTTGCCTGAGAGACATTTTTGCCAAGTCTAATACTGCTTGATTGCGACTCTTTGACTCAGAAAGAGAGGCTATTTGGGCGTTAGATTGATTTTTGGCGGGAATTAACCGATCCTGTGGCGAAGCCGATAACATTTCTCGACCTGCAACCAATTTTTCTTGATTGCGAAGCAAAACCACTGCCACTAAAGCTGTTACCAACATCATACCACCTCCCCAAAAGCAGAACTGCTGCCAAAACGAGGTGTTCGCTTGTTTCTGCGACAAACGCGAGATGTAGGGTTGGGGAACATCGGGAATGAACCTGTTTCCCGTAGCTGTTTCTGGGGAGGAACTAGCTAATGAAGGCCGTTGATTGCCATACTCTGCTTTGGCGACTAAATCCGGTGATTTAGACAGTTTTTGTTCTCCCAAGGGGAAATTTGGGAATGTCAGCTGCGGGGATCTAGCACTCACAACAGACTGTAAAGACAAGGATTCTTCCCAAATATCTATTTGCGGCGAATTAGCTGGATTTTTGGGTGATGGTGCTAAAGGGGGAGCCGCTAAAGCCATCGCAAAGTTTTCCTCTGGGAAAATATTTCCTTCCGCTTCACTTGACTCTAATTCATGCGGTGCGGCTTCTGTTGGTTCCAGAGTACTGGGAACTTGTGTAACGCTATGATTTACCTCTAGGTGCGGCAAAATAGCCAGGGGATCACCAGGTACGATCGCTACTGGGTTTTGTGTAGGTCGCCAATAGTGTTGGCATAATTCTGGAGTGAAAACATTTAAATAGCTATTTAAATCTGTCAAACTACTGCCATGACCAGAACGCAAAGCAGCTAACAAAGCAGCGGTAAAAAATCCGTAACCTAGCTCACTACTTTCACGGGAAAATTGTTCTGGTTCGCAAGATAGAATCGTCGCCAGCTGTAATTCTTTCGCTAGTTCAATGGTTTCTTGCCCAACGGTCGCATCAGCTTGGGTACTGGAAGCGCGGTTAATATCTAGCAGCACCAAAACATTGAGATCAGCGATTTGCAGACTTTGCAACAGCGATCGCATTTCTATGGCAGTTTCCTGAACCAACTCTGGATTGCCTTCCACTGGCATTAGGTAATCTTGACCTGCGTAGTTGACACCATAACCGCTAAAGAAAAACCACAAATGGTCGCCTGGTTGCCAACAGGCTGCCGCTAAATCTTCTAGTAACAGCAGAATATTGTCTTTTGTCGGATAGGTAGATCTATCGCTAATTGGTGCCGAAGTATCTGTCATTAATAGACAGCGTTGGGGTGAAAAACCTGCTTCTTGAACCAAAAATTCTTTTAGCGCCTCGGCATCAGCTTGGGCGCAACGTAGAGGTTGAAAGAATTGATATTGATTGATGCCGATTGCGATCGCCCAGTAATTTGCCATCCGCTCTTTGTAGGTTGTAGTTGACTTGCCTAAAATTGCGGTTGGCTTTGCTGAAAAAACAAAGCTAACCTATGTCTTATAGTCTAAGAGTTTCTCATGGAACCCTAAAAACTAAGTAATTTTTATTGCCTTTAATTTCAGTAAAAATTCTCAGACAATTTCAATTACAGGCCATTAATTAGTCAGGAGCTTTAAGGTTATGACCAGGAATGTTGCTTACCAACTATCATCGATCATTTCCTGTTTATTTATTAGCCAAGTTGCCAAAAAAATCCGGATATTTCCATTAATATTTTTGCTCCTTTCTAGCCTACCAGTATGGATTGTAGCAGAAGCGATTTCATCACAGATGGTAAGAGCTTACACCGCCAGAGTTGACTTAATTATTGATAGATTACCAGATGAAAACTATGAAACTACACTACGGAGAGCCGAGGCAACAGCTAGAGCAGCCGCGCAACGCAGTTTTGATCAAGATATATTAGCTACAGAAGTATCGATTATTGTTTCCGTACAAAGTTACGGAGCGATCGCCCCAATTTTAGCTTTAGATGTGAGCCGTCCCCAATGGCGTTCTCGTCCTGATGCCCAACGTTGGGCGACTTACTTTAAAACCGCGCGATCGCTTTTATTCTTTGAAACAACCCCCAGCAATCCCGTTAATCTCCCTCCCATCACCACAGTCGCACCAGCAGCTACCACACCGTAATATTTTTCCTTTCAGCGTCCCTCTGCGTTGACCTTAGCGCTCCTTTGCGTTTAAATATTCCTTCATGATGGGGAAGACCATTGCAGATCCCAAGAGATGGCTTAAAATAGAAAGGTTGTCAAAAACTGCGATATCCGCTACTATGGCTGTCCCTAAGAAGAAAACTTCCAAATCTAAACGCGATAAACGTCGAGCTACTTGGAGACATAAAGCTGCTGTTGAAGCTCAAAAAGCTCTCTCCCTTGGCAAGTCAATTTTGACTGGACGTTCTACATTTGTCTATCCTACTCCTGAAGAAGAGGACGAAGAATCATAATTTCCAATTGGGAAAAAAACTAGCATCACCGAAGATTTGAGCGGTGACTTCTACCGCTCAGGCTTTTCGGCAGTTTATCGTAAATTGCCTAATAAATTAAAAAGTTATGCGTGGTGTGCAGCAGCTAATTGGACAAAAAAATCGGTAATGAATAATTCGGAAAATCCGTTATCCATTACCTCTTACCCATGACTGATGATCAGATAATCATAATCAAACAGTAAAGTATCTAGATATCCTAATTATTGGCTGTTCAGCAAAATTAATATTTTTCTCTGCCTGAGCCTATCTGTTGATACTCAGGCTATTTGACACTCTTAGGACTTACGCATAAAGACTACTTATTAAGATTGGGTGTCAGGGTGTAAGCAAGCAGATAATTGGTTTTCACACCCTTACACCCTAAACCCCTACCCCTCAGATGAAAATATGTTAGGAAAGTTTTTTCAAAAACCAGATCAAGCACAGGGAGAACGAGTTCCACCAGGACAACACTTAGCTAAAGGTTTCCCTGTACTCACCTATGGTGCAACTCCCCAAATCAATATAGAAGAGTGGGAATTTCGCGTTTGGGGTTTAGCCAAGCCGGCTGTGTTCACTTGGTCAGACTTAATGGCGCTACCACAGCACGAATTTACAGCAGATTTCCACTGTGTCACCCGCTGGTCAAAACTGGATGTCAAGTGGACTGGTTTTAAGGTGACAGACTTGATGAATCTGATAGAGTTAGAGCCAGAAGCAGCCCATGTGATGGAACATTGCTATGGTGACTATACTACTAACATCGCCATAGAAGACTTTGTACGGGCAGAAAATTTCTTTGCTTTTCAATTATTTGGCGAGCCATTACCCGCAGAACACGGTGGCCCCTTACGTTTAGTTGTTCCCCACCTCTACGCCTGGAAAAGTGCCAAGTGGATTAATGGTTTAGAGTTTCTGAAAAAAGAAGAACTGGGTTTTTGGGAGCGTAACGGCTATCACCGCCGGGGTGAACCTTGGGCTGAAGAACGTTATAGCGGTAGGTTTTGATTTGAGACTTTGTTAGTAAGAGGTGTTGCAATGCAACGCCTCTTCTGGTATTACCCAATTAATCGCTTCAAGAAAGCCAATTTACCTTGATATGGAGCGTAGCGCCATTTTAAATCTACCCAAAAGGAGTTACGTAGGACGCTTTTATGATGAGAAAAGGTATCAAAACCAGCTTTGCCATGATAGTTCCCAATACCACTATCGCCAACGCCACCAAAGGGTAAAGATGAGACACCAAGATGCAGTACTGTGTCGTTAATACAAACACCGCCAGAAGAAGTTTCTTGTAAAACTCGCTGTTGCAGGTTTTTGTTTTGTGAGAATAAGTATAAAGCTAAGGGTTTGGGCTTGGAATTAATTAAGGCGATCGCTTCTGTAATATCTGTATATTCAATTACAGGTAAAATCGGCCCAAATATTTCTTCCTGCATTACTGGGTCTGTTAACGAGACTTGATCAATAATTGTCGGCGCAATGTAGCGTTCTTCTAGTTTGCTTTCTCCACCAGCAATAATTTCGCCTTGATCAAGAAGTTTAATTAATCTTTCACAATGTTTTTGGCTGATAATCCTAGCATAATCAGCACTATTGTAGGGATTATCTCCATAAAATTCTTGGAGGCTGTTTTTCAACCCATTGATTAAATCGGGTTTAATTTTTTGATCAACTAATAGATAGTCAGGCGCAACACAAGTTTGTCCAGCATTAATAAATTTCCCCCAAGTAAGCCGTCTAACTGTATGTTCTAAATTTACATCAGCATCAATAATACAAGGGCTTTTGCCACCTAATTCTAAAGTAACTGGAGTGAGATGTTTGGCAGCTGCTTCCATAACAATTTTGCCCACAGCTGTACCACCAGTAAAAAAGATATGATCAAATCTTTCTGCCAGTAGCTTTTGACTGGCTTCTACACCACCTTCAACTACAGCAATAAACTCTGGTTCAAAATATTTAGCCATCATCTCGGCTAACAAACTAGAGGTAGCAGGTGCAATTTCCGAAGGTTTGAGAATTGAGCAATTACCAGCAGCGATCGCGCCTATTAAGGGTGCAATAATCAAATTAAAAGGATAATTCCAAGGGCCAATAATTAAAACAACACCCAAAGGTTCCGCATAAATCTTCGCTGAGTAGGAAAAAAACTCTAAGGGAACTTCGGCTTTTTTCGGTTTAGCCCATGAGTGGAGATTTTTGATAGCATAATCAATTTCTTTGGTGACACTGATTTCTGTGATGTAAGACTCAAATTCTGGCTTATGTAAATCAGCTTGCAAAGCTTGAACAATAGCTGTTTCGTTTTCAACTATTGCTTGTTTGAGAGTTTGGAGTTTATCTAAACGAAAAGCTATATCTTTGGTTTTTCCAGTTTGGAAAAATTGGCGTTGCTTATGAATCAGCTGATTAATGTTAGATAATTCAGTAGCAATCATGATGTGATCCTCTAGATGTTGTAAATATATTTAATTTGATAATTAACTAAAATAGAAAATAATAAATTATGAGTTAAGCAATCAAAAGATTCCATAACTCATAATTTATCATTTATGATTTTTTTAGGGTTTTATTGGTAAATATACAATAAATTTACTACCCTTACCTAGTACAGAATTAACAAAAATTTGGCCTTGATGTGCCTCGACAATCCGACGAGATAGGTATAATCCTAAACCACTACCAGAACTTTTGTGGCTGCCTTGGCGAAATCGTTGAAACAAGGTAGTTTGTTCTTCAGGCGGAATGCCTGAACCAGTATCGGCTACCACAATATTAATATAGTCACCACTAGGGGTAGATGACGAGAGTCTAGAGACGGAAATTTCTTGATTTTCCTGCACAGGCAAGAGGTGAACTGCTACATAACCAGATTCAGTAAATTTGATGGCGTTACCTATCAGGTTAGTTAACAGGCGGTGTAGTTCTAAGCGATCGCCCATGATACTACTGTTAGTTAATTCCTCTGCATACTCCTGTTTGATAGTTAGAGTTTTAGCTTGTGCTAAAGGAGTGAGTTCTCCAACTACTTCGACGATTAACTGTTTTAAATCAACTGGTTGAAATGCTAGGGTTTTGCGTCCGGCTTCAAATCGATAAACTTCTAATAAGGTATTCACCATCGACAGCAAGTTGGTATTACTACGCGCCATAATGGTGAGTGCTTCGTGCATTTGTGGTGATAAGTTACCTAAAGCACCTTGCTCAAATAGCATTAACATTCGATCTGCGGCGACTAAGGGCGTACGTAAGTCATGGGTGAGGCGGGAAACAAAATCTTCTCGCTGACGGGCAATTTCATCACGCTCATCCATACTATGCTTTAGCCGTAACAGCGATCGCACTCTGGCGAGTAATTCATCTACCGTCACAGGTTTACGAATAAAATCATCAGCGCCCAAATCTAATCCACGTGCGACATTGGGCGCATCGTGAGCCGTAATTAACAGAATGGGAATATATTGCTGCAAATTCATTTCCCCACGGATGCGCCTGGTGACTTCATAGCCATCCATACCTGGCATCATTAAATCCAGCAATACCAAGTCACAGGGGGACGCTTCTAACTGTGTTAATGCTACAATACCGTTTTCGGCAGTGCTAACTACATATCCTTCTTCTTCAAGTATGGTTTTAATTAAAAAAACATTATCTGGAGAATCATCGACAACCAAAATTTTGTCAGGGCGAGGCAATAGTGAACTCATTTGTGAGAAAAGTTTCGGTTAGAGGTGAGTTTTTGAGTGAAACTGCTATATTGCTACCACTTTTTGGTTATTTGTTTTTTATCTAACATTCCGCCATACAAAGTGGCACAGTCAATAATTTTACTTTAATTGTATAAAATTAAAAGTCTATTAAACCAATAGTTAGCTTTTATCTGAAGGCGATCGCTTTATTTCCCACAAGCCTCTAAAAGATGATTTTTGTGATCATTATCAGACATTTATGATCAAAGTTAATAAATATAGCCAGCAAAAAGTTACTATTACAATTTCTATTAGGAAATATAAGTTTTTTATATGATAAAAATCCGGCTATCAGATTACTTCGGTGGTCTAATAGCCGGATATTCTATTGATCAGTGAACTATGTAATTACTGCTTTAGACGACTACCTTCTCTAAAATCAATTTAGAACGTTTCACTTGTTCCGGAATAGTAACCGGGTAATCTCCTGTAAAGCAGGCCGAACAAAAACTATTGGTATCTTCTCTGGTAGCTGTGAGCATTCCTTCCCAACTGAGATAGGCAAGGGAGTTTACTTCTAGTTGTTGGGTAATTTCTGCAACTGATTTAGTAGCCGCAATTAATTGATCTTGACTATCGGTATCAATGCCATAAAAGCAGGGGTGGGTAACAGGTGGGGAAGAAATTCGCATATGTACTTCCGTTGCGCCTGCATCGCGTAAGGCTTTCACCAATTTACGGCTAGTAGTTCCCCGGACAATGGAATCATCGACAATCACAACTCTTTTCCCCGCCAACACATCTTTGAGGGGATTGAGTTTCATCCGGATACCCGACTCGCGCATATTTTGGGTTGGTTGAATAAAGGTTCGTCCAACGTAGCGATTTTTAATCAGTCCTTCACCGTAAGCAACACCAGAAGCTTGGGAAAATCCAATAGCGGCAGGGATACCAGAATCAGGCACACCAAAAACAATATCAGCTTCAACAAAAGATTCAGCGGCGAGTTGTCTGCCTAAGCGCATTCGATAGCTATATAAGCTTTCGTTGTGCATAATGCTATCAGGACGCGCAAAGTAAATCATCTCAAAGATGCACAATTTACGTTGCGGTTGACTCCAGTGGAAAGAGGCCAAACCTTCTTCAGTAATCCAGACTAACTCTCCTGGCTCGACATCTCGTAGATATTCAGCGCCAATAATATCTAAACCGCAAGTTTCCGAAGCCAATACGTAACGAACTGGATTAGTCCCGACAGTTCCAATGACTAATGGACGAATACCATTCGGATCACGGGTTCCCATCACCCCAGTGGGTGTAGCAATGACTAAACTAAAAGCTCCTTGACAGCGGTGAAATGCTTGAATTGCCCCATCTAACCAGTCTGCACCAGCGTTGATTGCTTCGGCGATCGCAAAAGCAATCATTTCTGAGTCAGTGGTAGTGACTAAGTTAAAATTGCTCTTGAGTAATTCTTCGCGCAATTGTGTTGTATTGACAAGATTTCCATTATGTGCAAGTGCTATGGAACCTAAGCGCGTTTCCACTACCGCCGGCTGGGCGTTAACTCTGCGACTAGAACCAGTGGTGGAATAGCGCGTATGACCAACGGCGAGATTTCCTGGTAACTCTGCTAAAACAGACTCGTTGAATACTTGAGACACCAAGCCCATATCTTTGTGCAGGTGAACTTTTGTACCCTCAAAAGTGGCAATCCCAGCTGACTCTTGACCCCGATGCTGGAGGGCATACAATCCAAAGTAGGTCAGTTTAGCAACGTCTTGTTCTGGTGCGTAGAGGCCGAAGACACCGCAAGCTTCTTCTGGCTTGTCAGGACGATTTTCTTGACTATTAATTGAGTTGTAAGTCTGTTCGGGGTATTCATCCGAAGTGACGGAATGGATGGGGATCATGCTGGCTTTGCTCCTGGTGGGGGTGTCAAGTCACTGGGATTATGGCTTTAAGTGGTTACTTGTTCTTAACAAATCTTTAACCACTTATTAAAACAGTACCTTAAGAAGGATGAAGTATGAAGTCTGAAGTGTGAAATTTTAGACTTCATACTGATTACTTGAGACTTTTTATGCTGCTAGGCGTTTGGCGATCGCATTGTTGTAACGATCCTTCATATCTTTAATACTAACTGTGATTAAGGTTTGATTATCAGTAGTTAAAACCGTCAAACCAGCATCGCAATTATTAACCGTGCCTAGTTTTTGCCAATTTTGTCCCAGATGTGCCTGTAAGTATGATTCCCACATTTCTTGTTGTTCTGATCCCACGGAAACAATAATTCTCGCCCCAGCTTCACCGAACAGCACTTCATCAAGACGTTGTAACTGGTTTGGGGAGATTTCTAATGTCACTTCCGCGCCCAAGTTGCCAGCAATTGACGATTCTGCTAAAGCGACAACCAAGCCGCCCTCAGCACAATCATGGGCTGAACGCACCCAACCCTCCCGAATGCCCTCACGGCAAACCTGCTGCACACGGCGTTCTAAGTCATAATTTACCCGTGGTGGTCTGCCAGCTACAGTGTTGTGGATAGTAGCTAAATATTCCGATGCGCCTAATTCAACTTTGGCTTGTACGGTTAACCCTAATAAATAAATGACATCCCCACTCGCTTGCCAAGCTTGACCGCAAATTTTTGTGAAATCAGGAATTAACCCGACCATCCCCACCACAGGAGTCGGATAAATTGGTTGGGGGTTCCCTTGAGAATCGAGTGTTTCATTGTAGAGAGAAACATTCCCGCCTGTGACTGGTGTGGCTAATTCTTGACAACCTTCTGCCAAACCCCGACAAGCTTCAGCCAATTGCCAGTAACCAATTGGTTTTTCGGGGCTGCCAAAATTCAAATTATCAGTCACCGCCAGCGGTTCTGCACCCACACAGCTAAGATTGCGTGCAGCTTCTGCGACAACCGCCTTGGCACCTTCATAGGGATCAAGGTAAACATAACGGGGATTGCAATCTACCGTAGCCGCCACAGCTAATTTGAGATTTTGCGATGTGAGATTGGGGATGGCTTCTAATGGACGTAAGCGAACCACAGCCGCATCTGCACCGCCTGGAAGAGTGACAGTATTATTTTGTACTTGATGATCGTACTGACGGTATACCCAATTTTTCGAGGCGATCGTGGGTGTATCTAGTAAGGTGAATAAAATATCATTCCAACTGTGGCTGCCGATACCCGCAAGTGTACAAGCAGGTAAAGCATCTGCTGTCCATACCCAAGCTTGGCGGGCATATTCTGGCGGTTCTGCTAATAACTCACGCTCGTAAAGCGGGGTGTTTTCTGCCAAAGCATCAGCGGGAATTTCAGCGGCAATTTTCCCGCGGAATAAAATCCGCACAATGGGTTCAGCAATCACTTTACCAGCAACAACTGCCTGAAGTCCCCAACGGTGAAAAATATCAATTAACTCTTGTTCTCGACCTTTGTGGGCAACGAACAGCATCCGTTCTTGAGATTCCGACAGCAAGTATTCATAGGGAACCATGCCAGTTTCCCGCACCGGAATCTTATTTAAATCTAACTCAATGCCGACACCGCCTTTGGCAGCCATTTCGGAAGTAGAACAGGTTATCCCCGCTGCACCCATATCTTGAGCGGCGACAACTGCACCTGTTTTAAATGCTTCTAAACAAGCTTCAATTAATGACTTTTCTAGAAATGGGTCGCCCACCTGCACCGCCGGACGGTCATCCATTGACGCATCACTTAATTCCGCACTGGCGAAGCTTGCGCCACCCATCCCATCGCGTCCCGTAGTAGAACCGACATATAAAACAGGATTACCCAAACCTGATGCGCCAGATTTGACAATTTCCGGCGTTTCCATCAATCCCAAGGCCATGACGTTAACTAGGGGATTACCAGCATAAGCAGGGTCAAAGTAGACTTCACCGCCAACAGTGGGTACCCCAACACAATTACCATAATGGCTGATTCCTGCTACTACACCAGTAAATATCCGTTGGGTTTTAGGATCTTCTAGAGAACCGAAGCGCAGAGAATTTAACAATGCAATGGGACGCGCCCCCATTGTAAAAATGTCTCTGAGGATACCACCGACACCTGTAGCGGCTCCTTGGAAGGGTTCGACAGCCGAAGGGTGGTTATGAGATTCAATTTTAAAGGCCAGTTGTAATCCTTCACCTAGGTCAACAACTCCAGCATTTTCACCAGGGCCTACGAGAATGCGGGGGCCTGTAGTCGGAAATTGTTTGAGTAATGGTCGGGAATTTTTGTAGCAGCAATGTTCTGACCACATTACCCCAAACATTCCCAGTTCTGCTTTGTTAGGATGGCGGCCTAAACGGCGGACAATTTCGGCATATTCTTCTGGCTTAATACCTTCGGCTGCAATTTCTTGGGGAGAAAACGGATCTTTTGGGGTGGTGGTCATGGGAATAATGCACCAAGGGGACAGAAGACTATTTTATAGTTAATGGTCAATAGTCCTTCTCCCTGATCTCAACTCAAACCTATGGCGCTATGGCTCACTTAAGTAGATACCGCTCGATATTAACACTTGAGTGACGACAATCACATAGAAACATGATTGAGATCGTCTCGTTCCCCTAGGCAAATTGGCATAATTACATACAACTGAACTCTAGCCGAGTCATTAATAGGGAACACACTAATCGCCGACAGCTTTGATGAAAATCTGTCGGCTTTTTGTATGTATTTAGGCGTGTAGGGGAAATATGGGAGAAAGACTATTGACCAATGACCAAATAAAATTTCCCCACAGTTGGTTGATAGCTTGACACAGAGATGGCCAAAACCACTACCAATTGTGGGGAGAGTATGATCAAATTAGAGATCTTATCTTGAGAGTGCGAATATTCTGCACTCACTTTAGTAGACAGGAGGCCAAAGCTAAAGAAGCAAAAATTACTTTAGATTAAGACATCGCTTGAATGATGTAATCAAAGTATGGTGATGCTGCTGCTGCGTCTTCTGCACTTAGTAGGTCAAGGGAAGCTTTTTTCAGAGAAGTGATGGCTTCTACCATTCCAGGAACGGGAACACCCAGAGAGTTGTACATTTCCCGCACACCAATTAAACCAATTTTTTCAATTGGTTCTTTGTCGCCAGCAAGTACGCCGTAGGTAATCAGGCGTAGATACCAGCCAAAGTCGCGGATACAGAGAGCGCGTTGGCGTTCACCGTAAGCATTGCCACCAGGTGCAATAAAATCAGGGCGCTTTTGCCAAAGTTGCTTGGTAGCTTCCTGAACTATCTTTTTTTCATTTTCAGCTAAGGTCGCAGCAATGCGCGTCCGTTGCTCGCCTGTTTGCAAAAATTCTTTGATACTTTTGAGTTCGCCACTGCTGGGATAACGCAGTTCGTCGTCAGCTTTGAGAATAACTTGGCTAATTACAGTCATGATTATTGTAATCAGGAGAAATATTATCTGCTAGTTTAACGAGTTGGAGGTACACAGGGGAAGGGAAATAAAAGTATGAAGTATTAAGTGTGAAATTAAACTTCGATCTCTTGACAAATGACTAATGACTTTTGACCAATGACTAATATTTGGAAGCAAGGTGAATTAATTGAAGTTGCGATCGCCGATCTCACTGATACTGGTGATGGTGTCGGTCGTTATGAGGAACGTGTGGTATTTGTACCAGATACTGTACCAGGCGATCGCGTCCAGGTACGCTTATTACACGTCAAGCCTAAATATGCTCATGGCAAACTTATCCAGCTATTGCACCCATCCCCGCACCGCATTCGACCGAGTTGCATTGTGGCTGACAAGTGCGGTGGTTGTCAGTGGCAGCATATTGATTATGAATATCAGCTAGAAGCTAAACGCAATCAAGTTATTCAAGCGTTGCAGCGCATCGGTGGTTTTACTGCACCATCAGTAGATCCTGTATTGACTGCTGTGTCACCTCTGGGATACCGCAATAAATCCACTTATCCTGTCAGTGTTTCTAGTACTGGGCAAGTCCAAGCAGGATATTACCAAAAGGGTAGCCATCATTTAGTTAACTTAAATCAATGCCCTGTCCAAGATTCTCGCTTAAATCCTTTACTCGCTGAAGTGAAGCAAGACATTCAAAAGCGCGGCTGGAAAATTTATGATGAACAACGACATCAAGGACAAATTCGTCATTTAGGTTTACGTATTGGCCGCCGGACTGGGGAAATGTTGCTGACTTTGGTTGTTACTGAGTGGAAGTTAGCGGGAATTACTGAACAAGCCCAGGAGTGGTTGCAGCGGTATCCGCAATTAGTGGGAATTGCTTTAAATCGCAACCCAGAACGGACAAACGCCATCTTTGGGGCAGAAACTCGCACCATTGCAGGTGTTCCCTATCTCAAAGAAAAATTTGCTGATTTAGAATTTCAAGTCCGTCCAGATACATTTTTCCAAGTTTCCACGGAAACAGCCGAAGCACTATTAGAGGTAATTCAATCAGAATTGAACCTCCAAGGAGATGAGGTGCTAGTTGACGCTTATTGTGGAATTGGTACCTTAACTCTGCCCCTAGCCCAGCGAGTGCGCCAAGCAGTGGGTTTGGAACTGCAAGCCGAAGCTGTAGAACAGGCTATTTTGAACGCCGATCGCAACAGTATACATAACGTTACATTTCAAGTCGGTGCGGTAGAGAATTTACTGCCGCAAATGGGAATAATACCGAATGTGGTCATACTAGATCCGCCACGTAAAGGATGCGATCGCACTGTCATCGATTCATTACTGCGATCGAAACCTGCTCGCATCGTTTACGTCAGCTGTAAGGTAGCCACACTTGCGCGTGATCTGAAATTATTGTGTCAAGGAGGTACATATACACTTACACGGGTGCAACCTGCTGATTTCTTCCCACAAACATCTCATGTAGAAGCTGCTGCCTTTCTTGTGTTATGACATTTAAATAAGAGTACTAACTCTTTATCAAAATCTTAAATTGCAAATTTGTAGTCTCTTGCATAGCAACAATGCTAAAATCGTATTAACCTAAAAATAGAAATGATTTTGTTAAAACAACTAACGTTGCATAGACTCTCACTAGTTATGAATCAGGTTGTCTGACATACGAATCGGCAATACAAAAGTCATCCTAATAATTGTAAAAGTTTCCAGCAAATTCCCATTTGCTGACTGCAATAGCAGTTTTTTAAAAGCCGTTTTTATGTATCAACAATCGAATTTCATCAACAGAGTAAATGCTCCCTAGCATTTTCAAAACTTAGTATAAAAGACGCAAGTTTGAAGGCAGCATGACCACCTCCAATTTTGTCAGGGTGCGCGTACAAGCAAACTGATGTCTAGCTAACTGAAAGCTATGGGGTTTCTCTTGTGATTAGTATTTCGCTCCGTCCAGTTGGACGCTATTGGGGCACACTTAGTTTTGCCTCTACTCTCTATCTTTGTCCCATATTAGATTTACTGCTGGCAGAAATTCCAGCTAAATTACAAGCAGAATTGCGGCTAGGACTCCAAGAAGCCTTAGTAAATGCCGCTAAACATGGTAATAATCTCGATCCCAGTAAAAGAGTCGTAGTTCGTTTTTCTTTGATAGATAATCAGTATTGGTGGGTCATATCAGACCAAGGTCAAGGTTTTAAGCCAGAACCAAGTTCTGATGAAGATCCGACAGACTATTTACCATCTGATGAGTCAGAAAGTGGTCGCGGTTTATGTCTCCTGCATCAAATTTTTGATCAGGTGCAATGGAGCCGCAAAGGTACAGAATTAAGATTGTGTAAACAGATGGAAAATCGCCCCCGCTTATCTTTGAGGCGATGAAGAAAGTATGAAGTGTGAAGTGTGAAGTGTGAAGTATGAAATTTAACATTCAGCACGTTTCGGGTACATAAGGTACAAGTGTAAAACCCAAAAATATGTAGAGACGTTATATGTAACGTCTCTACAGTATTGTAATTTCTGTGTCGAGATTGCTCTCTCTATTTTAATGCTGAACAGCTTATTTCATCCTTTTGAATACGTTCTATTTGCTATGTATTCTAAGGAATAAACTATTCTTTGTGGCTTACTTGATGATAAGAGTGAGCAAGTAAAATTAAAAAAATAAATGACGTATTTTTTTTCTGATATTCTTCCTGAAAATGCAGATCGGGCTTACATAAGCATCAGGGATCAGTCACAATATGTGGATGATAAAAAATTTATTGAAGAAATGTGGTTAAGCTATGAGCAATATGCTGATACTAATTTTTTAGAGCAATCAAAGATAGATTTTAATCAGCGTATATGGGAAATGTATTTAGCTTGTTCACTAATATTTCAAGGACTATCTATTGATTCCAAAGATGAAGGGCCGGATATACTGATAGATACAGGTGAATTAAAGATTTGGATTGAGGCAGTAGCACCAAAACCAGGGCAGGGAGTGGATGCTGTATCTCAGATGGAGTTTGGTGTTCTTAGAAAGGTTCCAGATGAGAAAATAAAACTTCGTTACCGTTCAGCCATTGAAGAAAAATATAATAAAAAATATAAAGATTATTTAGCTAAAAAAATTGTTAAGCCTGAAGATTGCTACATTATTGCTATCAATGGAAGTTCGATTCCATCTGCTAGACGTGAGCGTGAAATTCCAAGAATTATTCGCAGTGTTTTACCTTTTGGTAATGAATCCATGAATATAGATACTGAATCTGGTATACCTATAGAGCGATTTTATCAGTATCAAGATAGTTCACGTAAAAAATCTGGTTCATTAGTATCAACTGATATCTTTCTTAAATCGGAATACAGTGGTATCAGTGCAATACTATTTTCATGTATGGATGCACTAAATCGTCCAAATAAATTTGGAGATGATTTTGTGTTGCTTCATAACCCATTAGCAGCAAGGCAGTTACCTCAAGGTTTTATTAAGTTAGGTTGTGAATATTGGGTAGATAACTCAGAATTAAAGTGTATTACTTGGAGTACAGAAGGAAAATCTGATATCTAGCAATAATCAATTTTCACTTAAGTAATTCTGTCCAAGTTTGTTGTCCTACTATTCCATCTGCATTGATACCTCTACTTCTTTGAAATGTAATTACAGCATCTTGGGTAACAAGACCATAGTAACCTGTAATCTCATCCTTAAAGAAACCTAATTTCTTAAGCTTTTGTTGTAATAACTCTACCGCACTACCAGTAGAGTTGAGTTCTAACTTTGGTAACACCTGTTGAGTAACGTTAGTATTTTGATTATTTAGTTGGGTAGGAAGTTTAGTATTAGGTATATTTTGAGTTTGAAGTGTTTGAGTATTGCTTCTCAAAGAACAAACGTACTCTAGTAAATTCTCACCTATTGATTCAGGGATAACAGAATCTAATTTTTCGGGATAAGAATCTAAAGCAGATTCATATCTTTTTTCAATTTCACCTGAAGGATAATATGCTACTGCTTGAATTATTCCTATTTTTTTAGTATCACAGTCTATATAAAAATTAGTAATTTGTTTGGTATATATTTTACCCGGAGAAGAACCATTAAGAGAATATCTAGATTCTTTTGCTTCTCTTTTATACCAGAAAGTTCTATAGTTTTCTTCTCCTTTAATACTATTTACATCTACATAGTAGAAACCATCATCAGTCCTACCAACAATTATCCACTGTCTTGTTGTGAATTGAGCATATCCAGGAATGGCAATAAGCCCTAATTCTATAGATAAAAGAGCAAAAACTACCTTTACTATAAATGTTCGCCCTCTTAGCTTCCAAAATAACATCAGCGTACTTACTAAGTTCGTTTTAATTTCGTTATTTAAGATGATTATTGCTTATCTTCTAAAGAGTCAATATAAATTAAAAGTAAAATTATTTACTTGTGATTGAAAGTTATATTTTTAATTAACTACTTGCTATGCTATTTACAAATATTCATCTTTTGAATTAAAGTGCTACAGGTGTAATTGGACACCTATCAAGATTAAGATATAATAATTTTCTGCAATTGCGAGAAGTTTTTATCTATATCGTTACTTCTCGCAATTCAATTTTGTATTTTAGTGGCGCAAAATAAAAACTGATTAACTTCCTGGTTCCTTGTGTCCATGTGTGGGACATGGAGGCGCAGATATTGATTTATCTAACCAACCGGCGGCTTGTTCTAAGCGGGCGAGGGCTTCTTGTGGCTGATTTTTGAGGAGAAATACTAGAGCCGCCGCAGCTTGTTCACTAGCGCGAGAATTGCGGTTAGACTTGAGGCGATGCCAATCGTTAGGAGAGATGGTGAGTCTTTCCATGAGAGCTTGTGCTAGTTCTAGAGTGCTGAGTTCTACGTGCTGAGTGCTGAGTGCTGTTAGCGGTAGCGGGGCGTTTAGCCCGTGCTGAGTGCTGGGTGCTAAGGGCTGAGTATTAAGAGATTCCATAGCTATAAATTTGGGGATTGACTAGTAACTTTTAACTATTAGCAGAGCTTACATTAATCTTAATTTACTACCAGTCAATGAAGCCGCCGAGAAAGTCATATAATTCTTCGTCTGAAGAAAATCAATCACCAGATTTTGAGCAAGAATTAGCCCAAGTAGAGCGATCGCTCGTCTCCATCAAAGAACGATACACTCAAATTAAGCACGATCAAGAGCAAAAGGCACAATGGCAACAACGCCAGCAGCAATTAAAAGACAATAAACCTCAGACACCAGAAATCAAAGCTGAGTTACGGCAAATTCAAAAGCAGTTGGAATTGTTAGAACTTAACTTAGAAAGCCAGCTATTTTCTTGGCGTAGTTTGAAAAAACCTTTCTGGCAAGTCATACGCTTTGGGGGAATGGGCGTTATCATAGGCTGGATATTAAAATCCTATGCTGGGTAAATATGGTAAATCGACGAATTGCAGAAATATTGCGAAGTGGTCAACCTGATGAGTCTCTTGTAGTTCAAGGCTGGGTAAGAACAAAGCGTGACTTGAAAGGATTTGCTTTTATTGAAGTCAATGACGGTTCATCACTAGCGAATTTGCAAGTTGTCATCAATCAGAATTTGCCAGACTTTGAGGCGATTTTGAAAAAACTGAATACAGGTGCGTCAGTTGAAGTTAACGGCGTACTGGTGGCTTCCCAAGGGAAGGGACAGCGCATTGAATTAAAAGCCGAGGCGGTGAAAGTCTACGGTGAAGCTGATCCCGAAACATATCCTTTGCAAAAGAAACGCCACTCTTTTGAATTTTTGCGTACTATTGGACATTTGCGATCGCGTACAAATTCCTTTGGTGCAGTGTTCCGCGTCAGGAATGCTTGTTCGACAGCCATTCACCAATTCTTCCAAGAACGGGGCTTTTTGTGGGTACACACCCCCATTATCACCGCCAGTGATTGCGAAGGTGCAGGTGAACTATTTAGCGTTACCAATTTAGATCTCAAAAATGTTCCGCGAACTGACAACCAAGCTGTAGATTATAGCCAAGACTTTTTTGCTAAACCCACATACTTAACAGTTAGTGGACAGTTAGAAGCTGAAGTCATGGCGATGGCTTTTTCTAATGTCTATACCTTCGGCCCCACATTCCGTGCCGAAAATTCTAACACCTCTCGTCACCTCGCAGAATTTTGGATGGTTGAGCCAGAAATGGCATTTTGCGATTTAGAAGGTGACATGGATTTAGCTGAAGCATTTCTCAAACATATTTTTAATTATGTGTTAGAAAAATGCCCCGAAGATATGGAATTTTTCAATGAGCGTATTGATAAGACTGTTTTAGCAACAGCCGAGAATATAATTAACAATCAATTTGAACGTCTGACTTATACAGATGCCATCAAGTTATTAGAAAAAGCTGATGTTAAATTCGATTATCCTGTGAGTTGGGGTTTAGATTTACAATCAGAACATGAGCGTTATCTGGCAGAACAACTATTTAAAAAGCCAGTAATTGTTACCGATTATCCCGCGCAGATTAAAGCATTTTATATGCGGTTAAACGAAGATGAAAAAACCGTCCGCGCAATGGATATTCTTGCACCCAAAATTGGGGAAATTATCGGCGGTTCTCAAAGAGAAGAACGTTTAGATGTGCTAGAACGGCGAATAATAGCGCAAGATATGAAACCCGAAGATTTATGGTGGTATTTAGACTTACGGCGGTTTGGCACTGTTCCTCATGCTGGCTTTGGTTTGGGTTTTGAAAGACTTGTGCAATTCATGACTGGAATGGGGAATATTCGTGATGTCATACCATTCCCGCGTACACCACAAAATGCTGAGTTTTAATCGGGAATAAAAAACAGGGTGTAGGTGCAAAATGAAGTCAAAAGTTAAAAGTTAAAAATTCTCTTACTTTTGAATTTTGACTTCTCCGTAGAAATGTAGGTATTTAAAACCCTCACACCCCTTTTTATCACCTGTAACCTATAACCTATAACCTTCTTAACTACAATTAATAGCCGTAGCCGAGTTTACCTTTGTTAAATCACCAGTAAATACGGCTGTGTATTTATAAGGTGATGAACCAGTGCAAGTCATGGAATTTTTATCAGCACGCCGTGGACTCCACCATGAATCTGCAAGTACTTTTAAAGTTGTGCCATTCCACGATAAGTTAGTGATAGCTAAAGAGTTAGTTTTACCATCATTAGGCTTTTTAGCAGTGACAAATGTGGCAGCAGAAACACTACCATTAGTAGGATTAATCTTGGCGATAACGGCTACTTTTGCACCACCACCGTTACCATAAGAAGACAGCCAACCGTTCTTAGCAAAGCGACGAAAATCGTTACCAGTCTGGCTACCGGTTGAAGAAAAAACGCCATACAAAACGTTTCCGCCATCCCATAACAATCCGTAACCTCTACCATCATCAATGGTCGTTTCATAGTCACTGCGACACCATTTTTTCACACCGTTATCAAAGCGAATAATCCGAGGATCTTGGTTCTGGGATGAAACTTGCTGATAACCAATGTAGATAGTTTTTCCGCCAATAGATATCTTCGGCCCGTTTTTCGCTTTGATGCTTGTTTCACTGTCATTGCAGGTAAATGCTACACTTTTAGCGAAAGATGTCTTTATACTAGTTTGGGCAACAGCGTTAGGAATTACTATATCAATACCTAACGCTGCTAATAAACATAAAAATGCTAGAGATTTGGGAAATTGGTGGCGATTAATCATGAGTTGGAAGTAGGGAACCCTGTAAAAAAAGACACCATAACATAAAAATTTCCTCAGCGCCAATCTAATTATTAATCTGACTGGGAAATGAATATCTTGGCGCTATAGCCTGGGATATTAGTTAATAAACCATCTTCACTAAATTTGACTTGACAGTTATCAAACCAATCACACCAAGATTCTGTCATTGGAAAATCTGCAAAGCAATAATCAATGAGATGTTGATCAGAAAAGTTAATGACTACAGCAACTTGAGAACCTTGCTGATGGGAACGAATATATGCTAAGACTTTAGCCTCTTTATTGGTGTGGAAAAACTCAATATTGTTGCTTTGCAAAGCTGGAGTTTGCTGACGTAAAGCGATAAGTTTTTGGTAATGCTGGAATAACTCATTATTTTGGTCATTTGCGAGTAAAGACCAATTAATCTTATTAGGTTGAGTGACGCTTTCACTTTTTTGTTGATATTCACCGAATTCATCTCCCATCCATAGCATTGGTACACCCATTGCTGTCATGAGGATGGTGGCTGCTAATTTAGCTCTGGTAAATGCTGCTTGATCAAAAATACCGCGATCACCTAATTCTTTCAACAGATGTTCACGATCATGGGTGGCTAAATAATTAATGACATTTGTGTTATTAACATAACCTTGCTTTCTCGGATCTAACACCGATATTACTTCTTCTAATGCAACTTTTTCTCCACAAATTAGGGGAATAATAAAATAGTGGAAACTCTCATGCCAACAAGCATCTAATGGCCCATCTGGTTGCACTACAGTGCTAGTATCGGGAATATGTTCGGCAATGTTATAAAACTGCTTTGGTGCGGCACTTTGTTTTGCTATTTGCGCCAACCATTCTAAAAATTCAAAGTTAGCTAATTGGCGCACAGCATCAAACCGAATACCATCAATGTGATATTCCTCAATCCAAAATTTGACTACATCACCGATATATTTCCAAGCAGGTTTGATATTTAATTTTTCATCATAATTATTATAGTTAAACTCTGGCCCCCAATAATTGTCAGGGTCTTCAGGATAGTGTTTATGTTCGTAATACCAATAATTTCTGTCAATTAGCATTAACGGACATTCTTCATCTGTGTGATTATAAATTCCATCCAGAAAAACCCGAATGCCTCTACTATGACATTCATCAATAAACTGCTTTAATTCTGCTGTAGTTCCATAGCTAGATTCTGTAGCGAAGAAATGGCGAACTTTATAACCCCAATTATAATCACCTGGATATTCATTTACGGGCATTAATTCAATAGCGTTGATGCCTAATTCACAAAGATGATCTAGTTTGGCGATCGCTCCTAAATATTTACCTCGTTTATCAGGCTCAACTTCATCCCCAGTAAAATCGGCAATGTGCAATTCATATATGACTAATTCCTCATTCTGCGACAGAGGATTATCATCATACTGCCAAATATATGTATCAACAATTCGTTCACCATTTTTAATCTGAATTACACCATATTCTCTGGCTTCATCAATATCTGTGGCATAGGGATCAATCACATCTACCCATTCATTCATCTCAAACTGCGGACTTTTTGTTTGCACCCGAAATTTATATGAATAAATGTCATCTTCTAATGGTATCTGAGTCTGGAAATAACCATTTTCAGTTTTTTCTAATGGGATATCTTGCCAGTCAGAAAAAGAACCAATTAAAGTTGCCTGTTCATTCCGGGGAGCAAATAATCTAAATTCAATTAAGTTTGCCATTCTAATGAGATATATACTTGCCAAAATAATGTTTTTTAATTCTGGACTTTAGCAGCCATAAAAACTTCTTTCGGAAGTTATAAGAAATAACGATGAATCAACAAGCTTAATTTCCGAAGATAGAGATAAGTAGGTAGACATAATCATTTAGAAGACGCATTTCGACTTCACTCAATTCTTAGAACACCAATTCAGTAATCCTGGAAGAACCTCTCCCCCGTCCCCTCTGTCTTGAAAAGTTTTGCGCCGGGAAACCCGGACGCGCAAACTTTTCGCTCCGAGTCGGAGAGGGGAGTTAAGCTACCCCTTCCCTACTAGGGAAGGGGGCTGGGGGGTTAGGTTTTTGATTAGTGAATCGATGCTTTAGTCGCCTGACTATAGAACTTACGCACAAAGATGGTCTGTGAAGATTGGGTGTAGGGGTGAAAGGGTATAAGGGTGTAAGGATTTGAGATACCTAAACCCCTATAAACTTGTTAAAACCCTTGATTTTTCGTTTTTCTGCGGATACTTTCTAGCCGCGCGTTACAAGCCTAAATCCTCTCACAGCGGTAAAATACCCCAAGGAAGGCTCTTGACTAGGAAAATTTTCACATTTTCACATTAATGCTATAACTCCGTAACAAAAGTGTAATAAACGCTGTCTACATTAGTAATAGATTCAAATAACTTTTCAGACAGCAATGCAAAATCAAATACCAGACGGAAATAACCCATTAAATAGCAATTTAGATACCAAATACCGCAAACAAGCGTCTTGGAAGAAAGCAGCAGCTTCCTTATCGCTAGTGTTGTTAGGATCTGGTATGACCTTGACAGGTGGTTATCTTGCTAACCATAAGTCGCAGGTGTCGGAAAGTGCATCGAATTTAGCATTGAGTCGCGTTAATGCTGCACCACCAATTGTGGCTGGTACAGATCCTAATTTTGTCACTCAGGTAGTACAGAAGGTAGGGCCAGCAGTCGTGCGGATTAATTCTTCCCGCACCGTGAAAACACAATTACCAGATGAGTTCAACGACCCACTTTTACGCCGCTTTTTTGGGTCGCAACTACCAGAAAGCCAAGAAAGAGTAGAGCGTGGTACTGGTTCTGGGTTTATTATCAGTGGTGATGGTCGAATCCTTACCAATGCTCACGTTGTTGATGGTGCTGATACAGTGACAGTCATCCTCAAAGATGGGCGGAGTTTTCAAGGTAAGGTTTTAGGAAAAGACGAATTAACTGATGTTGCGGTTGTCAAAATCCAAGCCGACAATTTACCAACAGTCACAGTGGGTAACTCCGAGCAATTGCAACCCGGAGAATGGGCGATCGCGATCGGTAATCCTTTAGGCTTAGATAATACAGTAACTACAGGCATCATCAGCGCTACTGGACGCAGTAGTAACCAAATTGGCGCACCTGATAAACGTGTAGATTTTATTCAAACTGATGCAGCAATTAATCCTGGTAACTCTGGCGGGCCACTACTCAACGCCCGTGGTGAAGTAATTGCGATGAATACAGCTATTATTCAAGGAGCGCAAGGTATAGGCTTTGCTATTCCTATCGCTACAGCGCAACGTATTGCTAATCAACTGATATCTACAGGTAAAGTCGAGCATCCTTATCTGGGAATACAGATGATTGGGTTAACACCACAACTAAAACAAACTATTAATTCTGATCCTAATAGTGGTTTGAGTATTGATGAAGATAAAGGTGTCTTAGTTGTGAAAGTTATGCCTAATTCACCAGCAGCCAAAGCCGGACTACGTGCAGGTGACGTTATTCAACAACTCAACGGTAACGCTGTTACAGATGCAGGTAGTGTGCAGAAGGCAGTTGATAGCAGCCAAATTGGCGGAGATTTGCGCTTAGAGTTACGCCGTAATGGACAAACCTTGAATTTATCTGTGCGTCCTGGTGCTTTTCCTACTCAGGTGCAATGATGAGTGCTGGTAGCGGTAGCGGGGCGTTTAGCCCGTGCTGAGTATATCTTCAATATCAAGGGTTTGGGGCAGTTAGTAGGACTTTCAAGATGGTAGGGGCGTAGGCTGCGCTTATGCTCCTACACCCTTACACCCATTCTTCACAGATAATCTTTGTGCGTTAGTCCTGATAATTATCGGAAGAACAAATATCTTCCACCTATCAGCAATAAAAAGATGCCATATAACTTCTTCATGGTTTCACTGCTAATAAATGGTTGATTGGCAAATAATGCACCAAAAAGGTTGCCGACTACTAAACCAAGCGCAATCATGACTGCATATTTAATGTTGATGTTGCCGCTACGATGGTAAACTGCTGCGCCTAAAATCCCAATAGGTAAAATTTGGGCGGCGATGGATGTACCAGTGGCAAATTTTTGATCCATTCCTACCAAAAGTACCATTGCTGGAACCATAATTGCACCGCCACCAATACCAAACATCCCACCAGCAACGCCAGCAGCTAGACCGATGAGCAGCATTTGTACAAGAATATTAGACATACAAAGTATTTGTTTTGTGTGGAATCACAAACTAATTTTATGTGACAAGATTGATTTGGGTAACATTCCGTGAACACCTTTTTGGGGACTATTCACAACTTGGGTGATGCGAAAATTCACGGCTAAACTACATAAAATATATGCATCTTCTGCTGATAAATTGGCAAAATGTTTTAAAAAATCAATCATATTGATTAAAGCTTGTTCTAGGGCTGCATCTAAAGTTTGAGCAAAGCCCATTGTGATGATGTCTGTGGGGGTTTCGGCTATGGGTGTGGTGAGTGATAAATCTTTGCGAAGTTTGAGGGAGATTTTACCGTTCATGGAAGTCTCAATGGCGGTAACATTTACTTCCCCATCGCCTTGGGCGGAATGTCCATCACCCAGAGAAAATAATGCCCCTGACAGGTAAATGGGCAAAAATATCCGAGAACCTGCTTGGAGTTCGCGGTTATCGATGTTACCGCCGTAATCACCAGGGGGAATAGAATTGCGATCGCTTGCAGGAGTCGCCACACCAAGAATACCAAAAAATGGTTTGAGGGGAATTTTAATCCCACTATTGGCGGGAAATTCGGCGATATTATTAGCTAAATCTAAGGGAATAAATCTCAATGCAGGTTGGGTAAACTGCTCTGGTAAAGCTCCCCAACCTGGACGAATAGCGTTAAACCCAACTGGTAAACGAGGTGCGATCGCTTCTAATCTTACCTCTAATACATCTCCTGGTTCAGCATCGCGCACATAAATCGGCCCTGTGAGTAAATGCGGCCCCCCAGCAATTTTCCGTTCGGGTGGTAGATTTTGGCAGATATCCACAAACTCTGGGGTGAGAAACTCTGGCGGTGCTTTGTCGTAAATGTAGTAACCTGTGAAGGTTTCCACATCAATGGTGTCGCCAGAATCAATCGTCAGTGCTGGTGCTAATAAATGGGAGAAGCCACCAAGATGCACTGTTTCTTTGGTGGCTTTTAAGATGTGGTGGGTCATTACCGCGATTCTGTGCAAGATTATTGCTTAGAATAGCGGATTAGCTGTGGTAAATCTTGATGTAATATCGAAATACCTGACTTTTGAGAACAGTCGGATATATCGACAGCGTAAGACAAAATTTCGCAAAATGCGCGGATGGGTAGGTGTAGAAAATCGCCTTTGCTCAACAATGGCTGGATTCCTTTAAGGACAAGCTTTTAGAGAAAATTTTAATTGAAATTATCCGCGCACCTTACACAGTCTATATTTCAGCTATTTCATGTAAATCAACTGACATTTCACTATGTTAGAATTAACCCATCCGCGAAACCGCACCTTGAAAACTAAATACAGTAAGCTTTTCCGGCTCCCGCTATTGCAATTCAAACTAATCCCTATTAGGGATTGAAACAGTCGGCAGTATCGGAGGATTTTTTGCGCTTTTGGATTGCAATTCAAACTAATCCCTATTAGGGATTGAAACTTCATACTCTATCTGAGGTATTGATAGATTTTGATTGCAATTCAAACTAATCCCTATTAGGGATTGAAACAAAAGCTATTGGGCATAGAGAAAATGAAAAATAATTGCAATTCAAACTAATCCCTATTAGGGATTGAAACTCGCAGTATTAATTACGAACTACGAATTACACTAAATTGCAATTCAAACTAATCCCTATTAGGGATTGAAACTTTCACAATACCAAAGGCACAAACTTGCAGGGGCAAAAAATTGCAATTCAAACTAATCCCTATTAGGGATTGAAACCAGCGATCGCTTGATCATCGCCCTTGGTCTTGGATTGCAATTCAAACTAATCCCTATTAGGGATTGAAACGAGGATTTGGAAAAACGATAGTTACTAGTATAAGGAGATTGCAATTCAAACTAATCCCTATTAGGGATTGAAACATCTTCCTCATGTTGCCAGCTAGGACTGTACGTCATTATTGCAATTCAAACTAATCCCTATTAGGGATTGAAACCTATTGGCAGGCATTCCTTGTGCAGAATCCAGCTTGCTGGCATTGCAATTCAAACTAATCCCTATTAGGGATTGAAACGTTGAATTCCAACTCAATTCCAAACTCAATCCCCGCAGATTGCAATTCAAACTAATCCCTATTAGGGATTGAAACTGCTGATAGTGTGGCGATCGCATACTACTTCCAGCCCTGAAATTGCAATTCAAACTAATCCCTATTAGGGATTGAAACAAATTAATCGATTCATATTTTTGGTATGTATTCACTGATTGCAATTCAAACTAATCCCTATTAGGGATTGAAACCAGCATCTATTGAAAGAATAATAGAAAGTGACCCTGTTCATTGCAATTCAAACTAATCCCTATTAGGGATTGAAACGGAATATTTTGGCGGTGGGACACACCGTTGCAGTCTGTGGAGATTGCAATTCAAACTAATCCCTATTAGGGATTGAAACCATGAAACCAGTAATATTTTCGACATTGTAAAGGCGATTGCAATTCAAACTAATCCCTATTAGGGATTGAAACCTGCGAAAAACGTTGAGGTCGTTCAACGTCAAATATTGCAATTCAAACTAATCCCTATTAGGGATTGAAACATGATTTTTTATCGGGGTCAACGGTGAATTTGTAATTGCAATTCAAACTAATCCCTATTAGGGATTGAAACAAGTTTGACACTCAAATAAGCGCCAATTTGTGCATTGCAATTCAAACTAATCCCTATTAGGGATTGAAACAATTAGTATTTTTCAATAACTCAAATCATGCTAAATTGCAATTCAAACTAATCCCTATTAGGGATTGAAACGAGCGGCGGCGGTGGGG
>NZ_JADEWI010000002.1 GCF_015207705.1 Nostoc sp. LEGE 06077
TGGTTCCAAAGAAAATATCGCCGGCTTGTTGTTCGATGGGAAAGAATTGCTGCCTGCTTCAACGGTTTTCTCTCTCTTGCCACAATTCACATCTGGATTAACAGAATTTTATTAGTGGGATAGGTTCAGACACTTCCTTTAGGTTCTTTACCTGTAGGTGTTTTGGTGTACATATAATTAGTAGTAAGTTTGTACGCTAAGGTTACACCCAAATCATTGTATATTTTTAGTACAAAAATACTACAAAAAGAGTCCTATAAACACAAAGACCCTTGTAAGTTATAGCTTACAAGGGTTTCAGTTTTTAAGCGGGCGGCGGGAATCGAACCCGCATTAATAGCTTGGAAGGCTATAGTTTTACCACTAAACTACGCCCGCAAATTTCCATTGTAAACATATTAACACTATTTTGCAGAAAATTCAAATATCTAATTAGAATTGGCAGGTTGAATTGTAATTCTGACAAAGATATTACTCAAGTCTGGTTTACTGCCATCTTGATTGTAGGCAGAGGTAAACTTCTCGTTCCTAAAAAGTTCGTTGATTGCTTGTTGGTAAATATTCCGTTCGCTTTGGAGGCTGGAAGGTTCTATTTCTATAACTATAGCCTGCTGAAAATTACCATTTTTATCAATTACGAAACTGGCTAAAATTTGTCCAGGTGCAAGTCCAATTTCACCATTGAGGGAATTTGCTGCTAATGTTTTGATTCCGCTTCCCTGGTATTGAGCCAGAACATCAGGTAAATCTTTGCTTAATTGACGCATTTCAAGATCAGTTAAAGGCACTATTGTGACTGTTGAGCCAGCTTGTTCAGAAGTGCTGGTATTTTTGTCTGTAGGAGTTTGAGGAGTATTTCTCGTTGGAATGGGTGAAGTTTTATCTGTAGGATTTGGAGAAGTATTAGGATTTCGTTGAGGAGGCGTGTTAGAAGGATTATCGGTGGAGCCTGGAGAAAGATTTCCTGTTGGAGTGCGGGGATTATTATCTGTTTTCGTGGTTGAATTTGTTGGTTGTTCTAGAGGAATACTGCTTGGTAATGGTTCTCCTTTTCCCAAGACAATTCTTTGTCGGCGATTCCAAGGAAGATTACCAATAGGAACTATGGGTTTAAGTTTGGGAGTGGGCGTAGATTTAGTTAAGCCAGGTGTAAAACTGGTTTTTGGTGTTGTTTGTGCTTTGGGTTTGGACTGTGAAACAGGTTTTTTGACTAAAGGTTTGGTGCTTTTTGGAGAAACAACTTTCTGCTGATTCAAAATACTTGTGCCAGAATCCTGCTTTATAGGTAGATTTTTTGCTGTTTCTGGCACAGTTCTGGCTACAGTCTGTTGGGATGAGATGTTTGGTTTGGGTGAGACTGTTGTTGCAGGTAATTTTGATTTGGCTGTGGGAGAAATTTCCACCAACTCAATAGGAACAATAGCTTGACTTTGCTGTGGAAACCACAGTCCAAACACATTAGACGATCGCATTAGCCAGAAAACTAGCAAATGTAGGGAAACTGAACTAACAGTAACAAAAATCCACAAACTTGGAGGATCGCTATGTCGTCTCCAAATCTTGGGTGGAATAGGAGTTTTGTCTGCAACAGGCGTTGTCATATCACCAAAGCCAAAGATAATTCAGAGTCTTTAGCAAAGTTTAAAGACTCCGTTTGGATCTTAGCGATTAACTACTAGATCTGGCGAAACAGCAAAAGTCAGAACTGTCTCATCAACTCCTTTAAGTTTTAGTGGACTACCTTTGGTAATTTCTTCATCCTGCAAATAATCTGCCACAGCCGCTGAAACCAAGATTGTACCGGGAATAGCAGCTGCTTGCAATCGAGCAGCAATATTCACACTTGGCCCAATAGCAGTATAGTCGGCGCGTTCTGCACTACCAAACATACCCACAACTGCTGTTCCTTGGTGAATACCACAGCGAAACTGGACACTAGAACGTCCATCGCTTTCAAATACCCCTTGCTCTCGCCAACGCTGATTTAACTGCGAGAGTGAGCGATGCATAGCTCTAGCTGTATTGATAGCTCGACGCACTTGTTCATTGGGAGTTAGTTCTTCTGGCGCTCCATATAAAGCCAAAATCGCATCTCCCATAAATTTATCTACAGTACCGCCGTTGTCAAACACAACTTTGGTCATACATTCTAAATATTCATTTAATAATTCTGCTACCCTGCGAGATCTAAGAGTGTTAGCTAATTGGGTAAACCCAACAATGTCACTAAACAAAACTGTAATCAAACGCGGTTCTGGACGTAAATCTAAAGTTAAATCTCCCGCGGCGGCTTTCTGCACTAACACAGTTGGCAAAAAACGCTTGAGAACTGATTCTGTCAGATAAGTATTTAGTTCTACAACCCGGCGTTCATTTTCCTTTAAGGCTAAGAGATTCCTGACTTCTGCTAGAAGTTCTCGGTCGTTAAATGGTTTGGCTAAATAGGCATCTGCACCATGTTCTGTACTTTCAATGCGGGTTTCTTCATCAACTTTGGCTGTGAGCAAAATGATCGGAATTCCTTTTAATTTCTCATCAGAGCGAATCATCCGAATCATTTCCAGTCCAGTTACCAAAGGCATCATCAAATCTGTAACGATCAAGCTGGGTAACATTTCTTGAACTACACCAAATCCTTCATAACCATTACGCGCTGTGTGGACTTGATAGCCATTACGACGGATGATATCGGATACGTAAGTTCGTAAATCTGGGTTGTCGTCTACAACTAAGATAGAGTGCTTAGAAGTCTGCTGGCTGGGTTGCTCTGTTGAAGTGCGCGAACTGACGTTGCTTGCGGAATTTTGAGTAGGAGAAACAGCTGATAAATCTTTTGTAGTATGTTCCCACTTTTCCGTAGTTGATTCGATGAGTTCTAAATCAGCTAATTCAACAGTGGCGCGGCTCGTATTTAATTCCGCAGGTGTTTCTAATACTTGGTTGATTGGTAAGTGATCATGCCCAGTCAGCAGCCATAATGTGAAGGTAGTTCCTTCACCATAAACTGAATCTACAGTGATTTTACCGCCATGCAGTTCCACCAATTCTTTGACTAAGGCCAAACCCAGTCCGCTACCTTCATAGGAACGGTTTTCTGAGCCTTCGGCTTGGCGGAATCGCTCAAATAACATCGGAATTTGTTCTTGAATAATGCCAATTCCTGTATCTTTTACTTGGAGGATGCAGTATTCTTCTTGATTTTGCAGTGTAACGCTGATTGTGCCATCTTCAGGTGTAAACTTCATGGCGTTTGATAAGAGGTTGTAAACCACTTTGTCAAATTTTTCCATATCTAAGTAAACCTTGGGACAAGCACTGAAATCAGTGGCTAGATGCAGTTGTTTTTTCTCACAATAAGGGCGAAATGACTCAACAATTTGGCTGACAAATTCTACTAGATCACAAGGACGAAAGCTCGGCTGCATTCGGCCAGCATCTAGACGTTGTAAGTCAAGTAATTGATTGACTAGTCGCAGCAAACGGCGAGAGTTACGCAGCGCGATCGCACTTTGGGCGTGAGATAGCCCTTCACCAGCGGCTACCGCCGATTCTAACGGCCCTTGAATCAAGGTTATAGGGGTGCGGAATTCATGGGAGATATTTTGGAAAAATTCCGTTTTTTGTTTATCTAGTTCCAATAAACGTTCGGCTTGTTCACGGGTTTTTTGGTAAAGGCGTGACTGCTGTACAGCGATCGCTGCTTGTGCAGCCACTGCTTTGGCGAGTTCAATATCAGATGATATCCATCGCCGGACTTTCCGCCCTTCTCGCAAGGTAATACTCCCAATACATTTGCCATCAGCTAATAAAGGCACAACCATGAGCGATCGTGCTGGCTTTTTCAATGGCAAATCAAATCCCTTAAATTCTAAGGGACAGACACTCATATCAGTAATTACTATAGGCTCCTGTGTCCGCAAAATTTCTTGCAACAAAGGATTATCTTTTACAGGAGCTTGCGAGGAGTAAGGAAAATTTTGAGATATTAAGTCAAGATTAGTATTTAAATTATAATTTTGGGTTGGCTTGAGCAAATGATCAGAATGTTGAAAACTATCATATAAACCCACACATTGGACAGATTCTTCTTCTTCTGTCCATAAAGACAATGCACAACCATCAACTTGTAAGGCTTGCCCTAATTTGTGGGTAATAGCAGCAAAAATATCTTGTGGGTCTAAGCTAGAGCGAATTGCTGTTGTAATTGTATTAATTAATGCTTCTCGCTTCGCTAAAGCGCGTACTTGTTCATAAGCATAAGCTTGAGATAAAGCTAAAGCTGCCTGATCTGCCACCATTGTCACTAGCTGGATTTCCTCAGTCCCCCAAAAGCGAGATTGGTGACACTGATGAAGTGCTAATACTGCTAACAATTCTTGTTGACAAATTAGCGGTACAACTAAGCTAGAGCAAATATTCGCAGTCGTAAAAGCTGTTCCTCTTTTTTGTAGTTCGGGATTTTCTCCTTGAATTCGCTCATCCGTGGCGACATCGTAAATTACCTGAACTTCACGGGTTTCCCAAACAGTTTGGGCTAATAAAGAAGCCGAAGGTAAGAAAGATGTTGTTGGCTTATCTCCTGAAATCTCTGAGACTGTATCCGTTTCAGTCTGAGGTAATTTTTGGTAGATAAATCCTTCATCTACTAATTGCTCATCTTGAAAAGGACGTAATAGGCAAACATCTACCTCCAACATATGACCAACGGTATCGACAATTGCTTGCAAAATTTGCCGATAGTCTAAAGCACTGCGAATTGTGTTGGTAACAGTATTCAGCAACGACTCCTGACGGAGTGTGCGGGTGAGTTCGCGGGTGCGAGCTTTCAGAACATTGTGGGTATCCAAGGCTTGGCGTACCACGGCTTTGAGTTCTTCAGCTTCCCACGGTTTGGTGACATATTTAAATACCTTACCAGCGTTGATTGCTTCCACTAAGTCTTCGACATCAGTGTAGCCAGTCAAAATAATCCTGATAATATCTGGATATTGAGTTGCTGTTAGGCTCAAAAATTCCGTACCACTCATGATTGGCATCCGCTGATCGGAGATGATCACGGCAACCTCGCCTTCTTCTGCCAGCAGTTCTAGGGCCGCAGGGCCGGAGGTTGCCCGCAAGACCTTATAATCACGATAAAAAGTACGGTAAAGCAAATCTAGGTTGTCTGGTTCGTCATCAACAACCAAAATTTTCGGCTTACTGTTTACTTGAGATTTCATGCACCGCTTTCCTGCTGCAACAGCAGTTGAATAAAGAATAATCTGCTCAGGAAGTAATTTTTCTGAATCAGGTAAGAGCAGAGCATTTTGCCCAATTGGGTTATGTGGCTACACAAATGCTTGGTGTAAGAGTATCTACTCACAGTAATTAGCCTCAATAGCTGGTAATGTTTGCCACTTGCTCTGATACAGCGGAGTTGGTGGAATGGTCAATTTTGGTACTAAAGAGTAGATGCTTGCTTTTCAAGTGTTGTTTCACCTCCTGCAAAAACTTTTGATGACTACACACAGCATTCAAGTTTGATGGACAAAAGCTAACTGAAGCTGCATATTAAGTTTGCCCTTTGTCACAGTTGTACTAACATTTGCAAGTAAATTTTATTTATGTTGGTCATGGGGGAGTGAGCTAGGTCACAACTATGAGGGTTAAAGGCAAAGTATACTATTAGACTAACTATTTATTCTAATTTAGCAATCATAACTAGCAGTTAGACAAGTGGCATGGGGCTGTTACAGATTAATACTGCTTTAACTATTACAGCATGTACTGAGTTGATATAGGCGATCGCTCAATAAGTACACTATTATTCCCAAAATATTCGGCATAGTTTTTTCAGTATAATTACGGTAATCAGACAGCCTTAACTTTACTTATTCATATAACGAAGAAGCGAAATTAATAGAGTATGAGGCATAAATTTCCTTTAGAAGCCGTCTAAAACCAGACTAAATCTAGATTTAGATGCTCTTCCTGACAGCCAATCTGGAGAATTTAGTAGTGATA
Source organism: Nostoc sp. LEGE 06077 (assembly GCF_015207705.1). GTDB lineage: Bacteria > Cyanobacteriota > Cyanobacteriia > Cyanobacteriales > Nostocaceae > Nostoc_B. The sequence goes on from NZ_JADEWI010000002.1 coordinate 6,004, forward strand.
GATCATAATTGCTGCGATGATGTTATTGGTTGTGACAATTGATGTTGTGAATTACCCAAAAGGATGCGGAGTGTGTTATTAACTTACAGAAGAACCTAGAATACCTAAATATTTATTGGCATTACAGTATATAAAACAATTGTATTTACAGTAGCAAACGGTATTTTAGAATATTTGAGAAAATTTTTGTAAAGTGCAATTAATCATAAACTAGCCTTGACATCCTGGTTTTTTGACTCATCTCACAAACAACCTCTGACATCAGCCGCGCATCATGATTCTCAACAATTCCAAATTCGTGCGGCTACGCCTACCGATTTGACTGGTATTTCCCAGATTATTGCCGAAAGCTTTCACTCTCAAACTGGTTTCTGGGGATGGGCTTTTCCGTTGTTACGCTTGGGCATTTACGAAGACTTCCGAATTCGTTTATCATCGGCTACACCCCACCATATTTGTTTAGTTGCTGTTGATACTACTATTAGTGGGACTAATAATTTAGTGGGAACTGTAGAACTGGGCTTGCGTTTCCATGAATCATGGAAACAAAATGGCAGAAGTTTCCTTTATCTGTCTAATTTAGCTGTTGACCAAAAATATCGCCGGAATGGCGTGGCTTCAATGTTACTGCTGAGTTGCGAAAAACTTTGCCAGGAATGGGGCTTTAAAGACTTATATCTCCATGTGTTAGAAGATAATCATCAGGCCAGACAGTTGTATTTAAAATTAGGTTACAGGATGCATAAAGTAGAGTCTAATTGGAATTTATTTTTACTCCAGCGCTCCCGTCAAATCTTTTTACACAAACAATTAAGCTTTGATTCCTCTGACTAAATTTTCTATTTGGCAAGATTAACGATTGCGCTCGCAGTTTTAACTAAAATTTATGCCAGTACATTCTAGTCTGGCGATCGCAAAACACATAAGCTTTTTAGCCTACTGTTTAAGGTCTAAGTTGGTTTTTTATTGTCAAAACTATCCCGAAACAAATTGAACTACATTAGTCTTAACTTTTGACTATAGCTAAAGGCATTTTTACATAAATCACTATAAAATATCTTTCATATAACAAGGGAAGAGAAGTTAGAGCATAGATTTGTTGCTAAATACTACACAGACTGCTATATTTATCTTCCACTTATATAAAATAATTACTTATAGTTTATTTAATAAAAAAATAATCAAAACTTCTCAATATATAATGTCTATTATGGTGGAGCCATCGGTAAAATTACGCTAAATAAAAACTCCCTCATAATAACTTTTTATTTAATTTATTCATCTTTATAAAAACTTTAATTTTTTTATAGTTTAGTTTGAAGACAAATTCAGCTATATCTCATAAAATATGGTTACATAACTACTTAGTGGCCTCTAATTCATCTCTATTATTAAGCTGAACAAAAAGTTCTTAATAGTAAGATAATCAAAAAAACTAATTTGATTTCACACCAAGTTACTGCTTGACGTGCATAAAACTACCAAATTCTTCAAAAGTTATAGAAAACATGGATAGCGAAAAGCATATACGCTATCAAACTGCTATGGTATCAACTTATTACCCTGACACAAGTTTTCTTGACCATCTTGTAATGCCAGATGGAACTGAGCAATCATGCGGCTCGGATATCTTGCCACTTCTACATAGTGGAAAGGTTTTTATTGTCAATAGTCGGAAGCGGAATGGGTTAATACTTTTTAAACGCTACCATGCAGAATTTGCTGGCCCGGGAGCAGCGGTTGGTGGAGATTACGACAGCGATTGTCAGATGGCTCTGCCTATCGGCAATTTATCTTTATTGAGTCCAGAATCATACGAGGAACGCCAGAAAGCCTATTTGATTCGCCGACAATGGATTCGGTTGATCAAGCAAATTACCGAAAATCCAGTTCCGCAACAACGCGTGCAGAAGATTTTAGATCAGTTTGACCAATATTTTCCATCAGAAATGGTTGCTGATTTACCAGATGCCGCCTTTGCCCTTCTAGTGGGTGTGTTTCCCCAAACTGTAGGGACAGTACGTCGTTTGGGCAGTGAAGTTGATGGTAGATTAAATTACTAGATATCAAAAAAATTTGGGTCTTGATGACTCAATGCTAAATATTTGTTACTTAAGATAGTTAAGATTCAAAATTTGTCATAGCAGCTTGTAGTCTTTCTAAGGTACGGGAATTTTCTTCGGTAGTTCCAATAGTGATTCGTAATCCTTCATTCAGGAGTCTAACAAGAGTTCCAGCACTTCTGAGTTGTTGGTGTAAGCTTTGTAAATTAGCCTCTTTGGCATCAGAATTATTTGGCTGGAGACGTAAATAAACAAAGTTAGCGGCACTTGCTGCTACTTGTAAGGCTGGATATTGAGCCAAAGTTGCTATAAGCTTGTCGCGCTCAGTTTGTGTTTGTAAAATTGAGCTAAGTAAAAGTTGACGGTTTTGTAAAGCCACTAATGCTGCGGCTAGTGAAAAGCTAGGGAGATTGTAAGGTAAGCGGACTTTTTCTAAGATAGCGATCGCTTCTGGATGAGCAATACAATAACCTACACGTAATGCTGCTAAACGAAAAGCCTTAGAGAAAGTCCGTAAGACAATCCAATTGGGGCGCTGTGCCAATTCACTCACTAAACTATTTTGGCTAAATTCAAAGTAAGCTTCATCAATTACTACTAAAATTTCCTCTGGTAAACTTCTCAGCCATGCTAATTCTGCCGCAGTGAGTAGATTGGCTGTGGGAGAATTGGGATGTACTACAAAAACTACACGAATTAGCGGATTTTGAGTTTGGGTGATGGCTGTTTGTGCAGCTTTGATGTCTATGGCAAAATTTGTTTGATTTCTGCCGACTGTTACCACTTTTATACCCAAGGTTTGGGCTAAAATGCCATACATAGAAAAAGTGGGATGGGCAACTAGAATTGAACCTTCTCCCCCCAGACAGGTTGCAATTAATAAAGAGCGAATTAGTTCATCTGAACCATTACCAACAGAAATATTAGCAGCAGTAAACAGGGATGGAGCAACATTAGCAGATTCATTCACATACTCAGCGATCGCATCTTTGAGTTGCTCATGTCCACCATCAGGATAGCGATTTGTTTCTATGACTTGCTGATATGTCCAGGCTAATTTTTCTTTTAGTTCAGGTGGTAAATCGTAGGGACTTTCATTTGTATCCAGCCGATCAAACTTGATGGCGACTGGTTCTGCTGTATTGCTGCTAGGGTGAGGTTTGTAAGCAGTAAATTTGGCTAAATCTGACCGGATAAAAGGAAGCATAATTTTTAGTCAATAGTCAATAGAACAAATGACTTAGATAATTGCTTGTTGGCAAGTCTCATATTTTACCGCTTTACGGTAACTGACAAAAGAGGCGAATTGCCTGCCAAATTTCTGTGGTGACATTGCCTAAAGCATGATCGCTATCGAGTTCTACTAACTCCACCCAAGGACGCGATCGCGCAAAGTTGCGACTAGCTGTAATTGGAATCACCTCATCTTGTATGCCATGCAAAATTAGTGTTGGCACCGGACGTTGCAATATACTCTCTTGGTATTGCGCGGCATCTGTGATGAAATCGTAACTTAGAGGAAGCGATCGCCCTTCCCCATAGTGATAAACCATGAGATATTTTTCTTGTTGCCAACGCTTAATCGCTTCACCCCCTAGCTTAGACAACCAATGAGATAAAAACCCAAAAGCGGGTGCTAACAAAATTAAGCGTTGCACTTGTTGGTGTTGCTGCGCCAAATGAGCAGATACCAAACCACCTAAACTAGAACCTATTAATGTAACTGGTTCAGAATCATGAGGAAATGCTGTTGCTACTTGATTTTGTTGACGCGTGATTGTCAACTGAGAAAAATTACCAGTATTTAGATCAGGAATATTTAGCTGTACCTGTATTTTAGTAAAGCGATTGCCTATAGCCAGGGCTTTAGCAGATTTAGGGCTAGAAGCAAACCCATGAAGATAAATGTATTGCAAGGCTGTAATGATTGAGGATATGAAATCTCTAGTTAGGAATCAGATACTAAAAATACATAATTCTTAACTTTGTATGATTGTTGCTCCTGAAGAGGTTTAAGGAGCAGGGTAGTCTCCTTCTAGCGGTTCACCACCAGAATGACCACCACCTGTATTGTCACCGCTACCGTGATTACCCCCTGTGTTGTCACCACCACCGGGATTGCCGCCTGGATTGCCGCCTGGGTTGCCACCGGGATTACCATCGGGATTGCCGCCTGGATTACCATCGGGATTACCACCGGGATTACCATCGGGATTGCCGCCTGGATTACCACCGGGATTACCGCCTGGATTACCACCAGGGTTGCCGCCTGGATTACCACCAGGGTTGCCGCCTGGATTACCACCAGGGTTGCCGCCTGGATTACCACCAGGGTTGCCGCCTGGATTACCACCAGGGTTGCCGCCTGGATTACCACCAGGATTACCACCGGGATTACCGCCTGGGTTGCCACCGGGATTGCCACCTGGGTTCCCATTATTAGTTGGCTGAGTTATGTTTATACTGTTAGAGTTTTCGTTATTATTAGTATTACGAGTAGTATCTGAGATGACCTCTCCTGTCTCTACAAAAGAATCTACAGGAGAATTATCTAAGACTGCACCTTGGTTAACCAAATTAGAAGAATTAACCGATAACTCCATAAAAGATGGATTTTCAACTACTCCTTGGCCGACTATGGGTATTTGTGCCATTAAAGCTGCGATAATTTCAGCTTGAACGCTGGCGATCGCTGGATCTGGATTAGATGTATTATTTTGTTTGGTTAAATCTAATCCTTGTACTAAATCACTGGTTTCATAAAAAGTTTTCAGATCAAAATCATATAAGCCCTGAAATTCACCTTTGACGATGACCATCAGTTGTCCAGCTTGTAAAACCTGATTTTGGGAAGCTTCCTGATTAGATACTTCAATGCCGCTATTTGTCAGCGCCCCAACAATTGTGGTGTCTGTTTGCTTGTCGTAGCGGACAAACAACGCTGAACCACGAATAGCCGCAGCGGCACTTGGTGTTTGTATCCGAGTCTGTCCTTTTCCTGGTGGAATCAGTAACAGCACTGTCCCGTTTGACAGTTGGAAATTCCGAGTCTTGGGTAGGAATTGAAATATAGCCCGTTCTCCAACCCGTGCTAAAGAACCATCGTTAAAACGTAAATCGGCCAAAGATGATCTGCCAGTAGACAACCCATCACCAGGAATTATCGGATCTAATTTGCGTGCTGGTCGCTTTTTGTTATTCCGAGGAAGCAATTGCACAATATTTTGCAGATTTTGAATTTCTGCATGAGTCAAAGGAGTAGCTGCGATCGCCCTAGGTAAAGGCATCGCTATCACTCCCCATAAACTAATTATCCACAAGAGAATAAATTTTAAATACATCGCTTTAACACTAGATAATTTAACTGCGACCAAAATAAGTGAAGATATATTCTTAAATATTAGGTTTACTTATCATTTTTTTAGGTTTAGCACTAAATTTTTAGTAGATTTATTGAAAATTTTAGCGAAACTCTGATATAACTCAGTGTAATAAAAATTATCAAAAAATATTAAAATCAAATAATTAATTTTTCAAAGTTAACAATATTTGTTGTTTAATGATCAGGCTGAATGGTTATATTCTTTTGTTTATCAAACATAAATGCTAATGCAACCCACAGGCTGGATAAAACTTTTATTTGCAACTTTATTAGCTGTGATTGGTGCAAATAAATGTTGCATTGGAGCAGATGTAACATGGGTTGCTAACTTAGATGACTCTAGTGGTCAACACAAGGTCAAGCTAAAATATTTTACATATAACCAGAGAAGTTGTAAATTTTACCAAAATAGTCAGTTTCAGGTAATTAATTTTGATTTACGGCAGCCTCAGCTATGTAATTTTAATTCATCTGTGGCAAACATACTCATAGCCCAAACCAATCCAGGAACAAAACCTGATACTGAACCTAATCCTCAACCGCCAAATCCACCTAGTAATCCTCCACTTTCAAATGATCCGCCACAACTAGAAGTCCAGCCAAGAGATTTTCCACAGCCTGCACCCATGATTATAGAAGAACTGTTGGATAAACCATCAGTAAATAGAAATGAGCAATTAGAAAGACTCAGGCAGATATTACAACAAAGACAAAAACCAAATCCAGAAACCAACATTCCGCGGGAATTAGAACTACGAGTTAGACAAAGGCCTTTACCCCAAATACAACCAACATCTGAGGCTAATGGTTCTCAGGAACTTGAACTAAGGGTGCGTCCCAGAAATTTACCGCCAAAAAAAGTATCTAAGTTTAAACCTATAGGTTCCCTCCAGACTTATGTCGGTTACTTTCACACAAATAACATTTTTGCTTCTGAGTTTTTTCCCAGAGAAGATGGCTTAATATTTTATGGACTCAGCCTAGCTTCTACCTATTTTCCTTTAGGTTCTAAAACTTATATTAATGGTTCAATTAATGGGAGTTTGATTCGCTACATAGAGGAATCAAGATTTAACTACAACCAAATAAGTTTTAATGTGGGAATTTATCAACAACTTTCGCCAAGGATGTATGCCGAACTAGACTTTAATAACCAACAGTTTTTCTATGCTAATAGTGTCGGCCGCTTTCAAGCAGGCGATCGCTTTTTAGATGAAAATTCAGTTCGACTATCTTTGGGAAGACGAGATCCGCTGACTTCCAGATTATCCCTAGATAGCCTCTACGAATTTAGTGCTAATTTTGCTGAACCAAATAGTCGCAGTCGGCTAATTAATTCTTTTTGGGTTTCTTTGAGTTATTCTTTGCAAGAACCTCTACAAGTTGGAATTAACTATCAATTGACTCTTGCTGATTTTACGCAAAGACAAAGAGATGACCAGTATCACCGTCTATTTGGAAATGTTATTTACCGAGTATCTGACTCCAGCAGCTTAAATGTACAAAGTGGCTTTAGCTTCGGAGATTCTACAGATAGAAATATTAATTTTGATAGTTGGTTTTTGAGTGTTTATTACAATTTGAGAATTGGTGAGTTTTAGAATTGGTCAAAAGTTGAATTAACTTTTTTGAGTATTAACTATTGACTCATAACTAATCCAATCACTCCAACTACCTGCATAAAGTTTACCTGTATGAATGCCAGCTAATTCTAAAGAAAGCAAATTCACGCAAGCAGTGACACCAGAACCACAATAGACTAAAATTTCTTGGGCGGTTTCGATGTTTTCCCATCTTTGACGTTGCTGTGGTTGAGAAAGTATATAACCTGATGAGTCTGTAACTTCTTGCCAAGGATAGTTAATTGCACCTGGAATATGCCCAGCAATTTTATCAATTGGTTCCCTTTCACCGCGATAGCGATCACTTTCTCTAGAATCTACCAAAACTACTGCTGGTGAGTCTTGGCGATTTTTAACAACTTCTATATCTACTAACAGTTCAGTTTGAATGTGAGGAATAAAATGCCCAGTCTGGGATTCTGGAATAATATCTGTCACTGGGTATCCAGCTTGTTGCCATGCAGTATAACCTCCATCCATAACTACTACTTGTTCATGTCCGAGATAGCGGAGTAACCACCACAGACGAGACGCAAAAGCCAAGCGGGAGTCATCATAAGCTACAACCAAAGTTTGTTGAGAATTGACCCCAATTGCTGATAACTTCTTAGCTAGATTGTTAGTATCAGGTAAAGGATGTCTACCACCATGCTTACCGACAGGATTGGACAGATCCTGATTGAGATCCAGATAATATGACCCTGGAATGTGACTTATTTGATATTGTTTTTGTCCCAATTGTGGATCAGCCAGAGAAAAACGACAATCGACAATTACAACTTGCGAATCATTGAGGTGATCGACAAGCCAGGCTGGTGAAACAAAACGTTGAATTTTAACCATAAATTAACTCAAAATTTAAAATATATTTATTTAGCTATCTATTGCTGGAAAAAGCCTAATGTCAGAGAACTTTGTCCCACAAGCAACAGCAGATGGTTCTTTCACTTTTTTCTCTCAAGAGTTTAGTGAATTATTTCACAGTCATTTTGGCGCTAAACAAGAAAGTTATTTTAAGTTTGTGGAACCAACTCAACTGGCTCAAGCGGCGCTCAAACCAGTTGTGCGACTGTTAGATATTTGTTATGGTCTAGGATACAACACAGCAGCAGCTTTACAGACTATTTGGGCAGTAAATCCTAGTTGTTATGTGGAATTAATTGGTTTAGAACTGAATCCTGCTGTACCGCAAGCTGCGATCGCTAATCATTTATTTGATCACTGGAATTACGAATACACGCCAATTTTGTCCCGACTTGCTTTTGAGCAGCAAGTAAAAACAGAACGTCTGCAAGCAAAGTTACTCATTGGTGATGCGAGAATCTCCATTCAAGCGTTAAATCAAGCTGGATTTAGCGCAGATGCCATTTTTTTAGACCCCTTTTCACCGCCCCAGTGTCCTCACCTATGGACTTTAGAATTCCTACAACAAGTCTCAGTATGTTTACATAAAAAAGGCTTGCTGGCAACTTACTCTTGTGCAGCATCTGTACGTACAGCACTGATATTAGCTGGGTTAAAAATAGGTTCTACCCCACCAGTTGGGAGGCGATCGCCTGGTACAGTTGCAGCCTATTCTCAAGGTTCCGAGTGTTTCAAAGACTTACCACTTCCTCCTCTTTCTCTTGAAGAACAAGAACATTTGTTAACTCGTGCTGCAATTCCTTACCGCGATCCACAATTGAATGATCCGCCTGATGTGATCATGATCCGGCGACAACAAGAACAACAAGCTTGTTCATTAGAACCTACATCCCACTGGCGAAAACGTTGGTTACTGAAAAACCAAAAAGCTGACTCTATTGAAGTTGGTTCTGACTTGAGTTGAAAATTATGTTGGCAAAATACAGCAAAAACCCCGCTAGATTTTCTCCTGTAATTGAAGCAACGAATTTCCCGTTACTGCAACATATAGACTACATTTCCAACCAGGAATAAAGCAGAAGGCTCAGAGGAGAAAATTATGCTGTTTCTGCACAGATGCCCCGAATTATAACTGATTAATCTGACCTGACATCTACAGGTTAATATTGGCTATAAAACTTACTTATAGTCGAATTTATATTGTACGATTTTGCCGTAAATATAGATTTAACCTTGAATCTTTTTCGAAGATATACGGCTGATGTGAATTAGAGTCTGAAAAGGCGTAAATACATCAACATTGTTAAATTTCTTGACTAAACCACAGCCGGAAACCCTTGTTATGGCTTGGCCATTTTTAACTGATATCAGGCATTCATTAAACTGATATATTGATAAAAGCAAGGAAATACGCATACAGACTTTCTGATATTGAGATTTGATTTTTTCTCTATTAGCCAGCGATCGCACTTAATCCAGCACTCTTAGCCAATAGTCTGAAATTACATATTTTCGTTATGCACAAAATAGTCAGTTTGTACAGTGCGTAAGTCCTAATTTACAGTGCGTAAGTCCTAATTTATTTAGAATTCAAATCATATCCATTGGACAAAGTAAGAATTAAAAATAGTTATATAGAAGTTTAAATTCCAGCGATTGCTTCATAACAACTTTATCCATTTAAACACCAATGGGTAAATTAATGGATATTAAAATACACACCAATCAATCAGGTATGATGTTAAAAATATTTTATTTTTCGATGTATAAACTATGGAGATTAATATCAAATTCAATATTTATTCAATATGCTGATCATCAAAAATTTTCAACAAGAAATATATGTTTATTTTGAAACTCATAGAAAAACTCAAAATGGAAATTGAAATTTTGCAACAAATTGTAAGAGCAAAACACTCTGGCTATACTGAAAGGTTAAAAAATCTCAGTAAAAAACCTGATTTAACATTTGGGTGAATTTATGATACTAGAATAGATATTTAGGATGTTTGCGGCAAATTTATCTTAGTAAAATTATTCTTTTATAAAGAAAAATATCCTCGGCATGATAAAAACCAGCAGGCTAAAAATAGGACAGCAAGCTTGTAAAAATGCAAAGTAGAGTATGGTTGCAGAGCTAAACTTGATTTTTGCAGACAGAAACTGTTAATTAAAGAAAAATGGGGTGCCTTTGTGATTTACTGGAGTGCTAATTCCACAAACTCTAATCAACAAAGTCTTAGTGGGTCAAAGCCCAAAAAGAAAGTGCATAGTGGAAATGCAAATAGTGAGCTAGAATGGCGGGACTTAGAGGACTATCCACTAAACTTATCCCAGCAAGAAGTAATGATTGAAGAGGGACAAGCCGAGTCTTCTTGGATAAAATCTGAGATTAATGCTGGCTACAATTCATTATTATCTAGAAATCTACAAGCCAAAGGCTCCAAAGTGAATTGCTTCTTTGATACTGAAGCACCAAAAATTTTAGTAGTTGACGACCATGCTGCTAGTCGAATGACCGCTGCGGCATTGTTGGCCATGGAAGGTTATGAAGTGATTGAAGCAGACAGTGGTGCAGCTGCTGTAGCGTTGGTAACACAGAAACAACCAGATTTAATTTTGCTGGATGTGATGATGCCAGGAATGGACGGCTTTGAAGTATGTCAATTGCTCAAGCAGGACGAACATACGAGATTAATCCCCGTAATTTTTATTACAGCATTAAATGATCGGCGATCGCGCATTCGGGGAATTGAAGTAGGAGCCGATGATTTCCTTACCAAACCCTTTGACCGTGTGGAACTAGCAGCGCGTGTGAAGTCCTTAGTCCGGCAAAAGCGGTTAAACGAAGACCTAGACCACGCAGAACAAGTTTTATTTTCCATAGCTAGAGCGATTGAAAGTCGAGATCCAAATACAGGGGATCACTGTGAACGGTTAGTCAAGCTAGGACAAGCATTTGGAGAATACTTGCATCTTTCTCGTTCTCAACTGCGAGATTTGATGTGGGGTGGTTATCTTCACGATATAGGTAAAGTTGGCATTCCAGATGCAGTGCTACTGAAGAATGAGCAACTCACCTTGGAAGATTGGGAGATGATGCAGCAACACGTTTTAATTGGGGAAAAAATTTGTCAACCTTTACGCAGTATGCGGGGTGTAATTCCCATTATTCGCCATCACCATGAGCGATGGAATGGTTCAGGCTATCCTGATGGCCTCAAAGGCAGTGAGATTCCTTTTCTGGCACAAGTTTTCCAATTCATTGATATTTATGATGCGTTGACTAGTGAACGACCGTATAAAAGAGCTTTTAGCCCAGAAGAAGCTTTATCTGTAATGCGGGAAGAAACTGAAGCAGGTTGGCGTAATCCCGAACTTATGCAGCTATTTACTGACTTTATTCACACTTACGATCTGAAGTAATGTTTTACCTTTGGGTGTAGTCGCTCGTTGGGCGACTCTGTCAATCCTCAAGACCGCACGGTCTCACCTCCTGTCTTCTTCCTCCTGCTATACTACCCTTTGGGAACTTCACGGGCGAACATACTTCATACTTTTGATTATGGTAGTTGTAGCAATTCTAGCGGCGGGACGCGGCACCAGGATGAAATCAAGCTTACCCAAAGTCTTACATTCTTTGGGTGGGCGATCGCTAGTAGAGAAAGTTTTAGAAAGTGTAGAACCGCTTTCACCCTCACGACGAATGGTGATTGTCGGGTATCAAGCCCAAGAAGTAAGAGCCGCCATACAGTCAAACTTCAGCTTAGAGTTTGTGGAACAGACTGTACAACTGGGGACAGGACACGCCATCCAGCAATTACTGCCCCATCTTGAAGGCTACGCGGGAGATTTATTAGTGCTTAATGGTGATGTCCCACTGTTACGCACCGAAACGCTGAAACAGTTATTGCTCACTCACCAACAAAATCAAAACGCTGCAACCATCCTGACTGCTCAGTTATCTGACCCCAAAGGCTATGGGCGAGTTTTTTGTGATGGGGAAAACATAGTCCAACAGATGGTTGAGGATAAAGATTGTACCCCTGATCAAAGAGAGAATCGCCGGATTAACGCCGGAGTTTACTGCTTTCGCTGGCCAGACTTAGCCAAAGTCTTACCTCATTTAGAAGCCAACAACGCCCAAAAAGAATATTACCTCACAGATGCTGTGACCCAAGTAGGGAAAGTGATGGCTGTGGATGTAGCAGATTATCAAGAAATTTTGGGCATTAACGATCGCCTACAATTAGCCACAGCTTACGAAATTTTGCAAAGGCGCATCAAAGAAAAATGGCTGATTGCAGGTGTGACCCTGATCGATCCCCATAGCATTACAATTGACGACACTGTAGAGTTACAATCAGATGTGATTATTGAGCCACAAACTCACTTGCGGGGAAATACCACTATTAAAACTGGTAGCCGCATTGGGCCGGGAAGTTTAATTGAAAATAGCCAATTGGGCGAAAACGTGACAGTTCAATATTCTGTAGTCACAGATAGTATTGTGCAAGCCGGAACTCGGATTGGCCCTTATGCTCATTTACGTGGTCATACTGAAGTGGGTGTAAATTGCCGTGTTGGTAATTTTGTGGAGTTAAAAAATACCCAGTTAGGGGAAAAAACCAACGTAGCCCATCTATCTTATTTGGGCGATGCCACAGCAGGGACTCAAGTCAACATTGGTGCAGGCACAATTACTGCTAATTATGACGGTGTGAAAAAACACCGGACTAAAATTGGCGATCGCACCAAAACAGGTTCTAATAGCGTCTTAGTAGCACCAGTGACCTTGGGTGATGATGTCTATGTTGCAGCCGGTTCCACAGTCACCGAAGATGTCCCCAACGATAGTTTAGTCATTGCCCGTAGTCGTCAGGTAGTCAAGCAAGGGTGGCGGAGGAAAGTATGAAGGCTGAAGTATGAAGTCTGAAATTTATTTTCACACTTCACACTAGCCTGCGGCAAGCCACCTAAAGGGTGTCTACACACTTCACACTTCAATACAGCCGACTTGCGTACCAACAGGTAATTCTAAAGTGTCGCCAACTTTTTCGCCGTCGTGGTAGGCGGCGAGTAAAACTTGACTAGTTTTACCCCAAGCGATCGCCCCACTGGCATCTAAGGCGATCGCGCCTAAGTCTCTTTGATGTTCGTTAGATTCAGTAAAAGAGCGTTGCATGGCATCTTTGAGACTCATCCCATCAGTTACCCGCACGACAATTCTGGGTGCTAAACACTCATCGATAATATCTTCACCAATTCCTGTACAGCTAACAGCCGCATGACCAGTGGCGTAATTACCAGCCGGCATTGCCGAATCACTTACCCGGCCAATGCGTTCAAAACCTTTGCCCCCGGTGGATGTACCGACAGCTAGTCCACCATGAGCATCTAAAGCGACTACGCCAATTGTCCCACGTCCAGCATTGCTGGTTTCTAATAACTCTGGCTCGGCTACTACCCCAGCCATTGTGCTTTTAAAATTATCTTGACGTTCTTGAATCCATTCTTGTAAGCGTAACTCAGTTAAAGCATTGTAGCTGGGGACTTGTAACTCTCGTGCTAGTTCAGCTGACCCGTAATCTGACAATACCCGGTCAGGGGAATTTTGTAAGAAATACGCTAATTCAATCGGATTTTTCACTCGTGAGACATTAATCACACCACTAAAACGCCCCGACATCCCATTCATTAAGGCAGCACTCATGCGAATTTGACCATCAGATTGCAGTACCGAACCAGTACCAGCATTAAACCTGGGCTCATCTTCTAACAGTTGACAACCGCACAGCACGGCGGCGGAAGCGTTGGCCCCTGATAATAACAAAGCATAAACTTCTTCGATGACGGCATAGAGCGATCGACGTACCGTCTCTAATCCTCCTTTGCCGTGGAGAGAACTACCAGCCCCGCCATGAATAATTAATTTTGGTTGCACCTGTAACTGCATCTATAATTTTTTGCGCTATTTGCGTCTGAGTTAAAGTTGATTTTACACTTCACACTTCATATTTCATACTTCATAATTTACCCGTTACTCTGTTTTTGCCTCAGAACGGCGACGACGGCAACGTTCTGAACAGTATTTCACCTCATCCCAGCAATCTTGCCACTTCTTGCGCCAAGCAAAGGGACGTTGACATACTGGGCAGATTTTTGTAGGTAAGTCAGATTTAGAACGATAGCGCCCCATATAAATACTGTGAAGATATCATGTTGATTTCTGAGAGAGACGGAAAATAATTATAACCAGTTTGTTACAAAGGAGGGATAATTTTGTTGTTGGTCATTGGTCATGAGTTACTTTTCACCCATGATTTAGGAATTTGACTGCCGAATAGGAATTGTAATCGCAAACTCTGTTCCTTGTCCTGGTTGGGAGTAACACTCCAACTTACCAGCGTGTTTTTCTGTAATAATTTGATAACTGATGGACATTCCCATACCTGTTCCCTTACCCACAGGCTTGGTGGTAAAGAAGGGATTAAAAATCTGTTTTTGAATTTGTTCTGACATTCCTATACCATTGTCAGCGATCGCAATTTTTACCCAGTCAGAATTAATTACCGAAGTCCGAATTGTAATTTTCGCTAGTTCGCCTTTCCCAACTCCCATTTCTAAAGCATCAATGGCATTGGTGAGAATATTCATCAATACCTGATTGAGTTGTCCGGCGTAGCATTCTACTAAAGGTAACGCAGCATAATCTCTCATCACTTGAATTTCGGGAAATTCTGGCTTTACCTTGAGACGATGTTGCAAAATCATTAAAGTACTATCTATGCCTTCATGAATATCTACTTCTTTAAATTCTGCTTCATCCATGCGTGAAAAGGTACGCAGTGATAACACAATTTGACGGATACGTTGAGTCCCAATTTTCATAGAATGCAAGATTTTGGGTAAATCTTGTTGAATGTAATCTAAGTCAATTTCCTCCAACAAAGTTGGGAATTCTGACAGGTTCATAGATTGACATAAGTTAATTACCTGCAATAAATCTTGGGTATGTTCTTCAAGATGAGTGAGATTACCGTGAATGAAATTGACAGGGTTGTTGATTTCATGAGCAACTCCCGCAACTAGTTGACCCAGGCTGGACATTTTTTCAGCTTGAATCATTTGTGCTTGGGTGCGTTGCAGTTCTTCTAGAGTTTGGGCTAAATCTTTTGCCTGTTGTCTAAGTTGAGCTTCGATTTGTTGGCGATCGCGGATATCACGAGCGATCATGGATAAAAATTCTATCTCTTCCTGTTCATTTTTATGGGCAATCATTACCTGAGAAACGGGAAACTCTTCTCCACTCCGACTGCGTAATCTAGATTCTCCAGACCAGACACCCTTCTCAAGTAAAGTAGGTATGCTCTCTGTCTGCAATTTTTCTAACATTGAGGGTTCTACAAGCTCGCTGATATGAAACTTATCGATTTCTGAGGGGGGAATGCCTAAAATCTCCTGACCTGCTTGGTTAAGATAGCGATTATTTCCATTCACATCAGCTATCCCAATGATGTCTGTGGTGGCTTCGAGAATGGCTAATAGTCTGCGTTGTTCTTGTTCAGCTTGTTTACGTTCGCTAATATCGCGCACTACCGAAAGTGCATAGGGTTTACCATTGTAGTTCAAGAGTTTGCCTGTAACTTCGATATCAAAGCAAGTACCATCTTTGCGAATATCTACAGCTTGAGTATGAAATTCATCACCCACTCTGATTGAATTGACAAATTCCTCAAATAGGCCAAAACAATCAGAATGAATGTAATCTTGAGGACTTAATTGCATAAATTCTGCTTGAGAATAATTGTGCATTTGGCACAAAGATGGATTTGCGGCAACAAGCTTACCAGTATCTAATTCAATCACACTGATGCCATCACTAACAGTCTCGAAAATACTGCGATATTGGGCTTCTTGTTGACGTAGGGCGGTTTCAGTTGCTTTGCGATCGCTAATATCTCTTGCTACCCAAACTACACTGTTCTCACTCATCGTGGAAACACTACCTTCAAACCAAACCTCTTGATTGCCAATGGGCAAGCTATATTCGATTTTGACAGTTTTCTGCGTTTTCAGTACCTGTTGAATACATTCCACAAAATAGTCTGCAAGGCCAGTAGGTAAAACTTCATGAGCGGTTTTACCTAAAATTTCCGTAGGCGGTTTGTATAGTGATGGCGCACAACTAGGCGCAATTTTCAGATATCTGCCCTCGGCATCAACAACGATAATTACATCTTGGATGGCATTAAACAATGTGAGTAATTCTGCTTCAGAAGCTTTGAGGGCTAGTTCTTTTTGGGAATTACTTTGTAAGAGTTGTTGAGCTTCTCTCAATTCTTGTTCTAATTGGCTAATTCGTTGGCTAGATTCACTTGTAAATTTTGCTAACTGTTGCTGCAAATCGGCATTTTGTTGACGCAGCAAAGCGATTTCTTGTTCAAGCAATGAATTGTTCATGAATTTTTCTCTGATTTATTGGTGAATAGGAAGTAAGATAACAAATTCTGTACCTTTTCCTAGAGAAGAGTTACATTGGATTGAACCACCGTGTTTTTCGACAATAATTTGACGGGCGATCGCCAGGCCCAAACCTGTCCCTTTTCCTACAGCTTTCGTCGTAAATAAATTGTCAAATATTTTTTCTTTTACTGCTGCACTCATCCCCATTCCACTATCAGTAATTTTGATTTCAACGGATTGATCCTGCACGGATGTTTGAATATTTATCCGATATTGAATCGGTTGATTTTTGTCCAACTTTAATTCTTCTAAAGCATCAATAGCATTAGCAAGAATATTCATGAAGACTTGATTCAGTTGCCCAGGAAAACATTCAATTAAGGGTATATCTCCATAGTCAGTAATGACTTCTATGGCTGGACGTTTTTCGTTGGCTTTGAGGCGATGCCGGAGAATTAAAATTGTGCTATCAATACCTGCGTGGATATTAAAACTCACTTTATAATCTTGGTCAGCACGGGAGAAAGTGCGAAGACTAGTGCTGATATTTTTCAGGCGATCGCAAGCTAACATCATCGCATCAATGACCTTGGGTAAGTCTTCTAAGCTGTAGTCTAAATCAATATCTTCGGCATGATCTTGGATTTCATCACTGGGATGAGGCAAACTTGTTTGATAGAGTTTTAAGTGTTCAATAATATCTGCAATTGTTGGTTGCGCTTGTTTTAAACTAGCTGCAATAAAGCCCAACGGATTATTCATTTCATGGGCAACCCCAGCCACTAAATTACCCAACGCAGACATTTTTTCACTTTGCACCATTTGTAATTGGGCTTGTTGTGATTTTTGGAAAAGTAGGGCATTTTCTAGGGATATTGCCGCCTGGGAAGCCAAAAGGTGAATTACTTTTACACGTTCGTTGCTAAATACTCCAGCAGTTAATTTATTTTCTAGGTAGAGCAAACCCACCAAATTTCCTTGATTCACTATCGGCGTACACAATACACTCTGGGGTTGATGTTGCAGCATATATTCCCCAATTACTCCTGGTACATCTGTTTGGCAATTGTCTATCACCAGCGTTTCTTGGGTATTCTTGACATAATTAATAATTCTTCTGGGAATATCTTGGCAAGTTTCTAGTAATTGTTGCTCAAGAATGGTGTGTAATTTCCCATGCTTAATCAAACCAATTGCTTGAACTTGCCAAGTATGATTTTGATGCAACAGCAGTATGGCTTTTTTCGCACCAGAGTTTTCGATGATAATTTTGAGTAGATTGGCAATGAGTTCGTCTAATTTTAAAGAACTAGAAATTGCTTGAGCCGCTTTGAGAACAGATGTAAAATCGAGAATTTCGGAATAACTGGTGCTGTCACTACTAGAAGTGCGTGTGGATGTAGCAACCTGATGAGTTACAAAAGTTTCTAAGGGGTTGAGGTGAATTTTTTGCTGTTGCAGAATTACATACAACAATTGAGGATAGCGGTTTTCTAGGTCGTTGATTTTAGCTTTCGCACCCCAGCGGGCATAACAGTAGTAGGCTTCTTGCATATAACCTGCGGCAATTTTCTCTTTGCCCCAGTTGAGGTAGAACTTAGCTGCAAGTTCGTTAGCTAAAGCTTCTTCTTGGATGTAACCGTTAGCTTTGGCAGAAGAGATGGCGCGATCGTAATGATCTCCGGCTGCATAGTGCTTGCCTAATACCCGATATTTTTCGGCTTCGACTAAATCAACTTTATGCTGGTGATTCATTGGGGCATAGTGCGCCCAATGCTGGAGTTTGGTTTGATTTTCAGCTACACGCTGTAAGGTTGTGGATGTCTCATCGGGCTGTTGCTGCAAGGCAAGTAGAGAATCATAAAAATAAAAAGCAGGTTCACTGGCTAGTCCCGCACCAGCCATAAAATAGCGTCTGACCTCAATTGCATAATTTTCCGCTGCTTCTATTTCTGCAAACAAGAAACAAAGCATCAGCTTATACAAAGAGAAAATGTATAACCCATAGCCATCATTGGCAGACCGCAGCAGGGAAACAAGTTCATCTTCTTGTAAGGGTTCCCCAGACAAAATAGTGGGTTTCTCTGTCAAAGTCAGCAAATTTAACACGGCTTGCCAATAGATGCGGCAATAATTGGCGGTAGTCAATTGGTTCAGTTGCATCAAGCCGTGGTAATAAGCGCGAGTCTCCTGTTCTAAGGTCATTAAAGGTTGACCACACCAAAAAGAATAAAAACAAAAATTGTGGGCGTTATGTCCAGCAAATTCTAAGTCGCCAACTTCTAGCCCAATGCTATAGCCTTCTTGCAAAAGTGGCAGGCTTTCTTGGATGTGAGACTTGCGTTGGCGAATATATAGTCCCAGAAGGAGACACACTTGCGGTTTAGCAGCTTTAGCATCTAATTTTGAGGTGACTTGCAGTGCTAATTGACCAAACTCTGTGGCTGTGTCGATATCTTGCAAAAAATTACACAAAAGCACACTATAGGAACAATAGATATAACCTGTAGCTGGTGTGTTTCCGTACTGAATAGAGATGTTGACTAATAAAGCAATCAGTAATGGAAATAAAGGAGAGCCAGAAAGGTAAGTTACAGGTAGGATGCTACCAGCAATCTGCACAATTGCCAGTTTTGTGATGTCGGTCATCAAGGGGAGATGAACTAAATCTTCAATCTTTCTGTCGCCAATTAGTTGCCCGATCGCCTGAATTTCTTGTTGAATATCTTTTGGTGTGGGTGTTTCAGGAAAGGTAACGCCAAGCTGTTGCAAAATTGTTTGGGCGATCGCAATGGCTTCGGTAAATTTATTCTGGGAGACGAGAGATTGAATTTTAATGCGGTACACATTCACTTGTTCAGCTAAGGATTGTGCTTGCTCAAGGACAAGATTAACAAGCTGTTCCATCACCGCAAAATCACCGCACAGCATAGCCAATTCTGCTGCTAATTCATGCAAGCCAAGGGTAATGTCATACTGCTGTTGCCAAGCTGTTTCTTGCAATAGTGACAATCCCACCGTGGCGTATTCCCGCGCTGCTTGATATGCGGTGGCAACTTTAGCTTTACGACAAGCTATCAGATTGAGTTGGGCGAGTTCTTCTCGTTGGGTTACTTCGGTAATTAAATGCGTGCCGTGATTTAATTGATTTACCAGTTCAAAAATGCGTTCTTCTCTGGCGACGGGGGAAATTTTTTGTAAGAGTAGTTGTCCGATGCGGTAGTGAGTTGTTTGTTTTTGTGCTGTGGGAACTAATAAATAAGCTGCTTGTTGGATGCGATCGTGTAAAAATCTGTATTTGGCTAATTGTTGATCATTGTCATTTTTTCTGACTAATTCATCATTAACATCTCGTTGAGAAAACTTATAAATATTAGTAATTGGTAAAATTAAGCCTTCCTGCAATGCTTTCCATAAATCTGCTGCTGTTTCAATTTCTGATGTTTCCGCCACAGTTGCTAAAGTTGCCAAATCAAATTGATTACCAATATAAGCTGCTAACTGTAATACATTTTGCGTTGCCAATGGCAGTCTTTGTAATTGAAATGCCATGAAATTCACGACATCATCTGTAACTGCTTGCTGAATTATTTGGGTAATATCACATTCCCAACAGCCTAAATCAAAGTTAAATTGAATAAGTTTATCTTGATGCAATACTTTGAGAAACTGCGTAGCGAAAAATGGATTGCCTTGAGTTTTTTGAGATACAAGTTGTGAAAGATTCCACGCTAAATTTTCTGGACATTTAAGTGTCTCAGCCACTAAGAGATTAACTTGCCCTTGACTCAGCGGTGCTAAATGAATGTGATTAATTTTTGCTGGTGTTTTGGCAATCTCACCCAAAGTCAACATCAATGGATGTATGGGAGTGACTTCGTGATCACGATAAGCCCCAATTAACAAAAGATGGGCTGTATCCGCCATTAATAGTTGCATTAACTTTAATGATGCTGAATCTGCCCATTGCAAATCATCTAAAAATACGACTAATGGGTGTGATTTACTAGTAAAAACTTGAGTGAATTTTTGAAATGTTAAATAAAACCTATTTTCTGCGGCTGTTCCTGATAGTTCTGGTACTGCTGGTTGCTCACCAATAATTCGTTCTAATTCGGGAATTACATCAATAATTACCTGTCCACTGTCACCAACAGCATCTAATATCTGACTTTTCCATTGCTGGATTTGAGTATCACTTTCGGTGAATAATTGCCCGATTAAATCTCGGAAGGCTTGGACGAAAGCACTAAAAGGAATATTCCGATTAAACTGGTCAAATTTGCCTTTAATAAAATAACCATGTTGTTTAACAATTGGTTTATGCACTTCGTTGACAACTGCTGTTTTCCCAATACCAGAAAAGCCAGCAACTAACATCATTTCTGTTGCGCCAAGGCTAACTCGCTCAAATGCTTGCAGTAGTTTTTCTACCTCGGCTTCTCGTCCATAAAGTTTATCAGGGATGATGAAGCGATCGCACACATCCCGTTGGGCAATTGCAAAACTATTGATATTACCAGTTTCTCTTAGCTGATCCCAGCAAGTTTCTAAATCAAATTTTAGCCCTAATGCACTCTGATAGCGGTCTTCAGCATTTTTCGCCATCAATTTCATCACAATATCACAGAGAACTTGGGGAATTTTAGTTTTTCTACTACTCAATTTCTCAGGGAGTTTGGCAATATGAGAATGCACCACTTCCATTGGGTCATTGGCTGGAAATGGTAATCCTCCCGTCAGCAATTCGTAAAAAGTTACACCAAGTGAGTAAAAATCTGTACGATAATCAATCCCTCGATTCATTCTCCCGGTCTGTTCTGGGGAAATATAAGCTAGTGTTCCTTCTAATACTTGGGGATTGACTAGGGCTTGGGTTTCCCGTGGTAATAAAGATGCAATACTAAAGTCAATTAATTTAATTTGTTTAGTTGCGGGATTAATTAAAATATTGCTGGGTTTAATATCTTTATGAATAATGCGATCGCGGTAGAGGATTTCCAAAACGTTGCATAAGGCGATCGCTATTTCTAAAAATTCCTGTAGAGATTGTAAGCTTTCCCCCATTCCCGACTTCCGACTTCCAACTCCCCATTCCTTGAGAGAAATCCCGCCAAAGTCCTCCATCACCAACACATAGCCATTTTGGTAAGGTTCCAGGCTATAGGTTTGGATAATTAAAGGAGAGTGGAGATTTTTGGCAATGGTGTATTGGTTACGAAATTGTACCAGTTCGCTAAAGCTGGGGTAGGGATTTTTCAGCAGTTTGATCACTATAGGTAATGAGTCAGCTTGTCGATACCCTCGATAAACCTGGGTTCTGGAACCGTTGTAGAGTTCTTGGGTGACTTGATATCCAGAAATACTGACTGTGGTGCTAAACATACTGCTAAATCCTGATGATTTACAGTTTTAGTTTTCCCAGTTATGTTAAGTTTTTTATAATCTGAGCAAAAATTTACCCCGGAATTTTGATGATGAATTCTGTTCCTACACCCAAAACAGAGTGACAACTTAATTTTCCACCGTGGGTGTCTTCGACAATTTGTCGGGCGATCGCCAGTCCTAAACCTGTTCCGTTACCTACAGCTTTTGTAGTAAATAAGTGGTCAAATATTTTGGTTTTAATTTCTTCACTCATTCCCTTACCATTATCAGTAATTGATATTTTTAGCTGTTGATTGTCCAGAGAAGTTTGAATATTAATTTGATTGGGATTTAATTCAATTTCCTCAAAATTACGCTCGCTATTAGAATCCTCTAAAGCATCAATAGCATTGGCGAGAATATTCATAAATACCTGATTTAATTGTCCGGGAAAACAATCTACTGAAGGGATATTACCGTAATCTGTAACTACTACTATTGCCGGACGCTTTTCGTTAGCTTTGAGACGATGCTTGAGAATTAAAATTGTACTATCGATACCATGATGAATATTAAATGGCACTTTGTAATCTTTATCAGCACGGGAAAAGGTGCGAAGACTGGTGCTAATATTTTTCAGGCGATCGCAGGCAATCACCATTGCATCTATTACCTTGGGTAAGTCTTCTAAGATATATTCTAAGTCTATTTCTTCGGCATGATCGAGAATTTTTTCATTAATATTGGGAAAACTGTCTTGATATATTTTCAAGTGTGCAAAAATATCGACAACAGTAGGTTTAACTTGTTTGAGGCTGGCAACAATAAACCCCAGGGGATTATTCATTTCGTGAGCTACCCCAGCAACTAAATTACCCAATGCAGACATTTTTTCATTTTGCACCATTTGTAATTGAGCTTGTTGCAAATTATGGATTGCTTGTTCTAATTCCTGAGATTTTTGTTTGATTATGGCTTCTGCAAGTTTGCGATCGCTCACATCAATTACCACCCCATCCCAAATAATTGCGCCGTCTGCTTGCAGTTCTGGTCGAGCATTGGATTGAATCCATTTTATCTTTCCCGAAGAGAGGATAATCCGCCATTCTTGCCCAAAGGGAGTCAGATTTTGGGCAGATTCAGTAATTGCTTGGGCAATACCTGGGTCATCTTCTGGATGGTGTAGAGTATAAAGGCTTAGTCTACCTGCCATCACATCTTCTGGAGCTACACCATACAGTTCATAACAACCAGAGCTAATATAAGGCACAGACATTACACCATCAGGGGAGAGACGGAACTGATAAACCACACCGGGAATGTTATTAGCCAGATTGCGAAATTGAACTTGGCTGGCTTGCTGTTGGGCTAAAGATTGTTCTAACTGTTGAGCATAGTTTTGCGAATCTCGATATAGACGGGCATTTTCTAAAGAAATCGCCGCTTGAGTGCAGATTAAGTCGAGAATTTCGATGCGCTCACTAGTAAATACTTCAGTTGTTAAACTATTTTCTAAATACAAAACACCAATCAATTTACCTTGATTAACAATGGGGGTACAAACAGTACTCTTCGGTAAATATTGCTGAATATAGCTATCTGCTTCCCAGTTATATTCTTTTGTCATGTCGTGAATAATGATTGGTTGCAGGGTGTGTTTCACTGCATAAATCATTTTGATCGGGACATCAGTACTGCGATCGAGAGGATGGGGTGAGAAGACTGGCTGTGCTAAATTTTCAACGGTAGCCACTGCTGCTACAGTCCAATCTGCCTTTTCTGGTAAGATGAGGGCAATTTTCTGCGCCCCAGAATTTTGCAAGAGAACTTGCATTAAATTTGTAATCAACTCCTCCAACTTAATTGCGCTCAATAACGCCCGTGAGGCTTTGAGAATAGCGCCGAAATCAAGGTTGGTAGAAAAGCTGGTGCTATTGGAACTAGAAGTTTGGCTGGTGTAAGTGGCAATAGTAGCAGTAGAGATGGTTTCTTGGGGACTTAGGTTAAGTTGTCGCTGTTGCAAAATTGCTGAGAGCAGATGGGGATATTTTGCTTCTAAGTCGTCTGTTTTGGCTTTTGCTCCCCAATGAGCATAGCAGTAGTATGCTTGTTGCATATATGCTTGGGCGACTGTTGCTTTACCCCAGTCCAGATAGAACTTCGCCGCCAGTTCATTGGCGAGGGCTTCTTCTTGAATGTAGCCATTAGCTTTGGCTCCAGCAACAGCGCGATCGTATAATTCCAGCGCTTCCGTTTTTTGACCTAAAACTCGATGCTGCTCGGCTTTCACTAGGTCATACTTATGTTGAAAATTCATCGGTGCATAAAGCGCCCTTTTGTGGAGAATTTCCAGATTAGCTGTGATGATTTCCGAATCACCTGATGTCGCTAAAAGTGCCAATGATTCATAAAAATAGAATAAAGGTACATTAAATGTACCAGCCCCGCCTCCTACGTATTGTTTAGCCTGTTGTGCGATATCTAAAGTTTGGGAATATTCGCCAAACCAGAAACACAAACAAAGTTTGTTTATCAACAAGAACCACAAGCCTGATTGATCGCCACTTTGATGTAACGTTTCCAACATATTGGCTTCGTCCATTGCTGCGCCAGTCAAGACAACGGGATTATTTACCTGTCCCAGCAAATTTAGAACTGTTTGCTGACAGGACTTTGTAAAATTTAAAGCTGTCTGCTGACTAATTTGCTGGATTCCATGACTGTATATATTGATGTCTTGGATCAATTCATTTAAAGGCTGTCCAGTCAAATATGAGTGTAAACAATAAGTAAACCCGCCAAAACCAGCAAACACTAAGTCTCCCCCCTCCAGACTACATTGGTAAGCTTGCTTGAGGGGCGCTAGGGTTTCTTGAGCATGATTTGTGCAGAATGTAATGTAAAAATGGGCGAGAACTAGTGTGCGTCCATAAAACTCTTTTTCATTTAAGCGATCGCACAGTTGCAGCGCTAGTTGTCCAAATTCATACCCTGTCGAGAAGTCTTCTAAGATGCCACATAACAATAACCCATAACCAACATAACCAACAACAGAAGTGTTGGCATTACCGTACTGGATTGACAATTCTACTTGTTTCAAAGTCACTAGGGGAAATAATTCTGGTTTACAAGCATAGGTAGCAGCCCCAACCTTAACTAAAATCCGCATAGCAGCTAAGACACCTGGATCAATCATCTGTGGGAGATTGAGCAATTCACTTGGCGATCGCCCATTTAGTTGCAGGGCGATCGCTTGAAATGCTGCCGGAATTTCTTCTGGTACAGGTTGTTTCGGCAGATGAATACCTAACTGACTGAGGACATCTAAGGCCATCTCAATGGCGAAAATAAATTGACCTTGGTTGGTGTAAGCCTCTAGCTTGACCTCGGCAATTTTGATAGTATCAGTCAGGGTTTGCGCCTGTTGCTGAATCTTTGTCGCATATTGTTCCATCACCTCAAGATTGCCTTGTAAATAGGCAGCTTCGGTAGCTAAATTATGCAGATTCAATGTGAGGGAATATTGGTCATCCCAGGCAGATTGACCTAACAATTCTAAGCCACTAGTGGCATATTCCAAAGCACTAGTATAAGCAGTAGCGACAAGGGCTTTTTGACTTGCTTTGAAGTTATATTCCGCCAGCAAAAGTTTTTCGGCTATGTCGGTAATTAAACTTTGTCCTAAGTTCAGTTGGCTGACAATTTCAAACAAATGTTCTTCTTGTTGCTCATCAGCACTATCTTGCAGTAAAAGTCTGCCAATTTGGAGATGTGTAGCTTGCTTTTGCTGTTCAGGAATCAGTGAATATGCAGCTTGCTGAACGCGGTCATGGAGAAACTTATATGTAACAAATTGCTCATTTTTATCAGTTAAATTTTGATTTTCTTGGTCTACATAAAATTTGTAAACCTCACTTTGAGGTAAGATTAAACCTGCTTGTAAAGCATTCCACAAATCAGCAGCAGTTTCTCTAGCTGATTGTTGGCAAACTACTCCTAAAGTTTTTAAATCAAAATGATTTCCGATACAAGCTGCTAATTGCAATACTTTTTGCGTAGAGGATGGCAGTCTTTGCAATTGTAATGCCATAAACTCCACCACATCATCAGTCAGCGATCGCTGGTTGATTTGAGCAATATCACATTGCCAGTATCCTTGGGCAAAATTGAAGTAAATCAGTCCATCTTGGTGTAGACCTTTGAGAAATTGGGTGCTAAAAAATGGATTGCCTTGAGTTTTCTGATATACCAGATGTGAAAGTGGTAAAGATAATTCTGCTGTACAACCCAAAGTATCAGCAACCAACTGATTCAATGTTAATTCACTTAAAGGTTGTAAGTTGATGCTATTAATTTTGCCCTGAATTCTCACAATTTCATCCAAGGTCAACATCAAAGGATGCCCAGGAAATACTTCGTTGTCTCGGTAAGCTCCAATTAACAGCAAATAACCACTATCAGAGTGAATAATTAATGATTTAATTAGTTGTAAAGAACCAGAATCAGCCCATTGCAAGTCATCTAAGAAAATTACTAAGGGATGTGCTTTAGTCGCAAATATTTGAATAAAATTTTGGAGTAATAAATTAAAGCGATGTTGTGCTGCTGTTCCTAATAATTCTTGTACAGGTGGTTGTTTACCAATGATTTTCTCTAATTCAGGAATAACATCAATAATTACCTGGCCGTTTTCGCCTAAAACTTGGAGAATTTTAGCTTGCCATTTTTGCAGTTGGCGATCGCTTTCGGTTAATAACTGCCGGATTAAATCGCCGAAAGCTTGGACAAAAGCCGAAAAGGGAATATTGCGGTTGAATTGGTCAAATTTCCCTTTAATAAAATAACTGCGTTGCTTAACAATCGGTTTGTGAACTTCGTTGACAACAGCAGTTTTGCCAATCCCAGAAAAACCAGTTACCAGAACTAGTTCGCTACGAGAGTCTGGTGAGTCTTGAATATCGGCAATTCGGGCAAATGCTGCCAGTATTTGCTGAACTTCGGTTTCTCTGCCGTATAATTTCTCTGGGATGATGAAGCGATCGCAAATATCCCACTCACCAATCTCAAAATTAACAATCCTTCCTGTCGCTTTTAGCTGGGAAAGGCAGATTTCTAAATCATGTTTTAACCCTAAAGCACTCTGATAGCGGTCTTCAGCATTCTTCGCCATCAGTTTCTGGATCATATTATCCAACACTTGCGAAATCTGCTCACTGTTCACTGTTAACTGTTTACTGTTTACGGAAGCAGGCATTTTCGCAATGTGACAATGCACCAATTCCATCGAGTCTTCACAGTTAAAGGGTAATTCTCCTGTTAACAGTTCAAAAAATGTCACCCCTAAAGAATAAAAATCACTGCGATAATCAATCCCACGGTTCATCCGTCCAGTTTGTTCAGGAGATAAATAGGCCAGGGTTCCTTCTAAAATATTGGGATTAATCAGAGTTTGAGTTTCTTTAGGCAAAAGAGAAGCAATACTAAAATCTATCAGTTTAATTTCGTGAGTTTGGGGATTAATCAAAATGTTGGCGGGTTTAATATCTTTGTGGATGACCCGATTTTGATAAAGGTAGTTGAGAATATCACACATTTGCAGCGCAATGATCAAAAACTCCTGCACTGTTAACTGTTGATTTTTCAGATATTCTCGCAATGAGATACCGCCAAAATCAGCCATGACTAAGGCATAGCCATTGCGATATACTTCTAAACTTAAAGGACAAACAATACCAGGGAAATTGAGGTTTTTAGTAATTGTGTACTGGTTGTGGAATTGTAAGAGTTCACTAAAGGTGGGATACTCGCGGTTGAGTAATTTGATGACAACAGGTTGTTGGTCTGCTTGTCGAATACCTCGGTAAACAACAGTTCTAGACCCAGCATAGAGTTGTTCCGTTAGTTGGTAGCCGAGGATTGTGACTGTTGTATCCACGGGAGTATTCATTTCTCAATTCCTCAGTACAGAATTTTGATTGTGAAATTAATACATTTATTGTTCCCGTAGCTTCAGTATTCTTAACAGCGCTACACAGCTAAAGGTAATAACAAGCGGCTAACAACCCGATGATCTGGTAATTGATAAAAATGTAACTCTCCACCTAACTGCTGCATTAGCTGTTGACAAATAAGCAGGTGTAAAGCAGGTGGTTGGTTAAGATATGACGTGACTAGGATATCTTTGGGGGTCTGATTTTGCAGTGCTGCTAGTAGGTGCGGTTCAATCACGCCATTATCTGTAATGGAAAGTTCTAGCAACCCTTCTTCTAAGCGGCGACACCAGATGTCTATCCTACCGCCACTTTGAGAACGGTTACAGGCGACAACCAACAATTCATACAGGACTAATTCAAATTTGACGATATCACCAGCGATCGCTAATGATGATGGATAACTAGATGGTTGCAATCCTTTGAGAAATATCCCACTGTTACCGGAATCTGTATCTGTCGCGGATTGTCCTAAACCATGTACCCCTGCCCAAAGTTTACGTTGTTTAAGTAAATTATCGACTCGTTCGAGCGATCGCTTCAACAAAGTGGCGATGGGCATAGTTTCCGAACTCTGATGTAATTGCCACTGCTCAAGTTTGACTAGGGCAGTCATGGCCGCTGTTGTATGATCTAATTGCCGCAGTAATAGTTTATATCGCGTCTGTGTGAGTTCATTGGTGGGAATACCTACATCTTCAATTTGGCTTAATAACTGTGTTGCTGTTCTTTGAATTTCCTCTAGGCGACGATGTTTGTACCAATTGAGTTGGCGCAATTCTTGGTTTGTGGACTCTAGTAGTTTGGTGATTTGTTGCTGACGACGCGACCAAGCTAATTGTGTCACTAGAGTTTCTGTAGCATTAAGGCTTTGTGGTGTCCAATGTCGTTCTCGTCGATCTGCAACTAATAATACACCTGTGGGTGCATAATCAGCAGCGGTGCGGAGGGCGATCGCTAAAACTTGACCAATACCTTGCCCATTTAACCATTTTCTGGTTTCTGGTGGCAAATCATCGGCATACACACACACATAATCATCTTTAGATAATGCCCACTGAATGATAGCCTCAGTTTGGATTGGGATTTGTTGGTCTGCCACAACCCCAAACCGATTATCTTGAATCACTCCTGGGATAATTTCCGCAAAATTATCTCCAGGCAACCACGATAACAGCATGACTAAAGGAGAATTGAGAACAGTGGCGATTTGTTCTATGGCTGTGTGTTCGAGATGTTTTGTTTCAGACTCCGTTGTGGCGCTTTGGGCTTTTTGGAGAATACGGACGCATTGCTGCATACTAGAGAGAATTTGCTGCTGTTGTTCCGTATCAGATTGTAGTTGCCACTGGCGGATAATTACACCAATTTGTTGACTGACAGCCCATAACAATTCCTTTTCTAAGCTGGCCCAACTACGATTCGTTTCGTGGGCAATGACTAAAAGTGCGCTGGGTATATGACCTTGAGTACAGTTACAAACCAACAGCGATCGCGTACCATGTTCTAATAACAGCGGTCGCCAATTAAAAAACCGCAAATCTTCTTCTATATTCTGCACTTCTACTGCCGTTGTGCCTGACTTCAACATCTGCTCATCCATATCTTTGAGCGCATTGAAGGTAAATGTTAAGGGACGACGATTTTGTGGTTGGCTTTGAAAAATAATTTGATAACTATGCAGATTCGGGTTGTACTGTAAGAGGAAAAAGCGCGTAGCAGCAAAGCGCGTTAACACTTTAGTTGCACAGTTGCGTAAGGTTACTTGCAGATCATCTTCGTTATAAATAGCTTGAGCAACTTGGCTTGTTAATTGA
Organism: Nostoc sp. LEGE 06077; assembly: GCF_015207705.1. Lineage (GTDB taxonomy): Bacteria > Cyanobacteriota > Cyanobacteriia > Cyanobacteriales > Nostocaceae > Nostoc_B. Next base: position 35,575 of record NZ_JADEWI010000002.1, read on the forward strand.
GCATCATCTTGAATTTGCTTAATGGTAGTGTCCATAGTTTCGGTAGGTGCAACTAAAGAAATTAGCCCCGCGGCACTTTGAACAAAATTTTTGTCCCCCTCTGTCCAAATACGCGGTTCATTGGCCTCCACCGCCAAAAAACCCAGTAGTTCCTTTTGCCAAAGAATAGGTGCGGCTAACAGCGATCGCACTTGTAAGCGTTGTAATACCTTGGCAGTAAAATGACTTTTTAGGGAACTACGCTCATCACCAATCCAGACAATTTGATTAACGGATAAAGCATAATAAAATTCGCTTAAATCCTGTACTGTCATCCCCGCTGCTATTTGCTGTTTGCTGTCCTGGCGATTGATATTGGCTAGTTGATTACTCATCCGACACCAAAAATAACGCCCTTGTCGCTCAAACCAGTAAATATTTGTGCGGCTAGGTGAGACAAATTGATGTGTTGTCTGTACAACTGATTTGAGCTTTTGGTCTAAGTTATTGAGAGTACGTAAATTTTCTAATAAGTGTAAGATTGGCTGATCAAGATGCTTCGTTTGCTGTTGCTGCAAATTCACTTCCTTTTGATAAAGCGCTGCCCCCAGTTCGCCTAATACCATTAATAAACGAGCTTTGGCATCCCCTGGTAACAAATATCCCCAACGTTCGGAACCAAATAATAATAAACCTAAAAAACGGTCTCTATAGCGAATAGGTAAAACAATAGTTCCTTGAATATTAAATTTTTTGCCAATTTCTTGCCATTCCGCTGCGCGGGGTTCCAGGCGCAAATCTGCCACACCCAAAGGACGCTGTTCAATGACTACCTGTTCTAAAAGTCCACCAGGATTCAGTGCTACCTGTTTGCGTAAAAATTTGCTGTCACCATCAGGTGCCACACCACCTTTACCAATTAATGTATGTTTTGGCAGGTCATATAAAGCAATCCAAATCAGATTGTAGTCAAACTGTTCTCTAATATAAGAAATAGTAGTATCAATCAAAACATCAACATTATCCTCTTCCCTAATCGTTTGGAGGACACGTCCCAAAGCAATGATTGGTTGTTCGGCGGCTATTGGTCTTTGTGGCTGCCCCATTGGATTTTGCGTTGACATCGATTTTTATATATAAGATGCCCAGAAAAGCAGCCTAAGTTATATGCGGTTAGGCAAAATTAAAGTTATGGGTAAAGAGTCAATGGTCATTTTGTCATCTCTCATCCCTACTCACCACGCCCCATTCCCTGATTCACATGGATATTTATCAAGTTGCTCTTCGTCCACTACTGTTCAACGTACTGAAAACGGATGCAGAGTGGCTACATTATCAGGCTATTCGCAGTTTAGACTGGTTATCACAGACAAATAATGCTCCGGCTGGCTTGGTCAATCAAAGCTTACAGCAGTCTTTGTCTGTGTGCGATCGCCGTCTGGAACAAAATTTATTTGGGCTAAATTTCCCTAACCCCCTGGGTTTAGCAGCGGGTTTTGATAAGGATGGGGTAGGCGCAAAAATTTGGTCTAACTTTGGTTTTGGTTTCGCTGAGTTGGGAACTGTGACTTTCCACCCCCAACCGGGAAATCCTCAACCCCGGTTATTTCGCTTACCTTTAGATCAAGCTGTTCTTAACAGGATGGGTTTTAATAATCAAGGTGCAGCAGTTATGGCCGCTAGGTTAGCAGCACAAAAAGATGTTACGCACACAATACCCATCGGCATAAATCTAGGGAAATCCAAAATTACCCCGTTAGAAGCCGCCGCCGCAGATTATCTCAATAGTTTTCGCTTGCTGAAAGAATTAGGCGATTATTTTGTAGTGAATGTATCTTCACCCAATACACCAGGATTGCGATCGCTCCAAGATGCCTCTATGCTCAGTGCTATCTTGGACGTACTACAAACAGAAAACACTCCACAAAAACCAGTATTTGTCAAGATAGCGCCAGATTTAGAATGGGAAGCGATCGCCGACATTATTGGCTTGGCTAAAACCTACCAACTCGCAGGAATCATCGCCACAAACACCACCATTCGCCGTGATGGACTGAAAACCCAGGTAATTCACCCAACTGGTAAACCACCGCAAGAAGAAGCTGGCGGAATTAGTGGTGCGCCATTGCGCGATCGCTCCACAGAAGTAATTAAGTTTATTTGGCAGCAAACCCAAGGGCAAATTCCCATTATCGGGGTTGGTGGCATATTTTCCCCAGAAGACGCTTGGGAAAAAATCACTGCGGGAGCCAGTCTAATTCAAGTTTATACAGGCTGGATTTATGAAGGCCCAATGATGGTAAGCCGAATTTTGAATGGTTTGCTATCTAAGTTAGAGCAAAACAAATTAAATTCCATCACCGAAGCGATTGGATTAAAAGTATGAAGGCTAAAGTATGAAGTCTGAAAAGTATAGATGCGTAGCAGCTTGCTAGGACAAAGAATGAAATTTATCTTTCATACTTCACACTTCATACTTCATGACTCTTCTAAGGGAAAGAACTCCTTAGTTTTTTCCGAGAAACTCCAAGCTATACCATCAGGATCGCGGCTGCGAGTCCATTCGGGAAACTCTGGATCATTGCGACGCTTGTAGACAGTGCTGGAATAAACATTAAGTCGTTTCGCTAATTCCGATTGAATCAGCGAACCAAAAATTAACTGTTTTGCTAAATTTGGTTTAACTTCTGTATGAGTTGCTGGGGGTGCTAATTCAACCTCTGGTTCTAATTCTGCTGATACTGCTTGAGCTACTGGCGGCGCTAAAAGCGATCGCGCAGCTGTTGTGACAGGTTGAGCAGACAGAGTTTTGACAGGCTCGCTACTGTCAAGAATATTACCCAAAATACTGGCTGTAATAAAGTAATAAACTTCACTGCCAGAACCAGCATTGACTATACTTGCACCAAACTCTGAAGCTTTGCCATCGAGGTAACGTTTTGCCGTGGGGCCAGGAAAACTACCGCGAATTGCCAAATCCATTGGTGTAATTTTGCCCTGGTTTTCCCGAACTAACTGATGGAAAACCGGGTTAACTCGCTGACACCATTGTTGCCATTGATATTGTTGCCAGATATTGAAACCAATAATCAAAACAACCAGCGCCAGCAAAAATCTCCAGGTAGAAACCAGGAAAATTATTAAAAACGATATTGGCAAAAGTAGAACGAGAAAACCCTTCCCGCTACTTTCCATTGTTTTTTCACTCATGCCGATTTTTGCCAAGCGAATTTTTTGGGAAATAATTTATTATATTGGCAAAAATTGGGACGTGTTTTTGTATCGTTTGGCAAAATTACGGAAAAATCTTCAAGTGCGATCGCTAATCTGAACTACTTAACACCCAACCAATCTAGATTTTCGGCAAAAATAGGCAAAAAGATTTTCCCTCCCAAACTCTCTCCAGCAAAAACAAAATTTTTACATAAACATTAAGAAATATTTCCCTACTCAAATTCCTTCAACCTCCTCGCCCCTCTGCGTTTAAAAATATATCCCTCTCTTCCCCTTGACATTCAAAATTACATATACTACATTAATGTTACAAGCTGATTTTCCCAAAGGAGTTAGCCTCAGTAGCGGATAGCTCAAATACCAGAGCGCCCCCCTTGCCTGTAAAGGCCGACATATCGAGGGTTATCGCAAATAACTTAACATCCTTGAGAAAAAATTCTGGAGGTGCAGGTGAAAATCCTGCTCCGCTACACCCAACCAAAGTGCTGAGTAAAAAACAATTCTTATGTGGCAGGTAGCTCAATGGTAGAGCGCCAAAATCATCTTTGTTCACTCCTTGCCTGCAAAGGCCGAAGAATGAGGGTTATCGACTCATAATCGGGAGGGCTGTAGGTTCGATTCCTATCCTGCCACACCAAATTTAATTTGAGATTGAATCTAAAATCCAAAATCTTATATGTGGCAGGTAGCTCAGTGGCAGAGCGCTTTACCCTTATTCACTCCTTGCCTGCAAAGGCCGAAGAATTGAGGGTTATCGATTAGGGTTCGAGAGGTCGCAGGTTCAAATCCTGCTCCGCCACCCAAAACAAACAATATCATCTGGTGGGTAGCTCAATCTGATAGAGCAATGAACATCCTTAATTTCACAAACTTGTCTGAAAAGGCCGAAGAATCGAGGGTTATTGTTAATTCATGGGTTGTAGGTTCAAATCCTATCCCACCATCAAAACCTAATTTGAGATTTAATCCAAAATCTCAAATCCAAAATTTTTCATGTGGCAGGTAGCTCAGTCGGTAGAGCGCCTAAACATCCTTATTCACCCCTTGCCTGCAAAGGCCGAAGAATGAGGGTTATCGCCTTCCACGCGGGATGTCGCAGGTTCGAGTCCTGCCCTGCCACCTTTGATTTTTGCCCGCAAGGGCCGGGAGATGAAATCATGAACTACAATTTTTTCACTAAAAACAAGAAAACCACCCCACAAAATCAGCCCATCCCCGGACGAGAAGCCGAGATGATTCAAGGACGTTCCGGTGGCTGGATGTTTGATGCTGGTTTATGGAAAATGCTCCGGCGTTGTCTTTTGGTTGGGACAGCCCAAAGCACCTACTATGCTGGTAAACAAGAATTAACAGAAGATTTTGTAGCGGTTGCCAAACAAGCTGTTGCCGAAAATCCCCGCCGTGTTGCAGAAGAAATTATCTATGCCAGCGATGGACGAGCTATCAATAACAGCGCACCTATCCTTGCTTTAGTGTTGCTATCAATGGGTGAACAACCAGAAGCCAAACAAGCCTTTGCGGAAATCTTCCCCCAAGTTGTCCGCACAGGTAGCCACTTTTACGAATGGTTGAACTACACCAAATCTTTGCGGGGTTTTGGTAAAGTTGTGCGGGAAGCTGGGAAAACTTGGCTATCACGGGAAGATGTCAAAGGTTTAGCTTACCAACTGTTGAAATATCAACAACGCCAAGGCTTCACCCACCGCGATGCTTTGCGGTTGTTCCACGTTAAACCACCTACAGAAAATCACCGTCAGTTATTTGAGTGGGTTGTTAGAGGTTGGGAGGAATTGCCGACAGATGTACCCTCGCAAGCTTTGGCGCAGATTTGGTGGTATGAATGGCTAAAGCGCAACCCTGGGCAAACTCACGAAGCCATTTTGCAAGGACGCTTAACCCACGAAATGGCTGCACCCGTGGGCAATATGGATAAGCAAGCTTGGCAGTTGCTATTTCAAGAAATGCCCATCGGTGCAATGCTGCGTAACCTGGGTTCACTCACGGAACTGGGTGTGTTGCGTGCTGACGAAAGCGCCAACTTGCTAAGGGTGGAAGCAGTTCTCAACAACAAAGAACATCTGCGTAAAGGTCGCATTCACCCAATCGATGTTTTGAAAGCCCTCAAAACTTACGAGTCTGGGGGAAGACTGGGACGCAGTAAGAAAACTTGGACTCCAGTTCCTCGCATCGTAGACATCTTAGAAAAAGCCGTTGAGTTGTCTTTTGATGTGGTGGAACCCACAGGTAAAGTTTTCATGCACGCCGTAGACGTTTCTGGTTCGATGGGAAGCTTAGTTGCAGACATGGGACTAAGCAGCTGTGAAATTGCCACCACAATGGCACTAGTTACAGCCAAAGCCGAGAAAAACTACATGATTCGCGGCTTTGCTAACGAGTTTCGGGACTTAGATATCACAGCTAAAGATAGTTTTAGTTCTGCGGTGCGTAAAGCCAGCAATCAAAACTTCGGCGGTACAGATGCCTCTGTCGCTTACGAATGGATGATTAAAAATAAGTTCAAAGCTGATGTAGTCTGCTTCTGGACTGACTCAGAAAGCTGGGCGGGTTATCAACATCCCTCTCAAGCGTTGCAGGAGTACCGCAAAAAAGTTAATCCAGATGTTAAGGCTGTATACGTCACGTTGACACCTTACCGCATTACCTTAGTAGATCCTCAAGATCCACTGTCTTGGGATTTGGCAGGATTTGACCCTGGTACACCGCGCATCATCCAAATGTTAGCGACAGGTGAACTGTAAAAAACATGAAGGATGAAATTTCATCCTTCATACTTCTTGGCGGGTTATCCCTTATTCGCAACTTGCCTTTCGGGGACGAAGAATGTAGGGTTATCGGTTAACGTCTCCACCATCTCTGGGGACTAGCGGGTTCAATTCCCGCACCCGCCTTTATGAATTGATATAACTTTATAAATAAACCCGCCTCTGGGGGTTTATTAGCTGGCGATCGCCTATCATTTTATAGACTTCTTGCATCAAAATTCTTGCTCCAAACTGTAAACATCAAGATTTGTGCAAGTAGTCTACCAACCTCATTAATTGAACAACATCCCTAAAAAATTCACAATTGGTTTCCAAAAAAAGCCAGTTAATACATAAGGGGCATATTCCAAGAGTGGGAATTTCTTGGGTTGTGGCTGCTTTAGTGGTAAACACTCAATCAAAAACGGCACAATACAAGTTAAGCCATAAGCTGTTGCTAAAGCTGTATTCATTTGTGGTGCTTCTCCTGGTATGGGGCTATAGTAAATCCCCAATAAAATAAAGCAGATCATCAAAAATTGCTGCCAAACAAACCAAGACTGAGGAGACAGAAAATAAACTAACTGGGGAAAGCTTTTGTCAATTTTTTGTCGCATTCCTAATAAAACAGCCCAAGTCGCTGCCCCAACAATACCATCTGTCTTTAATCCATAAACTCTTTGAAAGCGTTTAACAGCCCTTTCGGTTTCCCAATCAAAATAGCCGTTGGGTTGTTTCTTCAAAAATTCTTCTTTATAGAGAATATTTTGTAGTTCTTCAACTGCATCCCTCAATTCAGCTAAATTCTTTTTTTGACCACGGTAAAGCTTGGGATATAACAAACAAGCCCACGTCAACGGCCCAACTACTCCATCGGAGACAAAATGATTGCCTTGCTGAAATTCTTTGACTGCTGCATCAGTCTGTAAATCAAATTTACCCGTGATTTCTATCTCTAAACCTTTAGCTTTTAAAAGTTCTTGCAGCTCGTTGATTGATTCCTGCACAGACTTGGGGCTAAAGTCTCGGTAAAGTATCGGACGTTTATTAAAGACACAGACTTGTTTTTCTTGAGGAAAATAAAGTCTATCTTGTCTCATACCAAGCAAAAGACTTAAGGATTCCAATATTCTCTTCATGCAAAATTCCCTTTGATTAAGATGTAACAAGAATTGTCAAGTTAGTTTTTTCGTGTATGAGAATATATCTGAATATCCCCACTTTGTTAACTAACCAACATCGATAACTTACTAATTACCCTACTAAATCCCAGTGATTCAGCTAGTGACATAGTTAAAAATTTGTTAGCGATTTGTTATATTTTTGTTTTGACAATGTTGCTAAAAATATCCGTAGCTAATTCTTCTGAATTTTCTTCGATACAATGTGGCTATTAAGACATTGTTGTCAGGGTTATAGGGTGATATTTATGTCAGGTCAGTCAGAAAGTTGGAATCTGTCTAAAACATGGCATCGAAAGCTGACAAAAGACTGGGAAATAGACCGTCTACTGACTGACTTAGAAGCCAAAACCAAAAATCGATACAGGCAAAATACTAAAAAAGACCTATTATTAGGGTTACTTTATGGACACAGCTTAAAGAAGATTGGTCAAGATTTACATAAAAATAATGCTGTTGTCAGAGCCGGATTAAGCAATATTTATCGAGATATTGAAACTTTGACAGGAGAATCTGACAACACTGTAAGAGCAAGTAACCTAATTTACATTTTAGAAAAACATGGTTATCGCAAAGGTGTAGAACCATCTTCTAAAAATTGCTTCACAATTATTAATAATCTGCCATCGCCAACCTACACAGAATTCATTGGGCGTGAGGCAGATATGAGAATATTGCTAGAACGCCTTTTGCCAGATCATGGCGCTCACATGATTACGGTGCATGGTATTGGTGGGGTAGGTAAAACAGCATTAGTTTTAGCAGCAGCTTACCTATGCTTAAAAGCTATTCGTGAAAATTTGAATGCTACACCTGAATTTGATGCGATTATTTTCACTTCTGCAAAACAACAAGAACTTATTCCCCACGGAATTTTGCAAAGACAGCAGGGACAACGTAATCTGCGGGAAATTTTTCGAGAGATTGGTAATGCACTTGGCGACCCGACAATTATTCAATCTCCTCCCAATGATCAATCTGACCGTGTACGCCAAATTCTCTCTAGACAGCGCACACTATTGATTGTGGACAATATGGAGACGATAGAAGATAGAAGCGGAGTGATTGAGTTCCTTTATAATCTACCGATTTGTGTCAAAGTAGTAATTACTACCCGTGAGCGAATTGCACTGCTACCAATTAGCCTGCAAAATTTGACCGTAGAAGATGGGATGCAGTTAATTCAGCAACAAGCTGGAGAAAAAGGTATAACTATCAATGATCAAGAATCTCAGCTACTCTACAAAAGCACTGGTGGGATTCCTCTAGCAATTGTCTACGCCCTTGGTCAAGTATCGAGTGGTTATTCTCTGAGTTCAGTATTGGCAAAACTAACTAATGCTAGTGGTGATGTGGCTCGTTTTTGCTTTGAACAATCTGTGCAAGGAATTGCTGGACAGCCAGCCCACAAGTTGCTGATGTCGCTGGCGATTTTTCCCAACTCTCCGACTCAAGCGGCTGTGGCTGAGGTGGCTGGGTTAACAAATGCACCTGATTCTATCAATGATGGCTTGGCACTTTTGCAGCAACTTTCTTTAGTCAATCAAAATCCAGAGACGAAGCGATATGAAATGTTATCTCTGACTCGTGAGTATGCTTTGTCCGAGTTGGCGGCTAACCCAGATTTTGCTAGAGAAGCACGGCGGTGTTGGGTAAGGTGGTATTTAGATTTTGCTAATAGTTACGCTGGAGAAGATTGGGAAAAATCGAAACATTACGAAAGGCTAGAAGTAGAAGAGGTAAATTTACGGGCTGTACTTTATTGGTGTAGAGATGAAGACCATTATGAAGAAGTGAGACATTTAGGTTTATTGTTGAATCACTACGCGAATCTTTATGCTTATTGGGATGATCGCCTAGACTGGTGGCAATGGCTGGTGGAACAATCAGAAAGACGGGGTGAATGGTCATTTATGGTGAAATTCATCATCCGCAAAACTTGGCTATTAATTCGGGAATGTTCCGAGAAGAGTCTTCAAGAAGCAGAAGAAATGTTGCAACGGGCATGGGTGTTACGCGACCATGCAGATTTATGCGATCAAGCTGACTTAGCTGAAAATATCGCTAGGCTCAAAATCAGACAAAAAAATTATGTAGAAGCACGTAAATGGCTGGATACAGAACAGAAGTTAGTAACTCAAGCGAATTTACCTGAGCAGAAACATATCCGTTATTACATTCCTGTACTTTATCATCGGGCAGTTATCTTACACAAAGAGAATAAGTATTCCGAAGCAAAAAATCTGTTCCATGAAGTGATGGAATGTGCTAAGAAAATTAACTGGTATCGAGTTATTAATTCGGCTCAAAATTGGCTGGCGGATATCGCAATTGATCAAGGCGATCGCGATGGCGCTCAACAGTTATTAACTAAAGGTGTAACTGTCGCTCAAAGAAGCAAAAATAAGCGGCGTTTAGCTCGTTACCAACGCTCTCAGGCTAAATGGGAAAAAAAATGGGGTAGTGCGGAACAATCTGATAAATTTGCTAGAGAAGCGATGGATACTTTTGAACATTTAGGTATGATTAAAGATGTCGAAGAAATGCAGTTGTTGCTGAATTAATCTTCATCAATAATTGCAGCTATAAAAATGCTAAAATATCACAAAAGCGACAAATACCAGAGGATGTCAGCGAAAGATAAATTTCCAAACTTGTTAGCAGCTTACAAAGTTTCTGCTGAACCTCCTAACCAAGGTGTAGTAGGTAAGTCGGAATTATCATTTTGCGGCCAGGTGTCAATATCTTGATAAATAGCTAACTCATCAAGTATTGCTAACACCTCAGATGCTGATTGATAGCGTTGTTTAAAATCATCTAGCACCATTTTTTCCAAAATCTCAGCGATGGAATCGCTAACAACTGCCTGATATCTCCATTGACATTCGCCGTTTTCATTTCTAAGCATTTCATGGGGTGCAATCCCGGTTAAGGCACGAATGCCAATCATCCCGATCGCATAAATGTCACTGCTGTATTGTGGACGACCAAAACATTGTTCACTAGGTGCATAACCTTTTGTTCCAATGCCAATTGTAAAAGGGGCTTGTGCAGAATTTTCCATTTGTGGTGCTGATACTTCTTTGACTGCACCAAAGTCAATCAATACCAGCTTGTTATCTATATGGCGGCGGATGATATTACTAGGTTTAATATCTCGGTGAATTACACCGTTTTTGTGAACAAAGACTAAGATTTGTAAGAGTTCTCGGATAATTCCGATGACTATATTTTCTCCTAAACCTTGACCGGACGGTAATTCTTTAATCAAGGAATGACCAACTACATATTCCTGAACTAAATAAAATTCATTGTCTTGTTCAAAATAAGCCAGTAATTGCGGAATTTGCGGGTGAGTTCCTAATCTTTCGAGAGTTGCGGCTTCGGAGTTAAATAAACGCCTAGCAAGTTCTAAACCTTTGGATTGGGGGTTGGCTGGTTTTAGTTGCTTGACGACGCAGTGTGGATAACCAGGACGGTGCATATCTTCAGCAATGTAAGTTTCGCTAAATCCACCTGAACCGAGAACTTTGACAATTTTGTAGCGTCCGGCGAGGATTTTGCCTGATACGGCTAAATCCCTTTTCTGGAGTAAGTCTTGTAAGTCGTTTTGTTGGCTGATAATTTCTTGGACAACCGGAGAGGTTTTATATTTTTGAAAAATTGTGACTAATTGGCGTGTTCTCAACTTTTCTCTAGCCACTTCTATTCCCAGATAAGACAGTCCGTTAAAGGCGATCGCGATCATTGGTATCGCCGTTGGGAAAATTAACTGACCATGTATAAAGCACACATAGCTAATTCCTCCCCAAATGCTCGCTACGGCAAAACTGACTAAAAAGCGTTTGAAATTATGCTTGATTCTGTTGACACTGTAGACTGTACCGCCAACTAAAACCAACACAAACAATCCTTGCAAAGCTGAACTAGAAATTGCTGGGGCGATCGCTTTATTCTGCATTAAAGTGGCGATCGCATTGGCATGAATCTCTACGCCAGCCATGCGTTCAGACACGTTAGCAGCCGCGACGGGATGATAATCATTGTTTAACTTGTCTGTAGAGCCAATAATCACTATCTTGTCTTGAAAAACTCTGCCTTGCTGCAAATAGTTACTCCAGTTTTGTGGATCGAGGACATACCACAAGGGAATCGGATCAAATGTTCCCGCCGGCCCCCAAAAATAAAGGCGATCGCCTTTTGGCTGGGGATATTTGATTTGTGCTGCACCTAAAACAGCTTCATCAAAGGAAGGCACTTTTTCCATCAACATCCCATTAGCGGCTAATAGCTTGGGAAACTCACTGGCTAATTTGTGAACTTTACCGTCAACTTCTACAGGGAAATTTACTGAACCAATGGAAACTCCTCCAACTTGAAACATCTCTTGGGGTAGAGTCAGTTGGATGAATGTACCTTGATGGCTGGCAAAATTTTCGTAAAGTGCGGCTAAGGTAACTTTATTGCCATATTTTTTTAATACAGCTTGCAACTGGCGATCGTCCTCACTACCATAGCTGCTGGGTGTGTCGAAAACTACATCTAAAGCAACCGACTTTGCTCCGGCTTTCACTAACTTTTCGATAATTTGTGCGTACGCAGCACGTTTAAATGGAAAAGATTTCAGTGGTTCTAGGTAGGCATACTGGTGGGGGTCTGACTTATAGTACTGTTCGGGAAGTGAGATTGACTGGTCATCAATTGCTACAATCACGATATCTTCTGGTCTTGGATTCGTTGTTCGCGTAGCGTCTTGAAGAGAAGACGTTGCCAAAGGTATCGCTCCACGCAGTTGAAAAAACGCCGAAAATATCTGACTCTCCATCAAATTAACCCAGTCCACACCAGAAGCAGTCAGCAATGTTGCCCCGATTGTGGACGCAACCGCCAAAAAATAACTCAAGCGAACCACAAGCTTAGACTGTGATGCTGTTAGAGTTACTTTTGTCGGTTTGCCAGAAGCTGTATTGGCAGTAGAGACTTGTTTTTTGCTGAAGCTAGATGTAGGTTCTTCTGCCATATCGTGTTAATAATTGGTTTACGTACAACTTTATTTACAGCAAAATTCAGAAGTCAGAATTCAAAATGAGAATAGGCTTTCTACCTAGCTCTAAAAATTAAATTATGTACTTCGCTCACTGGAAATCTGCTGTCTTGAGTCTCGTTTTTCCCAGAAACATATTGAAATAAAACTTAAATGAAAATCTTATACATTTGTAATCTATCTTCTCTGACTCTGCACAATTTGCTGAACAAGCCTGAATTTGGGAGGCTTTCAACCTCAACCTAGGCTGAATGATTTGCTGAGTAAATTTTAGTAGTAATTGCTCCTTTCCCCGACTGAAACTGAGAAAATTCCCACCTAACAGGCTGAGGTTTTTTAAATATGTCGCTGAAACTTGGTTTGAGAGTGTAAGAGTATAAAGGTGGAGGAAATAGAAAATTTTTTGTTTGTTTCTTGGTTTCCACTCTAAGTTAAAAATCGCCTCTTGCCAGGATCTAGGCATTCTGCATTGGATTGCGGCGAGATTTTCACGTTTGGAGACACAATATGAGCCTCCTAGAAATTATGATCCAGGAAGCTTTATTGGAAAAGACTTCAACCTGTTGTGTCAAGGTCGCATTTGTGAAAAAGTCTACCATGTTGTTAACAGTAAAACCTATATGTGGATTAATATACTTGAAATCTCTCCTGCACTTCCTAGTTTCCTCTACTTTCGACATTTGCCTTAACAGATAACTTTACTTAACTCAACTTTATTGATATATGAGCATCAGCCAATATCCTCCTTTCAGACCTATGCCTTACCTCTTTAGGAGTAAAATTGACAGTTATATAACTAAGAATGCTGTTACTCAGTCAACTTTATTGGTAGATTTTAATCATCTGACCTATTTATATAGTGTTAGAGGTTAAACTATCGAACACCCAGCAGCTTGGGTTTATGTTTGCGTCAAATTTATGCTTTGAAAGAGGTAAGATAAAGGCTATACATGAGGAACTAGTTCCCAGCTATTAGCAAATTTATGATTTAAGAGTTGCTATAATCTATTGTTCAATCTAAATTCATTGCTATATATTAGGTGTAAATTTTTATGGGTTCCCCTATGAATCGTCTGTCTATTTTTGTAGACGGAAATAATATGTTCTATGCTCAACAAAAAAATGGCTGGTTTTTTGACCCACGGCGAGTATTAGAATATTTCAAACATGAGCAATCAGAAACAACTTTGATTAATGCCTTCTGGTACACTGGTTTAAAAGACCCACAAGATCAACGAGGTTTCCGAGATGCTCTCATCAGTTTAGGATATACAGTCCGAACGAAAATCCTCAAAGAATATTATGATGATACTTCCGGTCGCTATTCCCAAAAAGCTAATTTAGATATAGAAATTGTTGTAGATATGTTTAATACTGTAGACCAGTATGACCGGGTAGTTTTATTTAGTGGTGATGGGGATTTTGAAAGAGCTATTGAATTATTACGATCTAAAAATACACATATTACGGTAGTGTCTACAGAAGGAATGATTGCCAGAGAACTGCGTAATGCTACGGACAGATATATAGATTTAAACGATATTAGAGACCAAATAGAAAAAGTAGATGGTCAAGTGCCTTAGCAATAATTATTTACAAAAATCAGAGTAAAACAACTAAGGTTACAAATATTTAAAATAAAAGAACTACACCTAAACCAAAAACCAAAAAGATGAATAAACCAGAGCGAATTATCATTTTTGATACTACACTCCGAGATGGCGAACAATGTCCAGGCGCAACGCTGAATATAGATGAAAAGCTGGCGATCGCCAAACAATTAGCCCGCTTAGGTGTGGATATAATTGAAGCAGGTTTCGCTTTTGCGAGTCCAGGAGATTTTGAAGCAGTTAGCAAAATTGCCCAAACTGTAGGTACAGAAGATGGCCCAGTAATTTGTAGTTTAGCTAGAGCTAGACACGATGATATTAAAACAGCCGCAGCAGCAATTAAAGGGGCAGCACGGGGCAGAATTCATACATTTATTGCTACTTCTGATATTCACCTGCAATACAAACTCAAAAAAACCAAGTCAGAAGTCATAGCGATCGCGGAAGAAATGGTCGCTTATGCCAAAAGTTTTACCGATGATGTGGAATTTTCCCCGGAAGATGCGGGACGTTCCGATCCAGAATTTTTGTATCAAGTATTAGAACGAGCGATCGCCGCTGGCGCAACTACAGTTAATATTCCTGATACCGTTGGTTATACAACTCCCAGCGAATTTGGTGGATTAATTAAGGGCATTAGAGAAAATGTACCTAACATTGATCAAGCAATTATCTCGGTTCACGGACATAACGATTTAGGTTTAGCAGTTGCTAACTTCTTAGAAGCAGTCAAAAATGGCGCACGCCAATTAGAATGCACCATCAATGGTATTGGTGAACGTGCAGGTAATGCGGCCTTAGAAGAATTAGTCATGGCCTTACACGTCCGCCGTCAATACTTCAACCCCTTCCTCGGAAGACCGGTTGAATCAGAAGAACCATTAACTAATATTGACACCCGACAAATTTATAAAACCTCCCGTCAAGTTTCGAGTTTGACAGGAATGTTAGTCCAACCAAATAAAGCAATTGTCGGCGCAAATGCCTTCGCCCATGAATCTGGCATCCACCAAGATGGGGTATTAAAAAATAAACTTACCTACGAAATTATGGATGCCCAATTAATTGGGTTAACAGACAATCAAATCGTCTTGGGCAAACATTCCGGGAGAAATGCTTTCCGCACCCGCTTGAAAGAATTGGGCTTTGAATTATCAGAAACTGAATTAAACAAAGCCTTCGTCAGATTTAAAGAAGTTGCTGACAAAAAGAAAGAAATTTCTGATTGGGATTTGGAAGCAATTGTTAATGATGAAATTCAACAAGCGCCCGATTTATTCCGTGTCGAATTGGTGCAAGTTTCTTGCGGTAGCAACGCCCGTCCCACCGCTACAGTCACCCTCCGTACCCCCAATGGTGAAGAATTAACCGATGCAGCCATTGGTACTGGGCCTGTTGATGCAGTTTATAAAGCAATTAACCGTGTAGTAAACGTACCTAACCAGTTAATTGAATTTTCTGTGCAGTCAGTAACCGGCGGGATTGATGCCATTGGGGAAGTCACAATTCGTCTGCGCTATGAATCGAGAGTATTTTCTGGTCATGCAGCTAACACAGACATCATAGTTGCCTCAGCGCAAGCTTATGTTAATGCGCTGAATCGACTTTATGCATCCTTACAAACGAAAGAAAAGCAAGCAGAAGTCACTGCATAAAGAAAAAAGGTATAAGGCTGTATGGGTGTGAGTGAAAAATCTGCGCCCTGCAACCTTTACGCCCAATCTCAACAATTAACATTGGTGCATTTGGGAAACATAAATCTAGTCAGCTAAAACACCTCTAAATTAGAGAATCAGCCGGAAAGGTCGTCCTTGGTCATTGGTCATTTGGGTTGACAAAGTGCAACTTGAATGCAAACAAGCTTACACCACGGCGTAAATAAACCACCCATTTCAAATTATCTAAAAGTTTGCCATATCATCTGTTTGACTTCACAGCGGTACGCAGAATATTCCAACTTAAGTGTGATAACGATTTGGCGTTGCATAAGTGAAGAAGTCTAGCAAAAAAGTATTAGTTAAGAAAGGTTTGAGGAATTTAGTAATTAGTCTGTTCCAGCCACAAGGAGGAGCCAGTCTCGTGGGTGGCTTTGCTGAGTTGAGAGAACTGGCGTTGAGGGTTATACCGAAAACAATCCAAAATCTAAAATTGGCACGCTCAAACCATTGCTTATGGTTGCAGACTCCTATTTAAGGAGTTGAAGAAAGCGGTACTATAAACTTGCTACTCTCCTCTTTCGGGAAAGTTAATTAACTGTACTTATCTATCTAGAGTGAAATTTATTTAGGCAATAGCAGTTATATTAAGATGCACAGAGTGGAGTATTCGCAAAAAAACCCAACATTAAGACTGGAATGACTTATCTAGAAACAGCGGCGGAATTTTACCGCGAAGTTGCAGAAAAACCACAAGTAGGACTTTGTTGTGTACAAAGTTCACCCTTGCAGTTACCTGGCTTGAAAATTCCTTTGCCTATGCAAGAAATGAATTATGGTTGTGGTACAACTGTTCACCCTACAGAACTCGCGCACCAACCAACTGTGCTTTATGTTGGTGTTGGTGGTGGGTTAGAGGCGTTACAATTTGCTTATTTTTCTCGCCGTACTAGTGCTGTGATTGCTGTTGAACCAGTTGCAGCCATGCGACAGGCTGCTACACGCAACCTAGAAATTGCAGCCACTGAAAACACTTGGTTTGAACCAAATTTTGTAGAAATTCGGGCAGGTGATGCTTTTAATGTGCCTGTAGAGAATGCTTCTGTAGATATTGTCGCGCAGAATTGCCTGTTCAACATTTTTGAACCAGAAGATTTAACCAGAGCTTTAAAAGAAGCATATCGTGTGCTGAAACCAGGTGGACGGTTGCAGATGAGTGATCCCATTACTACCCGTCCGATTCCTGTGCATCTTCAACAAGATGAGCGACTACGCGCCATGTGTTTGTCAGGCGCACTTACCTACCAAGAGTATACTCAGCGCATCATTGACGCTGGCTTTGGTCAAATTGAAATTCGCGCCCGTCGTCCTTATCGGTTACTTGATGTTCAAACTTACAACTTAGAAGGAAACCTCCTTTTAGAAAGTCTAGATTCGGTTTCTTTTAAAGTGGCTATTCCCGAAGATGGTGCTTGTATTTTCACTGGCAAGACGGCTATTTACTGTGGTGCAGAATCGTTGTTAGATGATGGAGCAGGTCATCTACTTCAGCTTGGTATTCCCGCAGCAGTCTGTGATAAAACTGCGGCTAAACTGGCGGCTTTAGACCCAGAGAAAATCATAATAACTGATTCAACCTGGCACTATAACGGTGGTGGTTGCTGTTAAAACTTAAACCCCAAAATGTTAATTATTAGTCTATTTTTGGCTACGTTATTTTTAGCTTACTCTCATGGAGCAAATGACAACTTTAAAGGTGTAGCAACGCTGTTTGGCTGTGGTACAACTAGCTACCAAACAGCAATTCTATGGTCGACTATAATGACCTTTGCTGGTGCAATTGCTTCGATATTTATGTCAAGTACATTAGTTAACAAATTTTCTGGGCAAGGGATTTTTCCAGATGAAATTGCTAATGTCCCAGAAATTCATTTAGCCGTGGCGATCGCATCTGGTGCAACAGTGTTGATGGCTGCTTTGACGGGATTCCCAATTTCGACAACTCACAGCTTAACAGGTGGCTTACTAGGGGCGGGATTAGTGGCGATCGGTCTCAAAGTTAATTTTGCTGTATTAGTAAAATCTTTTATAATACCTTTATTCTTTAGTCCCCTGATTGCCATTTTCTTGGCCGCCGGACTTTATAAGTTAATTGAATATTGTAATTCTCAATTTAACTTGTTGGCTAATCAAAAAATTCTAGATACCCTGCATTTTCTCAGCGCTGGAGTTGTCAGCTTTGCGAGAGGCATAAATCAAACTCCAAAAATAGTTTCTATTATTCTAATTATTGAATATTTTTCCATTCAAGGCGGAATGTTAACGATCGCAATGGCAATGGCACTGGGTGGTTTACTCAACTCCCAAAGAATTGCCGAGACTATGAGTACAAGAATTACCACTATAGATTCTACTCAAGGTTTATCTGCCAATCTAGTGACTGGATTTTTAGCGATCGCCGCTACTTGTTTTAGTTTGCCTATTTCGACAACTCATGTTGCAGTTAGTTCCATTGTTGGTGTCGGCTTAACTGAAAACAAAGTTAATTTACGTGTTTTCTGGCAAATAATTATTGCCTGGATTTTCACTTTACCTACTACTGCAATTATTAGTGGTATCGCCTATAGATTATTGCAAGGCTAGATATTCTCTGCTGCCGATATTGATGTTTATTTGCAATTAGGAAGATAAACTTATGCAAACTACCTCAACTAACCAAATAAATACACCAATCACTTTATTCAAGCATAAACTAAATACTCCTTTAACCAAAAAGAAAATTACTGTTTTACAAATTAACCTAGGTAAACGCTGCAATCTTGCTTGCGCCCATTGTCATGTTGAAGCCAGTCCAAAACGTACAGAAGAACTTTCTCCAGAAATCTGCACACAGTTGATTGAATTAATTTATAAATTCCCCGAAATTGAAATCGTTGATTTGACGGGTGGCGCACCAGAAATGAATTATGGCTTTAAACCACTCGTAGAAGCGGCAAAAGCAACTGGTAAACAGATAATTGTGCGGTCTAATTTGACTATTTATTTTGCAGAAGGCTTTGGAGATTTACCAGAATATTTCGCGCAAAATCAAGTTAGAATTGTTGCCTCTTTACCCTGTTACTTAGCAGATAATGTTGATAAAATGCGCGGTGCAGGTGTTTTTGATGATTCGATTAAAGCATTGCAGTGGCTAAATAGATTTGGTTATGGACAAGCAGCTAACTTAATTTTAGATTTGGTTTATAATCCTCAGTTACCCACAGGTGAAAAATTTGCTTTAGCCCCTGAACAAACTAATTTAGAGCGAGATTATAAAAGATTTTTAAAAGACAATTTTAATATTGAATTTAATAATTTGTTTACCATTACAAATCTACCAGTTGGTAGAACCAAGATGTATTTAGAGCGAAAAAAACTCTATATACCCTATCTACAATTTTTAGAATCTCATTTTAATACCAACACCATTGAGCATTTGATGTGTCGTAATGAACTTTCGATTGATTATTTAGGCAATGTTTATGATTGCGATTTTAACCAAATGATGAATCTACCAGCGAAAAACGCCAAGGGGGAAAACTTAACAGTTACTCAATTGTTAGCAGCTAGTAATTTAGACTTAATTTCGGAAGTACAAACAGCCGCCTATTGCTATGGTTGTACCGCTGGGAGTGGTTCTAGTTGCGGTGGTGCTTTAATCTAAAATTAACTACAGAAAGAGTTAAAAACCTAAGAATGTAGGGTTATGTCATCAAATGATAATCTTGCTGCAAATTTTATTAAGAGTGGGTAAATAATCTTGCCAGGGGTTATATGATGAGATTAGTTAAGTCTCCTCACACCACACTATAAAACCGTAGAAATTATATTTTTCTACGGTTTTTATTTTTTATCACAAGAGTATAGCAGTATCCAAGTTGGTTAGGACATCGATAAATAATAAAACTTAGACACCACAAAGCTTTTAACCCTGTCCCCTGCTATATATCTGGGACTGATTGCTATGCTGTCCAAAAATTTCTGTTACCAAAATTGTTACGAGGGTATAGCAAACTAGGCAGTTACCCTATCATGATATGTAGTTAAGCTCCTCATACCACACCGAAAGCCATGCAACTCTGAGTTGTAGTGGCTTTCTTCTTTACTTATACAGTGACAGATATATAGTATGGCAATCTGTTTTTTGAAAAAATCTCATGAGGGGTATAGGCTTCGTCTACATTCTTACCTTTGGGGAACATGAAGTGCGTTACTTACCAACCTAGAGCATCGCCTACTACTCTCATTCAACAATAAAATATGATTCCTATAGCTCGGTAAAAGAGAAACCTGCATTCTGTTGATGATAGTAACGGGTACCCTTCTTTGAGCAAGCTCATAGTAATTAATCAAAATATTTACTAAATTGAATTTAACTTAAATTGCAAATGAGCGAAGAAATTATGATTAGCCAGCAAACAATCGATATTGTTAAATCTACTGCACCCATCTTAAAAAGGAACGGTCAGCAAATCACATCTCGGATGTATGAAATTATGTTTCAAAATCATCCCGATATTAAAGCACAATTTGATATGTCTGCTCAAGCAAATGGCTCTCAGCCTGCAAAATTAGCTACAGCAGTTTATGGTTATGCTAGTCACATTGATAATCTTGCAGCTTTAACACCAATGGTAGAAAAGATTGCCCAACGCCATGTACAAACCCATGTTATGCCAGAACAATATCCTATTGTAGGAGAAAGTTTGCTGCAAGCGATAAAAGATATATTAGGAACAGTAGCTACAGAAGAAGTTATAGCAGCTTGGACAGAAGCTTATCAAGTATTGTCTGAAGTCTTCATTAACAGAGAACATGACATATACGTGGCTGAATTAACAAATAGCATAGCTGCTGTTTGTAATTAAAAGCTATAGCTGATTGAACAGAGATTTTAGTAGTTATTCTCAAAACATACTGAAGTTGGAGCTTAACTGGCGATCGCAATTTCAAGTTTGAGCTATCTCATATTGTCATAGCCGATGAAGATTTTGGTTGCTGGAGCGACAGAAGTGATTGGTTAATAGCAAAATTACTAGGACTTACGCACGAGTTACGGAATAACGTAGACGCGATAGCGGCTTGCCGCAGGCTACCACAGAGACGCAGAGGACACAGAGGAATGAGAATTTGAGAGATTTTTTGCGTAAGTCCTAATTACTTCTGTCCTTTTTTAACTAACTTTAACCTGATTAATTTCCCGGCTGTTCTGGGAACAGCATATAACTTGCTAAACACAAGATTCCAGAAATAACCATATTGGGGAAAGTGTTTAATTAACAAGGCATCAGAAATTACATGAAATCTTGGTGGCTTTAAAGTGGGATCTTTGTCTATATATCTAATTTGTTCTGGTTTTGGCATCCAGTGACCGATAATAGCATCTTTCTCAAAAAAGTTAGCTTGGACAAATAAGCCAGATAATCTATCAAATCCACTTGAGGGTATCCACGTCACGGCTCCCATAACTTTTGTGGCGTGTGAAAGTTCTGGGAGTGCTTGCTGAATTAAATCATTGCGCCAAACAACGTTATTAAAATTTTCTACATGATAACCTTCGTTGTCTTTTCTGGTTAAGAATGGCCAGAAAAGATAACGCCAATCAAAATTTTTATTTAAGGGAGCAATGGGAACTTCTAATAAGCCTTTATAGTTACCTTTTTGGTAAGGATAAGGATTTTCAGGAGTTTTTTTGCATATTTCCAATTTCTCAACATCAGGAACTTCTGCCCAAGGTTGCTGGATACGTTTTTCATCATTCATATCAATATTCAGTTTTTGTAACCGCAGAATCCAACTTTCAGGGAATCTTTGAAAATATTTAGCCAATAATTCGCACACCTGGGGATGCACATAATCATCATCATCTAAGGCTAAAATATAGTCTCCTTGAGCATTGAGTAACCCTACAAACCTTTGCGGCATCTCGCCTTTATAGGGACTAATTATTTCTGTAACTCTGGGATCATTTATGGCTCTTGGTTTGACTTTAGGTGGATAAACTAAAATAAATTGGACAGAACCTGCTACTTTTAAAAGATTTTCTAGCCAATAGTCTGAAAATTTACCCAAGGTAGGAGTAATAATAGACAGAATCGGTTTATTATTCATATTTTTTGCTGATAGATTTGCGGAGTCTTGGTTGAAGAAATTCTGATAATGAATTGAGATGAATTAGCTTACATTTAACAAAATAGAAGTTAAAGTATTATCGATTAACACCATGATTGCATAACAATATTTACTAGGAAAAGGAGCAGCAAAATTATATGCGGATATTAATGCTATCGTCTACATTTCCATATCCGCCAAGTCGTGGAGGAACAGAAATTAGAACTTTTAATTTATTGAGATATCTTCAATATAACCACGACGTAACGTTGATTACACAGAATAACAAGGAAACAACATTAGCCGAGATAGAGGAATTACGGAAATATGTAGGTGAATTGATTGTTCTTCCTTTACCGCCACAACCTCAAGAAAAAAATGCGATCGCTCGTTTATTTGGTAAGACAGCACGCTTTTTGGAGTCAGTACTCAAAGCAACACCGCCAAATGTTCTCCATCGCTATTCTCCAGAGATTCAAGCTTGTGTCGATGAATATGTCCGCGCTGGTAAGTGTGATGTGATTACTTGTGAACATAGTGTCAATGAAATTTATATTAAGCCAGAGTACCGTCACAGTGTAAATACGGTGGTTGATGTCCACAGTTCCGTATACGGCTGGATTCGTGATCATCTAGAAATGGGTGCGGCGCAAAATGCACTGCGCGATCGCCTTTATTTGTCTCTGGTTCTCAAGCGCTATGAGCGGCGTTACTGTAATAAATTTTCTAACATTGTGGTGACTACAGAAGACGATCGCCAAGAATTTCTCAAACTGCGTCCTGAACTAGAAATCAAAGTAATTCCCAACGGTGTCGATTTAGAATTATTTCCCTATCGTCACCAAGATCCCGGCGGACATAAATTAATCTTTGTCGGTGCGATGGATGCTTCACATAATATAGATGCAGCACGTTTTTTTGCTGTGGAAGTCTTACCAAAATTACAAACACAGTATCCAGACACCACCTTTAGTATTGTTGGTGCTAGACCCACACCAGAAGTTTTAGAGTTGAATAATCTTCCCGGCGTGATTGTCACTGGTCGTGTGGCTTCAATGTCAGAATACTTGCATCAGTCTACAGTTTGTGTAGTACCGCTGAGAACTGGTTTTGGGATTAAAAATAAAACATTGGAAGCAATGGCTGCGGGTGTACCTGTTGTGGCGAGCGATCGCGGTTTGGAAGGATTAGCTGTAGATATTGCAAATCAACCATTATGCGCTTTGAGAGCCAATACGCCAGCAGAGTATGTCACAGCTATTAGTCAATTATTTGATCACCCTCAACTGCGTTCAGAATTGTCTGATCACGGTAGACAATTAGTTGAAGCAGAATTCACATGGGATATTGCTGGAAAACGTTATGAGCAAGTGCTGCTACAGCAGTCCTAAATAACCTGATGCTACGGTATACACACAAATGTTCGTTGAGTGCATCTGTCCCGCCTCGGAATGAATTCCGAGTCTCATAGCGCAAGTCATCTTCAGATGACTCAACTAAAAATATATTCCAGTCCACGTTTTGTGGACTTTGGCTATGAGCCTAGAACTTTAGTTCTAGGCGGGATACGGTTTCAGACGGCAAATTTTCGACTTGTGTGTACACAGTAGTTGTAGGGAAGGGGTTGGGGGTTAGGTTTGCGAAAAAGTTAAACACGGCGTTAAATAATTCGTAAATAAATAGATCCCCGACTTCTCAAAGAATTCAGGGATCTGAAATTTCAAATTTTAAGAAAATAAAAGCTGATTTTACTGTTGCATGGAAGGTGAGGCAAAAATTCGACTGTTGATAGGAATGCGAAGTGTAGGTTGAGTATTAGCTTGATTATTAGTTACCGCAGCTGTAGTTTCCGAATTATCAGAGATGACAGTTGATTTGATATTTGCCGAATCCTCGGCGCTATTCACTGGCAATACTTCATTTTTATTCAATGATGTTTTCTGTGGTGAATCATTATTATCTAATTCAGATTTTGCTTCTGTGGCAACTTGAGCATGACAGGGAACGCACATGAAGCTAGAGACGATACTGAGAAGTAGCGCTAGGAGAGGACAACTATATTGTTTCATTGCAGTGGTGTAGGGTTGGTATTTAAAGCTGGTATGCGTTGCGTTATGCTATATATAAGCCTAAAATTCTGAGTTTTATCTTTATGAGAAATACATCATTATGTTGCTATTTTTAAAGCAATTCCTAAAGAAAACCCATTTAAAAAACAACTAAAACTTCAACCGATAGATGCACACTAATATAATAATTATCAGACTCCTTTGGGAAGCAAGATAACGCAACTATCAGCAATATAAAAGAAAACCAGATAATATTTAAAGAGCAAAACTACTGATTTTATTGCGGTTGCTAACCTTTAGCAAAGGGGAATTTACTCGCATATTTAAGGATATATGCAGCTTAAATACATGAACTTTTTATCAATATTTATTTTGATTATGTTTCCTATATCGAAACTTCACTAAAATTAGATAAATAGACGTATATTAGCTGTATAAATTTTAGTTGCCAGCAGAAACTTTAAAAGTATATATTAAGTCTTTATATTTCAAGATTACTGACGAAACTGAGTATTTGGCGATCGCACATCGATTTGAGCTATAAGTTTGAAGAAGAATCTCAATTATTAGTTGGTTTGAATTATCAGCTAATTCTAGACTAGCAAGGATTTTCCAGCTTAATTAGATAGGGAGAAAATCAGAAACAGGGAATCAGCAAACAGCCTTTTGACCTTTTACTAAGCTTCATAGAAATTACATAGGAGTCTGATATATGAAATTGAACCACTTTACAAATACCTTTGTTTTGATGTTGGTGATTTTAAATTTCTCGCCAACAGCTAAAGCGCAAACACCAGAAAGTAAAACTTCTGCACTATCTCAAGAAGTGGCTGTGCTACGCAAACAAGGAATTCAGGGATTGCAAAAATTCCTCGATTACCACAGAAATGAACTCAATCCTCGCGCCTCAGATGCAGTTCTGCCAAATCCTCAAATTCGTGTAGCGTTAGATGAACTTTGTCAACAGCGAGACTGCTATGCTTCGCGGTTATACTGGTACACTGATTTAGAAGCAGCTAAAGCAGCTGCCAAAGCTAGTGGTAAACCAATTTTATCTCTGCGTTTGTTAGGCAGACTAGATCAAGATTTAAGTTGTGCGAATAGTCGGTTTTTTCGGGTAGCGCTGTATCCCAATGCCGCAATTGCTCAAGTTTTACAAAACCGCTTTATTTTACACTGGCAGTCAGTCCGTCCTGTACCCAAAGTGACAATTGATTTTGGTGATGGTCGCAAACTAGAACGCACCATCACAGGGAACAGCATTCACTATATATTAGATGCTTCTGGTCGTCCGATTGATGCGATTCCTGGACTCTACGGCCCCAAAGCTTTTTTGCGTCAACTACAACAAGCTGAAGTTGCAGCCAAGGAATATAGTAAACTTCCTATCACTCAGCGTCAGGCTTTCTTACAGAAATACCATAGCGATCGCCTGAATGCAATCCAAACTCGATGGACGGCTGATTTATCTCGGTTGGGTATTCAATCTCCCCCACGACTGGTAGAAAAGCAATCACCCACAGCAGAAATTGCCGGTTCTTTGGCGGTGACTAAAATGGCCGTCGAAAACCCAATGCTAAGTGCTTTGCGTTCTGGTGCGGAAGCAAATCGCAATACCTTAGCCGAAATTACCGATCAAGCTGCTTGGAACAAAATTGCTCAACTTTATGCCACTGATGCCAAACTAGATCAAAATAGCATCTCTTTAATAGGTGCGAAAAAATTTGCCTCCGCTAAAACCACAGCCGAAAGTTTGCCCAAAATAGTCAACAAATTTGAAACTTTGATGGCTTTAGATACCGCCAGAAATGAATATATGCTGCACAGCCAAATTCATCAATGGTTTATGCAAGATGCTCAAACTAGTAACTTAGATCAATTGAATGATAAAGTTTACGCCCAACTTTTTTTGACTCCTAGTTCTGACCCTTGGTTAGGACTTTTATCTAACGATAGCTACAGTGCTATTGATAATGATGGTTTACGCTAACGGAAACTTAGTAATGCCGCGTTTTTAGATATAGATAAGGTTATACCTGCGGTAGTAGCAGCTTTATTCTTTTGATAGAAGCTATGGCAAAAAGGATCACATATCTTTAAGCTATAGCAGTCCTAAATACTTGTGGACGACAAGATACCCGATTTTTTCAAGAGTCGGGTATCTGAATATTATCAATTTTTACACCTCACAGATGATTGCTATAGACGAATCAAAAGTGGAGCAATAATCATGCACTAACAAGTTGATAAAATAATCCCGAATCTTTACAGGGTATGATTTAGGCAAACATAAATTATGTTGATACTAAAACATAGTACTGAAAAAAATTTCCCAAATAACCGAGCGATCGCCACCTTAGTTCAGCTTGAAGCATCAGAATTTTTTGCTAAATGCTAAACTTTTGTCACAAAATTGCGCTTAATGTATCCCAATAAGCTGTAAAATGTTTGTGGGCTAAATCTGTGTTATTAAATAAAAATTTCAGAAGTCAGAATCAACACTTTGACTACTATCCGTAGCCATTAGTGGGGGATTCTGATCCACAACTTGTTTTGTTTAGTTAGCAACTCAAACAAAATATAAGTAATAAACATATTGAAAATTAAATATATTAGTAATAATTACTAATATAAAACATAGAAAATTATTTTTAAAAATTTTTCTATGCTTTATAGCGTTTTCAACTCTGGTAGGTTACACAATTACCCCTCCCCAACCCTCCCCTTCCTAAGGGGAGGGTTGGGGAGGGGTGTATTTCATCTGACTGATAATTGCTATATATAATTATTAATATGTAGGGTTTTTGCTGAATCTTTGCAAGCAAGTAGCGTGAAGTAAAGATGAATATAAAATTATTTATCCAACGTTTAGAAGCTTTGCATAAACCTTTAGCAGATTTGTATCAAACTGCTAGTATTTTGCCTTGGATTCCTCCTGAGATGCTACCACAGGCTTTTCAAGAACTTTATAGTACTTCTAAGATGCTACAGTTAGCAGCAGAAGAACTATATCAGCAAAATGAAGCACTAAAAGAAACACAAAATCTACTAGAAACAGAACGCGAACACTACCAAGATTTATTTGAGTATGCACCAGATGCCTATTTAGTCACTAATCCAGAAGGCATTATTGAAAACGCTAACTTAACAGCAGCTAAATTGCTGAATATGACCAGACAGTTTCTGATTGGCAAAGCAATGATTAACTTTGTCTGTTTAGAAGAACGCCAGCACTTTCGTCACGAACTCAATCAGCTACATCATACAGATAGAAGCAAAGAGTTAGTCATCCGCTTGCAACAACGTCATGGCGAATACTTTGACGCAGCTTTCACAGTCAAAGTAGTGCGGGATCAACAGGCTCAAGCAATACATTTACTTTGGTTAATCCGGAATATTAGCGATCGCCAGCCAACAAAATTACAATCAGTTCAGAATGACAGCGATTTGATGGAGAATCGCCCTAGATACAAACATCCTAAAGGCGAAAATATTCCGCTGAATACCTCAGTTATTTGGTACATTTGTCGAGGTTTGGTTAAACTCAGCACCTTTAGTGAAACTGGCGAAGAAGTCTTGCTAGGGCTGGCAAAAACACAAATGGTGTTTGGTTCTGATATGACTTCTTTATCCATTTACCAAGCTACAGCTTTATCCGATGTTGAGTTAGTCCCAATTTACGCATCAGAAATATTAGTAACCCCTACACTTAGTCATACGCTGTTACCCAAAATCAATCAGCGGTTACAACAAACAGAATCATTTTTACTTATTTCTAAAAAGCAACTAGTAGAAGACAGGTTGAACTATTTATTAGAGCTTTTAAAACAGGAAGTAGGTGAACCTATAGAAAGCGGGACTCGCTTCAGCGTGCGCTTCACTCATGAAGATATAGCGAGTGCTTGTGGTACTACCAGAGTCACAATTACACGATTGTTAGGTAAATTACAACAACAAGGTTTAATTACGTTTGATGCCAAAAAACACATAATTTTGAAGAAGTCAGAATTCAGAAGTCAGAATAAATAAATTACCAACTATAGCAGAAGGCAGGAGAAAAAGTCTTACTATTCCTGGCATTCAAGCTTTCAAATTGTCTTAACATATCTGACTACCGCTATACTATGATTCCTCAACTTGAAACTCAACGCCTTATCCTACGAGGGTTTTGTGAAGCAGATTTGGATGCTTACGCTGATATGTGCGCCCATCCAGAGGTGATGCGTTATATCGGTACGGGTCAGCCTTTCTCGCGTGGGGAATCTTGGCGAAATATGGCGATGATAATTGGTCATTGGCAACTGCGAGGTTATGGATTGTGGGCTGTTGAAGAAAGCCAAACTGGTGAAATGATTGGTCGGATTGGCTGTTGGCAACCAGAAGGCTGGCCTGGGTTAGAGATTGGGTGGTCGTTGCGCCGGGATTATTGGGGATATGGCTTTGCGACAGAAGCAGCAACAGCAGCAATGAATTATGCTTTTAACCAATTACAGCGATCGCAGATTATTAGCTTAATTCATCCCCAAAATGTTGCTTCTGTGCGTGTAGCCCAGAAGTTAGGCGAAAAACTCCAAGGGACAACAGAAATTTTGGGAACTGAGGTGTTAGTCTACGGTCTGAGTCGAGAAGACTGGCAAAAAATGTAGAAATATCATAGGTCTGATCTCCTGTTAATACTTTGTGATATCGTTACCCAAACAGGAGTTCAGACTTCATATTTAATCAGTGACCTTGGAAAGTACATCTCCATCATCAGGTTATATCTTGGCTTTGGACTTGGGTACAACAGGCAACCGTGCTTTTGTATTTAACGCCGTAGGTCAAATTGTTGGGCAAGCATATAAAGAACTCACACAGTATTATCCCCAACCGGGTTGGCTAGAGCATGACCCGGAAGAAATTTGGCAAGATACCTGCTGGGTGATGCAAAATGCGATCGCTCAAGCTCAGATTTCACCATCAGATATAGTCGCCTTGGGATTAACTGTACAGCGGGAAACTTGCTTAATTTGGGATAAAACCACTGGTAAGCCTCTACATAAAGCCATTGTTTGGCAAGACCGCCGTACCGCACCTCTTTGTCATGAATTACAAACCCAAGGTTATGCACCAGAAATTTACGATCGCACTGGTTTAGTGATTGATGCTTATTTTTCGGCGACGAAGTTGAGATGGTTACTCGATAAAGTTACAGGTGTTGATTTAAATAATGTTTTGGCAGGTACGATTGATACTTGGATACTGTGGAAATTAACTGCGGGGAGAGTTCACGCCACCGACCACAGCAACGCCAGCCGCACCATGTTAATGAACCTGAAAACCTGCGCGTGGGATGAAACATTACTCGAAATCTTGCAAATTCCGGCGCAGATTTTGCCGCAGATTCAACCCAGCTTAGGTAAATTTGGTGTGACAGATAAAGCCTTGTTGGGTGCAGAAATTCCCATCACCGCTATTTTAGGCGACCAACAAGCAGCATTGTTTGGTCATGGCTGCGATCGCCCTGGTTTAATGAAATGCACTTATGGCACTGGTAGCTTTTTAGTGGCTCATACGGGTTCAGAAATTGTGCGATCGCACAATAAACTGATTTCCACTTTGGCTTGGACACAAAACCACAGCGGTAATTTAGAGATTGGCTATGCCTTAGAAGGCAGTATGTTTACCAGTGGTGCTTGTATCCAATGGTTGCGGGATGGCATCAAACTGATTAAGACGGCGGCGGAAACTGAAACAATGGCTAATCAAGTTGCCGATAACGGCGGCGTGTACTTTGTCCCTGCTTTTAGTGGACTGGGTGCGCCTTATTGGGATATGAGCGCCAGAGGAGCCTTTTTTGGCATTACCGCCAGCGTCCAACCCCAACATTTAGTGCGGGCTGTATTAGAAGCGATCGCCTATCAAGTTTTTGAAGTTGTGCAAGCTATTAATGCTTGTTCTCCCACGCCGATGAAGCGGTTAATTGTTGATGGCGGTGCTTGTGAAAACAACTTTCTTATGCAATTCCAAGCTGATGTCTTGGGCATTCCCGTAGAACGCCCGCAAATGCGCGATACCACCGTCCAAGGTGCAGCATTTGCCGCCGGTTTAGCAGCTGGATTTTGGCACAGCTACACAACATTAGTTAGTCAACGGCAAATCGACCGCATCTTTGAACCTAATCCAGCGAGGAATAACGCCTTAGCTAACTTCGCCACTTGGCAAAAAGCAGTTCAACGTAGTTTGGAATGGGCAGAGTAGAGCTAATCAATTTTGGATTTTAGATTGATAGCTGTAGTCACATAGATGAGGACATTGTTGATTGTTAAAAGCTTTGATGCAACTGCTTTAATATTCACCTCTCACCTATTTCCTCTCACCTGTCCCCTGTCCCCTATCCCCTGCTTCATTTCAGCCTCAAGCTTTGCGGACTAGCTTAGTATCCAAGGTATAAAAGCCAACTGTATCCGGCATTCTGGAGAATCGTCCTGTCCGATAACCGCGTGATAGTTCATTCAGTACCTTGCTTTTCACTTCTCTGACTTCATCCGCATCGAGGTTGCCATAAATGCCGGCGATAACTTCAGCTACACCAAAAACTTTCCCCGGATTTTGTCTAAAGAAAACGGTCAAAGCATCAATCAAAAATTGTCCCTCATAGGCTTTGAGCATAGGAATAACTTTTGTTTGTGGCACTACAACGGGCTTCTTCTTGCTTTTGCCAGTCTTAGAATTATTGTTGGTTTGATTGGTATTCACCAAACCCAAATCTAGGGTGTAACAACCAGGTTCATTGGGGATACCAAACCAAGCTTGTCTTTCTCTACCTTGGGTGAGTGAAGATTGAACTCTACCTTTGACAACTTTGAATACATGGGGTTCTAAGTCACCATAAAGCGATCGCACAATAAAATCTATATGGCAAACTGTACCCAGATGTTGTTCCAATAGCTGTTTAATAGCTTCCATCCGAGTTAAAGATTGATAGTCGCTCAACATGGGAATATCTACGTTATTCAGCGAGAAATCTTTGTTGAGGAAAGTGCTATCTATGACTGGGGATTCGTTGATGTTGGTTGTTGTGGAAGCAGAACTATCCGGTGCTAATTCTTCCGTGTCTGGCTGTTCTGCATCTGGATACGCCTCTAATTCGCTATCAGATGTCGCTACACCATCAGATGAGGGAGATAGAAGTAAGTCTTCTTGAGAAGCAGAGAGCATTTTGTTCACGACTTCAACTGTTAGCAGCTTATTGTTAGCCTCTGATGATGAAGACCAGCTAGATAATAAACCTTCGACATTGTTGAGTTGCGATCGCGCCTGATTATATAAATTTCCGTACTCTTCTACAAGGCGAGCGTAGTAGTCGCGTAATTCCAACAACGGCGAGATTAAGGTTTGGGGAGGGGGTTCCAATTGCGGTTTCATAGAGTGTTAAATCAACCCAAAGTGGTATCACTTGTATATGTCATCGGTCTTGGTTTGGCTTTTTGAGATGGCTGTGGAGATTTGCGCGGAGGTTGTGGTGGACGGCAGGTTTCGCAATATAAAGGACGAGGGCCAAAAGTCTCGCGTTTTGTTGTCTGATTACATTCTTTGCAGACAAAGTGGAAGACCCTGGTGTGAATTAGTCTTTTATGCGCTCTAACAGTGTATTCCTGCACGTCTACATATTTACTTGCCATAGTCCAGAAGCATGAATTTCAATTCTATTAATATAGCTATTCAAGCAAATGAAATTGAATCAGTGTGTGTTGATTTGTAAGTTTTATTCAAATCAATGATTGATTCTCAAAACTTAAGTTGCAAATATTGCACTCAGGTAACTAGGCACTGATCAATTTGCTATCTTCCGACAGAGACATCAGTATTCATCCAACTTAAATTTAAGTCTTCTGATAGTGTCTGATGTACAGTCAGTCAGTTTAGGTTGGGAGTGTGAATCTCTAGAATATCACTGTGGAGAAAATAGTTATGCCTGGTGGTCATGCAAGTCATAAAGGAAGTGGAGACAAACCAAATACTAATGCCGAAGGCCTGATGGATATGGCTGCTGATAAAAACGTGAATCCTGAAGATGAGTTACTAGAAGGAGCAACTACAAATACTACGAGAACCCAAGAATTTGTGGATTATCCTCCAGCTATTCAACGTCCAGACGAGGAAATACCAGAAGAATTCAACAGTGAGAATTCAGAATCAATTAGTGGATAAACAAACCTGCTACTAATTTTTTTGCAGACAATAGCAAAAATTGGGTGTGATGTTTCACTGTGTATTCATCGGTGGTCTGCCACAGAATTCTGTTTTGATCACATCACACAGGTTTTTAATAATAGTATTGGCTACAATTTTTGCTACCTCATATATTGGGGAATTCACTAGAAATCATCATTATCTCTTCTGCCCATCAAATCGGCAATCAAAGAGATTAATTCTTTTGTGTCTACAGGTTTAGTAACATGTTTTTTAAAGCCTGCTGCTAATACTTTTTGGCGATCGCTTTCCGCTACATAAGCAGTGAGAGCGATCGCGGGGATATTTCCACCTTGTGCGGCTGGCAAGCTTTTAATTAACTGCATTAAAGTATAGCCATCCACTTCTGGCATACCTAAATCACTAATAATTAAATCTGGGGGTGATTCGGCTATTGCTAATAAAGCTTCGGTGGCGGAGGCGGCGACTGTGGCGATCGCACCATATTGTTTGAGTAAGAAGCTGATAAAGTGCCGCGTATCAATTTCATCATCCACAACGAGTATTTTCAATCCAGTTAGGAGGGTAGGATTTAATTTTTGATCTTCGGTGATAATGGGGCTGAATGCGGTTTTTTTATCTTGGATGAGAGGTAGTTTGACAGTAAAAGTTGCACCTTGGTTTTCGCCAGGACTGTCGGCGGTTACTGTTCCGCTATGCAAGTCTACTAAGTGATGCACGATTGCCAAACCTAAGCCTAAACCGCCAAACTTTCTGGTGATGCTACTATCTGCTTGTCGGAAATAGTCAAATACGAATGGTAAAAAGTCTGGAGAAATGCCTTGTCCTGAATCTTTGATGATAATTTTGGCATAGTTATCAGAGGTAGTGAGTGTAATTTCTACAGTTTGCCCAGCGGGAGTAAATTTGATGGCATTACTTAATAGATTCACGACCACCTGTTGTAAACGATGAAAATCCCCCAGCACTTTAGCTAGATTAATATCTGCACCCTTGTCAATAGTAATAGATTTTTCAGTTGCTGCTAATCGCACCGTTTCTAATGCAGCATTAATTACATATCCCAAATCAACATTCACAAAATTGAGATGTAGCTTACCCCTGATGATCCGGGAGACATCCAACAAGTCATCAATTAATTTCAGTTGTAATTTGGCATTGTGTTCAATAGTTTCTAAGGCTTTAATTGTGATCGTTTCATCAAATTTCCGAGTTTTGAGTAATGTTGCCCATCCTAAAATTGGGTTGAGAGGCGATCGCAATTCATGGGAGAGAATCGAGAGAAACTCATCTTTAATTTGATTAGCTTGTTTGAGTTCTTCGGTTTGTTGCCTTAAAGCCCTCTCTAGTTGTTTGGTATTGGTCAAATCGAGAATAAAACATACCCAATAAGCAGGCTGCTGTTCTACCAACGCACCACCAATCAAAATCGGTACGCGGGAATTATCTTTGCGGATGTATTCTTTTTCATAGGGAGTGCAGACTCCATCTGTCAAGAGTTCCCTAATTTTCTGGCGATCGCGATCGCCATATTCTGGTGGTGTAATCTCTTCTCGGCGAATCTTACCTGCCAATAATTCTTCACGACTATAACCGAGCATATCCAAAAAAGCATCGTTTGCTTCGGTGATTTTGTCAGGTGTAGAAAACATAATGCCGATAATATTCGCCTCAACTAACCGCCTTAATTGAGTTTCTCGCTGACGCAATTCGTCTTCTGCCTGTTTGCGCTGGGTAATGTCAGTAATAGCACCAACAACTCTAACAATCTGACCATCTTCATCTTGAACGACAAACCCCCGATCATCTACCCACACATCATGTCCATGTTGATGACGCACGCGGTATTCGATATGGTATCGGTTAGTAACAGCCATCGCCGCTGTAAACTCATCGATAATCCTTTGTTGATCATCGGTATGAATGCGTTCTTGCCACCATTGCAAACTTGGTTCTGCTTCTTGTTGGGTATAACCAAATAGTTGAGTCAAACCTGAAGTTCTTTGGATAGAATTTTCCCTCTGATTCCAGTCATAGATTAGACAATTAACAGCCGCGGCTGCTAATTCAAATCTTTCGTTACTCTGGCGCAGGGCAATTTCTATATGTCGGCGTTCTGTAATATCAAAAGCAATGCCGAGAATTTGGTGTGGCAAACCATGAATAGTTTTGCGATAAATAGTTTCATAGCTACAAAACCAGCGCCATTCACCATTAGCGTGTTTGATGCGATATTCAACAGTGAATGTATCATGATCATCGGCAGATTGAAATTGTTCAACATGACTAGGCAATCGTAATAAATCTTCTGGGTGCATCAAGTTGCTAAATAACTCATTACCCATTGCCTGAATTTCTGTTGGTGTATAGCCCCAAAGTTGCGTAATTTTGGCATTAACGTAAAAATTTTGCTGCTCAACCAGGTCGTAGATATACATTACACCCGGAACAATATCCGCAATTTTTTCAATCAGATAGAGATTATCAGAATTAGCTTGACTCTCAACGGCACGAATTATGGGAGAATCTTGATAACGTTCCCAATTACTCTCCGGTTGTGGGGCGATCGCAATTTGCGTAAAAGTAGTAACAACTCCATAAGCTGTGGTGTCGTTCCCAGAAAATAAAGGTTGTGAGTTAGTCAACAGCCAGACTAATTCACCGTTAGGTTGACTAAACCCACAGACAAAATCTAAGCAGGGATTACCTGTTTGTAAAACTTTGATGGCCGGATGGGTTTCACATAGACAACAAGTACCATCTTCATGAATGACATACCAGTTAAACCCCAGCCATCCATGCTTTTGTAACTCCTCGACAGTGATTCCTAAAATGCTTTCAGATGAGGCATTACAAGCTGGGATACTGCCATCAGCCAACAGTAGCACCATTCCTTCTTCATTACCTGCTACCGACAAGGAATTTGTTTGTCGATGAATTTGCTGGTGTAGGTATGCTCTGATTTGAGCCAGCTGATTTTGGCAGATTTCTGCATCTGGCATTCTGTCTGTGGGTTAAAAGAAATTCAAGGAGAATTTGTTATTCAGTTTTCTAACATGACATAGATATAAGAGCAAGTCCAGAAAATTTAGGTGTTAATTTTATTTTTAGTCAGCGTGTAAAACCAAAGGCTTGCTCAAACAGCAAGCCTTTGGTGACATTGATTTTTTCAACTCAGGCGTGCTTTAAGAATTACCAGAAGGTGCAGCAGCCCGAATTAGTTCTGGCTGATCTTCGTTAGCAGGACGTTTAATTGTTTGATCTGCTGTGGGACGTTGAGAGCGATCGAGAGTTTGCACTTGCACAGGCTGACCTGTTTCAATGGATTGGTAGATTGCTTGAATGATGCGAACATCGTTCAATCCTTCGATTCCCGATGGCTCTGGGTCTTTATCTTGGAGAATGCAATCTGAGAAATATTTGAATTCAGCCGCTAACTGATCGTGTTGTGCAAAAGTCTGCTCTTGGGTTTCACCATCAATGGTGAGGTAATGTTTGAGTTCTCCGTGCCATGTATAGGCGGATTCTACACGTAAATCGCCTTTAGTGCCAACAACTTGATAGGTTGAAACTTTCGCTGCGCCAAAGCTACAAGTAAAGGTTGCTAGTCGTTCGTTAGGAAAGCGTAAGATGACGCTGGCCATTTCTTCGACTTCACTGAAGCGTTGTTCGCCTTTAGTTGCAGCTACAGCAAATACTTCCGTTGGTTCATCTTGAAATAGATAGCGTGCAGCATTAATGCAGTAAATACCAATATCATAGATTGTGCCGCCACCAGTAACATTGCGTAAACGAATATTACCGCCTTCAACTTGTTGAGTAAAAACAGAGTTGAAAACACGCGCTTCACCGATTTGCTGCGATCGCACAATTTCTACAGCCTGCAAGTTGGCTGGTTCTAAGTGTAAACGATAAGCAATCATCAATTTGACACCGTTATCTTTTGCAGCCTTAATCATGGCCTCGCACTCTTGTTCGGTTACAGCCATCGGCTTTTCACACAGCACATGAATTGCCTGATTCGCTGCGCGTACAGTATATTCACGATGTAGGTGATTGGGTAAAGCAATATAAACAGCATCAATCTCACCACTGGTCAAACAGTCTTCATATTCCTCATAAGAGTAAGTATGCTGAATGCCATACTTTTGGCTAATTTCTTGCAGTTTTGTTACATCATCAGAAACTAACGCAACTAATTCAGAATTATCGGTATTAGTAAATGCAGGTAAAGCAGCTTCTTGAGCAAACCAACCTAAGCCAACAACTGCGTAACGAATTTTGTTTGTACCCGTCATTTTTAGATCTCTTGAGGAAAGAAAATTACTCTTATAAGGTGATGAACTTTCTGAAGTATTCCATCCTGCTGATGAGAGAGAGCCTAATCTTACTTACGAGATATACGGCTAAATAAAAAACTATAGTTTAAGTAAAATTACTTCCTCGTTCAACCAATATAATGATGTAGCCTTGAATCTGTTGATCAGGTATAAATAATGAACCGCATAAAATCTAATCCGACGGAACTATTTGCTAGAACCACCATCATTTTTCTCTTAATTTCGGTTATAGGTGCTATTCTCTTCAATTGGCCAGATAACATCAAAAAAGCACTGATGGCGTTTTGGATTGTTGTTCCTCCGTTTTGGTTGTGGTTTGAGTTTTGTTACTTATATGAGCGCGGTATGACTCCGTTTCCCAAGGATTTTGAGAAGTATAAATATAGTCAGGAACTTTCTAAGAATCTCTGGTTAGCAATATCAGCAATTCTGTTATTTATCTACTTTGGTAAGTTACCGGGTTTTCAGTAGTTGGATTTAGCCAAGCTTTAATGATAACACATAAGATTATCTGTTAGAGTATTGATTGTCACTTATACCGAAGATTAGTAGATAAATGAGCATTCTGGAGATTTTTGAATCCTTACTGAAATTAGCTTTTGGAACAGAATACTATACTCTTTTGAAGGGGCGCATTAAGGATAACGATAAGCGCGATATTATTTCCTTGCAGGATTTGGCAATAAAACATCCTGATTTTAAAGATAAGGTAATCGAAATAGCTAAAAGTAAGTTGAAGAGTCAGTCTGAAGGTCTGGATCAAAAGTACGAAGAGTCTGTTACCAAAAAATTCATGAATTTTGATCAGGGATTAAAGCTTATCAAAACTCTTTTAGATAGTGTTACTGGGAGTGGATTCGGAAATACAGAGATAACTGATATGATACTTTCAACCTTCAAATCTACTGTGTGTACTGAAGGAGCTTTATGGTTTGTAGAGTATCATACCGGACGAAAAACTCTTGAGTTATACAAAGTTGAGGAAGTTCAAAATTCAGATCGCTTCAGGATTTTTTATCTCAATATGGAGGTGGATTCAAAGAAAATTAATAACTTCCTTTATAATGAAAGTGAGACCAAGCTTAAAGCAAAGTGTAAAGTCAAAAGCTTCGCAAATCTACAGTCCTTACTCGAATGGTCTGCAAACTAATGACTTTTGCATATTATTACAATATTTAACACCTGCTTGCACCAGAACTTACGGCGACTACAATGGCTTTTTATTTTTACAGTTGTTTAATCTCAAAATAAGTCAACTTTATCTGTTTTTTCCCAGGGTAAATCTATATCCATTCTTCCAATATGGCCATAAACTGCGAGTTGACGATAAAAGCCGCCTGGATGAATTGTTGGTAAATGTCTTAAATTAAATTGTTTAATAATTCCTGCCAGGCGGAAATCAAAATGCTTTTCTAATAGATTAGTAATTTCTTCATCTGATATTTTACCTGTGCCAAAAGTTTCGACTTGAATACTCACCGGACGAGACAAACCAATGGAATAACTTAGCTGTACTTCACATTCATCTGCAAGTTTGGCAGCAATGACATTTTTAGCGGCATAACGGGCAATGTAAGCGCCGATTCTATCAATTCTAATTGGGTCTTTGCCACTCAAAGCTGAACCGCTATGTTTAGAATATTCCCCGTAGGTATCTATGGCGTTTTTTCTGCCGGTTAAGCCTGAATGTACTGCTGGCCCGCCTTTAATAAATGCGCCATCGGGATTAATAAATATTCGGGTTTTGGCATCAGGGCGAATTTCTTCATTCTCAAACACAGGATTAATTACTGTTTCTCGAATATCATCTTGTAATTGTTGGTAATCTGGTTTGCCTGCTTTATTTTGGCTGGCAATGACGGTAATACTATGGATTCTATAAGGACGGCGATCGCGGTATTCTACTCCTACTTGAGTTTTACCATCAGGTGTTAAATAGGGTAGGATTTTTTTGTGTCTAACTTCGTTTAATTGTCTGGCTAATTTGTGTGCTAACCAAATCGGCAAGGGCATAAGTGTATAGGTTTGATTACAGGCAAAACCAAAGACTGTAACTTGATTGGTAACGGTAATTTTTTCTATCTCTTCATCTGATAAATTATGTTCATCAAATAAGTGAGTTTGACTGGCGGGTAATTCTCGCAAGCTGGTTAAAATACTACAGGTTTTGCCGTTAAATTCTTTTTGTTCGTAACCAATTTGTTCGATGACTTGTCTGGCAATATTGGTAAAGTCTACA
Source organism: Nostoc sp. LEGE 06077 (assembly GCF_015207705.1). Taxonomy (GTDB): domain Bacteria; phylum Cyanobacteriota; class Cyanobacteriia; order Cyanobacteriales; family Nostocaceae; genus Nostoc_B. The sequence goes on from NZ_JADEWI010000002.1 coordinate 74,034, forward strand.
TTGGCGTTTGGTTCAAATCGGGCAGCAATAAATAATATGCCTGTGGATGCGGCACATTCGGTAATGACTCTGGCGTAAGGGTCTTGCTGTAAGAATCTATCTACTATGGCATCGCTGATTTGATCGCACAATTTATCAGGATGTCCTTCGGTGACTGATTCTGATGTGAACATGAAGTCTTTTTTCATAATACTTATGCGATGTAGAAGATTAATTTTTGCAATCTTCTTTGCGTCTTTGCACCTTTGCGCGAAAAAAATTTTAACGAACCGCAGAGACGCAGAGAACACAGAGTTTAACTTAACTGTATTGCATTGTTATTTGAAGGAAGTGAGGGTAAGGAGAGATTTTGTGGCTGAATATTTTTTGTTGATTCATTTAACAGTAAAGGCCACAATGCACTACCAATAATGACGGCAGTATCGACAAAGTTAATTGGGGTAATCTTTAAGAGGTTTCGTAAAGGTGGCAGGGCGATCGCTAAAATTTGGATAGTAAAGGAACCAATCAGGGCAGCATTTAAATAGCCATTGCGTGGCAATTTTTCTTTGCTAAATAGGCTGTGATGTTCCGAACGACAGCTAAATGTATGCAGCAACTGGGCTGAAGTCAGGGTGAAAAAGGCGACGGTACTGGCTTGAGGACTAAAACCATATCTGCGGATGGCGTAGGCGTAAGCGACTAAGGTACTAATAGATAAACCAGCAGACTCAAAGACGATTCGGCCAAAGTCGGATTTTTTAATGATTGGTTCGTTGGGGTTGCGTGGTGGTTGACTCAAAACGTCTGGTTCTGGTGCTTCCATCGCTAAGGATAAACCGGGGAAGATGTCGGTAACTAAGTTTAGCCAGAGGAGTTGGATAGCGTTTAAGGGTTCGCCAATACCTGCGGCGGTGGCGGCTGTCATCACCATGATTTCACTGAGGTTGGTGGCGAGGAGGAAATGGACAGATTTGCGGATGTTGTTATATATTGTGCGTCCGCGACTAACGGCGACAATCATGGTTTCGAGTCGGTCGTCTTCTAAAACGATATCTGCAACTTCTCTGGCGACATCTGTACCGCCTTTCCCCATTGCGACACCGACTTGGGCGGCTTTTAAGGCGGGTGCATCGTTAATTCCATCGCCTGTCATGGCGACAACTTTCCCGGCGGCTTGCAAGGCTTGGACTATTTGTAGTTTATTGCTGGGACTGATGCGGGCGAAGACATCTACTTTGTCGCTGAGGGCGGTTAAGGCTTCGGGGGTGAGATTATTGATGTTGCTGGAGTCGAGAATTTCTAATTGTTGTTCTTGACTTAATTCTAATTCTTTGGCGATCGCATAAGCTGTGGGGCTTTGGTCGCCGGTAATCATCACGGTAGCAATTCCGGCTTGATGGAAGTCTCGAATTAGTTCTTTTGCACCTTTCCTAATGGGGTCAGCCATTCCAACTAAACCTAACCAAATCAAGTCTGTTTCATGGTTATTGTTGCTTGGCGACTCGTTAATCTGGTTGTAGGCTAAACCTAAGACGCGTAATGCTTTCCCAGCCATGCGATCATTTTCTATAGCGATCGCTCTTTTATCTGCTAGGGTTAATTCTACTATTTCCCCATTTTTTACCCATGTTTGGCAAAGTTCCACCACTTCCGAGGGGCTTCCTTTCATGGCGACCAACTTTTGACCATCATGAGTCTCGTGAATTGTACTCATCAAGTTGCGATTTTCTGACCGCAAGTTGGTTTGGACTAGGGGATACTTTTGTCTGAGGTCGATGATATCTACCCCCGAACTAATGGCCATGTAAATCAGGGCGTTTTCGGTGGCTGAACCAATGACTTCATACTTACCATTTCCTTCGCGGCTAACTTGGCTTTCGTTGCAAATAACTGAGACATGAATTAGTTTTAATAGTTCATCGTTGTGATATGGATTTATTGTTTTTTCCCCGGTGATAAATTCCCCGTCTGCAACTTTAATGTTGTGGGTGTTAGTTTGAATTTCCACGACTGACATTTTATTTTCTGTCAGTGTCCCGGTTTTATCCATACAAATTGTTTGGACGGAACCCAAGGCTTCAACTGCACTTAAACTACGCACAAGGACGCGATTGCGGCGCATATCGCGGATACCGAGGGCGAGGGTGGTAGTCGCTACGGTGGGTAAGCCTTCGGGAACCGCAGCCACGGCGAGGGAAATGGATGATTTCAGCATTTGGACTAAGCCGTAGCCCCGCCACACGCCCAAACCGAAGACTAAGCCACAAATACCCATACTGACTAATACCAACTGACTACCCACTTGGTCTAGTTGTTTGGCGAGGGGGGTTTCCATTGCGGTGGCTTCACCCACAAGTTGCTGAATATGTCCCATTTCGGTGGATTTACCTGTGGCGACAACAACCGCCAGTCCTTGACCACCTGTAACAAATGTGCCTTTATAGGCCATGTTCACGCGATCGCCTAATGGGATATCTTCACCTATAAGCAAATCATCTGTTTTAATTACAGGCAGACTCTCCCCAGTTAAGGCAGATTCATCAATACTCAGGTTTTCTGCGGCAATTAATCTGGCATCTGCGGCGACATAACTGCCGGGTTTGAGAGCTAAAATATCTCCTAAAACTACATTTTCTGTGGGAATTTCTTGCAGGTTACTATCTCTAATTACCCAAGTCGATGCGGGTTCTCGATTTTTAAGGGAGTGAATAATCTTTTCTGATTGGCTTTCTGTAGTGTAACCAATTGCGGCATTGAGAATTACTACACCTAAAATTACTGCCGCGTCAATTACTCCGCCAGTGAAAATAGACACACCCGCCGCAACTCCGAGTAATGCCACTGGTAGAGATTTAAATTGCTCAATAATAATGCTTAAATCAGAGCGTTTTTCTATATGTGAGAGGACATTAGCCCCATATTTTTGCAGATTTGCCCTGGCTGATTCACTGGATAATCCCAAATTTTCCGAGGTATTTAATTTGTGGATAACTTTATCACCTGGCAGTAAATACCAGTCTTCTCCCTGTTGTTGCTGAGGATGATTAACAGTTATTTTATTGGTTTTGAATTGTTTTTTGCTTTTATGCGCTGAAATTAACTTACTCTTTTTTTTGTAAGTTAATAAAACTTTTTCAATTATCCCTGCTATATCTTGATAGCTTTTTTCTTGAGGGAAATAAACTAAAATTTTGCTTGTTAAGGGATTAGCCGAAACATAATTTATTTCTGGATAAATTTCTAGCGATCGCTCCAGATAATTTTTGAGGTCTGCTGAATGATGAAGTTCTTTAACTTTATATCTAGCTCTGCCTTTAACTTTGGTATGTATTGCTTGAATCACTGCAATTTTTGCCCCCAGTTTTATCTTGCAAAACTGCAATTTTAAGATATATCTCCATTGTAAAATTATAGAGTGTGAAACTCCCATTGCTGTCAACTATAATGTTAAGAGTTTCAAAGTTTATAGTTTGATTAATCAGACTCAATCGATTAATTTTTATATCTGTTTACTCGCTGTGATGTCTCGGAAACATTAAGTTTTATGAAACTATCAAAAGCAAACCATGCTATTATATACCAGGGGATGTATTCAAGCTTTAACCCCTGTTTTATTAACTGAGTCATAGCAAATAAACCAAGTCCTAAAGGTATTATCAAGCGCAAATCAGCCGCCCTATTAGTCATTTTATAGACATCAGCATTAAAATCAGACATTATATTTAACAAATCTTGCGCGATCGCCGATTTATAGTCTGTTAAATAAGCTGAAGAAGTTGAGCATTTTCTATAATTAAATTCTTCTATTGTTCGGCGATAGCGCTCATTATCAGTTATTATAGCAACTATCTCTTGATAACTTTGAGATAAATTTATCCCTTCTTGAATAGCCGTTTGAACTAGAGGTTGTTTGATAACTTCAGCCACAGGCACAATTATCGGTGAAAAAATAATCGCAGTTAAACCATCAACAATTTCTGGTAAATTTACTTTTTCCCAATTAAAGTTAGACTCCATAAACATAACTCCTCTCAACGCGACTAATAACTCTAGAAGCGTAATCAAACTATTAACTATTTCCATCATCCAAAAGTCACAGAGATATCTTTAAATTTCTATCTCAAGAAATAATTATGATTGTTTATTGATAGCATTTAGATTCATGATTTCTTGAAAAAGTCAGATAAGTTTTTGATTAGGGAAAAATTTCCGTCTTTAGACTCAAGTAATTCCCTAAGGTAAATGTTAAGAATAAAAAATAGATTACACCAAAATTAAATATTGGTTGTAACCCCTCAAAGCTAGGTAAACCAATTAATAAAAAAACGTAAAATTATGGCAATTTCCACCAACAGCGATCGCCAGATTCAAGAACTGCAAACCTTAATTAAAGATATTGACTATGGGATGTTGACCACAGTCAATGACGATGGTAGCTTGCACAGTTGTCCGATGCACTCAATCGATGAACTAGATGCAGATGGTACACTCTGGTTTTTTACTAGCGCCAATTCTCATAGAGTGAGTGAAATTGAACATAACCAGCAAGTAAATGTTAGCTTTACATCATCCCAAAATCAGCGTTATATTTCCATCTCTGGCACAGCACAATTATTACAAGACCGTCAGAAAATGGAAGAACTATGGAAGCCAGAATTACAAACTTGGTTTTCTCAGGGATTAAATGAACCAGATTTGGCTTTACTCAAAGTCAATATTAAACAAGCTGATTATTGGGATAGTCGTTCTAGTTATCATCCACAACATATCAACTTGTCTTAAATATCACAGCTTTAAAATAGTGGGGTAATGATTTTATGCCCTATCAACAAATTGAGGAATTACCAGATTCAGTTAAAGACCATTTACCTAAACACGCCCAAGAAATTTTTCGGGCTGCCTTTAACAATGCAGAAACGGAATACGGTGAAGAAGAAAGTGCTTTTCGTGTGGCGTGGAGTGCGGTAAAGCGCGATTATGAGAAAGGTCAAGATGGTCAGTGGTACAAGAAGTCAAATAATTAATATGTAATCAATTCTACTGCTAATCAGATTAACATCAAAAAAGCTATTTCTTTAGTTAGACGCTAGGGACAGTAGTAAAAGTTATTTTTCTTACTGGCAGTAGTAGTAAACTTCGACCCTGGGGATTGAAACAAACAACAGTAAAATTCTTGAGCATTCAAGAGGAGAAACTGAAAGTTTGTCAGATATTCCCAGGTTATTTCTTGGTTTGATAAGTTATCTAAGTAAGTCAGTGTGAATATTTATCGCTAGTACAAGGCAGAAGGCAGGAGTGAAGAGGGTTTTAGTATAGTTAATTTTTCTTCACATAGTTCGATTTTTCTGAGTCGTTCTACTTAAAAAATTTGTTATTACCTCCAGTTTATAGGTTTGCCTCAATTCTAAAAAGTTCAGCATTATCAGTCCTCCAACTAACGGGGTGACATCGATTGCCTTTAGTTGGTAAAAATTCCTTTAAAGCTACAGTCCAAGAAAAACCCTGAAATATGATTGCTGCACCTAGCACAATATAATTTTATGTCGGGTCTTCTAAGAGACGATGAATCTGAAGCCATTTTTTACTGTTCTCTATTCCCTTTCATCACTTCTAATTCCCCTTCTTGATGAATAACTTCCCAGTGAGTTTGTTCTCTCTCCCGCCAAAAACGCAATGAAACTTTTGCGTCTCCCACAGATAGATTAGATAGTTCCAAATCTGGTAAACACTCTGGTAAGCAAGGCTGGATTTTCAACTTTCGTTGTGGTGCATCGGCTTCGAGTCCTAAGATGCTGCGAATGAGTAAGAAAATTGCACCAGCCGCCCAAGCTTGGGGTATGTTGGCATCTGGATAGGGGACTGGAAAGTTATCATCTCGGCGTTCAATTCCTGCAAACAATTCTGGCATTCGCCCAGCTTGAAAATAACTAGCAGCAGCAAAAATCCCTTCAGCGATATGATTAACTTCTTTGTCGTACCCGTATCGTTTCAATCCAGCCGCAATGATTGAATTATCGTGCGGCCAAACACTACCTCGTTGATAGCTAATAGGGTTATACCCTTTATTTTCAGATGAGAGAGTCCGTATACCCCAACCACACCAGATATCTTTCTGAAAAAGTCGCCCGGCAACTCTTTTCGCCCTTTCTTGGGGTACAATCCCAGACCATAGTAGATGACCCGGATTTGAGGCGATCGACTTAATTTGTTGCTTGTTGTTATCTAAGCCAAGACAATAAAAGCCTTCATCTTCCATCCAGAATTGTTCATTGAATCGTTGATACAATTCCTCTGCTTTTTGACGTAGCTTTTTAGCTTGTTCTTGTTCTCCCCACACCTCATAAATTAAAGCAGCCTTGAGCCAAGCATCGTAGACATAGCCTTGTACCTCACACAAAGCAATGGGCGGTTCAACTAACTTGCCATTTGGATAAACCATTGATTCACCCGAATCTTTCCAGCCTTGATTGCGTAATCCATGACTAGAACGAGTGACATACTCGACGAACCCATCATTATCAAAATCGCCGTACTTATCAATCCACTTTAGGGCTTTTTCTAGAGGCGATTTACACTCATTCAGCATAGCTAGATTAGCATTCCAGCTATAAGTTTCAGCTAGGGTAATAATCCAGAGAATAGTAGTATCTACCGTGCCGTAATAGGGATTGTAGGGTAGTTGATTGAGTTTGGTTAATTCGTCACGCCGCAATTCATGTAGCATCTTGCCGGGTTGAGCATCGTGCCAGTCATCCGACTCGGTGGCTTGCAGTTGAGCTAACCGAACAAGCGTACCACGAGCAAATTCATGATAAACCGCCATTGTTTGTAAGCTGGTAATTACAGAGTCACGTCCAAAGACAGCCATAAACCAAGGAATACCAGCCGCAGGCATCCAAAACTGATGCCCATTGTCTTCTACTTGAATTCGTAATGCTCCCATATCAACGAGCGCCTGCTGATAAAATCCCCGAATTTCAGCATTAGAAGACTGCAACTTTGTCGCGTTACTCAGAAATTCATCGCTGATTTTTCCGGCTTCTGTATTGTGGGATGCAGCACAGGTTTGTTGTGGTTGAAGGGCATCTCCATTGGCTAAGGCTGTAAAGTTGATACAGGTATGCCATGTTTTCCCTGGAGTAATCATTACATTAAACATCAATCGACCATTGGCATAGCTTGCCCCAGAAGTGGAACAAACTGGCTCAGTCACGATGCCTCGAACAAAAGAACGACTACGATACTTGGTAGTGAGTACACTGTCTTTCCATACTGTTTCAGTATTACCTCGCGTGACGATGTTCTTGGCTCTCACTTCAAAAATATCCGCAAAGTCAGAACGAATCGCCAACATCAGTAGAAACTCAATTGGTTCTGAGTGGTAGTTGGTGATATCGATATCTTCGTGCATTCCTCCTACAATGTCGCGTCGAATGGTTACAAGCAAACTACCAGAAGCTAAATTGCCGTTAACAGTGGGGATTTGCGGATTCGTGAATTGGTACAGCGCACTATGATGGGTAATGTTACTAGAAGTTAGTAGTAAAAGTGGGTAACGATTGAGAGAAATTTCGTAGTAAGAAATGAGACGTGTGTCATGCACAAAAAAACCTTGCGCTTGATGATCGTCGATGGAACCATCATTAGCAGTCACAAGAAAAGAGGAACCATCGTTAATTGTGATGACGCTTGGGTTGACAGTGACTTGTGTAGGCATAACTTCAACCATTCTCCGTAAAACCTGGATACAAAGTCATGCCACCGTCTACAAACAGGGTTGTACCGTTGACATAATCAGAGTCATCAGAAGCTAACCAAACTGCTGCTTTGGCTATGTCTTCTACATCACCAACACGTTTTGCCGGAATCAGTTGTAGTAACTTCGCCTCAGCTTGTGGGGTATCCCAAGCTGATTTATTAATGGGAGTTTTGATGGCACCAGGAGCAATACTATTAACACGAATTTTATGGGGAGCTAGTTCTTGGGCAATACTCTGCATCATCATATGAATACCGCCTTTACTAGCAGCATAATTAACATGACCCGCCCAAGGAATCACTTCATGCACTGAACTGATGCAGATAATCTTACCTGCGGTAGATGAAATCTGCGGTTGTACTCCTCTGCGGAGAAATTCTTTTGCAGCTTCTCTAGCACACAAAAATTGTCCTGTGAGGTTGACTCCAATAACTGTATTCCATTGGTCGAGGGTCATATCTACAAAAGGTGAATCTTTTTGCAGACCTGCATTGTTGACTAAAATATCAATGGTTCCGAAGTGCTGAAGTGTCTGGCTAAACATTGCTTTAACTTCGTCTTCTTTGCTGACATCAGCTTGAATGGCGATGGCTTCACCATTATTAGCTTTGATATTATCGACAATTTTTTGGGCTTCTTGGGCCTCAGAATGATAGTTAATAGCGACAGATGCACCAGAGGAAGCCAAATAACGAGCTATAGCTTCACCAATGCCAGAACTAGCACCAGTGACAAGTGCTTTTTGACCTTTGAGCAGGTAAGGGGAATAGCTCATAATGTTTCCTTAATTTCTTAAAATCTAGGTTTTTATTGTCACTAAGGCTCAATAAATATGCTTTCTATTACTTTTTTTGATAACTATTAGGAATCCGGTTTGATTCGGAGAACTATGCGTAAAGAGAGGAAACAAGGCGCAGAAAACAGGTAAAAAGTAATAAAATTGTCTTGAGTTTTTTCACCAAATCAAATATGAGTCCTATCCTATTTTTATATAAAATTCAATATTGAATAACAGAGTTAACAATATTGAGGATATTTTTTACTTTAACTCTTGTTAAAGCAGTGACAAAAATTACAGTGTTAAGTGTTTAATTTATAGATAGGTATTGCTTTGATTCTGGCATTAATTTATAAGTTTGCAATGGCGATCGCCTCCAGCTAGTGGAGGAATAAACAGTTATTTCCAAAGACAGAGAAGAATTTCACTTAATTCTCATAATTGTAGGAAATCTTTAAAATATACAGTTAGCAGCACTTGGTTTCTAAGCAAATGAAACATTGATTACAGGAAAATTGTTATTTTTCAAAATTTGCTAAAGTTTTATTAACAAAATATAATAAAACTTTTTTATTAATCATCCTAACGATAGTATTTATTGTTTTATTTATTAGGTAAGAGTTAAGAATACTTTTGTGGAGAGCAATTTTAAAAGTTAAAACTCAATCATAAGTTAGCGATCGCCAGGAGAAAGCAATGTTCTCTCTGCCTCTGAATAGCCAAAATCTACCATACCCCAACCCCATCCATCCGATCGTTGTTCATTTCGTGATTGCGATGGTGCTTTTCTCATTCGTTTGCGATGTAATTGGTTATTTTAGCCACAACGTGCGTTTGTTTGAGGTTAGTTTTTGGAATATGTTTGTTGCAGCGATCGCCATTTTTGTCGCCATAATTTTCGGACAGTTTGAAGCAGGGCTGGCACAAATTTATCCAGCAGTGCAGCCTACACTCAATTTTCACACAATCATGGGTTGGTCACTGGGGGCGATCGTGGCGATTATTACAGCTTGGCGGTTTGTAATTCGCAATCATAACCCCCGCAAAGTTCCACCTGCTTACCTTGGTGCAGCAACTTTCTTGGTATGTCTAGTGTTGTTGCAGATATATTTAGGCAGCAAGCTGTTTTGGGTATATGGCTTGCACGTTGAGCCAGTCGTTGAAGCGATGAAGCCGGGAGGTTCGCCATGAACTCGCAACTGATTGACTCTTTAGGATTAAAGTTAGGTGCTAACGGACTGCCCTACGAAATTCCCATGCATCCAAAACTGGTGCATCTGACGTTAGGTTTATTTATTATTGCCATTTTATTTGACATAGCAGGATCAATTTTTCCTATAGAAAGACCCATCTTTAAATTCTTGGGTTTGACTGCTTTGCGTTCTGGCTTCTTCGATGTTGGCTGGTACAACATTTTAGGAGCATCTATTATTACTTTTTTTACCGTTGCATTTGGTTTTTTCGAGCTAATACTGGCAAACCCACCACTTAATCAAAAAAGTGATTGGGGGTTAAATGCCTCTATGACAATGGTTTTGCATGGTTTGGGTGGTGTTTTGTTGTTGGGAGTGATCGTTGCCATGACCGTCTGGAGAGGTTTACAACGCTACCATTGGCGCAAGGATGCTTCCCGACAAGTGCAGTGGGGTTATTTGTTAGTAGGGATTGCAATCATGGGTATTTTATATGTCCACGGAACTTTAGGCGGGCAATTAGCCTCGGAATTCGGGGTTCACGTCACTGCTGCTAAGTTACTCCAAGAGGGCGCAAATCCAAACTTATTAGCCAAATAAACGATCAGCGCCTGAGTTTATGTTGAGATTTTTAGAATATTTACTAATAGCTGGTTATATTGCTGTTTTGCTTATCATCAGTCATTGGATTGGACAATTAGCCTATTCTTGGATGCCACTGGAAGCTACAGCCGAAGCACAAAAAGTAGATAGTTTGTTTAGCTTCTTAACTGCTATTGGCGCATTTATTATTCTTGGCCTTGTAGGTATGATGTTGTACTCGGTAGTGTTCTTCCGCGCACCCAAAAATGACTACAGCGAGGGACATCCATCTAGAGGCGATATCAGGCTAGAAGTTTTATGGACAGCCGCTCCAACATTGCTAGTTTTGTGGCTGGCTTGGCAAGGCTTCAATATATATCAGCAATTAAATGTTTTAGGTTTGCAACAAGTTGTACATTTGCATACACCTCTAGAAGAACCAGCCTATGCCTCAGCAATTAGCGATATCCCTAAACCTGCTGATGAAACTATTGAGGTTTTCGTGAAGCAGTGGGATTGGACTTTCCGCTATCCCAATAATGTTACTAGTAATGAATTACACCTGCCTGTAAATCGTCGGACTCGCCTGAATATGCACGCTAAGGACGTACTCCACAGTTTTTACGTTCCTGAGTTCCGCTTACAGCAGTATATTGTCCCTGGACGCAACATTGACCTTGTAGTTACACCCATTCGCACTGGTGAATACAAGCTCAAAGACGCTTTATTTAGCGGTACTTACTTTGCTTTGATGGATGCCAATGTACACGTTGAATCCCTTGAACAATATAACCAGTGGCTTACCCAAGCAGAACCCGCATCAACGAGCATCAAAAATCAGGCTGTTGCTGAGTATAGTCAACCGCCAAAAACATTGTTTAAGAGTGGCTGGTACACTGTTGCACCTGAGCAAAGTGCGATCGCTCGGAACGCAACGCCAGAGGCGAACGCAAATCAAAGGAAAGTAATGAATGACACATGATTCTAGTGAAAATCCAACCCAAAATAGAGAGCCTGAAAGCGAATCGGAGAATAACTGGCGGCAATACTTCAGCTTTAGCACTGATCATAAGGTGATCGGCGTTCAATACATGGTAACGACGTTCATATTTTTCCTGATTGGCGGACTGTTAGCAATGCTCATCCGTGCTGAACTGATTACGCCAGCATCAAATGTGGTCGATCGCCCCCTGTATAACGGCTTGTTCACCTTGCACGGGACAATCATGATTTTTCTATGGATTATCCCCTTCAATGCAGGTATCTCTAACTACTTAGTACCACTGATGATTGGCGCGCGGGATATGGCATTTCCGCTACTTAATGCCATCTCTTTTTGGATTATTCCACCAAGCGGGATTTTATTAATATCTAGCTTCTTGCTGCCTAATGGGACAGCGCAGTCTGGCTGGTGGTCTTATCCCCCAATAAGTCTGCAAATTCCTCCAGGTCAACCAATTAACGGTGAATTTATTTGGATTGTCAGTATAGTCCTGATTGGCATCTCTTCAATTATGGGGGCTGTGAACTTTGTGACTACTATTTTTTGGATGCGCGCCCCAGGAATGACATTTTTCCGAATGCCTGTGTTTGTTTGGTCAGTTCTCAGCGCCCAGTTGTTGCAGCTGGTTAACTTACCTTCCTTAACAGGTGCATTGATATTACTATTATTTGACCTCAGTTTGGGGACGCAATTTTTTAAACCCTTAGAAAATGGCGACCCGATTATCTATCAGCATTTATTTTGGTTCTATTCCCACCCCGCAGTTTACATCATGGCATTACCAGCCTTTGGTATTTTTGCCGAGGTTCTGCCTGCCTTTTCCCGTAACCCCCTATTTGGCTATCGGTCATTAGCTGTTGCCTCTTTAGGCATCGCTTTTGTCAGCATCTTTGTTTGGGTACATCATATGTTTACCAGTGCTACCCCTGGCTGGATGCGGATGTTATTTATGGTGACATCAATGTTAGTTGCCGTACCCACTGGTGTCAAAGCATTTGGTTGGACTGCCACAATTTGGAAAAGTAAGCTGCACTTAGAAACACCCATGCTGTTTGCTATGGGAGGTGCAGCCATGTTTCTACTTGGTGGTGTGACTGGGGTGATGCTGGCAGCAGTCCCGTTTGATATCCACGTCCACAATACATACTTTATAGTGGGACACTTTCACTACATTGTCTTTAATACCATTACGATGGCAATTTTTGCTGCCATTTACTTTTGGTTTCCGAAGATTACTGGACGGATGTATGCCGAAGGCTGGGGTAAGGTGCATTTCTGGTTAACTTTCATTGGTGCTAACCTGACTTTCTTCCCTATGCTGCCACTAGGTTTACAGGGAATGGTACGCCGCATTTCTTCCTATGACCCACGCTATCAGGGTTGGAATGTCATCGCTAGTCTAGGGGGCTTTTTATTAGGAGTATCTATACTGCCTTTTATTGCCAATATGGTGGGTTCTTGTATGTATGGACAGAGAGCAAGTAATAATCCTTGGCTCGCTACAGGGTTGGAATGGACGACTACCTCACCCCCACCACGAGATAACTTTGAAGAAATTCCAGTTGTCAAAAGGCCACCCTACGACTACGGCGATCCTAAATACTCAGTCATAGAACCGCCTGACTATCATCAGCAAGAAAGCTAAGAACTAATGACAAATAATAAAAACTATCAATCTATAAATCGTGGCGTAATTCATGTCGATGAAAGTCCTATCCCTTTAGAACGGTGGCGGCAATACCTCCCACGTTGGCTAAAGCGTTTCTTACCAGTTCGTGGTGGACGTTCTCAAGACCATCATGGCAAAGCAATTTTTGGGTTTACTGTGTTCCTTTTATCGGAAAGCATCGTCTTTTTCAGTTTTATTTTTACATACGTCGGACTAAGGTTGACGCACTCAGGAAATTGGCTACCTGCTGGTGTTTCCGGGCCAAAACTATCTACTTTTGTAATTGTCAACACGGTGGTATTACTCTCTAGTAGCTTTGTCATTCAAACAGCCGAAAATTCTCTCAAGCATCATCAGTTTAATAAATTTCGGTGGCTATGGCTGCTGACAATTTGCATGGGAACCTATTTCTTAATCGGTCAAGGAATTGAGTGGAGCAACCTTGACTTTGGCTTAAGCACAGGATTAGTTGGTTCCACATTTTATGTATTAACAGGTTTTCACAGTCTGCACGTTCTCGCTGGTGTAATTTTACAAATAACTATGCTTGTTCGTTCTTTCCGGCAAGGCAACTATGAAAAAGGTCACTTTGGTTTGAGTGCTACCACTTTGTTTTGGCATTTTGTTGATATAATTTGGATCTTTTTATTCTCTCTTCTCTATCTTTGGCACGCATAAAAATATGCACAGATTAGTGATTTTGAGGAGTTCTAATATTTGCCATTGTTCTTATTGCTATTTTCATTGCCTTGTTTTTATTCATTTAACTAAATATCCATAGTCAAAATTTACTCTCCTCTGCGTGCAAAAAATTAATCTCTAATAACTAAGCAACTGAAGAGTTTTTATGAACAGCCCAGTTTACCAAACTGTAATTGTCGGTGGTGGTTTTACCGGATTATTTACCGCCTTACATTTAGCGCACGAACATTATCCTCGCTCTGTAATTTTGATTGATAGAAACGAGCGGTTTTGCTTTAAACCATTGCTTTATGAATATTTCGATGGCGAGATGGATACTGTGCAAGTAGTACCACGCTATTCGGAATTACTCAAAGGTAGCGGTGTTATTTTTGTGCAAGATGCTGTACAGTCAATAGACTTCCATCAACGGGAAGTTAAATTAGTTTCGGGTAACTCTTACAATTACAGCAACTTAGTATTAGCTTTAGGTAGCGTTACTGGCTATCATCACGTTGATGGTGCGAATGTTAATGCCTTTCCTTTTTGGACACAAGCAGATGCGATCGCACTTGACAAGCATTTACGCGACTGTTTACAAAAAGCCATCCAAACCCAAGATATAGAACAACGCCGCAAACTATTAACAGTAGTTGTCGTGGGTGGTGGTGCTTCTGGTGTAGAAATGGCAGCAACTTTAGCTGATTTCCTCCCACATTGGTATGCTGCTTTGGGCGGTAATTCTGGGGAAATTCGGGTGATTCTGCTCAATCATGGTGAAAAAATTCTTGACGGCGATATTAACGATCCGTTACGTCCAGTTGCTGAAAAAGAGCTACAAAAACGTAGCGTAGCAATTGAAATTATTACAGAAGCAGAAGCCACTGCTGTTCATCCAAATGCCGTTGAGTATAAAAGTCATGATGAAATTAAGATACTCGCAACACATACCACAATCTGGACTGCTGGCACTTCTATCCATCCCCTCATTCAAGAATTACCAATTCCCCAAGAACATCGAGATCATCATAATCGTCCCCTAGTCACTCCCACTATGCAATTGCTTGACTTTCCAGAAGTCTTTGCTGGTGGTGATTGTGCAGCAATTCAGGATAGTTCCCTACCACCTACAGCACAAGTGGCTTATCAGCAAGGAGCAAATATTGCTAATAATTTGAAAGCACTGGCACTAGGAGAAGACCTCAAACCCGCTAAGGTTAATATCCGGGGAACTCTGTTGAAGTTAGGATTACATGATGCTGTTGCTAACTTATTCAATATTTTTGAAGTTGCAGGTGAATCCGCGCACTTAATTCGTCAAGGCACTTATTTAACACTATTACCAACTCCAATTCATGACTTTAAAGCTACTACAGAATGGCTAGATGAAGAGATATTCCATCACCATCTCGATCCTCAAGATGTAGGTAAAAAAGTTGTCCAAGCAGTGGAATTAGTTGGTGCTGGGGTTGTTGGTGTTTTAGTTGCCAGAAAATTATTAAAAATGTTGGGAGATGAGGATAAAAATAAATAAGGAGTGGCAATTCAAAAAACGCTTGCTTGTTGTCCACACCAGGACTAAGAACATTTGAGCAAGATTTGAAACAGACTAAAAGTAATAATTGGTATACGCGCAAATCTGAATTTAGTATTGCAGAAGATCCAACTAGCTTCAAACATCCTCTAAAAGCGGAGTTAGACAGCGCAAGTGTTTTGCTGTATTCAGAAATAATGGCTGATATGGAGATAGTAACCAAGAGATTTCTGCTGCGTGATTTCGTTGAGTTAGATAGATCGCCATTTCTAAACTATCAAGCCGATCCACGCAGTCAGATATTTTATGAACCTAGCGAAGCTAGTCCCGAAAATTCAGCACGTTTGTTTGAGACATTTTGCACATGGGCTTCTGAGCAGCCTCGACTCAACTACCAACTTGCGATTGTCCCACGGCGTGAACCTTATGCGCTTGTCGGCTGCTGCGGACTGCGCTTAAGGGGGTGTGATGCAGGTGAAATGGAACTGGGGATTGAACTTGCACCAGACTATTGGGGGCGATATGCCTACGCGATCGAGGTTGGACGCGCCCTGCTCGACTTCGGATTCAGGGAACTAAGGCTAGACGTGATCTCTGGTTCTACAGTCAGTGCAAACGTGCGGATCGCTCGGTTGGCAGAGTGGATGGGAGCAGAAGTAGTTACCATCTGTCCAGGTTCCACATGGATGTCCGAACGAGGTTGGAGCGAGGTAAATTGGCGAATAACGAGAGCGCAGTGGAACCGTCGCATCACTGTTAGCCCTCCTCATCACCCTTAAAGAATGGTGATTCTTGACAGTTCACAGTTTCATCCTTTTTATGCAACTTTTGGCGTAAATTATGCTTCAAACGGTCAATAAATAGTTCAAAAATGCCAAAAACACTTTTAGCTCAAAATCAATGATTAGCGATCGCACTCATAGCACACATCGTTAACGGTCAACAATGGCGATCGCCCTTTGTGCCATTTTTTGAGCTAAATTTCAGGTTTTTAAACTCGAATTATAGGTTTGAAGTATATCTTGACTACCTACGTCGTGAACTATAGCGTTTCCAACTCTGGTGGGGTGTATTTCATCTGCCTGAGAATTGCTATATATCCTGTCCTTTTTGGACAAAAAGCATTCGACTCGAAAAACCATATACTTTAAATTTGACCAAGGAAGTCTTTTTTACCAAGTTCTACACCACAGTGCCGAAGAATGTCATAAGCCGTTGTGACATGGAAATAAAGATTGGGTAAAACAAAGTATAGAAGAAACTGTATTCCTTGAAAGGATAAAGTGTTTTCACGTATTTGTAGAGTAATAGTTCTTTCTTCTGAACCATCAATTTGTTCAGGTTTAAATGTATTTAAATGCGAAATGGTCTTTTGAATGCGCTCAATAAGTTGAAGAAATGTAGTTTCATTATCCTCAAACTGGGGTGGTTCTAAGCCTGCAAGTCTGGCCATACCTCTATTTACTATGTCACAGGCGATCTGTACTTGTTTTGATAATGGAAACATATCTGGGGATAAACGACTATTAATCAATACAGAAGGATCTATTTTTTTGCTTTCCGCATACACAACACCTTTTTCTAAAATACTTATAAGATTATTGAGTGCGTGAATAGAAACGGGTATCGAAGCTTGGTACATAGAAATAGTCATTAATATTCTCCAGGAGAGGTTTAAATAAGTTTGAGAAAGAAAATTCTAGGCAGTTTTTTGTTCGCGCAAAAACTTAAAATAATTAAGCCAAATACTTATCGATGCTGCAACTAAATTCTTCATAGGATTTAACACCGACAATTGTTTGAACCAACTTGCCTTGCTCAAAGAACATAACAGCCGGAATACTACGAATGCCAAATCGTTTAGCGACAGGTTGGTTGGCATCGAGATCTAGCTTAAAAACTTTGACGCGCTCACTGTACTCTAATGCGAGTTTATCTATCAAAGGTGCAATGAGTTTGCATGGGCCACACCAAACAGCAGTACAATCTACTACAAATAATGGCTCGGTTTCTAGCAGCGTATCCAACTCGTTTTCGTCTTGAATATAAAGGGCAGTCATAAATTATCTGCAAAAGAGCATTATCTCATAGCTGCGTTGCTTCTACTGCAACATCATGGGAAAAGCGATCACTTTAGTAGCAACAATCCACTTCGTATACCCACAAAACAAACTCGTGTCAATCCTTATCATTATCACAAGAAGGTGGCGGCTTATATTCGTAAATATGATAACTATTGCAGCGATCGCGCAACTAGCCATCGACAGATGTTCTTGGAGCCAAATTTAGTAGAATATGATGGCGCAAAACACAAGGGAGCCGCAGGATTCTCTCTGCAAGCATTAAGAAAAAAGGAAGGAATTAGCAGCAGGCGTGTTATCACGCTTATATTTTCGCTTATATTTTTGAGAAGTGGCGATCGCCTGTCACTGGGTAACAAGGTTGGGACTGACATGAGCTAATTTTAAGAGTCAGACTTTACTCAGGTAGCGATGTATAAACTGTACGCACACATTGCCCTCTCCAACACCAGTTTCGGATGCACTATAAACAGCCGCAGCCAGTCCCACCGGAAATATCATACTTTTACACAATTTGCGCTTATCTTGAAAAAAAATTAAGCAAAAACTCATAATAGATATATAGCGTTTCTCATCTTAGTGGGTTACATTTCTTTGATGGCAGAGATTAGAGGCTGGGGAATATATACCTAATTAAATTGGTAATTGCTATATGAAAAAACGCTATTTTTTAGAGGCAGGTGCCGTATTAACAGGTGCAGCCTTATTATCACAGTTTATCAATCCGAGGGCAGAAATCGTGGCAAGTTCTAATACTGAGTTTGAAGTTACCAAATCTGAAGAGGAATGGAGTAAAGTTTTAACAAAAGAACAGTTTTATGTTTTGCGTAAACATGGAACCGAACGCGCTTTCACAAGTTCGCTTGATAAAGAGTACGGAGAAGGTAGTTATGTGTGTGCGGCTTGTGAATTACCACTGTTTAAATCTGATACCAAATTTAATAGTGGTACTGGCTGGCCAAGTTTCTTTAAACCAATTGAAGGTGCGATCGCTACTACTGTAGATCGGTCGTTATTCATGACGCGCACAGAAGTTCATTGTCGCCGTTGTGGTGGACATTTAGGCCATGTATTTGCTGATGGCCCTGCACCCACAGGTCAGCGTTACTGCATGAATGGTGTGTCGTTGAAGTTTATTCCTGCTTAATTTAGTTAAGGTGCGATCGCTTCTATAACTCAACAACACAAAAGCCCAGTTTTTTAGAAAACTGGGCTTCTGCTTTCTTACGAATTATTAAAAATAGCTGTATTTTTAATAAAAATATACTTACGTATTGTATCTCTATCTTATACCAAGTTAAAAAATATTGGCAATATAATATATTAATTAAATGCGTTATAACTTCAAAAGCTTTACCATTACAACCCTTATACTTTCTCTGTTTTGTCCTATAGGACTATCGGCAAATAATGTCTTAATCAAGCAGACATTAGCACAAACTGTTACGCAACCTAAGCGCAAAGCACAAGCAGATAAACTCTACCAACAAGGAGTGCAACAGTACCAGCGTGGATATTATGACGATGCAGTGAGAAGTTATGAACAAGCCTTAGCTATTTACCGCCAACTTGATGATAAAAAAGGAGTTGGGCAAACGCTCAATAATTTAGGACAGGTTTATAATTTAATATTTCAATACCAAAAAGCATTAGAACTTTTGCAACAAGCTTTAGCAATTCGCCAACAAATTAAAGACCGTGCAGGTGAGGGAGAAACTCTTGATAATCTTGGCGCAACTTACTTCAACTTAGATCAAAATGAGCAGGCTTTAGAAACATTACAGCAAGCTTTATTAATTCGCCGTGAAGTCAAAGATAAAGCCGGAGAGGGCGTTACTCTTAGTAGAATTGGGTTAACTTATTCTTATTTAAACCAACAACCTAAAGCTTTAGAAATTTTACAGCAAGCATTAAAAATACATCAAGAGATTGGAGATAAGTTTCAAGAAGAATATACTCTATCTAGAATAGGTATAGTTTACAAAAATATATCAAACTATCCTCGTGCTTTGGAATGGTTTAATAAAGCTTTGGCTGCCAGTAGAAAAGTAGGAAACCGTGCATTTGAAGGAAGATTGCTATATTTTATTGGGCTTACATATAGCAACCAAAAAAAAGATGACATCGCTTTAGATTCTTACCGCCAAGCCTTAGCAGTTCAACGCGAAATTAAAGATAAAACTATTCAACTGAACACTTTAAAACTAATTATTTCTCAATATTTATTAATTGCTACAAATGCTAATGTCAGTGGGATAACATCTCAAGCAAAAAATATATCTAATCAAACAATTAAGTTGGCTGAGGAAGCTTTAGTTATTGCTAAAGAATTGAATAAACTAGAAGAAGCAGCCTTCGCATTAGGAGCATTAGGCAGTGCTTACCAATATTTAGGAGATAATCAGAAAGCCATTGAATTATTACAGCAATCAATTAAAATTGCACGACAGATTAAAGCACTTGATAAAGAACATTCTGCTTTATCTGGGTTAGCATCAATTTATAGTAGCCAGGGAGAAAATCGCAAAGTAATTGAGTTAAGACAGCGAGAAGTAGAAATTTATAGAGAACAGAAAGATACTGCCAGTGAAGTTAGTGTATTATTAACTATTTGCAGTACATATAATGTATTGACAGATTATCAAAAAGCAATTGAAGCTTGTCAACAAGCTTTAGTTAAATCAAAAGACATAAAAATTACTGAATTACCACCTACAATACAAGATTATGCTCTCAGTTACCCAGCATCTGCTTTACAAGGCTTGGTTCTTATTTATAATAATCTTGGAGAATACGAAAAAGCACTAGATTTTGCTAAACAAAGTTTAAGTGCAGTACAAAATCTTCACCGACCAAAATTAGAAGCTGATGCGTTAATTTATTTAGGTTATGTATATCAGGATTTACAAGACTTTCCTAAAGCTATTGAAGTTACTCAGCAAGCTTTAGATATTACCCGTCAAATTAAAGAACCGCAGCTAGAAGCAAATGCTTTAGAGCAACTCAGTGGAATTTATATACGAAAGGGGAATTATAACTCTGCTATTGAGTTAGCACAACAAATTTTAACTATTGGTAAACAGTTACAAAACTCAGGGATAGAAGCAGATGCTTTAGATAAATTAAGTGAAATTTATCTAAAACAAGGTAACTATCAAAAAGCCTTGGAATTAAGACAACAGCAATTAGTAATTTTTCAAAAAAGTAATAAACGTTCTTATCAAATTGCTACTTTAAGTAAATTCAGTGACATTTACCTTTTATTAGGAGATACGCAAAAAGCTATTGAAGTAGCAAATCAAGCTTTAACAATAGCAAGGCAATTAAAAGCGCCTGAGTATGAAATGCAACCTTTAACAAGGCTTAGTAGAGCATATAATACACAAGGAGAATATGAGCAAGCAATAAAATATGCTCAACAACATTTGGTCATAGCTCAAAAATCCCAAAATTTCGTAAATATAACGCTTGCTTCACTTAATCTTAGTAATGCCTATGATTCGCTAGGAGAATATAATAAAGTTATTGCTATAGCAGAACCAGGATTATTGTATACTAAAAAATCTTATATTCGTCCTCTAGAAGCTCAAAGTTTACTCTATTTAAGCATTGCTTATACCAGCATTGGTAATTACCAAAAAAGTAAAGAATTAGTAGAGAAAAGTTTAGCAATTATACGAGAAATTAAAGACAGTTCTTTAGAAGCTCAAGCACTAGCTTCTCTAGGGAATGTTTACAGAAATATCCAAGCTTATCCCCAAGCTTTAGAGTTATCACAACAAAGTTTAAAAATTGCTCAAGACATCAAAAGCCCTGCATCTGAGGTATATGCGTTAGCTAATCTTGGCGATACATATAGTAATTTGGGTGCTTATCAAAAAAGCAATGATTTTTATCAACAACTCGTAGCCAAACAGCGACAACTAAAAAATCGCAATGGAGAAGCTTTTGCTTTACTGGCGATCGCAAGTAATTACTACAGTACCGGAGAAGCACAAAAAACTGTAGATTTTGCCCAACAAAGTTTAGCTATTTTAAAAGCAAGTAAAAAACCAGCCTGGGAAATCATACCACATCGGATGTTAAGCCTAGCCTATGGTGAACTGGGTAATGATCAACAAGCAATACAGGAAATACAGACAGTTTTAGCATTTGCTAGAAAGGTTCAGAACCCAGTTTATGAAAAAGATGCGCTGACTGTTTTAGGAGATTTACATCGCAAATTTGGCAGAAAACAGCAAGCACTTACAGCTTATCAACAAGCATTAACAATTCAAACTCCTACAGAAGTTACAGGTGGCGGTTGGGGTATTTATGCTGGCTTAGGTCGTACTTACGCTGATTTAAATCAACCAAACGTAGCTATTACTTATTACAAACAATCTATTAATGGAATTGAACAAGTTCGTCGTAATATTGATGGACTACCACAACAGTTACAAGCTTCTTTTTTGCAAACAAAAATTGATTTTGGTAAAGTAACAACCTCTGATATTTATCGTCAATTAGCAAATTTATTACTAACGCAGGGTAGGGAAAAAGAAGCAACTCAGGTTTTAGAACTGCTCAAAATTCAAGAAATTAAAGATTTTGCCACTACTGGTGTTTCTCTAACAGATAAACCAAAGGTTGTTTTAAATCCGGTTGAGACAAAAATTGCGGCACCGAATCAATCGATTGTCGCTTTAGCAAAACAAATTAGCGAGTGCGAACAAACTAACTGCAAAGATAAAGCAAAACTCAACGATAACCTGACAAATGTAGTTGCTGAATTCAATCAAGAATTACAGAAAATTGACACAGAAATAAGGGAACGTATAGCAAAAGATCCTGGTGCATTTCGTCCTGACAGTCCCAAAGTTTTAGAAATAGTCAAAGCACAACCAGGTACAGTGATGATTTATCCTGTAGTATTAGAAGATAAACTCTGGTTACTTTTGTATTCTGGCGATGCTGCGAAAAAGTTTGAAGTCAAAGTTGGACGAGACGAATTAGGAAATACAGTCCAAGAATTTCGGCGGTTAATTGGAAGATGCCAAAATATTACTTGTGACGCTAAGGAAGTTTCTCAAATTCAATCAGTTAGTCAAAAACTGCATAGCTGGTTAATTAAACCATTGGAGACAGAACTAAAAGAAAATAAAGTAACAAATCTCGTGTTTGCTCTTGATAGGGTAACACGTTATATCCCTATGAGTGCTTTGTTTGATGGTAAGCAATATTTAATTGAGAATTACACTGTTTATAATGTTTTATCCGCCGATTTAACAGATACTACTGCTACCTTACCCGCAGGAACAAAAAATACTTCAGTTTTAGCAATGGGAGTTTCTCAAGCAGTGGCTGGTTTTGATGCACTAGAAAATGTCCCCGCAGAGTTAAATACAATTGTTAAAACTAATAATAATCCAAAAGGTATATATCCAGGGCAAGAATATCTCAATAATACCTTTGATTTTCGGACTTTGCGAGACAATCTTACAGGTAATCAAATTTTGCATCTTGCTACCCATGCGGAATTTATTCCTGATAGCAAAGATGCTTCTTATTTGTTGTTAGGAAATGGTGAAAAACTAGCAATTCCGCAGATTCAAACTTTAACCGGGTTAAGCAATATTAATTTAGTTGTTTTATCTGCTTGTCAAACAGCCCTTGCTGGTTCTCGTCAAGATGGCGTAGAAATTGCGAGTGTTGCATATTCATTCCTCAATCGAGGTGCAAAAGCAGTCATCGCTTCTTTGTGGTTAGTGGACGATCGCAGCACTACTCTGCTAATGCAGCAATTTTACAATAATCTCGCTAATAAAAATCATCCCACCAAAGCTGAAGCTTTACGCCAAGCACAGTTAAGTTTACTACGGAGTCATTCAGGGAATACAGAATATGATTATTCTCACCCTTATTACTGGTCGCCATTTATTTTGATTGGTAATGGATTGTAATCAAAATAAAACATTGCCAAGCATTGCCAATTACCTTTTTTTACCCAATGCGATCGCCATTGAACCAGTTACTACTAAACTAGCCCCAATCATACCAGTTAAGGTAACATGATCTACGGGAATTAAATTAGGGATGAATATTGCGACTAACTCAACAGATAGTAATGTCACAATTGGGGCTAAAGTCAGCACTGCACTGACTCGTGATGCTTCCCAATGTTCTAATGATTCTGCAAAAGCACCATAAGCAATTAAGGTGTTTAACGCACAAAAAATTAACATTCCTAACTCTAAATTATTCAGTTTTAATATAGTGTCTGGTTTTGCCACAGGTGTAAATAATAAAGCTGCGCCTCCATAAATCAGCATCATGATATTAGGAGAAGATAAAGACTGTAATAACTGCTTTTGGGCTAAAGCATAAATAGCCCAGACAGATGCACCTACGGCTACCAAAGCACTACCAAAAATATATGTGCTGTGTGCGGTAATTAAGTTGCTTAGTTGGTCATGGAAAAATATTACATACCCACAAATTAATACACCAACACCAAGCCATTGGCGGAGTGTATAACGTTCGTGAAAAATAACTAACCCACCTAAGCCTAATAATAAAGTAGCTAACTGAATCAATACTTCTGCATTCGCCGGAGATGTTAGCGCCAAACCCTGCATAAAAAAGAAATAATTAGCCCCTAACATTAGTGTAGCGATCGCTAACAACTTCCAAGCAGCAGCAGGCAATTGTCTTAATTTTGGTAACTCTCTCCGTACCCCTAAATATCCACTTAGTAGGATAAAAGACACAAAAAAGCGAAACCAAATCACTGTATAGACATCAAGCCCTTGCAGTATCACCGCCAGTGCGATCGGTAAAATTCCCCATAAGAAAACAGTCAGTAGAGATAATGCCAGGCCTAAACGCCAGCGGCCAGAGTTTTGATGTAGTGACATAGAGTTATGGTATCAAAACTTCACCTGTTCATACAGACCTGAAAATTTCTTTCGTCACAACACCAGCAATTGCATCCTTTGTTACTATTTACCAAGCCGTACCTTAAAAATTGATTAATTTTTTATTATTGAGTCTAATTTCAAGATGCTAAAGATAGAAGTATAAAGTAGTATGTATATCTTATTGACGAAATTACTTAGTCAAAGCTAAATTTCAGGCAGTGAAAGATTACTATCGAGGATAAACTTTAGTTTGAGCTTTAAAAGTTAATCATTTATCAGGAAAATTATATTTTTTAATTCTTTTTTGCCGAAATTGTGTATTTTTTACCATTATCTTGACTCAGCGGGTGGCACAATCATACTTACTATTTATTCGCTAAGGAATTGTTAAGCATAATACTACAGCAAAACAGTACACAACATCTATAAAAACTGAAGCCAAAAATCCGCCTTTGGATATCAGATAACTTCAGTCATTTTTAGGTTGCTTCTACTGATGGCAGCCAAAAATTTTATTTGTAAAAATTAAAAACTACTAGTAATCTTTATCAGGGCTAAAGTGAATGAATAAGGTAGCTTTTTATGTAATTTTGCTACATGGTTTATTATTAGGAATAACAACTGCTCGTGCTGAGTCGTCAGGTAGTCACAAAGATAATCAAACTTTAGGTGTTAATCAGATTGCAGAAGTTACATCTGTCAAAAATAGCCAAGAACCTGCCTGGAAAAAACTACCATCACCTCAAGTTTGGGTAATTAATCAAGACAAAAAAGTCCAAAGTCAGCCCTTTACTTGGGTGGTTAGAAATCTCAAGCAAGCGGAAAAGCAACCATTCTTAGAAGTTACTAAACCCAGCAATAAACCCGAAAAAAAGCCAAATTCTTCCGTCAAACCAGCAACAAAGGATGATTTAGAAGCTTTTGATGAAGTAGTTAAAGATACAGAAAAAAAGGAGGGACTGTTCACCCTCTATCGCAATCCCAAAAAGAATAAAATTTATCTTGAAATTAAACCAGAACAGTTAAATAACAATTTTTTAGCCACCGCCACACTAGAATCTGGAATTGGCGAACGGGGTATTTATAGCGGGATACCTTTGCAAGATTTTTTATTTTATTGGCAGCGGGTAGATGACAAATTACACTTTGTTGTCCGTAACGTAAATTTTCGCACGCGGGAAGGAGATCCACAAGCGCGATCGCTTGCCCGGTCATTTAGCGATTCAATTCTCTATATGTTACCGATTAAAAGCGTTCATCCCCAACGCAAAACTATCCTTGTTGACCTCAGTGACTTGCTACTTTCCGATTTGGCTGGATTATCTGCAAGTTTAGGTGTGACCGCCACTACAGACCAATCATACTTTGGTGACGCGAAAGCTTTTCCCCATAACGTCGAAATTGAGTCAGTATTAAATTTCTCTAGTGGAAGTAGTAGCACTAGAGATAATCCACGGCTGAATTTCGCCTCCTTGGCTGATAGCCGTGGCTTTACTTTGCGCGTCCATTACAGTCTTTCACAATTACCGAATAACAATTACCGTCCACGTTTAGCCGACGAACGAGTTGGTTATTTCATCACCGCTTACCAAGACTTAACTAAAGATAGTGGTGATCCCTTTGTTCGTTATATCAATCGTTGGAATTTAGAAAAAGAAGACCCCAAAGCTAAAATCTCCCGTCCCAAAAAACCAATTGTGTTTTGGATTGATAATGCAGTTCCTTTAGAATACCGTGATGCCATTAAAGAAGGCATCCTTATGTGGAACAAAGCCTTTTTGCAAGCAGGTTTTAAAGATGCGATTGAAGCCAAACAAATGCCAGATAACGCCACCTGGGACCCGGCGGATATTCGTTACAATACAATTCGCTGGATAAACACAGTTGATGGTTATTTCGCAATGGGGCCATCGCGCGTAAACCCCCTAACTGGCGAAATTTTAGATGCAGACATTTTAGTTGATGCTAGTTTTGTACGGGCGTTGAAGAGTGAGTATCGCAAAATCGTTCAACCTAACGCCAACCAAAATCGCACCTCCTTATCAACTTGGATGCAAAATCGCTTTCTTTGTGGCGGGGAAGCAGCCAAAGACGAAAATTCTCCCCAACTAGAACAAAGCGGGTTATTGCGGAATTTATCTAAATTAGCAGGGGAGTATGATTTATGTTATGGCATGGAAGCCACTAATCAGTTTGCCTTTGGTTCTTTGGCAATGACGCTGTTAAAAGACGGTACACCTAGCCAAGACCAAGTAAAAGAATATATCAATCAATATTTACGCTTAATTATTGCCCATGAAGTTGGTCATACCCTGGGTTTGCGCCATAATTTCCGGGGTAGTACTTTATTAGCACCGCAGGAGATGAATAATAAAAATGTCACCCAGAATAAAGGGTTGACTACTTCTGTGATGGATTATATTCCCCCAAATATTGCTCCCCAAGGGACAAAGCAAGGTGATTATTTTCCCAGTGCGGTGGGTGCTTATGATGACTGGGCAATTCAATATGGTTATATTTCCACCCAGGCGACATCTCCCATTGCCGAAAAACCATTGTTGCAGGAAATTGCCAACCAATCTTATAAACCAGAGTTGAGTTATTCCACAGATGAGGATGTTTACGACCTCGACCCCACCGCCGATGCTTGGGATAATAGTAACAATGTGCTGGTTTATTCCCAATGGCAGCTAGATAATTCACGGGTAATGTGGGATCGTCTGAACAAAGGTTATCCCACAGCCGGGGAAAGCTACAGCGATGTTAGTGAACGCTTTAGTACAGTGTTAGGCAATTATTTTCAGCAAATTTATTATGTGAGTAAATATATAGGAGGACAGTCTTTTTACCGCATCAAAGGTGGTGATGTAGACTCTAGTAAACTGAGCGGCCAAAATCGTTTACCATTTCAACCAGTCCCTGTAGAAGAACAACGGCAAGCTTTAAAAACCTTACAAAAGTATGTATTTGCGGAAGATGCCTTAAAATTTTCCCCAGACCTGCTGAATAAATTAGCACCTTCCCGTTGGCGGCATTGGGGCAGTTACCCGCGCGTAGGAAGGTTAGATTATCCAATTCATGAGTTAGTTTTATTCTTGCAGAGTGCCGTTTTGCACGATTTACTCTCAGGCGATCGCCTCAACCGTCTCAAAGATTTGGAACTCAAAGCCCAATCAGGCAAAGCACTGACATTACCCGAATTATTTGATACTCTCCAAGAAGGAATTTGGACAGAAGTTATCAAACCCAAAGGATCTGCTTTACAAATCTCCAGTATCCGGCGAGGTTTGCAACGAGAATATCTGAATCTCTTAATTGCTATGGTGTTGCGTAAAGAAGATGTACCAGAAGATGCCCGGACTTTAGCTTGGTACAAACTCAAGCAATTAGATGAAAAACTCGCTCAGGTCAGTTCTCAAGACGAGTATAGCAAAGCGCATATTCTGGAAACACGCGATCGCATTGAAAAAGTCTTGAATGCACAATTACAAGGAAATTAAATTAGGCTTAGGCAAAAAGATAATCTATTAAGACTGGGTGTAGGGGTGTAGGGGTGTAAGGGTTTTAAACACCTACACCTCTATGGGGAAGTCAAAATACAAAAGTAAGAGAATTTTTGACTTTTAACTTTTGACTTGATTTTGCCCCTGTACCCTTAATCAAGAATTATTCTTTCACCAGACACGATATCAGATGCCATTTCTCAGAGAAATAGTTCAGACTGGAATTTATATTCCAGTACAGACAACAAACAATCTATGACAATTGCGGTCTCACCCAAGTACAACTTCTTGCCTCGCTTTTACAAACTGGCAAGCATTAGTATGCTATCCAACATGATGGTTCCCTTAGCCGGGTTGGTGGACATTGCCTTTTTGGGACACTTGGCAGACATCCGTCACTTGGCGGGAGTGATTTTAGCAACGATTATTTTTGACTACCTTTACCGAGTCTTGAAATTCCTCCGTTCTAGTGTGAATGCCCTGACTGCACAAGCTGTCGGACTCGATGACCACAAAGCCGTACTCTTAGCAGGGATACGCAGTGGTTTAATTGCTTTGGGAATTGGCTTATTAATTCTGTTACTACAATACCCATTACAAAAACTGGGCTTTACAATTCTCAGCGGTTCCCCAGAAATTGAAATTGCTGGGGCTGATTATTTCCAAGCCAGAATTTGGGGAGCGCCCGCCGTATTGCTGAATTTTGTCTTAATTGGCTGGTTTATGGGGCAAGAAAAGAATAGCGTAGTCTTGCTTATGTCTGTAATTGGTAACGGTTCTAATGTGGTGCTGGACTATTTGATGATTTCACTGTGGGGTTGGGAAAGTATGGGAGCCGGACTAGCCACAGCCATTAGTCAATATCTGGCGCTCGTAACTGGTGTGATATATGCCTGCTTTACTATTCCCTGGAAAACTTTACCCGCCGCTTTACAAGAAGTGTTTGATTGGGTAGCCCTCAAAGATACTGTGGCGCTCAAGAGTAACATTCTCATCCGCTTTGTTGTCTTGATTTCTACTTATGCTATCTTCACCAACTTGAGTGCAGCAATGGGAACAGAAATCTTAGCCGAGAACGGTTTGTTATTACAGATTGCTTTGTTGAGTCAGTTCACTGTCCAAGGTGTGGGGATGACAACTCAAACGCTCACTGGGAACTTTTATAGCAAAGGCACTAAAGAACAGATGAGTCCACTACTGACTGTCTCGATATTAACCAGTTTGGTAATTGCATTAGCTTTTGCAGCGGTATCGGTGCTGTTTCCTGATGCAGTATTTGGGCTGTTAACTAATCACGCAGAAGTTAACAAAAATGTCAGTAATTATACAATTTGGTTGTTGCCGCTGCTAGGATTAACCGCCATTGCTTTTATGTTGGAAGGTTATTTCATCGGGTTAAAAGAAGGTGCAACCTTACGTAATGCAGTCTTAATTGCCTTTGGATTAGGCTTTTTGCCTGTAGCAGTTACAGCCTCCTATCTTCACAATAACCAAATACTTTGGATGTCGCTGGTAGCTTATATGGCAGTGAATCTCACAGTATTGGCAGTGCAAATACCCCGCACATTTGGTAGCCCAACTCTCGAAAATCAGCAACCGCTACCATCTAGTTAGTTGGAGTAAAAAATTGCACGCACATATAAGTAGTCGGACAGAATTAATTACACAAATAACTAGTAAAATATATCAGAATAAGAAAGTTATGTAATAATTCCAATTTTTGATGATATTTATCAGAGAAGTAAATACCCTTTCATTGAAACTACTGGAGCGAATTTATCGCCAAAGCCGACATTATCAGGTACGTCAAAGAGCGCATTGCCTAATATTAGCTTCACAAGGTGTCAAAATAGAAGAACTGAGTAAGATTTTTCAAGTCAGCTATAAGACACTCTATAACTGGTTTAATCGCTGGGAAACAGAAGGAATGGTAGGATTGTATAACAAACCAGGAAGAGGCTGTAAACCTAAATTCAATACTGCCCAAAAACAAAAAATTAAAGAGTGGACTAAACAAGAGCCGAGACAACTAAAACAGGTTGTACAACAGGTAAAAGAAGAATGGGGAATTGAAGTAAGTAGCAAAACGATTCAAAGAATAATTAAAATGCTGAAAATGAGTTGGCATCGAATGCGTCGAGATGTTGGAGGAGAGCCAGAACCTATAGAATATGCGGAAAAATCAGCACAAATAGCAGAATTTAAACGATTAGAAGATGAAGGCACAATTAACTTATATTACTTAGATGAGACTGGATTTTGCCTCATTCCATCTGTTCCTTATGGCTGGCAAGATATCGGAGAATACTTAACGATTCCGAGTCGGCCTAGTCCGCGTTTAAATGTCTTGGGAATCATGAATAAAAATAATCATTTAGAAGCTTACGTTTCATCTCAAAGTATTAACTCTGATGTGATTATTGCTTGTATTGATACTTTCTTTCCTACAGTTGATCAACCCACAGTGATTGTGGTTGATCAATCCTCAATTCATACTAGTGATGCTATTCTTGACAAAATTGAAGAATGGAAAGAACGTGGTATTACCATCTTTAAACTGCCTGCTTATTCACCAGAGTTAAATTTGATTGAGATTTTGTGGCGGTTTATTAAGTATGAATGGATTGAAATAGATGCTTACAAAAATTGGCAGTCCTTTGTCGCATCTGTTGAAAAAATTCTCAGAGAATTTGGAAAAAATTATGTAATTAATTTTGTCTAACTACTTACCACTAAGATTAAAAACAATTCTTAATTTTGACTTTTGCCTTTTGACTGTTGCCATAACTCATGAATCCAGTAGATATTCTCATTCTCTCCAATGGCCCTGGAGAAATCACAACTTGGGTGCGTCCAGTTGTCCAAGCATTACGCCAACAACTAGGAGATGACTGTTCTTTAGTCAGAATTTCTGTAGTATTATCACCTTGCCCAAATGCTAGTGGTAAAGAAGCTGCGATCGCTCTTTCTTACCCAGAAGTTGATAGAGTTCAGGGAGTAGAACATTTTTGGCAATTTTTACTTTGGGGAAAAACCTATGAAAATTGGGATTGGAGAAGCCACGGCGTTGTAGTTTTCCTGGGTGGTGATCAAATTTTTCCGGTGATTATTGGCAAAAAACTCAGATATCGCACCGTAGTTTACGCCGAATGGCAAGCCCGCTGGCATAACTTAATCAACCGCTTTGCTATAATGAAACCAAAAGTCGCCCAAAAAGTTTCCCAAAAATACGCTCATAAATTTACAGTTGTCGGCGACTTAATGCTAGAAGCTCAAAACTCAGCACTCCCCACTCAGCACGGGCTGAACGCCCCGCTAACGCTAACAGGACTCATAGGCATTCTCCCCGGTTCAAAAGCCGCAAAACTCACCCAAGGAATCCCCTTAACTTTAGCTATTGCTGAATATATCCACACCAAACAGCCGCAAATTAAGTTTGTCATTCCCGTAGCGCCAACTTTGGATTTACCAACCTTAGTCAGCTTTGCTGATCCTCGCAAAAACCCTTTTACCGAAACTTTTAAATTTTCTGGTGCTTCTTTAGTGATGCCAGAACAAAATCATGAATACCCGTTACTGAAAACAGATCAAGGATTAAACATCGAACTACACCAAGAAAATCCTGCATATAGCATCTTATCGCAATGTAGTATCTGCTTAACGACAGTCGGCGCAAACACAGCGGAACTTGGATCTTTAGGCGTACCAATGATTGTGTTACTACCAACGCAACAGCTTGATGCTATGCGTTCTTGGGATGGTCTACCAGGATTATTCGCAAATTTGCCAGGAGTGGGGACAACATTTGCCAAATTAATTAACTGGCTATTTCTACGCCGCAAGGGTTTATTAGCATGGCCAAATATCTGGGCGCAATCAGAAATAGTTCCTGAAATTGTAGGTCAACTGCAACCACAAGAAATTGGTGAAATGGTATTAGACTTGTTAGCGCACCCAGAAAAGTTAGAAGAAATGCGTACTAATCTTAGACGCGTTCGTGGTGAAAGCGGTGCAGCGCAAAAAATAGCGCAGATTGTCTGTGAGGAAATCGAGCCTTAATCTGAAGACTGACCATCTCGTCGCCCCAGTTCATAAATGCCACAACCAATACAGGCAAGTATACCCATACTAATTGCCCAACTGCGACCCAAGCTGATTTCTACACCCCAGTTACATAAAGTACCTATCCCTAAAAATGGCAGGATGCTAAACAATGAGGCGTAAAAAGCGTTTTGGGATTCTCTAGCTTTGCGAGTCTTCTCAAATTCCGTCTGGCTGGTGTAAAGCGATCGCTCGGCAAAGTTAAACCAACGGTTTAATTGTTCAATCACCCATTCACTACACGGGAACAAACCTAAGTACAGCGCTAAAGACCACAGACTAGCGCCAGCGATCGCAACGGTATCTACTTCAAACGAGAAAGGCAATATATCAGTCAGCATGGCTTGGGTGCGTCCTGCAAATGGTCATCTTGGCCTTTTTTCAAGCTCAATTGACCTATTCAGCAATTTTAAGCATAAATGCTGGCAAGATTTCAACTATCTAGAGCAAAAAGTCCATTCCTTTCGGGAAAGGTCACAGGTAATTGAGTGCTGAGTGTAAACCCAGCAAATTCAAAGCTTTGAGTAATTAACCTTGTATCTGAACTACGACAATACTTTTCTCTGTTCCTGATTCCCTATTGCTACGTACGTATATACATAAGTATGGCTATAGTCTCTCTTACTGAAAACTGCCAGGATGTAAGAGAGTGCAACTAGGCGCATACTGTAAAAAATATATTTATCTAGTAAAAAATCTCCAAAATTATCACTTAAAAGTAACTTTTAAATTCCAAAATCTGATAACATAATCAAGAAAATTCTTGGACTGATATCCTTGATACACAAGTGATATCAGTTACTTACTTACACAAAATAAGGTTTTTATGTAAATAGTTAGGATAAACAATTTAAATTGAAAATCAAAAAAATAATTAAATTTATCAGTACTAATTAAGAGTTAAACAATAGAGATTGTTCCAAAAGAATACAGATAATACGGTGAAAATAAGGAATCAAATAATGGGTCAAAGACCAAAAAAAGTATTGCTGTCTGGAGCCACACTATTAGTATTAGGTTTAGGTGTTGTTGGTTTCAGCACTTTAGGGTCAAATGTCGAAACAGTCACAGCCAGAGAAGTGCAGCAAAGAACAGCCACAAGGAGCAATGGTTGGTTAGCTGCTTCTTTCCCTGTCGAAAACTTTCAAGCATACACATCACCCTTTGGTTATCGCCGTTCTGCGACTGGCGGGGCTAATTGGGAGTTTCACGGAGGCTTAGATATAGCTGCACCACAAGGTAGTTATATTCGCAATTGGTGGGTAGGTAGAGTAGTTAAAGTGGCTGATCGCACTGCTTGTGGAACTCACATAGTAATTAAATCTGGCGAGTGGGAACACACCTACTGTCACATGGAAGGTAATGTAGAAAGCACATCAGGTCGGCGCTACTTGATAGACAGATCTGGTGGAATTCAAATTTGGGAAGGTCAAGTAATTCCCACTGGAGTCAGGATTGGTCGCGTGGGAATGACAGGACGCACCACAGGGCCGCATCTCCACTGGGGGCTGAAATATGCAAATAACTATGTAGACCCTGCTTTAGTGTTGCGAGAAATGTTCACCCAGCAACAAATTGCCAGCAGAGAGTCAAAAATTATCATTCAAGAGTCAAAAAATCAGCGTGATTCTGGTTATTAAAGAAAAATCCAGAAGTCAGAATTAATGAATGGCGGGGTTGAATCAAATACAATCAACTTCAGTTTGAAATTGCGATGAATTCTGAATTATGTTTTGTTAAATAAGGTCTTGTTTCTGCCATTCTGGCACACTTACACTTTTCCAAGTTGCTATGCTGTTTGGCAGAAAAACATCCTAAATTAGAGCAATATTGACTTTATCCCCTGGTAAAAACTGGGGGATTTTTTCTCTTCAACTTCTACAGGGGAGGAAACAGTTATTGAAATCTTAATCAAAATAATTATGTAGAGACATTGCATTGCAACATCTCTACAAATCGGCAAACCTTAGCCAAAAGTTTTAATTAGGTACAGCCAAGGTCGCTGCGTCAGTTACTTGTTTATCTTGATGTTCAGCCACAATTTGTCTAAATTGTTCTCCGTCAATTGTTTCTTGCTCAATCAGAATCTCTACTAAATGGTCAACTAATGTGCGGTTTTCTTGAATTAGGCCTTTTGCTGTGTCGTAGCATTGGCTGAGAATTTCCCGTACTTTCCGATCAATTTTGGCGGCTATTTCTTCGGAATATTCGGATTTGCTCATCCAGTCACGCCCCAGAAATACTTCACTGTTGGGAGATTCTAAAGAAAACTGGCCAATTTCAGACATTCCATACTGTGTTACCATCTGTCGCGCTATGGATGTCGCATATTCTAATTTGCGGTTTTCGCGCATCCCGCCAGTGACTTCTGGTAAACCAAAAATTACTTCTTCGGCGGCTCTACCACCTAATACAGCAGTAATTCTAGCTAAGAGTTGCGATCGCGACATTAAAAAATGTTCTTCGTCAGGCGTGAACCAAGTTAAACCCCGTGACTGTCCGCGGGGAATTAGAGATACTTTTTGTACTGGGTCATGGTTTTTGAGCAAGGTTCCGACTATGGCATAGCCAATTTCGTGATAGCCAATTAATCGTTTAATTTTACTATCTACGAGGGGTGTGCCTTCCATCCCTGCCACTACGCGGTCAACAGCATCATTGATTTCTAAGATGGTGATTGCTTCTTTGCGTCTTCTGGCGGTGAGAATGGCGGCTTCGTTGAGTAAGTTGGCTAAATCTGCACCAGTAAACCCTGGTGTGCGGCGAGCGATCGCATCTAATGACACACTCTCGTCAATTTTCTTATTGCGGGCATGAACTTGTAATATTTCTAATCGCCCTTTTAAGTCGGGCGCATCAACAATTACTTGTCTGTCAAAGCGTCCGGGACGTAATAAGGCTGCATCTAAAACATCGGGACGGTTAGTAGCGGCAATAATAATAATGCCTGTATTACCTTCAAAACCATCCATTTCGGTAAGCAACTGGTTGAGGGTTTGTTCTCTCTCATCGTTCCCACCACCAATACCCGCACCCCGCTGTCTACCTACAGCGTCGATTTCATCAATAAATATTAAACAGGGAGCATTTTCTTTGGCTTTCTTAAATAAGTCACGGACGCGGGATGCACCAACACCAACAAACATTTCCACAAATTCCGAGCCGGAAATGCTGAAAAATGGTACGCTTGCTTCTCCGGCGATCGCTTTTGCAAGTAAGGTTTTACCTGTTCCTGGCGGCCCGACCAACAATACACCTTTAGGAATACGTGCGCCGACTGCTGTAAATCTTTCTGGCTGCTTTAAAAAAGTGACGACTTCTTGTAGTTCTTCTTTGGCTTCTTCGACACCTGCAACATCGTCAAATTTTACGCCAGTTTTCGCTTCCATTTGGAACCGCGCTTTGGATTTGCCAAAGTTCATGGCTTGGCTGGAAGCATTTGTTGAGCGACGCAGGAAGAGGAACATTAAAGCTACTAAGGGCAAAATCCACATCAGATTGATTAACAATCCGACTGCGGCTCGACTGTTAGCAGAGGATACCTCACCAAACTCAACGTTTTTCGCTTTGAGTTTGTTAATTAACTCTGGATTTTGATTTAAAAGTCTTACCTGTAGGGGCGGTGTATCTTTTTGTCCTTGGAGATATACTTTAGCTGTTTGTTCGGTTTCGTCTAATTCGACTTTTTGGACTTCGCCTTTTTCCGTTCTTCTGATCAACTCACCATAACTTATTTCGCGCTCTGCTCTTTGTGCCAGGGCTGGTGTCCCACCAACAATATTTGGCAACATCATTAAACTGGCGATTAACGCCCCAGACCAAGCAACAGTTTTTGGCGTTCGCTTTTGGTTGGTTTTGCCTAACTCTGGCTTGGCCGTAGTTGATTTAATTATGGGCGATCGCTGTTGCATCAATGCCTTTCTCCTGAAATTTTTCATATAATTTACCTTTTTTCTGCTGGCATGAGCTTCGCGCTGGTTTTATGCCGATTTTTCTAGCAAAAATTGCAATAACTGGAAATCACTGTTTTTTATCTAGTCTAACTTCTACACCAAACTATTCCCTACTCTCTTTCACCATGCTACTCAAGGAATTCTATCTTTGTCGGATAAATTATGCTCCTGGGTAAGATGATGATAAACAAAGCTTGACAGAGTATTAGCATCAGTACAGTTTTTATTGATTTTTTGCATCTACGGCTGAGTCATACGACAAATTTGACTGCAAAACCATAACTCGCTAAGATAAGCATAGTCGTAATGACTACGACTTTTAATCATACTTTTTTCTGTACTAGCTATTTATTTGTAATGGATGGGGAAATTATGGTCAGAATTGTTGGCATTGGTGGTAGCTTAAGACATAACTCCTATACACAGTTGGCTTTACAAGTAGCAGCACAACGGTTACAAGCCATAGGTGCAGATGTAGAAATTTTAGATTTGCGGCAATTACAGCTACCATTTTGTAACGGTGAAAAAGAATATCCCGAATATCCCGATGTGAAGCGCTTGCGTGAGACTGTCAGTGGTGCGGATGGATTGATTTTGGCGACACCAGAGTATCATGGCGGTGTGAGTGGTGTATTGAAAAATGCCCTGGATTTAATGAGTTTTGATGAACTGTCAGGAAAAGTCACAGGACTCATTAGCATTTTGGGAGGTCAATCTAATAGCAACGCCCTCAATGATTTACGGATAATTGTGCGTTGGGTACATGGTTGGGTCATTCCCGAACAAATCGCCATTGGCCAAGCTTGGGGTGCTTTTAACCCAGAAGGGAAGTTGTTAGATGAAAAACTTTCCCAACGATTTGACGAATTTGCTCAAAGTTTAGTTGATAGCACTCGCAAACTCAAAGGTATCAATTAAATTTGTAGGGTGGGCAAAATTTTGCCCACCTAAGTCTTAAAGTAAGAATTCAGCACCCAGGAGTCAGAAGCCAGAATTTAGAAATATCTAGAGGATTAGCAAATTAATTCATCAAATATTTCTCCTGATTCTTTAAACCTTCTGACGGATGTATTCTGACTCCTGAATACTTACGTTTTAAATTTAGCGGTCTTTTGTTGTATACCTAAGTTGCCTTGTAAACCGCCAGTGTGAATCAGTAGAATGCGATCGCCCTTTCTAAAAAATCCCTGCTGTAATAAATCCATCACCCCATAAAACATCTTGGCGGTGTAGACGTAATCTAAAGGGATATCGTAGGTTTGCTGAAATTGCTGGCTAAACTTGAGTAGTTCATCGTTGATTTTGGCATAACCGCCGAAGTGATAATTGCAGATTAATTCCCAAGAACACAAAGAGTTATTTGGTGTGGGTAAACCAGAAGCAAGGTAACTCTCCAATAAACTGTCGATTTCTTGTTTGAGAAATCCACCATTTTTGAGAACAGGAAAAGCGATTCCTCTTTGCTTTTGAGTCAGTGAAAGTAAAATCCCCGCAAAAGTCGTACCTGTACCACAAGCCACGCAGATAACGTCAAAATCGTTGGCTTCTGGAAGTATCTCTGTACAACCGCGCACACCATTTAAGTTAGATCCCCCTTCAGGAATAATAAATACTTCACCGTAGCGTTCTCTCAGTTGTGCGTGTAATTCTGGGGTGTGGCGTTGTCTGTAACTGGTGCGATCGCAGTATACCAGTTGCATACCCTGTTGGACAGCAAAACTCAACGTCGGATTCAGTGGTAATCTTTCCTCACCACGGATGATCCCAATTGTCTGCAATCCAAATAATTTACCTGCGGCGGCGGTGGCAAAAATATGGTTAGAATATGCACCGCCAAAGGTCAGCAGCGTTGAAAAACTCTTTTCTTCAGCTTCTAAAAGATTGTATTTCAGCTTATACCACTTATTCCCGTTCACCCAAGGGTGCATTAGGTCGAGACGCAGTACAAACAGTTCTACACCAGCACTTTCGATGATATTGCTATGAATCTGTTGTGTAGGCGAAGGAATAAAGCATTTCTCATTTAGCTCAAATACAGCGTTACCTGCGTTCATCTGTGGTTAAATTACTCAGCATAAAACTAATGATAAACATTGACTAATTACAATGGTAAACCAATTTTGATCATGAATAAAACTTCCTGATGAGTATCTTTAGAAATTGGCATTTTACCAAATGGAAATAACAGTTCAATATAAGAGTAAGCAGATTCACTCCAGATAAATTTCTTTTTGGAGAAACCCAATGGTAGCACTCACAGATACTACTTCAATATTTTCTCATTCATCACGTTTAACTATCCAAACTATTGAAATTGCCACTCAAACGACAGCTATTCGTTGCCTTGATTGGGATAGAGAGCGTTTTGATGTTGAATTTGGGTTACGTAATGGGACAACATATAACTCTTTTTTAATTCAAGGTGAAAAAATTGCTTTAGTTGACACTTCACATCGCAAATTCGAGCAATTATACCTAGAAATACTTATAGGATTAATTGAGCCAACAAAGATAGATTATTTGATTATTAGTCACACAGAACCAGACCATAGCGGATTAGTTAAAGATATTTTGCGATTAGCGCCAAATATTACTGTTGTGGGTGCGAAAGTGGCAATTCAATTTTTGGAGAATATGGTTCACCAACCATTTAAATCCATAATTGTAAAAAATGGCGATCGCTTAGATTTAGGCAATGGTCATGAATTAGAATTTGTCTCGGCTCCTAATCTTCACTGGCCGGATACAATCTTTACTTATGACTACAAAACAGGCATTCTCTTTACCTGTGATGTCTTTGGAATGCACTACTGTGATGACCATACATTCGATGAAAATTTAGCCATCATTGAAGAAGATTTTCATTATTACTATGATTGCCTGATGGGGCCAAATGCGCGGTCAGTTTTGGCAGCTTTAAAACGCATTGAAAAATTAGAGATATTAACAGTGGCTACAGGTCATGGGCCATTACTCAAACACAATATTTCCGAATGGTTAGAACGCTATCAAACTTGGAGTTTAGAACAAACAAAAACTGAACAATTTGTTGCTTTATTGTACACAGAAGATTACGGTTACAGTGAAACCATTGCTCGTTACATAGCACATGGTATTACTAGAACTGGAGTAGTAGTTGAATTAGTTCCTCTGAATAACACTGAACCGCAAGAAATCCGCGAATTAGTTTCACAAGCTGCGGGTTTAGTAATCGGGATGCCTCCCCAATCGGCTATAGTTGCCCAAACAGCATTAAGTACGATATTAGCGGCGGCTCATCATAAACAAGCTATTGGTTTATTTGAGTCGGGAGGGGGAGATGATGAACCAGTTTATCCTTTACGTAACAAGTTTCAAGAAGTTGGGTTAACTGAAGTTTTTCCACCAATTTTAATTAAAGAAACTCCCACCAGAGCTACAGAACAATTGTGTGATGAAGCGGGGACAGATATCGGACTCTGGTTAAACCGCGATCGCGCCATTAAACAAATCAAATCCATCAACACAGATTTAGAAAAAGCTCTTGGACGCATTAGCACAGGCTTATATATCATCACCGCCAAAAAAGCCGAAATTCAAAGCGCCATGTTTGCTTCTTGGGTGACACAAGCCAGCGCTAATCCTTTAGGAGTCGCTATTGCTGTGGCTAAAGAACGCGCCATTGAATCCTTAATGCACGTAGGCGATCGCTTTGTGTTAAACGTTCTGGAAGAAGGAAACTATCAAAGCTACATGAAACACTTCCTCAAGCGTTTCCTTCCCGGTGGCGATCGCTTTGCTGGAGTCAAAACCTATCCGGCTATGAATGGTTCCCCAATTCTCGCGGATGCTCTAGCTTACATAGAATGTGCAATTACCAGCCGCATGGATTGTGGTGATCATTGGGTAATTTATAGCACCGTGCAAACCGGAAGAGTCGCCAAAATCAATGCACTCACCGCCGTTCATCACCGCAAAATTGGTAATCACTACTAAATCAAGTCAAAAGTAAAAAGGTAAAAGTTAAAAGCGAATAGTGCTGAGTCAAGATATCGCAATTCTCAGACAGATGAAATACACCCCACCCGCGCTGTCGCGCACCCTCCCCTTGCCAAGGGGAGGGTTGGGGAGGGGTAGTTTTGTACCATACCAGAGTTGGAAACGCTATAAAACATTTACTTTTACCTTTTTACTTAATTAATTGCTCAGTTTATATTTCAACAAAAAGCCATGTATAAGCCTGTTGATGATAACCAAATTAACGCCTACGAAATCAATAGAGTTCGTGTTGTTCGCAGCTTGGAAATGATTCAAGATGTGATTGTCATTTCCTTATGTATTGGCTTATTTAGTTTCATGGTTATTCAGGTGAGAGATATGTTTCTCTCCCTACTTCCTCCTTTGAATTTTCAAGTCGTTACCGCCGATATTTTGTTTCTATTAATTTTAGTTGAGTTGTTCCGATTACTAATTATTTATTTACAAGAACAACGCATATCTATTGGGGTAGCGGTAGAAGTTTCTATTGTTTCTGCTTTACGCGAAGTGATTGTTAAAGGTGTACTGGAAACTAATTGGACTCAAGTTTTAGCGACTTGTGCTTTCTTATTAGTTCTAGGAATTTTACTCATCTTGCGAGTCTGGCTACCACCAACATTTGAAGGTATTGATCCAGAACACCAAGTATCTGAACGTTACAAAAAAAATCGTCCAAATCAACATTGAAGTATGAAATGAACACTAAACCACAGAAATTGCGGATTCATACCTAATACTTAATAGTTTTAAAATTTCAGACTTTACACTTCATACTTTCTTAGAGGTTATTATATCCATGACTACAATCACACCCAGTCGTCCAAGAGATGTCCAGGTTGCAGAAATTGGACAGAATACAATAATTTTGCGATCGCGGACTTGGGAAAGACTAAAATTTGAGGTGGAATATTCCCGCCAAAAAGGAACCACGGCTAATTCTTATTTAATTCAAGCCGATAAAAAAGCTTTAATTGACCCTCCTGGCGAATCTTTTACGGAAATTTATATCCAGGAACTAGGACAACATCTAGACTTAGCAACTCTAGATTACATTATTCTCAATCATGTCAACCCCAACCGCCGCGCCACGCTCAAAGTACTACTGTCTCATGCACCGCAAGCGACGATAATTTGCTCTCGTCCTGCGGCTAATGCTTTAAAAGCCACCTTTCCTGAATGGGAAGCACACATTCAAGCGGTACGTTCCGAAGATACTTTAGATTTAGGACAAGGCCATCTGTTGTCATTCGTCACTGTACCCACTCCCCGGTGGGCGGATGGACTCTGCACCTATGATTCTGGGTCTAAGATTCTTTACACAGATAAATTTTTTGGCGCTCATATCTGCGAAGATACTCTGTTTGATGAAGACTGGAAAAAGTTAGATGCAGAACGCCGTTATTATTTTGAGTGTCTTCATGCACCCCAAGCCAAACAAGTCGAAGTTGCCTTAGATAAATTGACAGGTTTGGCTGCAAGATATTATGCTCCGGCGCATGGCCCAATTGTGCGTTACAGCTTGAGTCGTTTTACTTACGATTATCGCCAATGGTGTCAAGGACAGAAATCGCCAGAATTTAGCGTAGCTTTGTTGTATGCTTCAGCTTATGGGAATACAGCAATTTTAGCGAATGCGATCGCTCAAGGATTGATTCAAAATGGCATTAATGTAGAGTCAATTAACTGCGAACTAGCAGACACAGCAGAAATTACTCGCCTGATAGAAGCCTGCGACGGATTTATTATTGGTTCCCCCACTTTAGGTGGTCATGCGCCAACACAAATTCAAACAGCCTTGGGAATAGTGCTGTCAACCGCTACTAAAACTAAATTAGCCGGTGTCTTTGGTTCCTATGGTTGGAGTGGCGAGGCCATTGATTTATTAGAAAATAAACTCATAGATGCCAATTATCGTTTAGGGTTTGAAACAATCCGGGTGCGCTTTAGTCCGACTACTGAGACTCTGCAACAATGTGCAACGGCGGGTGCAACCTTTGCCCAAACTTTGAAGAAAAATAAGAAAATACGTGTTCCGCGTCAAGTCGTTACAGAAGCACACGTAGACCGTACCGAACAAGCTGTAGGACGCATAGTTGGTTCCTTGTGTGTTGTGACAACTCGTGATCAAAATAGCCACAAAGGCATTTTAACTTCTTGGGTATCACAGGCAACTTTTAATCCACCGGGAATTATGATTGCGATTTCGCAAGAGCAAAACGCTGATTTTATGCGTCATCCTGGCGATAAATTTGTATTGAATATTCTCAAAGAAGGTAGAAATGTACGGCGCTATTTTTCCCGTCATAGCACTTCAGGAGACAACCCATTTGCCAATCTTTCTACCCAAACTGCGGCTAATGGTTGTCTGATTCTAGATGACGCATTAGCCTATTTAGAATGCACAGTGCAAAATCAAATTGAATCTGGAGACAGATGGTTGATTTATGCAATTGTTGATAAAGGCGAAATGTTAACTAATGACGGCATAACCGCTGTTGAACATCGTAAATCAGGTAGTTTTTATTAATCAAAACCTAATTAGCCTGCTTTCGACTTTGCGGTTGTCAATAGGCTATGCAAGCTTTATATAGCCCCAGACTTACAGTCTAAGGGGTTTATTTAATTGAGATCATTAAGATTAGTTTTTGGCAATTGAAGTACCTCAGAAAAACGTGAATACTTAACCAAATCAGTAGGCGGATAATCTGCCGACACTGCAATTAACCCAACTTTGATATCATCGAAATAAATCACACTTCCAATCCGCCGTTCCACAAAGAAAGCCCCATGAAATAAATGATGTTTGGCAATATAAATTAAGAAAAGGTCACGAATCTTGATTTCTTTGCTAAACATTTGCTGACAAGTTTTGCGGATAACATTATCAAGGTATTGATTATAAGCAGGTTCACCCAAGTCAGTAAATTCTGGATGGTCTGCAAAATTATCCATATAAAATAACCAGATATTGGATAAGTCTGCTTCATCAGTCAGTTTTTGTTTGAGTGTCTGCCATTGAGCGTTTTTCATAGTATTGATCATAAATATGGAATGAGTTAGGCAAATACAGGTATTTTCCTATACTTTAAATATTGAAGTAATAATCGAATAGGGTTACTGTATCACTATGCAACTACCTTTCATCATTAAAACCTTAACATTACTTGGTTTTTACTTACTTATACCCTTGAGTATGTTTACAAGCTTTCCAGTTGTAGCAGATACACTTCATGTTGCGACAAAGGCTGATAAACCGCAGGGTTTGAAATTAACTTTATCAGGG
The DNA here is from genome assembly GCF_015207705.1 of Nostoc sp. LEGE 06077. GTDB lineage: Bacteria > Cyanobacteriota > Cyanobacteriia > Cyanobacteriales > Nostocaceae > Nostoc_B. The sequence goes on from NZ_JADEWI010000002.1 coordinate 117,052, forward strand.
CATACTGAACCTGTTCGTGCATTAGCTATTGCGCCCAATAGTCAACTTCTTGCTAGTGGTAGCGATGATAAAACAATCAAGCTTTGGAATCCGAATACAGGTGCATTGCTGCGGACTTTAACTGGACATAAAGAGCAGATTAAATCAATAGTGATTACTCCAGACGCTCAAACTTTGATTAGTACTAGTTTCGATAACACTATCAAATTTTGGAATACGCAAACAGGCGAGCAAATTCGCACGATTGGCGAAAAAACAGGGGTGAGAGCAATATTATTGACCCCAGATGGACAAACTTTAATTAGTGGTAGTGGTGATACAACCATCAAATTTCGGAATCTCAAAACTCGAAAAATTGATCGCATCTTGAAAGTAGACACAACAGCACTGGCAATTAGTCGTGATGGTAAAACTCTGTATAGTGGCGGTGAAAATGGTGGTAAAATTCGAGTTTGGAGTATGCTAACAGGTAAACAATTACGCAGTTTTACCCCACCACTACCTAATAAAGCAGACCTAATTAGCGGTTCGGAAAAAGCATCATCTCCAATTACCCTTGCTGTTAGTAATGATGGGAAAATGCTGCTAAGTGGTGGCTATGATGATAGCTTTCAATCTGCTGGAGTTAGGACTACAGATGGTAAAAGTTTCAAAGCTTGGAACTTGAATACAGGAAAGCTCATTCATAATTTTTCATTGGGTTCCAGTATTGATGCGTTAATTATCAGTCCCGATAGCAAGACATTTATTACTGGCGGTTTAGGTAGATCAATTATAGTGCGTGACATCATCACTGGAAAATCAGTCTTGGAGTTGATCGGACATGGAGGTGGAATTTATGGACTTGCCTTGAGTAGTGATGGTCAGACTTTATATAGTGGTAGTGGTGATAAATCTATTAAAGTTTGGCAAATCAAACCTTGATCTATCAATTTTTCTCTTGTAGGGTATAGGGGTTTAAGGGGCGACAAGTGAGCATCAGCCGAATGGTGTAGGTGTTCAAAACCTTACACCCATTCTTAACAATCATAAATCATGAAAAGGCAGCAGTAACACTGTGAGAAGCTGCGTGCATCACAGGGAAAAACCCACAATTAAAATTAGGGGATTTGAGACGGATGTATTTTTCACAGTCTGAGTGTCTCGAAAAAAAGACTGAAATTATAAAGCTAAAATTGGTATGATGCCAGCGATGGGACTTTAAGGAAAATAAATTCAGTGACCTTATTTTTGGACTCAGCGATCGCAGCGGAAGCGGAAGCTGCTAAAAAATTAGGTTGGGTAAAAGGTATCACTACTAACCCAACATTGTTAGCCAAAAGTCCGTTACCAGTCGAGACTACATTAAAACAACTGGCACAATTAACTCCGGGGCCATTATTCTATCAGTTGATGGCGGCTGAATTTGAAGAAATGGTAGCAGAAGGCAGAACAGCCTTTGAATTAATTGGACACCAAACAGTCTTAAAAATTCCTGCGTCCTTAGTTGGCTTTCAGGTAGTGGCTGAACTAGCGCCAGAAATTCCCTGTGCAGTCACAGCTATATATAGTGCAGCACAAGCAGCAGTCGCTCAAGAAGCTGGGGCAAAATATGCGATCGCTTACGTCAATCGAGCTACTAGACTATTAGGTGATGGAGTAGCATTAGTCCGCGAAATGGCAAGTGTTGTAGCCGGAAGCAACACCGAAATTATGGCCGCCAGCATCAAATCTCCCGAAGAAGCAGTCGCATCCCTACAAGCTGGCGCTCATCATCTCACTTTACCTTTAGCAATGCTACAGTCTATGACTAATCATGAGCTTTCAGCGCAAACCATTGATGAATTTGCCGAAAATGGCCGCGGGATTTTACAGTCCACATAAGGGAGTGCTGAGTGCTGAGTAGAAGTCGTAGTTTTTTCAAAAATGTAGAGGTGTGGTGTTTTTCACACCCATACACCCAATCACAATTTACTCCCCAATTCCCTTCCCATAGGCTTCATACACGCCTTTGACGTTGTACCAGTTGAGAAAAATTCTGGCTACTTCTAAAGCTAATTGGGGTCTACCTAATTTAATCAGCCATCTCAAAAACGGAGCCATTGTGCGTTCATTCAACAGCCCATTAAGTGAGAGAATACCCCACAATAACCGATGTAGCCATGTCATTTGAATCATCATTCGCACCTCCCAAGTAGGATGCTTTTGATAAAACAAAACTCCCATTCGTCCGCGTTGAATTTCTTTTTCAATTAAGTTAGGAATTTGTTCTAAATTAAATGGTGGATGCCAGTGATAGCCAACTGCTTCTGGACATTTAATCAATTGCAAACCGAGGTTTTTTAGCCGCACCCCTAACTCCAAATCTTCCCAACCATACAGTTGAAAACCAATATCAAATAATCCAGCTTTTTCTAGCCAAGATTTAGGAATAGCCACATTACCTGTGGCAAAAAAAGCTGCCGAAAAATCTGTAATTTTATAAGGTTCAGCAGTTGGATTCTCGAAATTACAAGTATTAATTACTGCACCATAAGTAAAAAAGCGATCGCTACCTATTCTCTCTTTTCCCTGCAATAATGCGTCAGCGTGAGCTTGCAGAAAGTTTTTCAGCACAACTAAATCGCTATCGATAAATATAATTGTATCCCCTCGCGCCTTTTCTACCCCCAAATTCCGCGCCGCAGCGGGGCCAGCATGGTCTTGCTCAAAGCATCGCACATGGGGAAACTCTTGTTTGTGTACTGCCAACCATTCTAAGGTTCCATCTGTAGAACCATCATCTACTAAAACAATTTCGTAGTCAGTAATTACAGTTGATGCACTCAATTCCTGCATTTCCAAGGCTCGGAGGCACTTTTCTAAAATCGGCAGGCGATTATAAGTTGGTATCACAACACTGAAAAACACATTCTCACCCACAACAGAAATTATCCATCTTCAGCATAAAACGGTAAAGCACTAATATTTAGTTGGATTTTCTGTGCTGGAAGTTCCTCAATTCAGCCAAAATCCCCCAACTTTTCCAGCTTTGAGGCTAAGTCTGGCTAAGATATCATCACTGCCATCTTTAAAAGTTAATTTCCATAAGTAAACTTGATAGCCTTGCTGATTCAGTTTCGTGACAAACACTGCTGAATAGCCTTTTTTCAGGCGAGGTGCTAATTGTCCACTAACTTGTGTAAAGGTTTGTTGTGTTATGCCTTCTTTAAATGCTGCATTCCCTTGAGAGATAAACTTATTGTAATTGTTTTCTTCAATGGCATTTATAAGACTTGTAAAAGTTTTTTGGACAGATTGTTCCGGTTGGCTAACTGGCGTTGATTTTACTTGCTCCTTCACAGCAGCTTGCACATCTTTTTCTAGTCCTAAAGTCAATGGTGACATAGTAAGAACTGCTGCAAGTACTAATGCTATTTTGTTCATTTATTTTGTTCCACTGGAAAATTTACTTCATCCAATATAGCAGGTATAAAATTACTAGTTGAGTTCTAACGACACTTAACTATATAGGAATAATATTTGATTTGGAGAAAAAAACTCAGTACACCTTTGTTACTTATTTTCTTGTTCCCTATTCCCTACCTACACAAGTAATTTCAATAATCAAGTCGGATTCCTATAGATAAAAGTATTTTATAAAATTCCTCTATTTTAGAGTTTTCACATCAAAAAAATTAAGAATTTTTGCATCTGCCGTTAACAAATTACAATCATAAAATCTTGCTGTAGCTACAATAAGTTGATCAAACGGATCGCTATGGAAGCCGCTGAGTTGAGTAGAATCAATAACTATTGGCAGAGACAAATTTAATAGTTGTCTACCTGGATAAGCTAAGGCTGCTTCTAGCCATTTATCAATAGCTAAAGGTAAAACTAATCTCTTCTTCTCTACCAATTTTGGTACTTCCCAACAAGAAAGAATACTGATTCCTAAGAGGATGTCTGAGAAGTATTAAATCTTGTGCTTGATCCCCCCTAGCCCCCCTTAAAAAAGGGGGGAAATAAATCAAAGTCCCCCTTTTTAAGGGGGATTTAGGGGGATCTACAAGTCTCAAATACAACACCAAAAAGTTTTCAGACATCCTCTAAACCGTCAGACCGATAATCTTGTAACCATTGTCGCTGTTGTTGGGTTAACCGTGAATCATTCTGCACCCACCAAACCCAAATATGAGTATCAAGTATGATCATTGTAAAACTTCCCAGTCCTCTAAAGCGACTGGTTCTGTCGGATCATCATAACGGTATGGTTGTGTGTTATGTAAAGGATAAGGATCTGGTTTGTGTAATGCTTGATGCTGTAGAGTTTTAGTCTCTAGAATAATCACTTCTACCGCATCCCCAGCATGAAACGGTAAACCCTGTAGTGTCAGAGTGCCATCTTCAGTTAAAATGACTTCTATTTTATGAGCATTCATATTTCAAAGCTAGATTTTCAATCTTCACTACAATTAGTGTAATCATGTGACTTAGTAAGTAAATATAAAATTAATAATGTAATACATTACATTATTACTCATAGAGAATCTTGAAATTGCCAAGCACTACACCACAAATTTATATTTGCAATAACCCTTCAGGATTGACAGAAAATAGCGATCGCCTTTGCAAACCTTCCTGGTGTAAAATCTCGTTAGCAGCTAATAAACCACTACTGACAGCGCGTTCCATTAAGCCACAAGGAAAAGGCATCTTCACCCAATCACCTGCAAATACTAAGTTAGATATATTCGTCTTTGTTTCTGGACGTGCGGCATAACTATTAGGTGGATATCCTGAAAAGTTATGTTGATTAACTAATTCTCGATGTAATATTTTTGCTTGTTTTAACTCTGGAACAATTGCATAAAGTTCTTGCTCAAAAGTATTCATCAAAGCTGCTTGGGTGGAAAAGTCTTTTTCTTTATAACAGTATGCGTGGAGTTCAACCACACTACCGCCAGTACGTTGTGACCAATCAATAAACTGTTGTTGAATACGATGATAAAGAGTGATACTATCAGTTAATTGGTAGCCAGATAAAGAAGTAAAATTACTTTGTTGCCAGGCAAAATCACGATCAAACCAAAAGCGACAGACGGCAAAGGGATCGGCAATACTCAAATTTTCTACTTGACTTTTCACTGTGTCATCAACATCACCATTCACTCGCTGAAATAATTTCTGCACTCCCGGAACATCAGTAGCAAAAACATAATAATCAGCTTGAGTTTTTTCTGGCAATGCTAATTCTTGATTTGCAGCTATTAGTTTTACCTCATCACCATTTCGTTCTACTACTTGGAATTTAGCTAAATCTCGTTTCGCTGGCCCTTTGATAACTTTCCCATTAGCAGCAAACATCGCTCCGTGACAAGGACATTGAAATTTACCATCCTCAGCTTTTTGGACAGTGCAACCTTGATGAGTGCAGGTAAGAGAAATTGCTTCTTTAGAGCCTAATGGTAAAGCAAATACTTCATCAGCTGCACCAAAATATTCTATCTTGTCATCGGCGATCGCAGCGTTTTGTTTAACTGTAAATGGTGCCGCAGTCTGATGATCACCAGCGCTATATTTTACACCATTAATTTTCCCATCGACAGCCACAACTTCAGTTACAGTTGCATCGGTGATAATTTTACCACCTTGTTGTTTAATAGCTCTAGCGATGGGTTGGACTAAACTTGTCCCCATATCGTCTTTTGTCCCATTAAAAGCTAGTCCTTCAGGGTTGCCGAAAAAGTAAAAATGGAAGAACTGCATTAGTTCTCCCACACTCATTAAATCTGGTGCATTCAAGCTAGATTTCGCAAAAGGCAGAAAATATAAATCGTATAAACCTTGAGGAAATTCCGTTTCTACCCAATCAGCAACGGAGATATTATCAAATCGCTGATAGTTTTTTTCTCTTTGAAAACCTGTAATCGCTTGAAAAACTTGGAGATGCTTAATTTTCGTCAAATTAATTCCCCAACGCAGACGGTTTGGAGATGCGATCGCTAAATCTATAATATTCCAAGGAAAAGCCGAACTACTGGGGCGAAATACCTCTGGTTTGTATTGAGAATCTTGATAAACAACAGAATAGAAGTTCAGCGATTGAAAATTATTCGTTATCTCCAATTCTGCTACTAAACTATTCAGATTATAGTACTGGGGAAAAAAGCCATGAAACCCATGTTCCATCATAAAAGTTTCCCCAGCCGCTTCTACTTGCCAACTAGCGATTTTGCCACCTAACTGTGGAGATTTTTCTAATAGTGTGACAATAAATCCTCGCTGACTCAATTCGTAAGCACAAGCTAAACCTGCTAAACCACCCCCAATCACAACCACAGTTTTAGGTTGATTTAATATTTGCGGTAAGTCGAGAGTATCTTTTTGAAATACCGTTGGTTTTGGCTTAGTAAACCGCGAGTATCCTGTAACTCCTGCAACTGTACCGACACCGAACAACTTCAGTAGTGTACGACGGGAGATAGTAGATGATTCCAGCAAATTAGGTATTTGGCGCATTGGTTACAAAATTAACTTTTCACACACAACACAGTCATGAAATGATGACTGTGAGTTCGCAGATTGTATTGTTAAGAATATTTCTGTGATCACCGTGCTAAGTCCCGGACTGAATTATTTTGCCAGAATGGCAGAAATTGTCAAGAGTACACAATACTGGAGACTTCCTCAGATGAAATATTGGCGCGAAACCATAGCTGTCACGCAGCGCATCTTAATTGAATTATTCCGTCGCCGCCGCAGCCTAATTTTTTGGAGTATTTTTCCAATTTCCGTATTAATTCTCGGTGCGTTTATTTTGGCGGAACGCGCAAAAATCCCAATTAATACAGCTTTTGAATATACTGCACCTTCCACATTAGTTGGTGCTGCACTATTTTTTAGCTGTTTGGGTGGTAGCGTCGCCACCGTCGTTGCCGAACGAGAACAGCAAACCCTCAAACGCCTGTTTCTTTCGCCTTTGAGTGGTATATCCTATTTTTTAGGAATTTTTTTAGCTCATAGTTGCATTGGCTTAGGACAAACTTTACTAGTTTATACTGTTGCTGCTTTTTGGGGCGCTACATTTCAAGGTTCTATTTTTTTAGGATTAATCATTATTTTGATGAGTATTGCGGCTTATGTCGGCTTAGGTTTTATTTTAGGCACACAATTGGCCAGGCGAATTGAAGATGTGAATGCTTTAGTTGCTGCATTTGGTGTACCTTTATTGATTTTAGGCGGGGCATTTTTACCTAGTTCATTATTTCCCAAAAATTTAATTAATATTGCTAAATATGACCCAATTTATCACATGAATGAAGCCTTTGTGGGAGTATCAACTAAGGGTAAACAAATTAATGATATTACACCACATTTTTGGTTTTTATTTATATTTACGCTAGTAATGATTATTGGTGGATGGTTATCTTATCGCCATATGTTGTTAGTAGAGAGAAGATTATAAATAGGGGAAAATCATAATTATTTTAACAACCATTGAATAAACTATGGATTCTTCAATTACAAATTCTAATTCTGATCAGTTGACAAGCAAGCGAATCATCTCAATTGATATGTTGCGTGGGCTAGTAATGGTGCTAATGGTGTTAGATCATGTGCGAATTTTTTTCACTAATGTTCGCTTCCGTCCTACAGACTTAACACAGACAAATATACCTTTATTTTTTACCCGCTGGGTAACTCATTTGTGCGCTCCCACATTTATATTTTTAGCAGGGGTAGGAGTATATCTTTATTTTGAAAATCGACCTCAAACAAAGCCAGAATTATCACGCTATCTGATTATTCGAGGACTATGGTTAGTATTTCTAGAATTAACAGTGGTACGTTTTGGCTGGATATTTGAACCTACTTACTCTTTTTCGGCTGCGGGTGTACTTTGGGCAATTGGTTGGTCAATGGTTGTTTTAGCTGCATTAATTAGAATGCCAATTCCTCTGATAGCTACTGTTGGAATTGTGCTGATATGTGGACATAATTTATTTGATCATATCCATGCTGAACAATTAGGAAGATGGGGTTGGTTTTGGGTAATACTTCATGAACCCAAAATGCTTATGCCTTTTGCTAATAAAAATTTGATCATTAGCTATCCCCTGATTCCTTGGATTGGAGTGATGGCAACAGGTTATGCTTTTGGGACTGTACTAAAGCAGGAAAAAAGTTATCGGGAGCGATTTTTGCTCAGGTTAGGACTGGGTTTAATTGCTGGTTTTGTAGTTCTCCGCGCTTTAAATATATATGGCGATCCTTCACCTTGGACTGTACAGGATAATTTCTCGTTTACCATGCTATCGTTTATTAACTGTCAGAAATATCCGCCTTCATTACTATATTTGTTAATCACACTTGGCATAGCAATGCTCTTGCTTTACCTGTTTGAAAAGCACAGATTCAGGATTTTTCAACCGCTAGTTTTATTTGGTCAGGTGCCTCTATTTTTTTATATAGTTCATATTTGGTTAATCCACTTGATGGCTATTTTGCTGGCTTTACCTAAATATGGGTTAAAGGCAATTATTATGCCCTTTATCGCTTCTTCCCTAATGCCTGCTGATTATGGATATGATTTACCAATGCTCTACAATTTTTGGATAATCATGATAGTTCTGCTATATCCTATTTGTAGTTGGTTTAAGGGTTACAAGGCAAAGCATCCTAGCAAGTGGTTAAAGTACTTGTAAATATTTTAATTGTCCATTATTGAAAATTTAATGTGCCTATTAATTAAATAGGCTCAACACATCATAGAAAAATATGCTGACAATTAAAAATCTCAATAAGTCTTACTCTAAAAGACAAGTATTACAAGATTTAAGCTTACATATAGAACCAGGAGAAATTTATGGCTTACTTGGTGCCAATGGCGCTGGTAAGACAACCACAATTAATATTATCTGCAACTTACTCAAAGCTGATAGTGGTGATGTGACAATTAACCACCAGCCAAGTTCAGATGCAGCCAAAAAAATTATTGGCATTGCACCACAAGAAAATTTATTGTATAAAACTCTGACTTGCGAAGAGAATTTAAAATTTTTTGCTGATATTTATGGATTAGATAGAAAAATTCGTCAGCAACAAATAGAAACAACTCTGGCGGCGGTAAATTTATTAGATAGGGCGAAAAGTCCTGTGGAAACTCTCAGCGGTGGAATGCAGCGGCGGTTAAATATTGCAGTGGCTTTAGTGCATCAACCAAAATTAGTTATTTTAGATGAACCAACTACCGGCTTAGATATTGAATCTCGCTACGAAGTTTGGGAGTTAATTCGGCAATTGAGCAATCAAGGAATTACCATTTTATTAACAACGCATTTATTAGATGAAGCCGAACGTCTGTGTAACAAAATTGGTATTCTCAAAAATGGGCATATTTTGGCTGAAGGTAGTTTAGCTCAGTTACGTAAATTAATTCCAGCCGCAGAAATTTTAGTAGTACAAACTGCACAAAAAGAACAAGCGATCGCCCGCGCTCAAGAATATGGTTTTACACCTAAATATTATGGTCATGAGTTGGCTTTTTGGCTGCCAGAACCATTAGAATTAAAAGAAATTATTGCCAGATTTGAGGGGCTAAATATTGAGGCGATCGCGCGTCAACCTGTGCGTTTAGAACATATTTATCTAGAGGTCACACAAAATCTTTATTCTGGATGATTACTATCATGATTTGTTTGCAAAAAAGGTGACAGTTCTTTATTTAACTTCCCTGCACGTACAAACTCAGCGTATGTATCAGCTTCGATAGCCAATAGTTCCCCGCGTAATTCTTCGGTGGTAAACTCTTGCAAATTTGGGTATTCATCCAGTAATTTGTCAATTGTTTCTTGCAATAAATTGATTTCTCCCGTAATCAAAGTTTTTTGATATTTATAAAACTCTAGGTTAATTCCTGGGCGCTTTTGTGCTGTCTCTAAATATTCTAGCGATCGCTGGAGAGCAACTTGACGCGCAATTGCTTCCATATATTGTTGACGTAATGGTTGCGAACCTAAAAGATGTAATTTTTCTAATAATGTTTGGGTGCTTAAACCTTGCACTAACAATGTAAATAAAACTACTCCAAATACTGTGGCAATAATTTCTTCTCTTTGCGTAAATATAGCTGGTACACTCAAAGCCAAAGCTATAGAAACAGAGCCACGTAATCCACCCCAAGTCAATACAGCTTGTTCAGCTAAGGGAATTTCGGATTTAGCTAACCAATTGCTAATACTACTTAAAGCATAAATAGATATCGCCCTTGCCAAAGTCATCGCAGCAATTGTGAGTGCAATAGTTTTGAGGTTATTTCCTAATACAGCAAAGTGAATCTGATCACCAATTAACAAAAACACAATCGAATTCACAAAAAAAGCTAAAAATTCCCAAAACTCAGTCACAATAATGCGTGTACGCGGGTTCATACCAATGCGCGAACCAAAGTTACCTAAAATTAAAGCCGTCGTAACTACACCAATGACTCCCGAACCACCCAAATGTTCTGTAATTAAATAAGTACTGTAGGCTGAAACTAAGGTGAGTGACTGTTCTACTAATGGTAAATCGAAACGTTGTGTGAGGTAAGAAATACCAAATCCCGTTAATCCGCCAACGCCGATACCAATACCTACCACCTGAAAAAATTCTAATACAGCAGATTGTAAATCTAATTTGGCAGTGCCTAAAGGCAAGGCAACTAATAAACCAAAAGCCACAACCGCCATCCCATCATTAAATAAACTTTCCCCTTCCATCAGTGTTGTCAGACGTTTGCTTGCTCCTAGTTCCCGAAACAAAGCAGTTACTGAAACTGGATCGGTTGCTGATAGACTAGCTCCAATTAAAAGCGCAATATTTAGTTCAATCCCAGCTAATTGATGCAGACCAAATGCCACCCCAGCAATCGAAATTATTACCCCAATCACTGCATACAAACAAATAGGTAATAAATCCCGCTTTAAGTCTGACCATTTCAAATTCCAAGCAGCTTCAAATAGTAAAGGTGGCAGGAAAATTACGAGAATCAATGCAGGAGAGAGATTTACCAATCGTACATTTACGAATGCCAACCCTAATCCAACTATGACTAGTAGCAGTGTATAAGGAATGCGGCGCAACCAACTAAAAATTTGTGGTAGTGTTGCTACACCTAAAGAGACAGAAAGTACTAACAGAAATTGCTTAAGTTGTTCTGCAATTACAACTTCACCCGCAGCAGATTCTAATGTCATAAAAGTATTCCAGTTAAACAGAATATTTACTATCAAATCTTGCCATTATTGTGATCATTTTTCTGTGTTTGCATTTGGGCAAGCATCTGATATGAATCACTCATAGGGCGAGGTTTGGGTACTTCACCTCTACCAGCAGGCCAGCCTTCTCGCTGACGAGAGCGATTTCCATCGGTTTCTTCTGTTTGGTCGTGAAATAAAATTTGCTGTGTGGGAAAGGGTAAATCAATGCCGTTGGCGACCAAGGTTTTCTTAATTGCAGTCAGCACCTTGTCTCGTGAGGTGAGGTCATCTGCACGTCGCGGCGGTTTTATCCACCAGCGAACGCGGATATTGACAGTACTTTCTGCAAGTTCCATAACGAGAACATCGGGTGCTGGTTCTGGCAATACTTCCGGGACACTATGCAATGCTTGTAGCATTAATTCCTTGGCTCGATCAATATCGTCACCGTAGCCAATACCGACATCATACTGGAGTCGCCGATTTTCAAAAGCTGTGTTTACAGTCACTGAATTAGTGAACAATTCTGAATTGGGAATTACAATGCGGCGACCATCATAAGTTCTAATTGTTGTCGCGCGTGTCTCAATATTTTCTACAGTTCCTTCAAAATCTTTAAAAACTATTTGATCATTAATGCGGAATGGCTCTGTTAATAAAATTAGAATCCCCGCCAAGAAGTTTTGCAGGATATCTCGAAAAGCAAAACCAATCGCTACACCACTAATCCCCAATAGTTGTACTAAATCACCAGCACGGAATGTGGGAATTACAATCGACAAAGCAACAAATAGTCCTAGTAATAGTATCGTACCTTGCGCCAAGCGCCCTAGTACTAATCCTAAGTTTCTCGCTTGGTGGCGATCGCGTGTCAAGCGTTTCACCAATCTCTTAATTTCTCTAGCAACAAAAAAGAAAATGGCAAATACAATCAATGCCAGCACAATATTCGGTAGCAAAACAATCAATCCGTTAATCATTCCCTGGATTTTATTCCAGAGTGCGGATATATCTGCATTCATGATAATTGCTTAATGATCAGCATTGCTGATAATAAGAAAAACTCCTATTATTTAATTCCATCTCTAGTTAGTTTTTGTAGTCTATAAATAGGATGATTAAAATTTTGCAGGATTACTTTTTTTTGGTTTTTGGTAAGGAGCAATAGAGTTTTCTCGCCTCACTTCTTCAACTTGACTCACTTCAAAAATTAAGGTGAAGGCTTGACCCATTTCCTTTTTAATAAATGCTTCTAAAAGACCTACTTGCGTTGATGTTACAGGTTTCTGGGCGCGGACACTTAAGCGAACGTGGGGCGGATTAGTCAGCCAATTAGTATCAGTTTTTAGTAGTTCTAAACGCTGAAAAGTTACAGTTCGATTCAACAAAGCTCTTTTTAAAGAGTTTTCTAGTTGTGCTTGTCTAAATAATTGAGTGAAGCTGACCGTTAAAGGTATCAATAAAACCCCCGTCAAAGCTAATGCCCATAACAGCACCTTACGTGCGCGACGAAAAGGCGAATAGCCAGTAACTAAAAATGTCAACATACAAGCAAGACTAATACCTAATAAGTTCGTTAAGTAGAGCAAAGTTGCACCTAAACTTAGCGACCAATCAGATTTTGCTAAACCTAAACCAATAACACAAATTGGTGGCATTAAGGCAACCGCTATTGCTGTACCTGCGACACTAGCAGAGATTTTTGAATTTACCTTTGCGTAACCACTAATACCACCTGCGGCAACGGCAATTCCCAAATCCAGTAAGGTGGGTTTAGAACGAGATAAAACTTCACTACCAAAACTAGGTAAATTAACTAGCCAACCTATACTATAAGAAATTAAAAGTGCTAATAAGGTGCCAACTAAAACTGCAATTGTACCTCGACGAAATAAGTTGACATTTCCTACTAATGCACCAAAAGCTAAAGCTCGAATTGGCAACATTAAAGGGGCAATAATCATCGCCCCAATAATTACAGCCGTGCTATTTGAGAGTAGCCCAAATGTAGCGATCGCACAAGAACCAACAATTAAAATTAAATATGTATTATTAGGCGTAGATTCTTCAAAAAACTCCCCTACAAGCTGTTGGAGTTGCAAAGGTTCAACCCTTTTCTTTTTGAACTCTCGGAAGCGGTTACGAAGATTATTAACCAAAGTAATTCCTACAATTAAATAATTTTGATAAAAAATTTTAAACAAAATTTTTCATAAACATATCTATCTTAAGATAAAAATTTGCCCTACAAAAATTTAGAATAAATTAAAGCAGGTTTTTAGCATTGGTTGATTATGCGGCTAATATTAGTTGAGGATGAAGCAGATTTAGGTGCAGCAATTAAACAAGTTCTGAGTCATGAGGCGTATGTCGTGGATTGGTTTCTTGATGGGACTCATGCATGGCAATATTTAGAAGCTGGCTCGACTGAGTACACCCTAGGGATTTTTGATTGGATGCTGCCTGGGGTTTCTGGGTTAGACTTGTGTAAACGATTGCGATCGCGCCAATTAACTTTACCTGTGTTGATGCTAACTGCTAAAGACCGGATGGAAGAAAAAATTATGGGTCTAGATAGCGGTGCAGATGATTATATAGTTAAACCTTTTGATATGGCAGAACTGTTGGCAAGATTGCGATCTTTGCAAAGGCGGTCTGCTTACACAGGAATATCAGTTATACCCCAAGTTCAAACCCGCCGTTTACAAATAGGTGGTCTGACACTTAATTACAACACTCATGAACTAACTCGCCAGTATCCTAACGGTGAACAGCAAATATTAACTTTAACTATCAAAGAATTTCAATTGTTAGAATATTTTATGCGACATCCTAATCAAATTATCAACCGCGATCAGATTATTAATCAACTGTGGGAAATTGGTGCAGCACCAGTCAGCAATGTCGTAGCGGCGCAAATTCGCTTATTGAGACGGAAATTAGGAGAAGAAGACAGCGAAGCTTTAATAGAAACTATTTATGGTGTGGGCTATCGTCTCAATATTCCGGTAGCAAGAATAGGCAGTTAATTAATATGAAACGCAACCCTATTTTCTCCGAGACTCGATGGAGATTAGCGGCTTGGTATACCCTAGTTATGAGTAGTATTTTAGGGCTATCTGGTTTAGGCGTTTATACAGTAGTTGCCCATACTTATTATGAAACGATAGACCAAGGATTACAATCAGTAGCCAAGGCCCTCCATAAAAGTATTGAACCTGCTTGGCAACAACCTGGACATTTACAGGAACTAGCTAAAGAACTTTCCTTAGAATTATGTATAAATCCGACAAACTGTTTGCCTAAAACAACTATTATTCAAAAACCTATAGAAGAGGCAGGTAATCAGGTTAATTACTATATCCGCTTATTAGATAGTTCAGAAAAAATTTTTGCAAGTACAGGTATACAACTTGATAATTTACAAATTACCTTATCATCGCAACGTTGGCAAATAGTTACTGATTCTTTTGGTGTTAGATACCGCCAAATCACTTTACCTTTATATACTCAAAATCAAATTTCTGGTTATTTACAAGTAGCACGTAGCATCACCGATTTGGATCAACATCTTGCTTATTTGAGATTAACTTTGATTTTGGGATTGCCCTTTTCCCTGATATTTGTGGCTTTGTCTAGTTGGTGGTTAGCAGAAAGAGCAATGCAACCTGTGTATTCTTCCTATCAACAGATGCAACAATTTACTGCTGATGCAGCCCATGAATTTCGCACACCTTTAGCGGCCATGTACTCTACTATTGAGGCTGCTATTAAGTTGCAGCCAGAACCAAAATCTAATAATGGAACTTTAGATGTTCTCAAGCGCCAAAATCATCGCTTATCACAATTAGTTGGCGATTTATTGCTATTAACAAGAATAGATCAAAAACAAATAACTAGCGAATATCAGCCTTGCTGTTTGAATGACTTAATTAGCGATTTAATTGAGGAGTTAGCATTTTTAGCCGTAGAGAATCAAGTCAATCTCTCTGGGGAAATGCAGGTAACAAAAAAGGTTTATGTTCAAGGAAATGAAGAACAGCTTTATCGGTTAATTTCTAACTTAATTATCAATGCAATTCAAGCAACACCTAGTGGGGGAAAAGTAATCATTTTTTTAGAAGATAGTGAGCTTTACGCTCTTATTAAAATTCAAGATACCGGAATTGGGATTGCGCTTGAACATCAACAGCGAATTTTTGATCGGTTCTATCGAGTAGATCGCGATCGCTCTCGTAGTTCTGGTGGTTCTGGTTTGGGTTTAGCCATTGCTTTAGCGATCGCCCAAGCACACAAAGGCAATATTCACGTTCAAAGTCAATCTGGTTTGGGTAGTACATTTACAATCCGGCTCCCTCTATAACTCTCTCGGCGGGTTGAATGAGCCGTCTTTTACCGAACACGATCTAAAAAAAGGTTACGCTAATAGCGTAACCTTGGGTTGCTGAACTATTTCAAATTTGCTGAATGACTAGCAAATAATTTATTTCCCAAAATTATTTAAACAATCACAAAATTGCTAACATTCAATGCAGGCGCACCAGATAATTGAGCCAGTTGCACCTGTCTAAATCCACCAGCATTACCATCTTGGTCAAAATAAAGCGCACCAGTTGTGTTGTTATAGATAAGTCGCTGATCACTGCTGGTTGCAGATGTTCCTAAAGTAAACTGACTAATCGAGAGTGAACCTGCTAATAAACCACCACCAAAACCAGCAGCTGATATCTGAATGATGTCATTACTGATGCTGAAGTTAGTAATAGTATCAGTACCTTCATTGAACCCATTAAAGACAAAGGTATTTGCACCACCACCCCCGGTGATGAGATCATTGCCTTGGCCACCTATCAAAATATCATTACCATTACCGCCAGTGAGAATATCATTGCCACTACCACCATCAAGGGTGTTATTACCTAAAGCACCAGCAGCCGAAAGATAATCATTACCACTACCACCATTGAGTAAGTTATTCCCACTAGAACTATTGACGATTAATATGTCGCTACCATTACCGCCATTAAGGATGTTATTCCCAAATGAACCCTCAGCGGACAGATAATCATTACCATTGTCACCATTTAGTACATTAGTGCCAGTGGAACCATTCACAATTAATATGTCATTACCAGATCTACCGTTAAGAGTGTTATTCCCAAGTGAACCGTCAGCAGAGAGAAAATCATCAGCATTATCACCATTCAGCAGGTTATCACCTGTGGAATCGTCCACAATTAAGGCGTTTCTCCCAGCACCACCATTGAGAGTGTTATTCCCAGATGAACCAACAGCATAAAGAGAGTCATCCCCAGTTCCGCCATTTAGCAGGTTATCACCTGTGGAATAGTCAACATTTAAAATATCGTCACCTGCACCACCAATGAGGGTATTATTCCCCGACGAACCAACAGTATAAAGCTCATCATTACCGTTGTAACCATTTAGTACATTAGTGCCACTGGAATCATCCGCAATTATTCTATCATCACCCACTCCACCATCCAGGGTGTTATCACCAGAAGCACCAATAGCGGAAAGCAGATCATTTCCAGCGCCACCATTCAGCTGGTTATTACCTGTGGAATAGTCAACAGTTAATGTATCATTACCTGCACCGCCATTAATCCGATCATTTCCACCGCTACCACCAGAAAGTGTATCATCACCATTGCTGCCGACGATGTTATCACTGTAGTTTGTACCAATAATATTCAGGCGTTCGATGTTGCTGTAGCTAACCCGATTTGTACCTGCGGTAATTCTGCCACTGTTAGTTGAAGCATTATAGGTTGAGGAGATGGCTGCATCAGCATCGCTATAATCAATAGACAGATAGTCTTCGCCATCTTCTCCATCAACTGTTTGCACTGCGGTGCTACTCAATTCGGCTACGGTGTTGCTGATGTAGAAGGAGTCATTACCTGCACCACCATATAGGCTATTATTTCCTTCGACTCGTTCTGCATAAATCTCATCATTCCCATTACCGCCTTCAACCAGATTGTCTCCTGCGGAGAAACTGATATCGATGATATCGTCACCTTCACCCCCACTTAGAACGTTATTTCCTGTGGTAAAGGAAGCTAGTATTGTGTCATTGCCATCTTCACCTGCAATATTATTGTCCCCATCACTCACATCAATACTGTCATCTAAACGCGCATTGCTGATTGTGATGAAATCATCGAACTGTGTACCAATGATATTCAAGCGCTCGATGTTGCTGTAGCTAACCTCATTTGTGCCGGCTGTGATTGTGCCGATGTTTCTTGCACTATTGAACGTTGAGGAGATTGCTGCATCAGCATCGCTATAATCAACTGAAAGATAGTCTTCCCCGTCTTCTCCATCGACTATTTGAGTGACTGTTGTGGAACTTGGCTCTTGTGGTACAGGGTTGCTGATGTAGAAGGAGTCATTACCTGCACCACCATATAGGCTATTATTTCCTTCGACTCGTTCTGCATAAATCTCATCATTCCCATTACCGCCTTCAACCAGATTGTCTCCTGCGGAGAAACTGATATCGATGATATCGTCACCTTCACCCCCACTTAGAACGTTATTTCCTGTGGTAAAGGAAGCTAGTATTGTGTCATTGCCATCTTCACCTGCAATATTATTGTCCCCATCACTCACATCAATACTGTCATCTAAACGCGCATTGCTGATTGTGATGAAATCATCGAACTGTGTACCAATGATATTCAAGCGCTCGATGTTGCTGTAGCTAACCTCATTTGTGCCGGCTGTGATTGTGCCGATGTTTCTTGTACTATTGAACGTTGAGGAGATTGCTGCATCAGCATCGCTATAATCAACTGAAAGATAGTCTTCCCCGTCTTCTCCATCGACTATTTGAGTGACTGTTGTGGAACTTGGCTCTTGTGGTACAGGGTTGCTGATGTAGAAGGAGTCATTACCTGCACCACCATATAGGCTATTATTTCCTTCGACTCGCTCGGCATAAATCTCATCATTCCCATTACCGCCTTCAACCAGATTGTCTCCTGCGGAGAAACTGATATCGATGATATCGTCACCTTCACCCCCACTTAGAACGTTATTCCCTGTGGTAAAGATCGCTAGTAGAGTGTCATTATCATCACCACCCTCTAAAAGGTTATTTCCAGAAGAACGCGTAATATTTAAAAAATCATCTCCTGCTCCACCTCTGAGGATACTGTTCCCTGTGGAATTAGCAACAGCAGTAGCAGCATTGAGGCTATCATTTCCAGCACCACCATCTAGAATGTCGTTGCCACCATTACCAGATAGGGTATCATTCCCATCAAAGCCTCTAATAATATCATTGCCAGTTGTGCCAATGAGGTTATCATTGCCATTTGTACCATTGATATTTGCCATAATTTTTACCTAAATAAATCGATTGTTTCAGTAAATTGAAAGCTTTCAAATGGCAGTCTGTGGTGTTTTCAGCCTTTTTGTTTTTTAGGAACTGGATCATTTACAGATGCAGATTTACCTGACAATTCTGTGTCTGTGTAATACGAGAAAGGAGAGGTGAGCATTGCTCATCTCTCCTCTGATTATCAAAATGAACAACGATGAAATTCCGTTAGAGTTAGGAATATTTAGGTAATCGTCAATTTTATAACTCTTTGAGGAATTCAATGATGGATTGTTGATCAGCAGGACTTAAAGAACGATAGCGACGAATGACTTCCTTCGCATCACTGCGGTGGGTTCTAGAAACGTCACTATTGTAAGGAGGACAAATCACACTGCTGGGTGAAGGGCCATAAGATATATTGCCTACAGCTCCGCCTGGTGGTACTGGGCATCCTCCTCCGGCGGGTGTGCGACTGTCGTCAGGGGCTGGTAAATCGTGCAATTCAATAGCCGCACGAATAGCATCATCCAAGGTGCGAACTACTAATGGCGCGTTAGTAACTTGACTGTTGGTGAATACAGTACCTGCGGGGTTGGTGTTAACTGTCAGTCGGCTCAAGTACACACGAGCGTCATGTAAGAATGGAGGGCCCATTCTACCCAAGCCCATCAGAGGTGGTGTGCGGAACTCATCACCAAAAGCAGCGGCTTGACCGTTCGCAAATACGTCACCAGCTAAGTTGCGGGGCATATCAAAAGTAGCAAAGGAGCGACCTACAGCATTAATAGCGCCTTGCTCTTTGGAAAGAGTTGGTTGATATTGTCTGTTAACAACCAGTGGATCACGAGGTAAGGAAGCCCAACGTTCTGCATCGATTTGCGGTACGTTGTGCAGAAGTAGGTCGGAGAAAATTGGTGCCCACTTATAGCTAAGATGTTGTGCAACAATTGCACCGTCTCTGGTTGTGGTTGCTGGTGATTGTCCTGTTCTTTGAACTGGGATATGGCAGCTGGCACAACTCACCATAGAATCGTTTCGATTAATAGCATTAGGATCGCGACCATCACCACCGCCGGGGAAGCGGCCTGGAATCATACGATTGGAAAAGGCTACTAAGTCAATCCCAAAAAGCTCTGCTCCACGCTTAACTTGACCTTCAGAGCTTTGTGCAGGACGAGAGCGTGTGGGATTATTCAACACCGCCAATAGTGTGTCCCCAAATTCTGGGGGAGCTGTCATCCGCAGGAAGTTTCTTTCGCTCAATGGCACGCTGAGGTGTGATTCTAGTGTGTCAGGGTATGGATCATTGCACCCTGGACGACCGCGGTTAGTAGGAGATTCAGTTGGTTCATTACGGTTGAGAATGCTTGTAAAACCAACTTCACCTTGAAGACCACCTGCCACAAACTGAAGGATTTCTACACCATTAGCCCGCAATCCGAAGCGTCCTACACCACCAGCAAAGGCTGAACCAGCAGTGATATTAGCCGCAGCAGGGGTTGGGATAGTGTTGGTTTTACCAGTAATACAATCGCCTGTACAAGCGAATATGGTTGCATTGTTGAGGGATGAGGGGATGCTTTGGGTATCAGAACCTTCATCTTCAAAGCGTCGGATGTCGTTTGTCGGAATAGCCTCCATCAAACCACGACCAATATATGGAGGCCCGGCAAACTCTACCACACCTCTTCGGAAACCAAGGGAGCTAAGTTTTGTTACCGGATCAATATTAGGTAGATTCGGGTCTTCAGCAATTGTCGGGATGCGCTCAGGCAGACACTCTGGGATGGAAAAACGAGTGTGTTGCACAAAGCCACCAAGACGAGGTGAGGCTCCACCTCTGGCAACCCCATCAAGAGGGTCAAATATGTTCTGTGCGGGATTATAGTCACCGAAGGTTGTAAAGGCAGCTGTTAGCCCAGTGTTATTGATGGCATCAAGGTTATCGGCAGCTCGTCCACCACCGGTGGCAGGGTCAAGGGCTGTGAACTTGAAATTAGTTGGTGTCGAACGTGCAGCGCGAGATACGTTGGAAACGTCTCGGACTACTCTGCTGTTGGGGGTTGCTTCCGCCGAACTCAAGTGACAACCCAAGCACATCTGTTGGTTGGCAATTGGCCCAGCGCCTTCTATTGCGAGGTGGGGTGTTGTAAAGAAGGCTATCCCTTCTACCAAAGCCTCACGTTGTGTTTTGGTTGCAGAAGGATATACCAACGCATCCAGATCTTTCAAACCTAGAGGGAAAGTTCCGACAACACCAAATTTCTGACGGGGGACTCGCTCCGCTGGGGTAAATACGGTTCCGGGGCCTGGCTCTGCGACATCAAATACATTGGCTGTCACCTCTGTTTGCCGTTGAGCCAGTAATGTAGCATCATCAGGCACATTGGAACCAATAGGAGCAGAGGAAAAGATACTTGCCAAGCCGATCTCTGGGAAGAGAGCCGCCGAAAATATGGCAAGGGCAAATGAACAACATACTATCAATAACAAAGTTGGAAGCTTACGCTTACGCGTAAACCTCAAGATGTTTCGCTCTCTCATAAGTTTCGAGGTTTGTATAGGAAAGTTGCTTTCTACAAGGCTGTCAATCATCACCTACGTGATGATTTGTACTGCTGCGCTATCAGAAACATACACTATTTCAACATAAATAAAAGATACAATACATAACCCGTAAATTCTCCATCTCTTTACTAATAATTTAATAATTGCTTGATTAGCACTTGAAAATTTTACGGAGACCTTACTAAACAAATAGTCCAAGATTTACATACAGCAATCAGGTTAAGATTTTACATAAATATGCGCTTATTAACCGAACATTAACTTACAGTCTGCAACCATCTTCTAGCTATTGCTGTTGACGGTAAGCAATTTATAATCTTAAGTGAATATCGTTTTTCTTATCTGTATATTTTATTTAAACGAACTTTATAGGCTGGATTATTTTTTGTATTTTATGCCATAATGAAGGCTCGCATTAACTAAGTAAAAGGTGGTGGCTGGGAAAAAGCAATCACCTTTTTTTTTACCTTAACTGGCAATAGTATTCTGTTTCATCCGCAATATTGGGAATTGAGGATAACGTCAATGGTAATGAGTATTTGCCATTTATGAGGCTTGTTAAAAAAAATGCGCGAACGCCTAAAAATATTGCCGAATAAGGATTCTGACTAAAAAACAGATATATTTTGAAGCCTAGATTAACTGCTTATAATATTCATATTTTCGGTGATAGCCAATGTATATTTTATGACAATACTGGCTATTTTCTGGTATGATGATGCAACAATATTTCAGGTTTGAACAACGATTAATTCGGAGAAATTACATACTTTATTGGCTTTGATTGTTACTATAAATTAGTTAATTAGCCAGTTTAGTATTCAGAATATATTTTAATATTTTATCTTGGCTTTAAAAAGAGAGCAATTTCATTTAATTTTCATTTTTATAAAAAATACTATTTGCAATATCCTGCATTTTAATAATCCATCTTTAGGGAGATAAGGATTTCATCTAATTTTCATTTTTGTCGAAAAATAAATTAACAGCTATTAACAAAGTAATCAATAATTTCATTTTATGTCTTTAGGGAGATAAATATTTCATTTAATTTTCATTTTTGGACAATGCGACTTGATATATATCTTTGGCTGGATGAGGATTTCACTTATTTTTCATTTTCTTAAACGAATTTACATATTTTCACTTATACAAGTGATTGCTGGGAATATGTTAGTTAGAGGTATAGTTCTCTGCTTGAAGTCCTCTTATACCAATTCTCCAGGAAGATAGCAGTTAATTTTTTTACGAACCGCCAAGAACGCCTTCGCGCAGCGTCTCGTAGAGAAGAACGCAGAGAGTCTGCATAAGCCCTAAAGTTTTAGATGTTTTTATGAAAAAATCCAGCCCCTTTCCAATGCGGAAGGGGGCTGGAGGAGAGGTTATTCGAGCATGACTGAAGTGGTGTTATGAGGAATCAGGGACAGACTTGATTTCCTGTTCTCTGTTTTTAACAACTATGCTTCTGGCAATTCTTGGGAGAACTTTTTATGAATTATTTTGGATTTTTCACCATCAGCTGCAACCGCAGTCATCAGATAGTCAATCAAGTTTTCTGAGAAGGGAACGCGTAGGTGGAATGTGCCATCTGGTTTGAGGGCGATGGGATTACCCGCAATATTCACCGTTGCATTGGGTTCGGTTGCACCGTGGATGATTAACTCTGCATCGGCGACAAACCAGAAATCGCGTTGGGGACGGCTGAAGATGCGAACCGCTGTAGAACGGGCAATTGTCACCCAAGCATCACCTTCTGTCCCATAGCCGAGTTCAATCATATAATCGCGATCGCTCGTAGGAATTGCCACATAGCGGTCGTGGGTGATTTCTTCGCATTCATACTGCTGAATCAATTGCGGTGGCTGATAACTCATGTCGATATCAGTCGCATCATACAGCCGCAATGCTAATTGCAGGATTCCGGCATTTTGCAGCATTTGTTTGCGGGTGTCGGAAAGTTCCCAAGCAGCATAAGCCCATTTAGGTGTGCGTGGTGTCAAGGTAATACTGCTATTGTCTATTGGTGAGGGTGATGGCTGATCTAATGTTGGTAGATGCTCATCTTCTGTATAGAGAGGGCTGAAGACACGGACAATTGGAGAACGGGCTATGCTGACCCAGCGATCGCCAACAATCAGGTAGCCAATTTCTACAATGTAATCATGATCAGCTATGGGAATACCCACAGAGCTTGCAGATGTGGCGAAATCAAATTCGTATTGCTGGACGAATTGCGGCTGCTGATAACTCATATCAATGTTGGTGACATCATAAAGCCGCAAAGCTAATTGGAAGATTCCCGCATTTTGCAGCATTTGCTTGCTTGTGTCGGAAATATGCCAAGAGATATCAGCTAATTGATGGGTGCTAGGTGTCAAAGTTACAGTGCTTGTCTCATCAACTAACACTAAATTTGCTGCTTTAGGACTTATATAAGCACTCCCAAAGACACGCGCAATCTGGGAATGAGCCAGCGTTACCCAGCCGTTATCTGCGGTTTCGTAACCAATTGCGGCAACGTAATCGCGTTCAGTTTGAGGAATCGCCACCGAGCCGCCAGATGTAGTGATTTCACATTCATACTGCTGCACCAAGTGGGGCTGCTGATAACTCATGTCAATATTGGTGACATCATAAAGCCGCAAAATAAATTGGGATAACCCAGCATTGTGAAGTATTTGCTGACCAGTTGCGGAAATTTCCCAAGTCACATCAGATAGATCATGAGTTTTTGGTGTGAGAGTGACACTGCTGTGAGGGTCAGCGATCGCTAAAATTTCGGTTGTGGTAGTAGTTGGTATTTGCTCTGTTGACTCTGGTGGATTAACTCCCGACCAGTCTCCCACCCCTGCACCTGGTAAACTTTCTGAATTATTCACAATCAACTCCTCTGTTGGTTCTAGCTCAGGTTCTGCTGCATCTGCGACGAAATTCAATTTCTCGATTTCTGGGTCTAATTGCGAGTTTTCTGCTGTGACATCTTCAGTCAGTTCAAAGCCCCAATCATCCTCATCCATTGAGTTTTCGGGAATTTCTGGCAAGTCGAGAGTTGCGTTTATCTCTGTTTCCGGATGATTAACTTCTGCTACTGGGGTAATTGGTTCTGGGGGAACTTCGACTGTCGCGGCTGTTTCTTCTGGCTGGTCAGATATTGTTGATGATTCTGAATTCGCGGTGGTTTTCGACCTATCTATAATGGGCGGATAAGCCGTGTTGACCACTGAGGCTGGTGCTTCCATATCCCACGGCGATATGCCAAGATCGTAGCCATTGTCTTCAGTTTGATGGTTTTCTGATTCTTTGCCGACAATGATTGAACCGATCACGGTTCCTGCCCCAACAGCTAAAGCTGCATCGGCTGCTGAAGCTGGGATAGTACCTTCCAGCACATTAGCACCATTGTAAGAACCATTGCCATTAGCCCAATTAGCCGGAGAAACTTCCGCTATCGGTTCACTAATTGCCGTGGTTTCCATTGCTGGGGCTATTTCTGGTGCCGGTGGCTGAGGATTTGCAGGTGGTGTATCTTCTGCGATGGGGGAACTCGATGGACTAGTTCTAATCATCCACAACAACAATCCAGCGATCACACCTACAGGTAATAGCAACCACCACAGGGGTATTTGTCCTTGAGCAATGGGATTATTCGCCGCAGGAGGTAGTGCTTGCTGTTCGCCTGTTGTAGCTGGGGCGATGGAAGCAGGGGCTTGCTGTCCGCCTGATGTTGCATCTGGGACGGTGGAAGCAGGTGTTTGCTGTACTGCTGATGCTGTCGGGGCGGTAGTTGCTACTGGTACAGTTGTCGTAAAGGGAGAAACACTAGCTTGGGGTGTGGCTTCGGGAGAAGATGGGGGATTGACAGCTAACAGTAGGGTAGGAGATTCACCTTTAGCGATCGCCTCTGCTTCTTCTGTTCTAGCTGTTTCTATAGCTTGTTTTCCTGGTTTTGCTAAAGCAAAGCCGAGAAAACCTGCGACAGCGGGGCTAGGATTTTTTTTATAAACGTAAACTAAAGGTTGAGAGAAAGGATATTTCGGATCATTGGGCAAGGCTTGATGTAATTGCAGTACCCGCACCCCAGGTAATTTGCTGATTTGATTGACTCTGGCGTAACTAATGCCATCTTTGCCGAGTTGTTTGACAATTTCGGCAGTGTTATCTTCTGTTAATTTAGTAGCCGTATCACCTGTAGCAAATTTTGCTGCCTTAAATACTGGGTAGTTGTTGAGAGCTTGGCGGGTATCGCTAGTATCTGGGCGATCGATTACCCGAATTTTGCCTGCTGGCCCTCCCAACTGTGACCAATCAGTCACACTTTTACCGCGGAAAATTCTGGCAAATTGTTTATCAGTCAAGCTGCCTTTAAAAGGATTTTCTTCACCAACAATGATGGCAATTTTCTCTCGGTGTAAGCGGACTTGTTCTAAACCTTGGGCTTTTTCTTCGGGAGTTAAACCACGCCCAATGGCCGCTATATCCGTTTTTCCCTCAAGTACAGCTTTAATTGCCGCATCTGTACCGTTATTAGCCACTTCTACTTTTGTGCCAGCAAACTGTTTCTCAAAACCTGCTTTGAGGTTTTGGTTGATCAGCGCCAAACTACTGGAACCATCAACACGCACCGTAGATCCATTCTCCACTGTTTGTGGCAGTGAGAAAGAGGGAGTGTCAGTGGCAGATTGTGCCAAGACTGGTGCCGACACAAACAGAGTAGCTGCCATTGGGGAGGTAGCTAAAGCTAATGTTAATACCAGGTTGACGATCGCACTATCTTTTTTTTGTTGTTGCCCCATATGCTCCTAATCCAAGGTACAGAAAACAGCTAACCGGCCAGTCCTCAATGTGATTTTGTTATCCAGGAGGAGACGCGCTAATTATACATCTGGTGTCAAGTTTCTTTGAAAATTGGGTAATCTACGTATCCGAATCTATACTGTGTTTTACTTTATCTTGACTTTTGCCATTATTCATGGTCTGTTTAGTTTCTTTAAACCATTTAATAGCTGACATACTTTAAAATCTAAGTTATTTCTTATTGTCGATGTCGATGTAGTTAACACATTTATTACCAATTAGCCCAGGATTATTTCACAAAAATATACACGCCAATGAGAAAATAGGCGAGGGAAAAAATTAAATATTATTACCGTTAATTACTCAGTACTCAGTACCTACTCCCCACTCCCCGATAAATAACAATGGCAATCTGGCTTTTCAATTAAAGACTCAACCAAGGCATTGAGGGTAGTTGCAGCCAGCAAACCACCGCCTAAAGTCCCTTCTACGGTAATCGCCGGAATTTTTTGTTGCAGAAGTTGGCGTTTGGCTGCGGGAGAGTGACTAAAGCCGATAGGCATTCCAATCACTAGGGCGGGTTGAATTTTCTGCTGTTTGATGGCGTTGCAGGCGGCGAGGAGAACCGAAGGTGCATAACCAATCACTAAAATGCAGCCATTGGCAACTTGCTGTAATTTTTCTTGCCATTCTTGATGTTGCCAAAATTCCTGTTCGGCCTCTGTGGCGGTGGTGATGTGGGGATTGTTAATTAAAGTAGTAACGCGACAGCCTAAATGAGCTAATCTGGTTTGATCTAAAGCTGCCGCAACAGTAGGAATATCAACAAAAATCTCACAGCTGGCAGATAAGGCTTGACGACTAGCCGCGATCGCCCCGCCACGCACTCTGACAAAAGATGCTAAACTCACATCACCGCAAGCTAAAACCAACTGAGATATTAGGTGTTGTTCAATTTCCGAACGGTGAGATAAATCAGGTAACAACAGCTTTAGCGATTCGGCAAATGCTTCTGAGTGGGTATGTACCTCTGCATCTAAACCACTCCAAAGTTTTTCCAGTCCACCTAAGCCAACTTGGGTTTCGACTTCTAACAATTTCAGTTGAGCTAACACTTCCGCCTGCATAATTTGACAATGGCGATCGCGTCCTAATAATCCTTCTAAGGCTGAGGCTGTTTGTCGCAGTTGGGCAATTTGCTGCATAATCGCCCAATACTGTTGTTGTAATTGGGCGGTGAGATTTTCGGTTTCTGGTTCCATCTCCAAAATATTGCGGATGTGGTTGAGTTGGAACCCTTGCTGCTTCAGCGCCACAATTCTTTGCAGCCGAATCACATCTTGTTCAGTGTAGAGACGATAGTTACTGGGCGATCGCACTGGTTGCGGCAACAGCCCCAATTGATGATAATGTCTCACCATCCGGGGAGTTATCCCACCCCCCACCGCTTCTGTGAGTTCTTTAATTGTTAAGTCACAAGTTTTCATGTATGTGCAATACAACCTTTCTCTTGTAGGATAAACTTTCTAGTTCATCCCAAGAGAACTTCACGCCGTGTAAAACTACACAAGTCAAAAATTTTCATGTTCAACCACATCCCGCCTAGAACTAAAGTTCCAGGCTCATAGCCCAAGTCCACAAAGCGTGGACTGGAATATATTTCTGGTTAAGTTATCTTCAGATGACTTGCGCTATGAGACTCGGAATTCATTCCGAGGCGCGACAGATGCACTCAACGAACATTTGTGTGTACACCGTAGCCTGCCTTCTGCTATAAAACCTTAATTTCTCGTTGATATCTCATGCTCTATACTCTATACACCCCTCTCCGACGCGGAGAGGGGTTGGGGGAGAGGTCAAAGAAGACTTGTCGAACTCACATTAACTTAGGCAATGATGGGCAAAATTAAGGGCGGGTAGCCCCGCCCAATTAACTAAAATCCTTGTAACTGTTTTTCAGTCACCCACGCAGCATGAAACCCATAAGGGACACGTTGGGGAATTAGCACCCGCGCCACAGGTTCAGCAGTAATATCTTGAGCATTCAACACTAACAATTCGGAAGTATTGACTGTCTCATCGTGAACAAAGGTCATCAACCAACCATCATCTTCAGCCGTGGCGTTGGAACGTGGGACAAATACAGACTCACCGCCATAACGTCCTTGCCCAAATAGATTAATTTGGGATGTACCACTCTGAAAATCGTATTTCATTACGCCTTCAAACAACGGTACGGGAGTAGCTGCGCTTTTATTAACGTAGCCATAGCGAGTTTGTCGCCCTAAGAAATTCTCGTTAACGCGAGGAAATTCCCCGGCGTGATCATCTAACCTAGACTCAGACACAGCCCCAGTATTCAGGTTAAACCGCCATTGATGTAGTCGGGGAATATTGGCATCTGGATCTTCAATACCACTAAAACCCAACACCGAAGTTGAACTCATCCGACAAGCGATAAGTACAACTTCATCACCTTGTTCGTAGGCGTTCAAGGTATGAAACACGTAGCAAGCCGGACTCTCAAACCAGCGAATATTGCTGTTATCGCCATGACGTGGGAGAATGCCAAAAAGACTGGGGCGATCGCTCTCAAACATGATCATTGGTTTTCCCTGCTGCATCCGTTCTGGGCGGATAGTTACGGGTAAATCCATGAAAATGGTGTAATTTTCTGTGATGGCGAAATCGTGCATCATCACAGGTGCGGGAATTTCAATGGGTACAGTCGATAACAACTCACCAGCGGCGGAAACTATGCCGTATTGCAAATATGGCGGCATAAACGAATAGCCAAAGAATACCATTTCTCCAGTAATTGGGTCTACTTTGGGATGGGCGGTGAAAGCAGACGTTAGTTTGCCATTATATGTGTACTCACCAATTGTCTTTAACTCAGGAACCTGAATTGCATGAGGCGCACCAGCTTCCCACACGGCTAATAACTGCCCGCCATGCCAAACTAAGGCTGTATTGGCAGCATTTCTCGATATCTGAGGATGATCAGCCTGTGGTGGTTCTAGCAGCCCAGTGAAAATTGCCTTACCTGCGTCATGTTCTGCTTGCCATTTTTGCGTCTGCACATAGCGGTTGCGATAAACTGCTTTACCCTCGCTAATTCTCACACCGTGGAGCATCCCATCTCCATCAAACCAGTGATACTCACCAATGGGCGAGTATTGAGGGTTAGGGCCATTCCGCACAAACATCCCTGATAGTTCAGGCGGTAGTTCACCAATTACTTGCAGGTTGTCCGCCGTAATTTCTTCTTGAATGGGTGCAAAGTTGCCATCAAGATATGGATTCACCAATGTTTTGCTCATAATGTCGTCTATGAAATTCTGTAAATTTGCCAGAGTACTTAATTTAATGATGACAATATCAAAGCAATACTTCAGTGTTGAGACAGAAACTGAAAGTTAAATTGCAAAAACTTGTATCTACGCTATATCTACACCTAATTGTTTGCGTGTCCTGTAGAACTCAGCATAAACAAAATCGAATTGCCATTCAAATTCAGTATGATCCACAAACAGAAAATTTGGGACTGAGCAATTTGCATAAATTTTCGGATCAACTCCGATATCTTTACAGAAGGCTTTGTTACAATTGCTGGACTTATCATAAGTTTTTTTTATACTTGCAAACAAGGCAAATTTAGATCACTTGCAATGCAAGGTCAGAAATAAATTCTAAAACTTTGTTCATAAAACTGGCAATTGCCACCAAGTCTGTCATTTATGCAGGATAGATTGATGAATATTACCTCTAAAACTAGCAAGGCTAATCGTCAGCCTTCTAAAATTTGGCTGACAATCAGTGGCTTGAGTGCGGTTCTGTTAACTGGCGGATTCGCAGTTAAAGGTGCTGATGCCAATTGGTACCAATGGTATCGTTCCACTGGTGTTGTTTACACCCAAAGCAATATTCCAACTCCAAATGGCAACTCTATTCTTGGGTTCCGACGCGATGCCTTGGGTACGCTCACACCATTACCCACTCCCTCTTTTCCCACAGGAGGTGCAGGTATTCCTTTTGCTCCCATCGTTGGAGGTGGGCCTGTTGCTGTTACTGACTTAGCGTCCGATCAACAAGTGATTGTTAACCCCGAAAAAACATTGCTTTTTGCTGTGAATTCGGGATCAAATACCATTGCTGTCTTTGACATCCATAAAGATGGTAGTCTTTCCCCTGTGCAGGGGTCTCCGTTCCCCAGTGGTGGAGTGGAGCCGGTTAGCCTAGGTCTAGCAGGTGATATTTTGTCTGTAGTTAATCAGAACTTGTTACCTCAGATTCCATCTCAAGAAGCCAGCGATTCTCAACCGAACTATACTACCTTCCGTGTGAATCCCAATGGCAAACTGATACCTATCCCAAATTCTACCGTTTCAGTTCCCAAAGGTTCTCTGCCTACCCAAGCCCTCATTTCGCCAAATAAACGGTTGCTATTTGGTGTGGACGGTGGGACTGGCTTACTGCGCTCTTTTAAAATTCTTCCCAACGGTCGTCTGCAACAAAGCCCGACCTCACCACAACCGCTACCTACATCAGCATTCCCTCCAAATCCAATAGGTCTCACGCTAGGACTCCAAGTTAATCCCCGACAGCCAATCTTGTATGTTGCCTTCACACTCAGCCAGCAATTGGGGGTTTACTCTTACGGGCCAGAAGGGGATCTGCATCTGCTTAAAACCGTACCTAATTCGGGTGCATTTATCTGCTGGATTGCTATTAACCGGGCTGGAACCCGTCTGTACACCACTAACCCTGGGGACAATAGTGTGAGTGTTTATGATATTGCAAAAGATCCAAGCACACCAGTAGAAATTCAGAAGGTTACACTCAAAGGCCCGATTGGTAATGGTAGCGCTCAACTAACTTTAGACTCTACAGAATCATTTCTGCACGTTGTTGCTCAACCAATTACGAATCCTCCATCTGCGAATAATGGCATCTCGGTACTAAAGGTCAACCAATATAACGGGACTTTAACTGAAGTGCCTTCCTCACCCAAGTTAATACCCTCAGCAAATAACAGCTTTCCACAAGGAATTGTTGCTAATTAAGATCAAGAGATAACTCGCTGCTTCATCAGCTTCGGATAAACCTTACAACGCCAGTAGGGTGCGTTAACAACGTTAGCGCACCCTACAAGAATTAATAGATTTTTTACAAAAGTAGATATTTTTAAATAAAACCTACCGATGCAAACCTATGAAATATTGATAATTTCCCCAGCGTTGATACTTTGAGTAAATAGCTACGCTGCGAATATATACTTATTATTTAAATTTATGATTGTTGATGCCCCTTGGCATCGCATTCTTTATGCCAACACCTTTTGAGCAATCCAATCCGCCAGCTATGGGCGAATCGATTGGGGTTTAATTCTAATTTAGAATCACGGCTAAACAAGGGTTGGTTAAGATACTGCCAAAAGGGAAATTTAATTTTGGTGTGTTTTTCTGCCATAGTATGAGGAACAAATGAAATATATATAAGCGATCGCGTTATAGCAGTAGTGGAAATTTTTACTAGAAACTGCCACTTACTGATTTTCTAGTTAAAGATGACATGATAACTATTCAGTTGTCCTGGTGACAATTGCGGAATTTTACGTAAAGTTTTCTGTCCAGTTCGTTAGACTCAAGACGATGCTCAAAGTTCCTAAAGCTGAATACTGCGTGGTTGTGACTGCCATCTTTAGCATTTGTACTGAGTTCGTTGCTCATATAATGCCCTTTAGGAAAAGAATAGTAACAAAAACTTCCCAAATATTTAGGTTTCTCCAACTATTTACACCCTAAAGCCAACACTTGAGTTACCATTTCTGCTATTGCTTTTGTGGATTTTGCGTGGGGAGTAGTCAAACATAAATATGGCCACAGTTATCAGTAAGCAGAGCTTGGAGCATCTAGTTGTCACTGCCGAGCAATTTGTCATTCAGGGTAAGGTTAAGAGTGTGGCTGCGTTTGGCAGTGGTAATATTAATGACACTTTTCTCGTCACCCTTGATTTTGCGCCATTACAGCATTTTGTCTTGCAACGCATCAATACTCAAGTATTTCGCCAGCCGCAACTGATTATGCAGAATATGCGGATTTTTAGCGATCATGTTTATCAGCGTTTACAACATACACCCCTCAATCGTCGCTGGGAATTACCACGGGTACTGTCAACTCAGGATGCTCAAGATTATTGCATTGATGCTGATGGCTCTTTTTGGCGGGCAATTAGTTTTATTCAAAATTCACAGTCTTTTGATACGATGCCAAATATTGGCTATGCCACAGAAATTGGCTATGCCTTGGGGATGTTTCACAATTTGATCAGCGATTTACCACCAGAAAAATTTGCCGATACCCTTGCAGGTTTCCACATTACACCGCTTTACTTGGGTCAGTATCAAGAAGTTTTAGCAAACTCTCGTCCGTCATTATCGCCTGAAGTTAATTATTGCTTGCAGTTTGTCAGCGATCGCACCACTTTTGCACATATCCTGGAAAACGCCAAAGCTCAAGGTCAATTACCGTTACGCTTGATGCACGGTGATCCCAAAATTAACAATGTACTGTTTGATACGTCCACTCAAAAGGCTGTCAGCGTGATTGACCTGGATACGGTGAAGCCAGGATTAGTACATTACGACATTGGCGACTGTTTGCGCTCTGGTTGCAATCCGGCTGGGGAAGAAACTGAGCAGTGGGATAGTGTTTATTTTGATACGGATTTATGTCAGGGAATTTTACAAGGTTATCTGGCGGTGGCTAAGGCGTTTTTGACGGAGAATGATTATGCCTATATGTACGCTGGGATTCGTTTGATTGCTTTTGAATTAGGGCTGCGATTTTTTACCGATTACTTAGCCGGAAACATCTATTTTAAAGTCAAGCACCCAGAACACAATTTAGCAAGGGCGATCGTTCAGTTTAAGCTCACCGAAAGTATCGAATCTCAAGAAAGCCAGATTCGCAAGATTATTCAGGATATGCAATGAACGAGCAAAAATTCAGTTTGCAACCCTTTCCATCAAATAATTTGCTCCCAAATGTACAAATTACTGGTAATATCGCCCGAAATGATCATCAACTGACGATTACTTACAACCTCTGCGGTGATTTAACAGAAATTATCATTGCGTCACCATCTGATACACCAACCCGCAAAGATGAACTGTGGCAAGATACCTGCTTTGAGTTTTTTGTGGGGATGAAGGACTCTCAACAGTATTGGGAATTTAACCTCTCTCCCGCCGGACACTGGAATCTCTATCGTTTTGCTGGCTATCGTCAAGGAATGCAAGCAGAAACAGCTTTTACTGTTCTGCCATTCTCAGTGGAACATCAAGACGAGATTTTCACCCTGAATTTAGATGTGGATTTGGCTAAAATTGTGCTTTCAGAGCAAGCTATTGATGTCGCAATTACGACTGTGATAAAACAAAAAAACCATCAAATGTCTTACTGGGCATTAGCTAATACAGGTGCTGAAGCTGACTTTCATTTGCGGGATAGTTTTTTAATTCGGTTGTGAATTAAGCAGGGGACAGGTTAGAGGTGACAGGTGACAGAGTTAAAAGTCTTTTATTGTCTAAGTTTTATCGCTTACCGATGTCCTAACTACCTTGGCTACAGCTATAGATACAGAAAGCAAATCTCAAATCCTATGAGGGGTCTAACCCATCAGGGGGTTAACCCCGCAGTCAAAATGAAACTAGCAAAAATACAATTTTAGTAATCGATTACTTTGTTCAGGGTTTTATAGGCTATAAATTAAAGCGATCGTTACCACGGAACGGCGATCGCTTTTTATTTTTAAATAAGTCCAGCAATGGCAGCAATTAATTTTATCGGATCGGCGGGTTTGGCAATATGCAGTTGAAATCCTGCGGCGAAAACTAGTTGTTGTGTTGTCTCGGCGGCGTAAGCTGTCAGGGCGATGGCGGGAATTTGCCCACCTTGATCAACTGGAAGCGATCGCAGTTTGCGTATTAAAGCGTAGCCATCAACATCAGGCATACCTAAATCACTTAACAATAAATCTGGCAAAGATTGGGCGATGGATTCTAGGGCTGCATGGGCGGAATGTGCTGTGGTGACAATTGCCCCTTGCTGTTCTAAGAAAAAGGCGAGAAACTCTCTTGTGTCAACATCATCATCCACTACTAACACCTTGATGCCTTCTAGGGGTAGAGAAAGCATGGCAAATGGATAGGAATTACCAGCAACTTTTGTTTGTTCTTTGACTAACTCTCGATTTTGTGGCTGGGCTGGTAAACAAACTGTAAATGTTGCGCCTTGTTCTTCTCCAAGACTTTCCGCCCAAACTCTGCCACCATGTAATTCAACTAGCTGACGAACAATGGCCAAACCCAACCCTAATCCCCCAGATCTGCGGGTGATGCTACTATCTGCTTGACGGAAATACTCAAAAACGAATGGTAAAAACTCAGGACTAATACCCTTACCTGTATCCTGAACTTGGATTTGGGCTTGAGAATCAATCTGTTTTAAGTCAACGGTAACTAGTCCACCCTCTGGGGTAAATTTGACGGCATTGGATAGTAAATTCCAAATTACTTGTTGCAAGCGACCGCTATCACCTTTTACCTTACCGATGGTGGGATCTAGATGCAGTTTAATTTGAATTGATTTGGCTTCTGCTGCCAATTGCACTGTTTCTAAGGCAGATTCAATTGTAGAAACGAGATTAACGTTTTCTAAATTCAGTGATAACTTCCCGCGCAAAATCCGCGAGATATCTAGTAAATCATCAATTAATTGCACTTGTAATTCGGCATTACGTTCAATAGTCTCCAAGGCGCGATCGGTGGCGGCGGCGTTTAAGGTGCGTTTCCGCAATAGCTTGGCCCAACCTAAAATCGGATTCAGGGGCGATCGCAGTTCATGAGACACTATCGCCAGAAATTCATCTTTAATGCGGTTGGCGGCTTCTGCTTCTTCTTTGGCTTGCTGGCGTTCTTCAGCGACAGCTAAAGCTTGATCTCGTAAATTCTTGTACTCTTGCACTCTAAAGGTTAAATCTGTCACATCTTGAATGGAAAACAGTGCATAGAATCCCTCTCCATCTAATGCCGGTACACCAGTAACTGTGGTGTGTTGAATGCGGTATTTATCTTGCGGTAGCGGTACAGGAATAACATATTTATGCAACTGCGAAGAAAAAATGGTTGGCGGCCCGCCTTCAAAAATTTGCTTTAACCGGATAGCATAACGGGGTTGATTCAGATGGGGAAAATAGTCATCAATGGAACTTCCTAAAATCTTATTTCTCAAGATTTTTGTCCATTCTTCCAAACAACAGTTCCAAAATAAAACAGTGTGATCTGTATGTAAAACAAAAGCCCCCAAGGGAATTTGATCTAACAGGCTAAATTTTTCCTGGGCTTGCTCAATTTTGTTCATCTTCTCACACTATTTTTAATTCTTTGCCTATCAAATTAATGTAAGTATTCAGGAGTCAGAATTCAGGAGTCATAAGGTTTAAAGAATCAGGAGAAATATTTGATGAATTAATTTGCTAATCCTCTAGATATTTCTAAATTCTGGCTTCTGACTCCTGGGTGCTGAATTCTTACAAACTAATTAAAATTTTCACATTGCCATTTCTTTGTTAATCGCCTTGATTAACGCATCAAATGTTCCTACTTCAAAAATCAAAATAATATCACCAATTAGTTCTAATTTTTCAATAGCGAAACGTGCTTGTGCTAGTAAAATTTTAGTAGCATCGTTGGCATTTGTAGATAATAAATTATCAATTTTGTCTTCCAAATAAACAGGTATTGTGTAATTCATGTGCTGCTTCAACACATTACTAATTGAACCCATGACTCCATTAATTACAATATTACCAATTTCGCTTAGTGTACCAATTTTAACCGCATCTAAATCAGCAGAACCTGCTTCTTCTCCCGTGAGAACTGCCACCAATGTGGATGCACTTTCTGTCGGAAAAATTAACCCAGCCGTACCATAAAAAGAGCCTGTAAAATTTAGTTTGACAGATGATAAACTAGCATCATCAAACCGGGCTGTTAATTCTTGATAAGCTTGGGAGGCTGTTAAGACTTTGACAAAGGGAATTTCCAAATGAATGTGTGAATCTACCATCTCATTCAGTAGACTGGCGGCTCGACCAACTCCAATATTAATTAATTCTTGTAAAGCATCTAGTTGATCTACTGTCACATTCATAGGAGATTTATTCCTTTGTAGTTATAGCTTGCTGAACCACTTGGCGTAATTCTTGTTCTTTTGGCGGTTTATTGATAAAGTTAACTGCCCCTAAGTTATAGCTTTGATTCCGTGCGCCCTCTTGAATATCTGCTGAAATGATAATTGTGGGAACTTTTAACCCTTCATCTTGTAAAGCTTGGAGAAACTCAAAGCCGTTCATATCTGGCATAAGTAAATCAGCTAACACGCAATTAGGTTGACGTTTGTGGACTATTTCTAATCCTTCACGCCCATTTGTTGCTTCCAATATTTCATAACCATCTACTTGCAAAAACTTGCGAATCATTCTTCGAGAAAAGGCAGCATCATCAATAATCAATACTAAACTCATCAGCTTTACCCTGCAATTTTATTGTTCATACTTATTTATTTTAGATTGATAATTTTCCTGAGCAATTTGGTTAAATAAAACGCAGAATAGCGAAATTCATTTTAATTTAAATATAACTTATTTTTATGAAAATTTAACATAATTAATATGTGTGGATAAAGAAACTGTGCTGAAACCATAATGCTACTTTCTGGAGAGTCTTGTCAATTTTTTGGGGATTGGGAAATATTATTGATTGTTGACTGGGCTTGACGTAACCAATGTAGAACAGTTGTGTGGTGAATCTCTGTGACTCGTTCAATTTCCCGGAGGCTCATCCCATTGAGATGCATTTTTAAGCAAAGTTGCTTGATATCATTTGAATAACACCAAGGTTTGTATGATTCGAGAAACTGACGACCACACTGTTTACATTTGTAGCATTGTCTGTTTTGGCGACGACCATTCTTAGCAGCTTGAGTTGAATGGCAACGAGGACATTGCATATCTATCTCAGACTTAATTATTGGGGACAACATTATCTTTTCAGCATTAACTACTGCGAACATCTTTCTTCCGAAATATCTCTAATGATTTTAAAAATATTAAGATTAAGACAAAAGATATAAATTTATCGTTTATCAAACTAATGGAGTTAACAGAAATTGACAACGATGATCTAGAAGCATTTCTCGTGGAAAGCAATGAAGGGTTGTCTCAAATTGAAAGGGACATCATAGAGCTAGAGAAAAACTCTGTTAATAGAGAAGCTTTAGATCGGATTTATCGCTCACTCCACACGCTCAAAGGAAACTGTGGCTTTTTGCCTTTTCCTAAGCTGGAGTCACTAGCCCATGCGGGAGAAAGTTTAATCTCATGTTTGCGCGATCGCTTTACACAATCGCTAGAGAGTCAAGAATTAAATCTTGGTAAAAGCGATCGCCAATTTACAGTCACACCACAAATCATCAGCACCTTACTGCAAACAGTAGATAGCATTCGTCAACTGCTATCCCAAATAACAACCACAAAGTCTGAGGGTAATGACGATTATTCTACACTTATCCGTGCTTTAGCGGAATTAGCAGAAACTCAACAGGTCGTCACTGTATCCTCATTATCTCCAGCGCTCCAGCCTAGCGAACTAGCAGAAACCACCATCACAGGTGCAGAATCGGCGCATATCCGCGTAAATGTGAGTTTACTAGATCAGATGATGAACTTAGTGGGTGAATTGGTTCTAACCCGGAACCAAATGATGGGATTTGCTGATAAATATCAAGATGGTAGTTTTGCGGCGATTTATCAGCATCTCAACTTGATTACAGCCCAGTTACAGACAGGCGTGATGAAAACTCGACTGCAACCAATCAGTACGATTTGGCAGAAATTCCCGCGAGTAATTCGAGATTTAGCGATCGCACATGGTAAACAAGTTGCAGTAGAAATCCAAGGCGCAGATACAGAAGTTGATAAAAGTATTATTGAAGCGATTAAAGACCCCTTAACTCATTTAGTCCGTAACTGTATTGATCATGGCATTGAATCACCAACCGAGCGAACTACTGTTGGGAAGCCAATCACGGGAAAGCTATTTCTGAAAGCCTTTTATGAAAATAGCAAAGTCAATATTGAAATAGGCGACGATGGACGCGGTTTATCCATAACCCAACTCAAAAGACGGGCGCAGCAACTCAGCTTCGTTAGTTCTGCACA
The DNA here is from genome assembly GCF_015207705.1 of Nostoc sp. LEGE 06077. GTDB lineage: Bacteria > Cyanobacteriota > Cyanobacteriia > Cyanobacteriales > Nostocaceae > Nostoc_B. The sequence continues at coordinate 155,257 of NZ_JADEWI010000002.1, forward strand.
GGCGGAAATCATGAACGATGCAGACGCGATAAATTTAATTTTTTTACCGGGTTTTTCCACCTCAGAACAGGTAACAAACCTTTCTGGGCGTGGCGTAGGGATGGATATTGTCAAAAGTAATATTGATAAAATTAACGGCAGTATTGAAATTGATAGTCAGCCAGGAAAAGGTACTAGATTTAAACTCAAAATTCCCCTGACATTGACAATTATTCCTGCATTAATTATCAGGAGTAATGGCGATCGCTATGCTATCCCCCAAGCCAGCCTCCAAGAGTTGGTGCGCTTAGAACCAGAACAAGCACTTCAACAAATTGAAATATTTTACGACGTACCAGTCTACCACCTGCGTGGTCATCTCATCCCCTTAGTTTATCTCAATCAAGTCCTACACCCATCAAATTCTCCCCATTCAGCACCCATCGAACCCTCCCCACTCAACCTCATAGTTATCCAAGCAGATAACTATCAATTTGGACTGGTTGTCGATGCAGTGGAAGATATTCAAGATATCGTTGTCAAACCTTTAGGAAAGCAATTAAAAGCCCTATCTTTGTTTACGGGAGCCACAATTATGGGCGATGGCCAAGTAGCATTAATTATTGATGCAGCAAATTTGGCAACACAAGTTAAACTGCACGAAAAACAACAGCTATTATCTAGTATTACCGGGACAACTATTTCCCCAGAATTAGAGGAACGCCAATTAATTTTACTGTTTCAAGGGACTCCAGGCGCACCGATGGGGATTCCCGTGGCGATCGCCTTTCGGCTAGAAGAAATTAAGCGTGCTGCTGTCGAAAAAGTGGGTAATCAAGCTGTGGTGCGCTCTTCTGGCAGAATTTTACCTTTAATTGACCTGAAAAACATATTTCCTAGTGATCAGCCAACGCCTAGTCATGAAACTGAGACACTGCAATTAGTGATTGTCTCTCCCAACCCTGAACTAAGTGTTGGCTTAGTAGTTGAGCGCATTGTGGATATTGTAGAAGAACCACTGACAATTAAAGGTATCCCTAGTAGACCGGGGGTTTTGTGTTGTGCTGTAATTCAAGGGCAAATCACAGAAATATTGGATGTTGAAGCTGTGATTAAGATGGCTAACCCCTATTTATGGCAATTAACTCAGTAAAAATTCAAAAGATCATCCCCATAAATAAATTCAGGGAATTTGATAATGAATGATATATTGTTTTTCACGCTGTACCATCTCGAAACAAATGTTTTTACTTCGTTCCCTAAATAAACTTAGGGGCTACAAAGCATTTTGATTTTTATTTTTTTTGCCTTGTTTAGAGAGCGATCGTGGCTGAACAACAACTCTGCACTTTTTGGTTAAATAAAATTTACTTTGGCATTGATGTGCGGCAAGTTCAAGAAGTAATTCGTCCCCAAGTGATAACTCGTGTACCTTTAACACCACCAGATATTTGTGGATTAATTAACTTGCGCGGACAAATTATTCCGGTCATCGACTTGCAGCAGCGATTAGATATGGGTAAATCAGCTAGGCAGAACATTCAGCTAGAAGAACCCCAGGGGTTTAATATCGTTGTATGTTCTGATAGTGAAGTAGTCAGTTTACTTGTCGATGATGTTGGAGATGTTTTAGAATTTCCCGAAAACACCTTTCAAGCTCCACCAGCAACCCTACAAGGTAGAATGCGTCAGATACTGACGGGAGCTTATCCACTTGCAGAAGGGTTTTTGTTAGTTGTTGACACAGAAAAAATTCTCAACGTTAAAGTAATTTAGGAGCTATTGGCAATGGCTACAAACCGGGCTGGCAAAACAGTCAACTCTAAATCTCCTGCTGCAAATGGTGCAGAACCAGTACAAACTCATCAAAATACAACAGATATCCAACTGCAACCTTTATTAGCAGCACTTAAAACCGCCAAAAATGGCGATTTTACCGTCCGTTTAGCCATTGAGGACAATGGTTTAGCTGAAATTGCCACAGTTTTTAATGAATGGGTAACTTTGAACCAAAATGTCAACAACGAAGTGGCGCGTTTAGCCTCAGAGATTGGTACAGAGGGAAATTTAGATTCTCAAGCTGTGGTCAAAGGTGCTAAAGGTTCTTGGCAAGAATTACTCAACAACGTCAATCAAATGTCTGCAAATATCTCCGAGCAGATTAAAAGTATTAGAGAAGTTACCCTTGTGGTTGCTCAAGGAAATTTATCCCAGCATATCGAAGCCGACAACGCCGGAGAATTTAAGCAGCTGACCGATAATGCCAATCAGATGATTAGCCGTCTGAGGTCTTCTATCAGACAAATGGCAGATGTCGCCACAGCCGTTGCATCTTCTGCGGAAGAACTCACCGCAGTCAGCAAAGAAATGACTGAAAATGCCAAACAAACCTCAGAACAAGCAAATTCCGCCTCTGCTTCAGCAGAACAAGTGAATCAAAATAGCATCACAGTTGTAACGGCAGTAGAAGAGATGAATGCCAGCATTCGAGAAATTGCCAAAACTGTCGCCGAAGGGGCAAAAGTTGCCAATCAGGCCGTCAAAACTGCCGATCGCACCAATGAGACAATAAATAAACTCGGTCAAAGTAGTTCGGAAATTGGCAAAGTAATTAAAGTTATTACATCCATTGCCCAACAAACAAACTTACTCGCACTCAACGCCACAATCGAAGCCGCTAGAGCCGGTGATGCTGGGCGAGGGTTTGCTGTCGTTGCCAACGAAGTCAAGGAATTAGCCAAACAAACAGCCAAAGCAACCGAAGATATTAGTCAACGCATTGAAGCAATTCAAACCGATACTCAAGGTGCAATGGCTGCAATTGGTCAAATTACTGACATTATCAACCAAATTAACGACCTGCAAAGCACTATCGCCAGCGCTGTGGAAGAACAAACTGCAACCACTAATGAAATTGCCCGCAATATAGCCGAAGCCGCCCAAGGCACAACAGATATTGCCAAAAGCATCGGCATTGTGGCGCTGAACGCTCAAACTACCACCATTGGAGCCAGTAATACCTCAGCCGCCGCCGCCGAATTAGCCCGGATGGCGGTAGATATGCAAAAAGTTGTGACGCAGTTTAAGTATTAACCAGATGGAATAGCTCACAAGTATAGGTTTTTGACAAAGGAGTGAGTGCAGGTTTGTCATTAGTCATTAGTCCCTTGTTCTTTGTCAATACAAGTGACTAATGAGAATCAATATCTTACCTAGAGGTATAATTTATTTCCCAAAGATCGAATTTATTGAAGAGTAGATTGAAAGCGGTAGAAAAGAGTTTGGTGTGTAAGTTTAACTAGCTAAAAAATGGTGATCTATTAAAACAGAATATATATGTCTATCGTCGTTAACAAGTACATAAATTATACCCCCACTATTTTCTAATTTCAAAAAAATATATCCGGGCAAATTAGAAAAATCCACACACAATGTAAAATGACATTTTATTTGACCTTTCAATATTGAATACTTAACTGTAATTTCCCTAAACTAGCTGGTGCAAGACGTAAGCACACACAAGTTATCATTAACCACCTATAATAAATGAAAGAAACACTGTTTCTTGCCTGAAACCTCTACACCTTTGTATCCTTCTACCCCGATATTTCTGAAAATTTGTGTTTGCCAACAGTTCTAGAGTTGAGAATTTTAGTCAGAACCCATCACTATATCCATAGTCTTCAAATAAATACTAATTAGTGCCTGTAAATATTTTGAATTTGTGAATTTTGCCAGTAAATATCTATATTTACTTGACACAAATTTTAGCAATAGTAAAATCGACACTAGCTAACAGAAAATCAAGGTTATTCATGCTGTACTTGTACGGAATATCACAGAATTAGTACATAGATACTGAAAATTGATCAGATCGTACGATTCCGGGTTACGATAATCAGTTAGCGATGCCTTGATGGGCAATCGATATTGAGTTGTTGAGATTTTATGGACAAAAGTCCACAAGACGGCAGTACGAACCTCCTCTAAGCTAGTGAGCGTGTCTCTCGGCGTGGGGGAGGCACATAGGAGGTATTATGTATGCTCACACAGGACATTCGTGATTCACTGCTTGATGTCACCGATTTAAATCAACTCAAATGTGATTTAAATCGACTACAACCCGTGGATGTCGGAGAATATATTGCTCAATTACCCGAAAAACAACGGGCGATCGCTTTTCGTCTCCTCAATAAAGCCCAAGCAATTGACGTTTTTGAATATCTACCCACTGATTTGCAGGAAGAACTAATTAATTCACTGCATGATGTTCAGGTAGTGCAGATTGTTGAAGCGATGAGTCCCGATGAACGGGCAGAATTATTTGATGAGTTACCGGCTGGGGTAGTTAAACGGTTATTACAACAGTTAAGCCCTGAACAAAGGCAAGCTACAGCCACAATTCTCGGTTATCCCGAAGGTACGGCTGGCCGAGTAATGACTACAGAATATGTGCGGTTGCAAGAAGGCTTAACTGTCGGTGAAGCTTTAAGCAAAATTCGCCGCCAAGACGAAGACAAAGAGACAATTTACTATGCCTATGTTACAGACAATAACCGCAAACTTGTCAGAGTAGTTTCCTTGCGTCAGTTATTGTTTACCTTCCCCGATGTTTATATTCGGGATATTGCCAGCGATCGCGTTCTTAAGGTAAAAACAGAAACACCGCAAGAAGAAGTTGCCCAAATCATGAAGCGTTACGACTTAATCGCTATCCCCGTAGTTGACAGGGAAGATCGATTAGTCGGCATCATCACCATTGATGATGTAATTGATATTTTAGAAGAAGAAGCCACCGAAGATATTCAAAAATTAGCCGGGGTAAGTGGTGATGAAGAGGCTTTGTCTCCTCCCTTAGTCACCATGCGGAAGCGCTTACCGTGGTTGTTGGCAATTATGGCATTGTATATAGGAGCGGCAAGTGCGATCGCTCCTTTTCAATCAGTGATTGCGGCTGTCCCAGTTTTAGCCGTGATCATGCCAATTTTTTCTAACACCGGCGGGACTGTGGGAATTCAAGCCTTAACTGTGACAATTAGAGGTTTAGGTGTAGGTGAAGTCACACCCAGAGATACTTTCAAAATTCTCCGCAAAGAAATTCTCGCTGGCTTAGGTACAGCGGTAGTTTTAGCCTTAACTATGATGGCGCTGTCGATGATTTGGGCGAAACCTCAAGAAAGATGGGTGGGTTTAGTTGCAGGCACAGTCATGGCTACTAATACAATGGTGGCTGTGACTCTCGGTACACTACTACCAATGGGTTTAAAACGCCTGAAGCTTGATCCAGCCTTGGTAAGTGGGCCGTTAGTCACCACTATGCTAGATACTATTGGCTTTTTAACCTTCCTGACTTTAATTTCTGTAGCTTTACAGGTTTTTCATTTTCCTCAATAATTACCGCAAAATCCAAGATTCATATCATATCCGGCAAGTTACTTGTGTGTCCGCCGCTATTCAATCGCCTAGACTCTGCGATTATAGCGGTTTGCAGTTGAGTGGAATACAGACCTAACCCCTAACCCTTTCCCTTGTAGGGAAGGCTACTGTGTACACACCAGTCAAAAATTTTTATGTTCAATCACATCCCGCCTAGAACTAAAGTTACAGGCTTATAGCCAAAGTCCACAAAGCTTGGACTAGAAGACATTTTTGGTTGAGTCATCTTGAGATGACTTGCGCTATGAGACTCGGAATTCATTCCGAGGCGGGATAGATGCAACACACGAATATTTGTGTGTACACCTTAGCCTACAAGGGAAGGGGAATAAAACCTGTATTTGTATAGCCGTAGCCAGATTATTTAGGACATTGGTAAAGGATAAAACCTAGATAATATAAGACTTTTAACTCTGTCACCTGCCATATCATCTATAAAGAGAAACGACCTTAATGATAAGTATTTCACCAGACACAATATTACAATGCAAACGCATCTTAACTTAATGTGAAATTCAGTTTGATAGCGGATGATGTCTGGTATGCTAAATTAATACTAAGACTTACGCAAAAACAGCTAAAACTCTATTCCCTACGTTTTTCCTCTGTGGTTCTGTGTTCCGTGTCCTGTGTGTAAGTCCTGAGTTTAAGTATATTAGTGACGAAGACATCCATGTTTGAGATGAACAGTAAATGTTCAAAGCCTCAAAACTATTGCGTCAATACTATCATTCAAGTTTAGGTGTTGCTAATTAGTGCAATGAATTTTGTTTCGAGCTAAGACGCGAAGCATGGATCTTTATGCAATAGTTTAGGAATACCTGCAATTTGATTAGATTTAGAGTTTAGTTTTTCCTCAAACTAATTCTTGAGAATTTTTCTCAACTCTCAGTATTGATTAATTATTGTGAGTGAAATTTTGTTAAATCTATTTACTGTTTGAAAGCTATATGCTTTTTAAAAAATAGATTATGGATGGGCAAAATCTACCAAGGTTCTTAACACATAGTATTGATTGAAAGTCAACCTTAATAGATACAAAGATTCAATGTTGAGACTGGATATAAAAGCCTCGCGCTGTGTGTCTAGTATTTGACTAGCAAATTCATCAATAAACTTAGAGGTAGAGTATCTTTCGCTCTGCTATATCAAGCACCAAGCTAATTCATTTAAAGTTGAGAAAACTATTACAGGGCAAGCAATATGCTTGGCTTAATTAAGTAATGTAAAAATGTAAAGCTTAACCATACCATAGTAAAGCCTCTAGTTTTGGGCAAAATAACCCAATTTTTAGCGGTATATATCAAGCCTGCAAGCATTTATTTTGTAGCAGCATATTCTTTCCTGATGAGTCTTTCTTTAAAGATTTTTTTAACTTTGTGAGGGAAATAACTTGAATTTAAAGATTACATAAACTGAACTTTAGCGGGACATTAACTTCATAGTATCTTGATGTATTCTCGATAGTTTATGTAGAAATATTTAACAGTATATACTTAATAAAAATTTCCTTTTACTCTGATATTGTAGTAATATACAGTGTAATTAGTTACCCAGGTATTTGCGAACTTAAGTTCTAAAGTATTGGGATCAATGCTTTGCTTGTTTTCTTCGTACTCAGTTACGAAAAAGCTACAAATCCAATGCGGAATAGGTAGCTTTAAGTTTGTATTACTCCTAATACGGAATCAGTAGCCTTGAGTTTGTATTACTCAAATATTAAATAAGCTTGGAACTTAGTTAATGCGAAAACAACAAAGATTTCTCTTATTGATAGTGGGTTTATCATTAGGCCTTTCAGTACTCATTGGCTATATAAACCCACAAAAGGTTTTTGGTCAGATTGCCCTTCCTGACGAAGAAACCTTATTTGCCCGCAGACGAGCCGAAGTTGCCACCAACTTCGTGGTTCAACCTCCGACTCGCCCTCTGCGTCCGGTAGAGCGTGTGCGCCGTGATACGTTTGGCGATGTTGGCATTACACCCGTTAGTACTGTCGCTCAGTTGGATAAATTAGTTTTTCCTTCTCTGCCAAACTCTGTGAAGGAAAGAGAACTAGAAGGTTCTACCTTCTTTACAACTCCAAACAGAATTGAAGACGGTTTCGGGTCGATGGCCATGCAAACTCGATGTGCGGGTTGTCACTTAAATAACCTGGAGTCAGTCCCCAACGAAGGACTGCTCACAGGTACTTCTACTGTTAGTAGAGCTAACAGGTCAACTACTACTAACTTCAGTTTTGTATCTGGTGATACTCAAGTTAATGGTGGTAGAGCGCCTGGTAGGCGCTTAGATCCAGTCAATCCTGATGGTACGGCTGACTTAAATCGTCGTAGTCTAGCCACCAATCCTGAACTGCGTGAACTAGATGCGATTAATAGCACAGGAAGAACCGCCGCATTTACCGTATTTGGCGACTTTAACGCTTCAGCATCACCAGTCATTTTTGATGCCTTGAATGCTTCTAGTCCTAGTGGTCAGGATTTTGGTGGTTTCTTACAGCACGTACGCCCTCCAAGTGAAGAACTTAGAGCGCGGTTTGGTCTAGATTGCAAACCAGATGCTATCCCCAGCGTTGCGGAAGATAGAAACCTCATTGGCTTTGATAAGGCTACAGGCAAGAGTGCTAGTGGATTTAGACGTGCTATTACTGAACTGGCTGGCCCTCCATATATTGGTCGTGGGTTGATAGAAGCGATTCCCAACCAGGATATTGAGAACGTTTCTGACCCCAACGATATCAGAGGTGACAATTCTTCCCTCAGAACTACTTTCTTTCAATGTACTGGTGATTGCGTCACCGGTGTAACCAATACAATTCCTCAGAATGTGCCTTCTGGCCGAGAGGATCTTCTCGCCCAAGGGTTAGGACGGTTTGGTCTACGTGCCAATGGTACGGAAATGATGCAGTTTATTGTTGGAGGTATGTTTGGTAGTCTGAGTATGACTAACCGCATCTCTCCTTTTGAGCAAAATATTGCTAACCCCGCCATTGCTCCTTATAATGCCGGTTGCCGAAACGAAATACCTGACCCAGAACTGCCTGTCAGCAGACCATTTAGTGAGCGCAACTTCATCCGCTCGTTGGCTCCCCCAGAATTCGGCAGAAATCTCTTAGCTGTCCTCAGAGCTAAAGATCCTTCTAGACCTCTACCTGGTAACAATCCAGCTGCTAGAGTTCAACGAGGAGCGCAGTTGTTTGGTGTTGACTTGGTTGCCTTTTCTAACCGGATGATTCCCGGTAAGATGCCAAGAGGCGGCGATGGTCTAGATCCCAATGCTATTAACCAGAGCGATCGCATGGTTGGTTGCGTTAGCTGTCATATTCCCGTTCAAAGAACTGGTCAGTCTCCAGCTGTTGGCGACCCATCCTTGGGGCCTGATTCACAAGCACTGATAGATGCTCTTAGCTACCGTTGGGCGCCTATTTTCTCGGATATTAATATCCATAGAGGCCCAGTCATTGATGTTGAGAGAAATGCGCCAATTCCCCGCGATCCATTTCTTGTCAGCCGCGCAGATGCGTTTGGTCAAAGGCCAAGTGGTAATAATGTCGCTACCTTCATGACCTATGACCTAATGCGTAACTTTGCTAGTGATTCCTTCACAAACGTACGTGGAACTGCTACAGGCGATCGCTTCCGCACACCACCTTTGATGGGGATTGGTAGAGTTGGCCCTCCATTCATGCACGATGCGCGTGTTTTCTTAAGTATCCTCACCCGTGACACCACACCTGCGGGTACTGTAACTACCAATAGGGATGCAACAAATGAACCTTTGGTTGTTCGCAATGTAGACGAAGCGCTTCTAGCAGCGATTGAGTTACATGACCTACCAGCGCCTGATGACTCTAAGACTTCTACTCTGCCAGGTGGTGGATGCCCTGTACCTCCAGGTGGTAAAGTCGTCAACAAGCTTGGCTATGACGGTAGTCTTACCAGCAGTGACAAGATTGTTGTAGATTACGGCCCATCGCCTCAGAATGTCATTTGCCCACCATATAACAGTCCTCTTTCAACTACTAATCGAAGTGAAGCACGGGAAGCTATGGCTCGTTTCCGTTCTCTCACACGCGATGATCAAAGAGCAATTATCGCTTTCTTGAGAGAGTTGTAAAGGGTCTTGATCTGACATTGATTTTTTAATCATTGAATTATGGGGACGTTCTAAAAAACGTCCCTTATTTTTTCGTCCGATCTCGACAGTCTATAAGTAAAAAAGGTTAAAATTCGACTCCTGTATAACCAGTAATTATCCAGACGAGGGAACGAGCAAGATCCCGAAGAATGCGGTCAGTAGATTCTAATTCACTTGCTTCCGATGGTACTGAGACAGGAGTAAAAGCAATACCTCGACTACCAAGGACTAATGTAGCGATCGCCATAGCTCTGGGCATATGAAATTTAGAAGTAATCAGGAATATATGTTGTATGCGCTGTTGCTGGAAAACTTCTACTAAAGTCGTAAAGTTAGTGACTGTATCTTTAGCACGATAGTCAAGGTAATATCGATCATCAGTAATACCCTCGGCATGAAAAATTGCTCGTGCTTCGCGGGGAGGAAGACCAGAAGAAACCCAAATTTTTATACCTGGATAAAATTGAGCAAACAAGGCAGTGAACTCTTGTCGGTTTGCGCCACCACCGAGGGTTAAGATAGCTTGGGGTTGAGGACTTTGGTAGTAAGCAATTGCTAGTCTGACAGGAATAGTCAGTAGTAAAGCGAGAATCAAACCCACTAGTAACCACATCAATTTTCTTCTCAGTCGGTATATTGGCAATTTCATAACGCCTGGTCTGTCTGATTAAGTTTGAGAGGTTTTGTCTTATACTAATTGCAATTTGCAGCCCTAAAATTCAACATCGATTAATCCTATTTCACACGATGTGCAGCTTATTTTTGCAACCCCACTTCCATTCCTCTCCCCGCAACGGAGCTACGGTGTACACACAAGTCAAAAATTTTCGTGTTCAACCACATCCCGCCTGGAACTTTAGTTCTAGGCTCATAGCCAAAGTCCACAAAACGTGGACTGGAAGACATTTTTGGTTGAGTCATCTTCAGATGACTTGCGCTATGAGACTCGGAATTCATTCCGAGGCGGGACAGATGCACTCAACGAACATTTATGTGTACACTATAGCCGCAACGGAGAGAGGCTTTGATTCTTGCTCCCTTTCCCTTGTAGGGAAAGGGTTGGGGGTTAGGTTTGAAAGAAAGTTGCACAAGGCGGCCGTTATTTCAATAGAAATATACCCAACCAAGAGCCAAATGCGAGGTTTCTGCTCAACTTAGTGCAATGCGATATTGGTCTTTATGTTGGAATCAAGTGCTATTATTACCTCTGCATACTTAAAGTAAATATTGGTAGAGAAGCAATTGCATCTTTACACCGCAACGCACAGTTACTTATGCCTACTACCACCTGGAACCGTCATCACGTAATTTCCCTAGCTGATTTTACTAACGCTGAATACAATACTGTTTTACAAACTGCTGCCAGTTTTCAAGAAGTGCTATCACGGCGGACAAAGAAAGTACCAACCTTGCAAGGACAGGTGGTGGCGAATTTATTTTTTGAACCTTCTACCCGCACTCGCAGTAGTTTTGAACTCGCGGCGAAACGTTTAAGTGCAGATACCTTAAATTTTGCGGCTTCAACTTCTTCCATGACCAAGGGCGAGACAATTCTCGATACAGCCAAGACTTATTTAGCGATGGGTACTGATATTATGGTCATCCGTCATAAAGAAGCAGGAGTCCCTAATGCGATCGCCCAAGAAATGGATCGTTTGGGTGTGCGAGTTAGCGTGCTGAATGCGGGTGACGGTCAACATGAACATCCTTCCCAAGCATTACTTGATTTATTTACAATTTGTACTTTAATTGACCGCGATCGCCCGAATATCGAAATGTTGGCGGGAAAAAAAATTGCGATCGTAGGGGATATTTTACATTCTCGTGTAGCGCGATCGAATATTTGGAGTTTAATTGCCAGTGGCGCACAAGTCCATCTGGCTGCACCACCGACGCTTTTACCCAAATTATTTGCTGAGTATATATATAGTGAGAAAACAGATACACTGAATGGGCAATTGTTTTTACACTGGCAATTAGAACCAGCCTTGGAAGATGCTGATTTTATCATGACTTTACGCTTGCAAAAAGAACGAATGACAGCCCATTTACTCCCCAGTTTGCGAGAATATCATCAGTTATTTGGCATTACCCGACAAAAATTGCAACTGTGTCAACCAAATGTGAAAGTTTTACACCCCGGCCCCGTTAATCGCGGTGTAGAAATTAGCTCTGATTTAATGGATGACGCAGAATTTAGCTTGATTCAGTCACAAGTTACCAGTGGTGTAGCTGTCAGAATGGCGTTGTTGTATTTGATTGGTAGTGGAAAGACTTAATTTTGATTTTAGGAAACTTTGTTTAGTTTGTTTGTTTTGTTTCCTATACATTAATATAACAATATTAATATAATTTAAATGTAAGTTGTGCCTGAAACCCGTGTTGTTTTCTACCAAGAAGACAAAGGGGAAGTTCCTGTGCTGGATTGGCTGACAAAACTTTTGCACGAAGACCGCAAAGGTTATGCAAATTGTGCGGCTCGAATCAAACAACTTGCAGCATCAGGATACGAACTTCGTCGTCCGGCTGTTGATTACTTGCGCGATGGTATATATGAGCTTAGGGCAAAACATATTCATGTTCAGTACCGCATTCTTTACTTTTTTCATGGTCAAAATGTGGCAATTCTGGCACATGCAATCATAAAAGAAGGCACAGCTGTACCGCCAATTGATATCGAACGGGCGATCGCCCGCAAGCTGATATTTGAACAAAACCCCGAAGTTCACACCTACGTAGAAGAACAAAAAGATGGCTAAGACTAGCGATGCAATCAAAATTATTGACAAAATAACCAACAGTGATTCTGAACTTCAAGCATTAGTAGAAGAAGCCTCCATTAATGCAGAAGTTGCACAGCTGATTTATGAAGCCAGAACAAAAGCAGGATTAACACAGAAGCAACTGGCGGAACTGGTTGGTACAAAACAGCCTGTAATTGCCAGATTGGAGGATGCTGATTACGAAGGACATTCTCTGTCAATGCTGCAAAAAATCGCTCATGTTCTTAAGCAACGGGTAGTGATTCAGCTTACGCCAATCGAACATGAACAAAATGCTTGACCATCAAACATTGTCGTTGAGAATCTCTTGCAAACTCAGCAATAATTCATTCACAGTATAGGGTTTAGAGAGGAATTTCTTGACACCTATTTTCATAATTTCCGCCAATTTATCTTTAGGCATGAGTCCGCTGGTGGCAATAACTTTGACTTGGGGGTTGATTTTTTGTAAAGTACGGATTGCCGTAACCCCATCCAATGAGGGCAACATAATATCCATGAGGACAACATTAATTTTATCGGCATTTTTGGCATATTGAGCGATCGCCTCAATGCCATCACCAGCAATTAAAGTTTTGTAGTTATGAGTTTCTAGGGATGTTGTTGTAATTTCCTGAATCGAGGGTTCATCATCCACCACCAGAATTAATTCTCCATGACCTATTTGCAGGGTTATTTCTTCTTGGCTAAAGGTTTCCTGTTCCCCCACTGCTGGTAAATAAACCCTAAAGCAAGTACCATTTGCTATTTGGCTTTCTACACTCACAAAGCCACCGTGACTTTTGAGAATTCCTAGAACCGTGGAAAGTCCTAAACCTGTGCCTTGTCCTACCGCTTTAGTCGTGAAAAATGGCTCAAAGATTCTATCTAAAATTTCTTCGGGAATGCCAATACCCGTATCGCAGACACTAATCACTATATAGGGGCCGACTTTGGCATCTAAATTCATCCGGGCGTAATTTTCGTCAATTAATAAATTTTCCGCCGTAATAGTTAAAGTACCACCATCAGGCATCGCATCACGGGCGTTGACGCAGAGATTCATCAGGACTTGATGGAGTTGGGTACTATCTCCCGAAACTACCCACAATTCAGGTGATAAGTCAAGGCGAACCTCAATAGATTTGGGTAGCGTCTCTTTTAAAATCTTGGAAACTTCCACAATTAAGTGTCTAGGTTGTAAATTGATGCGATGACCTTCGACACCCCGCGCAAACGATAGCACCTGTTTAACTAAATCTGCACCTCGTTTGGCATTGATTTCTAAAATTTCTAACAAATGTTGCGTTCGCTCATCAGCATCGGGAAATTTTAGCGGTAATAGTTGCGCCCCCGCTAAAATCGGTGTGAGGATATTGTTGAGATCATGGGCAATACCACTGGCTAAAGTCCCGATGCTTTCCATCCGTTGGGCGCGAAATAACTGCGCTTCTAAGTGTTTTTTCTCAGTAATATCTGTATCAACGGTTAAAATAGATTGGGGTCTTCCCTGGGAATCACGTACTAAACTCCAACGACTAGCAACTAATACTTGTTTATGAGTTTTAGTCCGTTTTGTTAATTCACCTTGCCACTTACCTTTGCGGACGACGTTTAACCAAGCGGCTTCAAATTCGGGAGAAGATTCATCAAACAATAATTCACTGGCATTTTTGCCCCAAGCCTCTGATGCTTGCCAGCCATAAAGATTTTCAGCACCTTTATTCCAAAACAGAATTTTATTTTCTAAATCGCGGACACAAATAGCATCGGTGGTGATGTCTAATAATGCGGCTTGTTCACGGATTTTTGCTTCTGCTTGTTTGGTTTCACTGATATCGATACTAGCGCAAGTTATCCCCACGATATCTTGCGACTCATTTCGCAATGGCTCAACAGTCAAGTCATAATAGCGATCGCCTTTATCAGTAGTTAGCGATACTTCCTCTCGCGTACCTATGCCTGTAGTTAGGACACTATTTTTAATCGCGGTAAGATTTTCAGCATCTTCCAATGAGATAAGTTCTGAGTCGTGTTTGCCCAGCATATCTTGTGTTGTCCACCCAGAAATAGAGTTATAAACCCAGGTGTAGCGTAAATCTTTATCTTGATTGAACACAAAAATTGGTGAATTTTTCAGGGCTACGCGAAATCGTTCTTCGCTTTGACGTAGGGCATCTTCAATGCGTTGACGCTCAATCGCATAGCGCATAGAACGCACTAGCAAATCACCAGTTACTTGCCCCTTAACTAAATAATCTTGCGCTCCTTCCTGCATAGCGCGGAGTGCTAAAGTTTCATCATCTAAGCCTGTGAGGACAATAATTGGTGTAGCTTTTGCTTGGCTGTTGGCACTCAAAAAAGTGCTAATACCTTGACTATCAGGTAGAGAAAGGTCTAAAAGCATCAAATCAAAACTATCATCGGCTAACAAGTTGAGTGCTTCCGACAATTGCTCAACAGGACGTAACTCTACCTTTACGGTCTTGACTTCCTTTAATAACTCCTGTAATAGAAAAACATCCCCAGGGTTATCTTCTACTAATAAAACTTTGATTAATTCTCCTGCCATATCCATTACTCCGGCGGCAGTTTTACGATCGCAAACCAGAAATTTTCTATGGATTGTACAATTTTAACGAATTGATCAAAATCGACCGGCTTGGTGATATAGCAATTGGCAGCTAAGTTATAGGCTTTAAGTATATCTTCTTCTGACTGGGAAGTTGTCAGCACAACCACAGGAATCCGTTTAAGATGGTCGTCAGATTTAATTTCTGCCAGTACTTCCCGTCCATCTTTTCTCGGTAAGTTTAAATCTAACAATACAATATCAGGATGGGGTTTTCTGGCATAGCTATCCTGCTTACGTAAAAATGCCATTGCCTCTACGCCATCTTCTACAATATTCAGGTTAATTGAGATTTTGCTATCTTGTAGAGCAATGCGTGTAAGTTCAGCATCACCAGGATTATCTTCGACTAACAAAACCTCAATTGGCATAATTATTGGTTTATTATTCACGATTATTGACCTGATTGATCTGGAATTGTGAAATAGAAGTTCGAGCCTTGACCCGGTTCTGACTCAACCCAGATACGTCCGCCGTGGCGTTCTATGATTTTCTTACATATTGCTAAACCAATACCAGTACCTGGATACTTACTTCTACCATGTAAGCGCTGAAAAATGACAAAAATACGTTCAGCGTACTGTGCTTCTAAGCCAATTCCATTATCTTTTACAGAGAATAGCCATCCATTTTGAGTGCTGAGTGCTGAATGCTGAGTGCTGAATGCTGAGTGCTGAATGCTGAGTGCTGTTAGCGGTAGCGGGGCGTTCAGCCCGTGGGGAGTAATTGAGTTTTGAGTAGTATATTCTCCCTTGCTTGCTTGTTCCCCTACTTCATCTGTCATAACAGCCTCAATATGAATCCGTGGTGGTATTTCTCGGCGGAATTTGATGGCGTTAGCGATGAGGTTTTGCAATACTTGTGTTAGTTGTGTGGGATCGGCTGTGATTATTGGTAGATGATTATATGTAATTTCTGCGCCACTATCTTCTATAGCAAATTTTAGATTAGCGATCGCCTGCTGTAAAATTTCTGCACAATCAACTTGCACAAAGGGTTGTCCACGGGTAGTCACTCGTGAATAATTCAACAAGTCGTTGATCAGGTTTTGCATTCGCCGCGCTCCATCTACGGCATAGTTGATAAACTGATCGGCAGTTGCATCAAGTTGGTTGCTGTATTTCCTCTCTAGTAGCTGTAAATAACTTGTCACCATCCGCAACGGTTCTTGCAAATCATGAGAAGCTACATAGGCGAACTGCTCTAACTCTGAATTAGAACGTGCTAATTCTTGAACATGGCGGGTTTCTTGTTCTAAAAGTTGCGCTTGGGATAAGGCTATACCAATTTGATTAGCTAACTGGAGTAATAATTGCGTTTCAACGTTGTTCCAGTGGCGGGGGTGAGCGCACTGATGAGCAATTAATAACCCCCAAATCCCATCTCGAATCAAAATTGGTACTACGAGGTTAGCTTTGACAGCAAGCTGCTGAAGAAATTGCCGATGACATTCTCGAATGTTAGCTTTTTCAACATCAACAATGGCACTGATGCGTCCTTGTCGATATTTTTCTACGTAGTCTTGTTGAAAACAAGGGTCAAGAATGTTTTGGCCTAAAACCACAGGCCAGCCTGGTAGAGCGGCTTCTTTGACTACTGTACCTGAACCATCAGGCCAAAGCTGAAAAATCAATACTCGGTCAGCGTGCAGCAGTTTTTGAACTTCTTGAACTGTCGTTTGCAGAATTTCTTCTAATTGTAAGGATTCTCGAATTTTGATGGTGATTTCGGCAAATAATTGCGATCGCAAATTCTGCCGTTTAAGTTCTTCTTCTGCTTGCTTGCGGTCAGTTACATCCAGGGTGACACCAATCATCCGCATTGGCTGATTATCAGCATCGTAGATGACAGTACCCCGTGTTAATATCCAATGAATACTGTTATCATCCGGCCAAATACAGCGATATTCTGCTTCATAATCGCCGTGATTTTCTATAGCTTGTCTGACACACTCTTGCATATTCGAGCGATCGTCAGGATGAATACATTCCAACAGCTTACTATAGGTAAACTCGGTTTCTGAAGACAGACCAAAGTTGATATAGCACTGACTAGAAGCAGATAATTCCCATGTTTTCAGGTCAAGTTGCCAAGAACCAAGTTTAGCCGCCTGTAATGCTAACTTCAGTCTTTGGTCACTTTCTCGCAAAAATGTCTCCGTTTGCTGTCTTTCGGCTAAATTCCGCCTTAGTTCTAACTGACTAATTACCTGACGACCTAAAGCCGACAGCGCCTCTACTTGTTGTTGGCTCAGTTCCCGTGGTGTTGGGTCAATTGCACAGAGAGTTCCTAATATCTGTCCGTCAGGTGAAATCAAAGGAACACCTGCATAAAACCGCACATAAGGATAGCCCGTCACTGCCGGATTTGCCGCATACCTTGCGTCTTCTAATGTATCTTTAATAACTACAACATCTTTACGTTCTAAGCAAAGATACGATAGTCCAACATTCCGGGGCATTTCTGGCACATCAATACCAAGCTTGGCTTTGAACCATTGACGGTCTTGATCAATGAAATTTACCAAAGCGATAGAAGTACCACAAATAAAAGCCGCTAATTGGGCAAGATTATCGTAGGCTTGCTCTGGTTCAGTATCAAGAATCTGATATCGGCGCAGAGCTTCTATTCTCGCCTGTTCATGATTATACAATTCAGCTTGCATTAATTTTTGGGAAAAGCTTAAAAAAGGTTTGATTAAAAGTTTTGAAAAATGTGCTTTTTTATAATCAGTTAACTAACTCTGACTTTTCAGCAGAGTTGGTTGAGATTTTTGGGTTGTAAACAAGAAAGCGATCGCCCCGCATTCTAACATTAGGGATAATTCTAGTGTAGGCAAAATAGAGTGGGCAATGGGCAATAGGGAGTAGTGAAGAAAACCTACACCCTGACACCCCTATACCCCTACCAAAGCCACCTCTCGCAACTTAGCACTCAATTCGCACAGATTACCTGTATTGATTCGGTAACTTAAAGGATGGCCAATCAATCGCGCTGTGCTGTGATAGAGAGTTTCAAGCTCAATTAAGCCATTTTCCCGCAGAGTCCGCCCCGTAGAAACCAAATCTACAATTGCTTCTGACATTCCTGTAATGGGGCCAAGTTCCACTGAACCGGATAATGGCACTATTTCTACAGGTAAATCTAAACTTTGGAAATATTCCCTAGCACAATTCACATACTTAGAAGCAATTCGACAATGCGGCGGGAAATCTAAAGGTGATTTATAAGGACTTGATGCTTTAACTGCTACCGACATACGACAATAGCCAAACTGCAAATCAACTAAATGTGCAACTTGTGGCTGTTTCTCGCGCAACACATCGTAACCAACAATACCCAACTGTGCCTGACCATATTCTACATAGACAGGTACATCCTGGGCGCGTACCAACAAACCCTTAGCTTGTCCACTAGCATCAAGAATCTGGAGTTGGCGATTTCCAGAATCTAAAAAAGCACTAAAATCTAATCCCACAGATTGTAATAGGCGGATGCTATTTTTCAGTAGTTCCCCTTTCGGTAGTGCAACAGTCAACATTCTTTTTCTTGATATCCTTAGTGTGTTGGCAGTTCATTTATTATTGAGAATATCTCGATTGCTTACCATAAGCAGCATGAGAATTTTATTAGTTGACGATGAAGTAGAGTTAACAGACCCTTTAAGTCGCGTATTAACTCGTGAAGGTTACACTGTGGATGCAGCTTATGATGGGACGAATGGTAGTCAACTGGCAACAGCCAGTAATTATGACTTACTAATTTTAGATTGGATGTTACCAGGAAAAACCGGGTTAGAGATTTGCTACGAAGTGCGACGACAAGGCAAAAATACGCCTGTGCTGTTTCTCACTGCCAAAGATACTTTAGACGATCGCGTGCAAGGTTTAGACGCTGGTGCAGATGATTATTTAGTCAAACCCTTTGAATTACGAGAGTTATTAGCACGAGTCCGGGCTTTATTACGTCGTGGTGGTTTGCAAACCTATGAAACTACTCCAGGAAGGCTGGTTGTTGCTGATTTAGAACTTGATTGTGATAACCAAGTTGCTTACCGTCAAGGACGCATTATTGAACTATCGCAAAAAGAAAGCCAACTGCTGCAATACTTCATGGAACACACAGGACAGTTGCTAACTCATGCCCAAATTATGGAACATCTCTGGCAAGATGAAGAACAACCAAGTAGCAATGTCATAGCTGCATTAATTCGCCTATTGCGTCGAAAAATTGAAGTAGGGAAAGAAGCTACTTTAATTCACACAGTTTACGGAAAGGGCTATCGCTTTGGTACTGCTTTTGTAGAGTCAATGTGAGAGTAACAAAACTAAGTGTATTTTGATGATAAAAAAATTGGGCAAGAAGTGTGTGGCCACTTCTTAACCCAATATCTAACTCAATTATGAGAACTTAACAGTATTACCTAAGCTTACACATCATCTTTTTTGTTTTTCTTCTTCAGTCTTAAAGCACTTAGACCAAACAAGCCTAAAGCTGCCATTGTGCTAGGTTCAGGTACTGATTTAAGTTCAGTCTGAGTAGGTGGTTCAATATTAATTGGAGGTGCTGGTGCTGGTGCTGGTGCGGGTTCTGGCGCTGGTGCGGGTTCAGGTGCAGGCGCTGGTGCTGGTTCTGGTGCAGGCGCTGGTGCTGGTTCTGGTTCTGGTGCTGGTGCTGGTGCTGGTGCGGGCGCTGGTGCTGGTGCTGGTTCTGGTGCGGGTGCTGGTGCGGGTGCTGGTTCTGGTGCGGGTGCAGGCTCAGGTGCGGGCGCTGGTACTGGTGCTGGTGCAGGCGCGGGTACTGGTGTTGGTATAGCTATACCTGCGAGTTTGCTACTTCCATCACGACTAGAGTCGGGAAGCCCAACACTCATTACACGTAAGCCGAAGTCTTGATTGAGAAATTGATCGAGAGTTAAGGCTGCTGTCTTGTGGGATAAAACAAAGGTGGCTGTTTGAAAGTCATCTGTTCCGCCTTTTAAACCTTGCTCACCAATTTCTACGCCAAATTCAAATGTATGAGTATTTCCATCACCATTTAGATTAGCTTGACCAACTTTCTCAAGCTTCCCCTTATCACTAAAGTCTGTTGTTGTTATAGGTGTGCCACCCAGACCTGCGACTTGGAGACCAGATAGAAGCGAGTTATCTTTAATATTGAAGAAAACTCCGCGGATGTCGCCAATATTTTTATAGGTTGCGTCAGTCAAAAATTCTACTTTAAACTGAACTTTTCCAGCACCCGCGATGGAATCATCCAATGTATATCTAACTTGTAGTGGATCGCCTGTAAAGTTAGTGGAAGTAAAACTCATGGATGCAGCATCTGCTTGAGACATTTGCCCGGCCATAACCACGGCTAAAGACGACAAACCACAAGTGATATAACCGATTAGTTTTTGTGAATTAATTTGAGCCATTTTTTCAAAATCTCTTTTTACTTGTGAAAAATTTCATAGTAAACTCACTTTCAAAATTAGATTTTGAAGCTATGACAAACTGAGCCTATAAATTGCTTTTAAAAAGCTAATCTATTCTTGTAAATGAGTATTTAATTCTCTGTTAGCTCATTTAGTTTGTATACCAGCAATCTTTACTTGCTAGTGAGTTCAATGGAAGATGCACTGAATATCAATCTCTGAATTTTTGCTTTTCAGTGGTTAATAGATATAATTTGGCACAACAATTGTCAGTAGTCTATAGTTTATCGATTTATTCATCAGAGCTTTAATTTCAACTATATAAAGAAACTTTTTTATATATTTATTAGCTGTTCCCAGGGTTTATACTTAAAGCTAAATCCAGAATTAATACAAAAGATTTTCTTTATTATTTATGACATTCACTATTTTAAAATGTCCTCACTTCTGTAGATACAGTTAGAAGATTTAGAAATAAGTTAGATAAACCAAGCTAGGAACAGCAGGAGAGAGGATTAGAAGCTATTCTGAATATAGAGAAGGTAAATATTTCAGATCTATAGGTTGAAACTACTCAACATTTGATTGAGTTGAGTTTGTAGTTTATCCCGAAAATTTTGCGCCTGTTGATAAGTAAATGCACGGTCTTTACCCGAATTTATCTGCTGTTCTAAAGGCTGAATAAAATATTGCAACCTAGTTTTCATCGCCCAAACTCCCATTGAGGGAAATAAAAGCAAAATCAACATTAACGGAGATATGGGTAAGAATGGTAGCTTGATGATTCGTTGTAATTTTTTACTATTAATAGCCCAAGGATGTAAAAACTCGCTACCGATGCAAACTACTGGCAAAATCGGGATATGATAGCGATCGCTTAACTGCATAAAGCTGACATCGAATTTTTGTAGTTGATGGCGTTTTTGCCAACCTTTACCCGGCCCGCGGATACCTTCGGGTGCATATAGTAAAATTTTACCTTGGGCGATCGCTGTCTCAAAATCACCAATCTCCGCCCGTACTCCACCTAAAACCTGTGACCATTGCGCCGGTAGCCACCAAATTATCCAAGGATGTTCAAATAAAGATACGCTGGCTAATGGTTGCACCACCCATCCCCGTGCTTCACTTAATAAATAGCCCAAAGTCAAAAAATCCCACGGAAAACACATCCCGGCATGATTCATAGCCACAATCATTGACCCTGTTTGTGGTAAGTTAGCAATTTGTTGCAGTTCTCCCCGAAAATAATATTTAACGATGGGCGCTAAAATTTCTTGGCGAAAAGCTTGTTGATAGTTGGGATTAAATTCTCCGACTTCTTTTCTCGGTAAACGACAACCTAAGCGCAACCATCGCATCAACAGTGCTAAATAAAACCCACAAGGTATCAAAAATAATATATATTCCCACCAATTCCAACCATCGGGGTCACTATGATAATGTTGCCAGTGACGGTTAAACAAAACTAACCACCCTGGTGGATACCAAAGGCAAAACCAATCAAACCAGCAAAATTGATAGCCTTTGTCTGATAATGTTTCTCGCGGTTGGTTAGGAATGTTTTCCGAATGTTGATTAATCACAACGGTCATGCAGATTAGGCAACAGTACACTTAAGTGTATATCTTAGATGGTCATTTTTAGCATCTATCTGGGACTATGGATTATATGTAGTGTTGGTTGATAGACAAGAGCGATCGCCCCATATTATAAGTCCACCAAATCAACACTGTGTCAGTGATAGAATAATATGAGTCCGCACTTAAATTTCCTCTGTAAATGAATAAAGTATTGGATGAAACCCTTTCGCTTGAAATTGCTAAACGCATCAAAAGTAAGGCCAATCAAACTTTTGATAATGCTTACAAAGCAGCATTATCCACAGAGGGAGCAATTTATGTTCAAGGGTTTTTAGTTTATTCAGGTAAACCCTATCGACCTGTTGAACACGGTTGGATTGAATTAAAGGATACCTCTGCTGAAGACTCCATTACACGCATCATTGACCCCAACCTACCCCACATCCGTAAAACCAACGAAGAACTTTGGTATTTTCCAGCACAAAGTTTGAGTGCTAAAAAGCTAAAAGCCATCATCGAAGAATCAAAAGAAGATTATCCCGAAGATGACCCCCTACCAATTTATGGCACAACACCTTACGAATATTATGGTGATGTCATGTTAGGTGGTAAAGAATATTTAGCAGCTTATCAAGCCGCCGAAGCTAAATGCAAAGAGTTAAAAGAACTTAATTAAAATTAACTCATAATTACCAACTTTCTCAATTTCCCCAAGGCTAATTCTATTGACAATTGACTAATAAGATTTCCCATCGCTACCAAAGTATTCTCGATAGCTACAAATTTTATTTCCACACACATCAAAAGAAACTGCAACACGGTTTTTGTAAGGTTGTCCTAATAACAACCCTTCATCACGAAACTCAAACACAACAGTTGTCTCATTACTAGTAACGCGGTCAACAGAAGTTAAGGTAATTCCCGAACTGAATGATTCAGAAACATATTGCAAAAACTCTTGGGCGCGTTCTTTCCCCTCATTCAACCCGTGGAACTTTCCCATCGGAAACCAAAAGGTAAAATCTTCTGTAAGCATATCGAGAAATGCTTGCCATTCTCCCGTAGCTAGACCAGATGTAAAATAATCAAATGCTTGATGAGCAACTTTTAAAGTGTTTGCAGGGTCTTGGGTCATCATACTCAATTAGTTATAGCAGTTATAGCGTTTCTCGTTTTCGTAAATATTAAGTAGCCTAAAGCACCAGCACATCACAAGGTACATTATCCCGTAAGGTAGGCATTTTCAATAAAAATCTCAATTAATCTAAAATATAGTAGTTAATGCTTACCTGATAAATATCTAAGTTGTTTCTAAAATCAAATATGAATTATATAAAATTGTTTATGATGGATATCTATACAACAAATAAATATTTCCTAACGCAAAATTTGTAATTTATCATAAACCACAAATCCAACTAATACAATTTACTATTTTTTAGTATTTCTCTAGCTAAAACCTGCGGAAAAAGATATGACAACCATGCCTCATCAACCAAGAACTGATGCTTTAGCAACACCAGATAACAATCAAGCATTTGATTGGAAAAATTGCTGGTATCCTATCGCTTTTATCCAAGACTTACCAAAAGAATATCCTTACAGATTTTCTCTCTATGATGAACCTTTGGTTTTGTTTACAAATCAAGAGGGAAAATTAGGATGTTTAACAGATCGTTGCTCCCATCGTGGTGCTAGACTTTCTGATGGGCAAATTATTGATGGCAAAATTGAGTGCTTATATCATGGCTGGCAATTTGGGACTGATGGTCAATGTCTGCATATTCCGCAATTACCTGAAGATGCCAAAATTCCCGCAAACGCCTGTGTGAAATCTTTTCCAATTGTAGAACGTCAAGGTATTGTTTGGATGTGGGCTGGAGAAGAAAAACCTGCTGAGGAATTAATTCCCACAATACCAGAGTTAGATCAGCCAGGTTTGTTCTGTACAGATTACATTAGAGATTTACCTTATGACCAGACATATTTTATTGAAAATATCATTGATCCAGCCCACGTTTTTATTAGCCATGATGGTATCCTCGGCAAGCGAGAAAATGCCCAACCACTAGAAATAGAAGTTATTGATAGTTCAATTCAGGGAATTCGTAGCCGCTGGCGGGGAATACGGCAGCCAAATCAGCCTTGGATTTCTATAGATTTTATTGCGCCAAATTTAATTATTTATAAGTTTGGTAATCAAGAAAAAGGTAGATTTGGTGGAACAGTTTTATATTCACTTCCTTTGAGTAAAGAAAGATGCCGAATTTTCCTGAGAAATTATGGAAATATGTTTACCTGGCAAATGAAGCTAATGCCGAAATGGCTAGACCATATCTTGATACGAAATTTAATTTTAGAAGGTGATTTACAGGTTGTTGTCGAACAAAAAAGACAACTTCAGCGCTTGGGTAAAAGCCTCAAAGACGTTTATTTACCACTTAAAACTTCTGATACCTTAGTAAT
Organism: Nostoc sp. LEGE 06077; assembly: GCF_015207705.1. Lineage (GTDB taxonomy): Bacteria > Cyanobacteriota > Cyanobacteriia > Cyanobacteriales > Nostocaceae > Nostoc_B. Next base: position 179,674 of record NZ_JADEWI010000002.1, read on the forward strand.
TGAATACCGCAAATGGTTAGACAGATTTGGTGAGGGTTTACCATTTTATCAAGGTTATTCTTCGGCTAAAAACTTTCATCCAGATGAGTTACCAGAAAATTCCTTGACCTTAGATAGACTGTCACAACATACCCAAATATGTAGTTCTTGCAATCAAGCTTATCAGGTGACACAGCTAGTCAAACAAATTTCCCTTGGGGGAGCGATCGCCCTCACGGCTTTAGCTATACTTACAGATAACTCTTGGGTTTCGCCTGTGGCTGTTACAGCTGCATTACTCGCAGTAGCTTTAGCCTTCGCCGCACAAAAATTAAAAACTAAGTTTGAACGTGCTTATACTCGGCATTAGTGTTTAAACTAAATAAAACATTTGTTATGAATAAATTAGTGGATGCAAGTAATCAATATGGTTCAAGCACCGGAAGATAATAAAAGCTCATATTCCCGTCCTCACAATGTGAACCCTTCACAAACAGACACAAATATACAAATAAATAATCAAACCTCAACAGGACGCAACCATGTGGAAACTGAAGAGTCACTCAATTCAGTTCGCAACTTTGCCCAAATGCCTTTTGAGGTGCAAAACTTTGTTACTAGTGAACATGGTACTGCTCAGATTCTCTCTATCAACGAAAGTACAGGAGAATCGACACAGCGAGTCATCCTCAAAAAAGGTTGGAACGCACCTATAGGTCATTTCACCACTGATGTAGAGATTTTTGTACTCACGGGTAAACTTTGCCAAGGTGGGTTTAAACTACGTAATCTCAGTTACTCATTCATTCCCGCCGGTATACCTACAGGCCCTTGGCAAACCGAAGAAGACACGATTTTCTTATGGATGCCAGATGCTACCCCTAATTACATTACCGAAGAATATGCCAACCTGGCACAAATCCCCGCAACTTCTTTATATCACGCAGATATGCAAACTCATCCACGGATGGCTGAGTATATCCCATTACAAGAACTCCACGCGATGAAGTGGGAAAGCACAACATTTTTACCCCCTGGTTCAGCAAGGAAAAGCTTGTATACCAATAAAAAAACTGGACGTGCTACCTGGGTACTTGGCTTAGTACCTATGTGGATTGAAGGTAACTTTTATGCAGGTCATCCAACAACAGAAGAAGCCTATGTCATCAGTGGCGATGTGCTAGGACATTGGTCAATGAGCGATGATCCTTTCAATAGACGCTATGCGGCAATGTGCAAAGATGGTTATTATTGGCGACCAGCACACGTACCCCACGGCCCCTTCTGGACAGAAAGTGGCGCACTACTTTTGTTTCGGACTAGCGATCGCTTAGACTGTTATTGGATATTACATAACCCCGATATTACCCAACAAGACGAGATACGTCTCCAAGCTGCACTGAATCAAGACAAGTAAAATCAGGCAAAAGGCAAAAGGCACTACTTGACCTTTGTCTATTGCCTTTAACAAATGAGAAATTCAACTTATAAAGGTAAGTATTCAGGAGTCAGAATTAAGGAGTCAGAAGGTTTAAAGAATCAGGAGAAATATTTGATGAATTAATTTGCTAATCCTCTAGATATTTCTAAATTCTGGCTTCTGACTCTTGGGTGCTGAATTCTTACTTATAAAGCTTTCTCCCACTCTAATTGATGAGCTAAACCATATTTAATAAAATCTTCTTCCTTCGCTTTATCACTCTTACCAAACACACCTAAACTGTAAGGATTATCCTGCATCCGTTCTGAGACTTGTGCTTGTTCAAATCCGATTACTTCTTCTCTCGGCTTATCTGGTTTAAAAAAGTCTACAACCAAAACAGTTCTATCGTAACTAGTGTAATTATGCGGGCAGTGGGGATAACTATGATCTAAAATCAAAAATTTTCCTTCATGCCAATAAAGCTGTTCATGGCATATTTTCATAGCTATATCACCCTCTGGCACAATTAAGCCTAAATAGCCGCGATTTGTATGAGGATTATAATTAACATGGAGCTTAATATCTAAGCCTGGATGGAATGTCCCAAAATACACGTTTCTGAGAATGTTGTCATTGGCAAAGTTTACTTTATCTACAGCACCAGCTAGATTTGTGAAATATTTCTTTCTTAGGGCAAGTGCTTTTGCTGAGGCTTCATTGGTTCCATATTCTGGATATTGGATTTGATGTAATTGGATATATTCTTCAATAAATAAACCTTGAAATAAAATACCAAAGGCACTATATTTAGAAGTCCCTTTGGTTTTAATAGTTTTACTTTTAGGCCCTAAAACATCATGAGCAAACTTTAACTCATCAGGAGATGCTTGCTGTCTAAAGCTAGTAAACTCATCTCTAATTATTTGCCAGTTATCTTGCAGAGGATTGAGAAAAGGAAATTGCTCTGGATTGAGATGATACTCATTAAAACTTTCCATTGTTTTTATCCTGAAGATGATTGAATAAAAAACTGTTACATAATCATGAATTTTAGCTTGGGTTCCGGTACTATGTTGAAATTCCTGGTTAAACCAGAACTTGAGCTTATATACTCATTTTAGTGTGAGGTCTACTGTGTCTGAACCTCCTTTATTCGATAAAATTATCAAAAATGTGCGGGTTGTTCGTCCTCATAATCATGCTGTCGAAGTACTTGATTTAGGCATTAAAGATGGCAAATTTACGGAAATTGCCCCTAATATTAGCGCAAACCTAGCCAGAGAAGTATGCGATGCCAAAAATCTGCTAGGCTTTCCTGGGGTTGTGGATGCTCACATGCACATTGGGATTTATCAACCACTCGATAAAGATGCGGTGACAGAAAGTAAAGCCGCCGCAATGGGGGGAGTCACAACTAGTCTTAATTACATTCGCACAGGACAATATTATTTAAATAAAGGCGGTTCCTACGGCGATTTTTTTCCTGAAGTATTGGCGTTATCCGCAGGTAATTTTTTTGTTGATTACAGCTATCACGTTGCACCTATAGCTAGTCAACATATCGACGAAATACCGCTATTGTTTGCCGAACATGGCGTAACTTCATTTAAAATCTTCATGTTTTATGGCGGTTATGGGTTGCATGGTTTGTCAGACCAGCAAAACCTATTTTTGATGATTAATAAAGAAGAACGCTACGACTTTGCTCATTTTGAATTTATCATGCGCGGTATCACACGCTTGATGGAACAATATCCAGCCGCGCGAGATACTATTAGCTTGAGTTTGCACTGTGAAGTGGCTGAAATTCTCAACGCATATACCAAAATAGTAGAAAACGATTCAAGCCTGACTGGACTAAAAGCTTATAGTGCAGCACGTCCACCCCATTCGGAAGGGTTAGCAATTTGCATTGCAACTTATTTAGCGAATGAAACTAACTGTGCAAATATCAATTTGTTACATCTCAGTTCGCGCAAAGCAATGGAAGCAGCTTTAACGATGCAAACGGCTTTTCCCCAAATTAATTTTCGGAGAGAAGTAACTGTAGGACATTTACTATTGGATGTTGATACGCCTAATGGTACTTGGGCAAAGGTTAACCCGCCTATTCGTCCCCGCGCTGATGTGGAATACTTATGGCAAGCGGTACTTAATCATCAAGTTGATTGGATAGTAAGTGACCATGCTTGCTGTTCTGCTGAACAAAAACGCAGTGCAAAAGACCCGAATAATATTTGGTTAGCCAAGTCGGGCTTTGGTGGTACGGAATATTTACTAGCTGGTGTAATTAGTGAAGGTAGCAAGCGGGGGATGTCTTACAACCACATAGCTAAATTGTTATCGTGGAACCCATCGCGGCGGTTTGGGTTGTTAGAAAAAGGCGATATTGCTATTGGCTATGATGCTGATTTGGTGTTGGTAGACCCGAATGAAAGTTTTGTGGTGCGTGCGGCTGAGTCGGAGTCACAACAAGGTTACACACCCTTTGAGGGGATGGAGTTAACCGGACGGGTGAAGAGTACGTTTTTGCGAGGAAATTTAATTTACAACAACGGAAAGGTTTTGGGTTCACCGACAGGGAAGTATATCAAAAGATTTTAGAGTAGTTGAGTTATGGGTGCGATCGCCAAATTTCATTTATTTTGGGCGCTTATCTGTTAATGCACCTTGATTGGAGAACTTGCGTATCTGTGAGATAATTTTATAAGTTTTGTCAATCCAGAACAAAACTTATACCAAGCTAAAATTTACTTTCAGCCAGCCGCAGACAACAATTCCCCATCCCAAACCCATAATCTAAAATCCCAAATTCTTATGAGAGGTACAGGCCCAATTGTTGCATCCGAGCAACTGGCAACTCAGCAACTCTCAACCTTAAGTCGCTTTTTACAATATCTGCGACCATATCGCAAAGAAATTCCCATTGCCTTGACATTAGTACTAATTGGTGCATCAACTCAGGCGATCGGGCCTTTCTTACTTGGTTGGTCAATTGACCATCTCATTGCCAAAGGAAATTTGTCCGGTTTGTTGTTGCTGTTAGGGTTACTAGCAATCATCTATAGCTTAGGTATTTCAGCAACCCGTGGTCAAATTGTGCGTGTCGGCTGGATTATGCAGCGATTGCTGGCGCAACTGCGGCAAGATATCTTTCTGAAAATTCAGAGTTTACCACTTAGCTTTTTTGACCGCAGTGAAGCAGGCGATTTGATGAGTCGCTTACTGAATGACGTAAATACAGTCAATCAGGCATTTGGTCAAACAGTTGCTCAAATGTTGGGTAACGTTTTCAGCTTGGTTGGTATCGTTATTGCAATGCTGGCGATTAATCTGCAACTTGGCTTGTTAAGCAACCTAGTTGTACCACTGATGATTTTTACTACTAGCTTATTTGCTCGTTGGGCAAGAGCTAGGTTTCGCGTCACACGCCAAACAATAGGCGATCTTTCAGCCAAGTTAGAAGAAGATATTAGTAGTGTGCGCGAAGCCCAAGCATTTAATCGTGTACAAACTAATATTCAAGAATTCGACATTCTCAACGCCGCTAATCGGGATGCGAATGTCGAGGCGGTGGCGATTACTGCGGCCTTTTTACCATCAATTGATTTTCTCAACACCCTTGCAACCGCAGGAGTACTGGCATTTGGTGGTTATCTCGCAGTCACCGGAGCCGCAACAGTTGGTGTTGTGACATCATTTTTACTTTACGTCCAGCAATTTTTCCGCCCGATTCAAATTCTTAGCCAGTTTTACACCCAAGCTCAATCAGCCTTTGCTGGACTAGAGCGAATTTTCCTGTTGTTAGATGAACCAGCCCAACTTCAAGATGCACCTGATGCTGAAGAAATGCGCCCTATTCAAGGTGAGGTGAGATTTGAGAATGTTACCTTTGGCTATAGTCTAGAACAACTCGTTCTCAAAGGTGTGAATTTACACGCCCGCCCTGGACAAATGATTGCCTTAGTTGGGCCGACAGGTTCCGGTAAAACGACAATTATTAACTTGATATTGCGTTTTTACGATGTCTCTGGTGGTGCAGTCAAAATTGATAATATTGATGTACGTAGTGTCACCCAAGCTAGTTTGCGCCATCAGATTGGCATCGTCTTGCAAGATAATATTTTGTTTAGTGGGACGGTAGCTGAAAACATTGCTTTTGGCGCTCCTTACGCCAGCCAAGCCGATATTGAAAACGCTGCCCAATTGGCGAATGTGCATGAGTTTATCACCTCACTACCCCAAGGTTACGCAACCCAGTTAGGTGAACGAGGTGCGCCCCTAAGTCAAGGACAGCGACAGCTGATTAGTATTGCCCGTGCGGTGTTAATTAATCCACGAATTTTGATTTTAGATGAAGCAACCAGCAGTATTGATACCCGTACAGAAGCACTAGTGCAAAGTGCGATCGCTCGTTTATTACAAGGGCGCACCAGCTTTGTCATTGCTCACCGTCTCAGCACCGTGACTCAGGCTGATCAGGTGTTAGTAATTCAACAAGGACAAATTGTCGAACAAGGCACTCATACAGAACTTATTGATCAACAAGGAGTTTATGCCAATCTTTATAGTCTTCAGTTGGGGGCAAATAACACCTAGTACAGTAGTGTAAGGGAAGAAAAAGTCTTTCCTTCATTCATTGTTGGCGTGTAATGTTGCCTTTTGGGTGCTTACATTCTGCACCAACTAATTTATGGCAATTAAACTTAGGTGGGCAATGCTGAAAAGTCGGACAAAACCTCATTTTTACGTTGTGGAAATTGCCCACCCTACTGGCTTAGTGCTGACTTATACAAATTATTATCAACTTATTTATGACTAATACATTTACTGCACCAGTTAAGCCGAGAATCGAAGATAGTTTTGCGATTACCTTTGCCCCATTATCACTCGAAGAAATCTATGCCAAGGCTGATGCACCGGCTAATGGTGCGGTAGTGGTGATGAGTGGTATGGTACGGAATAATACTGATGGGCAACCTGTAGTTGCTTTAGAATATCAAGCTTATGAACCAATGGCCATGCAGGTGTTTTATCAAATTGCGGCTGAGATTCGCACGTTTTGGCCTAATATCAATCAAGTCGTAATTCATCACCGTATTGGACGGTTACAAGTTGGAGAAATCAGCGTTTTAGTCGCTGTTGGTTGTCCCCATCGGGGTGAGGCGTTTGAAGCTTGTCGGTATGCTATTGATACCCTGAAACACAATGCACCTATTTGGAAAAAAGAACACTGGCAAAATGGTTCTAGCACTTGGGTAAGTATTGGTGCTTGTGAACAATCAGGACAAAATTGCTAAAATTCCCGAAGTCACAATAACTCCTCGATTTGGTTGTTTGCTTAAACAATCAGCGATCGCCTCTAAAGTTGCAGAATCCCGCATTTATGCAACGCCGTTTTATTTAGTATATATTTCTGGAAACTTAGCTTGAAGTTTAGCCAGCTTTGGTAAGTCATGTGCTATTACATAGCGACTATCTGGATTACGGGCAATATAGTTTTGATGGTATTCTTCAGCCTGGTAAAAACCTTTTAAGGGATTTATTGCGGTGACAATTGGCTTATCGAAGATTCTTTGTTGATTGAGTTTATCAATATATTTTTGTGCTTCTTGTTTCTGCTCATTATTAGCAAAAAATATAACTGACCGATATTGCTTACCAGAATCAGGCCCTTGGCGATTTAATTGTGTTGGGTCATGGGCTACTAAAAAGTAAACTTTTAGTAGTTCATCATAAGAAATTTTTGCTGGATCATAAGTTATTTTCACTGATTCGGCGTGATTAGTGAATCCAGAACTAACAAGTGAGTAGTCTGCGGTGATTGCATCGCCACCAGAAAAGCCAGAAACAACCTCAGAAACACCATTAAGATGCTCGAAAACTGCTTCCATTCCCCAAAAGCAACCACCACCGAAAACGGCTACCTGTTTACTCTGAGGTGCAGTAGTGGAGATATCACTGGCGGGGGTGGGAAATATGACACGAGATGCACCATACAGAAGCAGAAAACTCAACGAAATTATGGATAAGTTGCGTACTAGGTTGCGAGAGAGTGCAAAGTCGCTATTTGACATGATTGTGTGAACTCCTTTGATGATTGATTTAGCCTTTTGGTCATAAGATAGCGATCGCCATCTTTAAACCCAACTCGATGATAAAGTTTTTGGGCAGATCTATTTTCCCTGGTAACTTTCAAATATAATGCTTAAATATTCCGAAAAATGCAGACCTCCTCTAAACAACTCATTGTTTGCAGTCCAATGCCTTAACCTTGGTGATCTGGATTAATATATATTTTATTAATAAAAGCATCTCGTCATACTTTTACTTCTAATGCAGGTAATTTCAAAATAAAAGTGCTGCCATTCCCCAGTTCTGAACTAAGTTCGACTGTACCACCAATGCACTCCACAAGGCGTTTGACAATACATAAACCCATACCAGTGCCGCCAGTGGAACGGGTACGAGATTGATCTATGCGATAAAATGGCTCAAAAATGCGCGACTGTTCTAATAAAGGAATACCACATCCCTTGTCACTGACTTGAATTATTGCCCAACTATCAGTCTGAGTTAACTGCAATGTAATTGGCTCATTTGCATCGGAATATTTGACTGCATTACCAATCAAATGGCTTAATATCTGCATTAGCTGTTGGCGTTCCGCCTTGACTTCAATAGGTAAGGATGGGATTTCTAGCTGAATTAACCGATGATGAAACTTTTCTGTCATCTCCGCTATAGCTATAACCAAATCATTGAGTAATAGTGGTTCAGTTTGGCAGGGGCAGGGAATTGCGCTGTTATCTACCCGTGCTAAATCTAGTAAGTCTTGTAAGATGTGATTCATTCTTTCCGCATCAGAAACAGCCATTTCCAAAGTTTCTTTCTGGAAAGCGGCTAAATTATGACTGCGTTGTAAACTTCTTTGCAGATATCCATAAACCATGCTGAGGGGTGTGCGTAATTCATGGGCTAAATCGCTAAACAACTGGCGCTGCTGTTCTTTGGCTTCGGAAAGTCTGGTTAAAAATTCCATCCATGTCTGGGCTAACTCCTGAATTTCGCTTGGTGTTTGATTTAACCCTAGCTGGTGGGGAATCAATTCAGATGTACAGGTTTCTGCCCATTGATTCATCTGTTGTAATGGTAACAGCGATCGCTTAATGAACAAAGCTATGAAAACGGTTGTAGTAGTAAGTGAAAAAATGCTCATTATGCCCAAACTTTGAATAACTGTCAATAGTTGAGAATCATCAGTCATACCGTAATTTTCATGAGCAATCATGAGATAATTTTTGATTTCCCAACCTGCCCAGATTGTAAAGCTACTTAGTCCAGCAGTCACAATCATAATGATGCCAACTGTCAGGCGGAAATGAAGTGAAGCTGGGTCAATTCTGGCTACAAAAAAATCAACTAATTTTCTGGGCAAATTTTCGGCAAAATTCATGGGGATCTCTCATATATATAGATTTGATGATTGTCAGCCTAATAGTTAAAATCGCACACTACCTAGAAGCTAGATAATTTAGAGATCAGATAGTAACCACATTCCATAAATTTCCTTACTTGAGTTGATGTTCAAAACAACATCGAATCAATCCTTTACATAATTTAAATTTAATCGCATAACGCTTGAGAAAAATGAGTTTTTCCTGAAGGGAGTTAAAGCTTTTGCTGAAAAAGTGTGGAAATTATTATTCTTGAAGCAGAATTCAGAAATCAGAATATAGGAGTCAGAATTACTACTTATACCAATTCTCTGAGAAGCTGCACTCTATCAATTCTGTAGAGATGATGTATACAACGTCTTTACTTATATTTTTATTACCCCTTCACTATGAGGGATTTAAAATCTAAAACACCCCTTTCGTGAGTGTGATTTAATATGTGTAGGATGTTTCCATAGACTGGAAAAATATTTTAGATGTTTTCCTTACCCTGAATGGGTTTGCTCGAACAAAGCTTATTATTTTACGAGAGTATTATATAGGCAATTTTATAAACTTTTAATGCCTTACTCAGCTTTTTTTCATATTAATAAATTAATGTATTATGTTAGACAGATTCAGCAACATCCAGGGATGATTTCACCCAAAAGCGAGGCTTTAATTATGCAAGGTTTAATTTATAGTAGTTTGTCTGCTTTAATACTTACTACAGCCTCTACAGCTATAGCTACACCAATCAATTCTCAGCAGTTAGATTCATCATTATCATCTCAAATCGCATATACAATTAACGTTCCCAGTATCACTAACTCCGGCGTGAGAAATGATACGCACTTTATTAAAGTGTCAGTACTGGGGATGTCTGTAGAAGACATCATGATTTCTCTACCCAATCAAATGGAACGTTTTACTAATGTGCGGGTTGTAGATGGATCGGGGAAAGAAATTGGGGCTAAGACAGAAATTACTAAAGAACGCTTATCAATTACCTTTGATCAACCAGTAGCTTCTGGTAGTTCTTTAGAGGTGCAGTTGACGGGTGTGCAAACAAAAATTTTAGATGGAAGAGTATTGCTCTATGGAGTGACTGCTAGAAGATCTGGTTTAGCAGGAGAAATTCCCGTAGGTACAGCGAGAATTGATCTACCTTTCAAAAACTCCAATTGATCATTGTCCAAAGACTTCCATTCCAGTGGTAAGCGCGAGAATGCTTCGCGCACTTTTACCCACTGGAGATCGCAGAAACATTTTCTCTATCTATGCTATTGGGTCTAGTTATAGTTAAAATACCCTAATTTAAAGCTTGATTTTGACGCTGCTGGTGTCTTCTCCAACAACTAGGATAGTATACTTGTATTTATAGTTACTTGGTGGACATATGGCAGAAGTAAAGCTCTCACTTGAAGGTGAAGAAGCGGGTATTGCCGCTGAAAAGCTTTTTGAAACCACTGGTCTAAAGGGTAGTTGGGAAGTAGCACAAAATTCACTGCTTACTAAAGAAGGTACATTAGCAGTTATAGGAACTGTTGTAGGTATTTTAGGGGGTACAATTGCAGTCGCAGAACAAATTCGTAAGTGGTATCAGGAATACAAACAAGCAAATAAGAAGTTTGATGTAATACTTGTAGCTGATGATGTGCGAGTCGTTTTAGAAAATGCCACAATTGAAGACATCTGTGCAGTGTTAGAAGAATTGGAGAGTTAATGTGCAGACGCTTTACATCAAGTTAGTACCGCTTGAAAAGCAGTTTGTAGAATTGCGTTATGCACTGGGACATCCAGCAAAATATGAAACACAACACCTTGATGTATCATCAATTGAAAACTTAATTCAGAAGGCAAAAGGTAGCTACTATATGCTGATGCCTGATTTAAAAGGAATTGGGTATCAATTATTTTGTTGGTTGGATGGAACTGGCAGGTGGTTAAGCCGAGCAATTAATAATTGTACAGAGGAAGGGTTAATTCTGGCGCTAGATGTGCGTGAAAGATTAGGGCATCTGCCTTGGGAGACGTTGCATAATGGAGAGCAATTTTTAATAGAACGTGTTAATCCAGTTGTTGTACCAATACGTTGGGTTGATCGTTCTGTTCAAGATTCAGAGGATACCCAGCAACGTCCTTTACGGATTTTATTCATGGCAACATCGCCAGAGAATGTAGCACCAACACTTGATTTTGAGCGGGAAGAGGCTCAAATTTTGACGGCAACAAGAGATATGCCTCTTGATTTAAGAGTAGAAGAAAGTGGTTGTATTGCAGAACTAAGCAAACTCTGGGGACGTTATCGGGAACCATTCGACGTTTTTCACCTGACAGGACATGCATCTATTAAGAATGAGCAACCGTTTTTTATTACAGAAACTGAAACTGGGGGCTTCCATGCTGCTTACCCATCAGAGATTGCTTCAGCTTTAAGATTTCGTATACCACAGTTAGTGTTTTTATCAGGCTGCCGAACAGGTGAAGCGGCGGGTGATGGTGCAGTATCTTCTTTAGCCGAATCATTAATTGAGCAAGGTTGTCGAGCCGTTTTAGGATGGGGACGAACGGTCGCAGATGTCGTAGCAACACAAGCAGCAGCATATCTCTACAGCAAACTGGCTGCCGGGTATGAAGTTTCGGAGGCACTTGCCAGTACTTATCAATATCTACGAGAGGAAAAAGTAGAGGATTGGCATCTGCTGAGACTTTATATTAGAGGTCAGTGTCCAAAAGCATTGGTTGAACCATTAGGCGATCAAGTCTGGTTGCCTGAAGAACCAATTTATGAGCAGTTTCTGGATTCACAGGGAATTGTTCGGGTTGCTACACCACAAGATTTTGTAGGAAGACGCAGAATACTGCAACGTAGCTTGAGAGCATTACGAGCAACAGATAAGTGCGGTGTAATTTTATATGGTTTAGGTGGAGTTGGCAAAAGCACTGTTGCTGCAAGGCTTTTAGAACGGTTACAAGGCTATGACAAAATTTTTATTTATAGGCAATTAGATGAGGACAAATTGCTCAAGTAACTTGCTGAACAATGTCTCTCAGAAACAGGACAGAAGGTTATACAAAGTAATCTGCCACTCACGCAAAAGTTAACCAAATTCTTACGAGAAGGACTAAATGAGCAAGCGCAAAGACTGATCTTTGTTCTTGATGACTTTGAAGCAAACCTAGAATTAAGAACAGATGGTGATGCAGTCTTAAAGCCAGAAACTGTATCCGTCTTGATATCTCTGCTAAAGGCAATCACTCAATCCCGTCTTCCACACCGAATTATCATTACATCTAGATATAATTTTCTGCTGCCAGAGCTAAATCAGCGATTGCATCGAGAACAGTTATGTGCTTTATCAGGTGCTGATTTACAGAAAAAATGTAATCGTTTAGTATCTTTTGCACCTGGTTCTGAAATTGAGCGAGAGTTACAACTAAAAGCTTTGGCAACTTCAGCGGGTAATCCTCGCTTGTTGGAGTGGTTAGACAAAGTTTTACAAGTGCAACAAGTTGGTAAGAAAGAAATCTTGGAACAGGTAGAAAAAACCAGCCAAGAGTTTCGTGAAAGCATTTTGGCAGAGGAACTACTTAATCGACAATCAATCAATTTGCAACGAATGCTTGCATTTTGTTTGGTTTATCAATTACCAGTACCTCAGTCTGCAATACAAGTTATTTGTCCAAAAACTTTTGATGTCAATAGCTATATTACTAGAGCAGTTGCATTAGGTTTGCTTGAGTGTGTATATTCTCAAGAAGAAACTTTGTACTATGTACCACGAATTTTAGAGCCGCTTCTTAATTTTCCTAAAGATTCTCTGGAGTTATACAAAACTGCTGCGGAACATTTAGATAAAATATGGTTTTTCAAGGGCTTTAAAAAGATTGTGGAGGCAGAGGAAAGACTATCAGAAAGCTCTCTTCTTAATGATCCTTTTGAGCAATCTATGCCAAGTTATAGGTTGTTTGAGTTGTATCGACTCGCGACTGTAGCTTTGAACCCAGATTTATTAACTAGAGCCAATTGGTTTTTAGTAATGCGTCTTGACCGCCAACGAAGGTACAGGGAAGTAGCAACACTATGTAAGTTTGTCCGTGATGGTGCCTATGGTTACTTGGGAATTGAGATTATTTCCTTTAGACTTCTTTATTATTTAGCAAAAGCACAAGAACATATTGGTGAAGTGGAAGAAGCTTTACATAACTATCAAGAAGCATTAAAATTTTGTGCAGATGAATATGAAAACGAAAGAGCTTCAATCCTTCATGATTTAGCAGATTTATACGTTAAGCAAGGTAAATATCAGCAAGCGCTGAATATATGTCAGCAAGTTGTAAAAATCGATGAAAAGGATAAGAATAAGCTCGGCAAAGCTAAATCTCTTAGCCAAATGGCAGATATCAAGAGAGAATTAGGTGAGCCTGAAGAAGCCCTCAAATTGTATCTGGAAGTAATAGAACTTACTCAAGAAACAGGCGATAAAAATTTTCTATATACTCTACAAAATAACATTGCTACTCTTCAAGTGGAGCTTGGTCAAACTGATGCTTGGGATAACCTATTACCAAGTTTAGTTTCACATAGAACGCAGTCCGAAAACCTTGAGGATAAAATTCCACTCCTAAGTAATACAGCATCGTTGAGGCTTAAACAAGGTGAAATAGAAGAAGCAAGAGAGATTCTAGAGCATTTGAATAAATTACTGCCCCAAATTGATAACTCTTGGCTCAAGGCAATGCTTTTACATAACCTAGCCACTTTCCGCTCGGAATGTGGTGAGCGTGAGGTTGCTTTAAAGCTTTACAATCAAGCTCTCGAACTGCACAGAAAAAATGGGGATCAACCGCGTGAAGCAATGACACTTCAAGAAATAGGTATTCTTTATGAACGTCAAAATAATATCATTGAAGCTTTGAAATTTCTTAAAGATGCTTACCAGTTGTCTTTGAAGATTGGAAATAAAGATACTCAAGCCCATATTTTGCCAAGAATTGCATCAATACTCATTGATCAAAATAGTTTAGATGAGGCTGAAGAGAAATTAAATATAGCTTTAGAAATACTCAATAAAGTTAATATTCCAAAACACCATGCACTTGTTCTTAGAGAGATGGGGAGGCTTAAAATAATACAGGGAAATTATGAAACAGGAGCAAATTTTTTAAGTCAAGCTTTAGAAAAATGTAATTTAGTTGTTGATGTTGTTCTTCGAGCTACTATTCTCAAACTTCTAGGAGAAGTGGTCTCTTTTGTAGGTGAAGTAGATGTAGCAATTGAGCATTTAACAGAATCCCTTAATCTCTATCAAAAACTAAATTTCCCGAAAGATATTGAAGAAGTTAGAGGGCTAATTAAGAATGCTCAACTAAAAAAGCCAGCACAATTGTATCAAGCAGCAATTACCGAAGCCGAAAAAGGTAATGCGAGAATAGCACTTGATTTATTTGAGCAAGCTCTTCCTATGATAGAAGAACTGGGTGATGAAGAAATCAAAGCACGCATTTTGCTATCAATGGGAAACATTTTGATAGGTGAAGGGAATTTCAAAGAGGGTGTTAAAAAAGCATCTCAAGCAATGGAGATTGCAAAGCTGCATAATCTTCCTGAAAGGGAAAACATAGAAAATATTTCCGTTGCAGTACAGTACGGAACACTGAAAAATATTTTTAATTCGGTTCAAGAAAAATGCAAAAGCCAACAATTTGACGAAGTATTGAATTTGGGCTACCAATGTTTAGAACTTTCAGAACTATTAGAGGATGTTTACTGGGCTTCGGAAGTTTACTCAATGCTTGGGCAAATCAAGGCACATTTGGGCAATTATAAAGATGGCATAAAAGATTTGAAAAAAGCGGTTTCTTTAGCTCAAGAAAATCAACTTGATGGAGTGGAGGAATTACAGAAGATAATTCTGGCAATAAATCATAATCAGGCAGTTCGCTTACATGAAAAAGCTAATTCTGCTGCACAGGAAAAAAATTTAGTGGAAGCAATTGAAATTGCTCGAAAAGCTTATGAATTTCAGTGCAGTATTAATTATAAAAAGATCCAACCTATTACTTTAGGAATGTTAGGACAACTGCTGTTAGCTCAAAATCAGTCTGACGAGGGATTGAAGCAACTACAGCAAGCATTAAATATTGCCCAAGAATTAAAAGCACAAGAACTTATAAATCAGCTTCAAGAGATGATTTCTCTATATCCCATTGGGGCGGAATACCAAGATATTGATGAGGAGGAGTCTTGATTCTATGCGATTGCAGCACTACCACTAAAGCGCATCTGAATTCCTGAGTTATTCTCTTTATCAATTCTCCGTCGCCAACCAAGCGCGTAAAACCTCTGCTACTGTCCAGGCTTGGGCAATACATCCTCGCGGAGTCATCGGCGCATCCCCGTCAAAAATTTCGCTGAGACTGCCAATACCATATCCTGTGAGATGATTAGCCATTGGTTCTAAAAATTGCCGCGCTTGTTCAGGATTTTTGTAGACGCGTAGATGTGCCAGAACAAATGGCCCCAACAACCAACCCCAAACGGTTCCCTGATGATAAGCTCCGTCACGTTGATACTGATTACCACCGTAGATTCCCTGGTATTGAGGATGATTGGGAGAGAGCGATCGCAATCCGTGAGAAGTCAGCAGCATTCTGCCACAAACTTCTACCACACTCTTTTGTTGGGCTGGTGTGAGGGGGCTTTCTGGTAACGATACAGTAAAAATTTGGTTAGGACGCAAGGCGGTATCATCACCATCAGGACTATCAATCACGTCATAGCAGTAACCTCGCTCCTCATTCCAAAAGCGCGAAAATCTCGCTAAAGCGCGGTCTGCCATTGCCTCATACTCTTGATGTGGTTTACCTAATTGACGGGCAAACTTAGCCATTGTGCGTAAGGCATTATACCAAAGGGCATTAACTTCAATCGGTTTGCCAATTCGCGGGGTCACTACCCAATCTCCCACTTTGGCATCCATCCAAGTTAGTTGAACATCGGCAACGCCAGCATAAAGTAACCCATCAATGGGATCAAGGTGGATATTATAGCGTGTGCCACGACAGTGCCAATAGATGATATCTACAAGCACGGGAAACAATTCACTCAGCAAATCATCATCGTCTGTGGCAACGTCATAAGCGCGAATTGCTTCAAAGTACCAAAGTGTAGCATCGACTGTATTGTATTCTGGTTGCTCCCCGACATCGGGAAAACGATTAGGCAGCATTCCCTGGTCTATATACTTAGCAAAGGTGCGGAGAATTGAGCGGGCGACTTCTGGGCGACCAGTGGCAATTGTCAACCCAGGTAAACTAATCATTGTGTCTCGTCCCCAATCACTAAACCAGGGATAACCAGCAATGATGGTTTTGCCGTGAGATTCCTCTGGTACTGGGCGGTCAACAATAAACTGGTCAGCGGCTAATACCAGATGGTTAATCCAATTAGGGGATTCCTGGGCGTTGATGGGTCGATTACTCTGCCAAAGTTCTATTAGCTTATGGTCTTGAGTGTGGTGTGCTTTGAGTGCAGTTTCACTATGCAAATCTGCGAGTTTTTCTATGCTGGCGACAAAGGTTAGTGTTTCTCCAGGATTGAGTGTAACGGCAAAGGTGCCAGCGTGGAGATGATCTTCTGTATCCTTCAAGCCCCGATAACGTTCAACGGCTAAGTCAAAGTTATAGTACCAATTGTGAACGGGTGAAGCGATGCCTTTGTCACTCAACAAATAAAATGGTGTAGCAGTCGGGTTAGCCGTTATACAAATTCCCTGTTCTACTTGCTCAACAGACATTTGCCAGTCGTTGCTTTTGGTGTCACCGTGATAATCACGGTAGTTGACCATTGCTTTGAGTGTCAGGTGCAAAGGTTGGGTCGCACGGCGCAGAACATATTGGATATATGTTGTGTTTGCGCCTTGCTGCATCCAAATGCGCTTTTCTAGCAAAGCGTCAGCTACAGCATAACGCCAGAGGGGAATTTTACCTGCCAAAGCAAAATGTTCGATATGTCGATAACCTTGGGGACTAACGATTTGATCTGCCCAGCGATTCGTGTGTAGGGGATAATAGCGATCGCCATACAAAACGGTTTCATCTAGTTTTGCCAGCAGTAAAGTGCGGCCTAAAGGTGGGTGTAAGGCGGCTACAAGTAAGCCGTGATAGCGACGGGTTAGCAAACCTGCTACAGTCCCAGAAGCGTAACCACCTATACCATTGGTGACTAACCATTCTCGTGTCTCTGCGGTGTCGAGATTGCCACAGATTTCCCGCCCAAATTCCATATACATAAGGCAAATTGAGTGATTTTTTAGGTTATCACCAAAATCTACTCACTACAAATTTGTTGTAGTATCGCGCCGCCACTACCAAAATCAGATATGTTTTTTGGAGTTTTTAGGGTGATAACGGAAGCCGACATGAAATAAACTGGCTTTTAAATATACTGGAAGTTCTTCTGCGACCGAGCTTGTCGCAACTAAGTATTTCTTCTCTAGAGGAATCCGACTTGATGATTGAAATTACTTGTGTGGGTGGGGAACAAGGAACAGGGAAAGAAGTAACAGAGGTGTACTGAGTCTTTTCTCCAAATCAAATATGATTCCTCTAGTATCCTAGCGTTATTTTGTCATATTAAATTTACTGAGACTCTTGCATCATCAATTTCCCCGTTTATTTATGTCATCTATCTATTTTCATCATTCGGCAATTGATATTTATCTGTTATCTATTCGGCGAATCCTTTCTTACCCAGAGCAGGTAGTTTCCACGTAACTATAATCTGCCCAAAACAGTTAATCTGCTGTGATGAGAATGACTGTGTGATTTCCATTGTTCACTGCAAAATCTAAAATTCACAAAACTATAAGTATTTAGTCACGGTAGTTAAAGTTACCTTCCTTGAAAAAAAATGTTGTTTTCAACATTTCCATTTAAATTTAACTTATTTTTAAGTTTAGATATTTAGCTTACCAAATCGGCATATTCAGTTAAGATTAAGCATGTTTTACTATTTAGTTGCTGGTTCTGGACTGCTAGACTCCCTGGATTAATTTCATCTTGTTATTCAATAGCTGTTAGCCCATATCGCTCCCATGCTGACCTATCATCGCAAGCCTGTTTGCTTATCACTAATTTCCACTGACCTGCCATTCTGGTCAGTGGTAGAAACTGCCGGAACACTGTATCAAAAAGATACGGAACGATTTCATTTACTGTTAACTGCACCGCCTCTGATTACCTGTGAAGTGGAAACTTCTCCCAGTACAGAGGCAATTTTGCCCCACAAAACAAATAATGCCTACGTTCCCAGTAGTCCGAGAATTTTATGGCTGGAAATTTCTCCATATCGGGTAATTATGACTATGCAAGGTAATGGTCAAGTAAGTTACCGCCATTTCTGGGAACAAGGCGTATACGGTGTTAGCCGTTATTGGTTGCCAACGGAATCATTACAACCCCATAATCCGATTCGCTTACGCAATTTTACGAAAACATTAACCCTCACTGGCAAACAATTTCCTGAACACTTACGTCTAGAATATGAATTGTGGGCAGAAAAAGTCCAACTGGGATGTTATATCCTCAATTTAGAAATTAAACACTGAGAATTCAATCTTTTCTATCTTGCCTTTCCCAAACTTTAATTGGGAAAGGCATAATATTTATCACTTTTTAGCAAAATTTAACATCCAGAACAAATAACAAATGATCGATGATACAAGTATCGCAATTGCTGACTTTCCCCGTATATTTTTGGTTAGGTTCATTACGGATTCATCCGCATATTTTATTTGAATCTTTAGCTTATGCGATCGCTTTCCGTTTATTATTGTGCAATATCCGCAAGGATGCGATCGCTCCCCGGCAACGTAGTTCTGTGATGGTTGGTGGGATGCTGGGAGCTTTAATTGGCGCTAAGGTATTAGTCGCTTTACAACATTTAGATTTAGTTGGGCAAAATCTCCAGGAATTAGCTTTACTGCTTTTACAAGGCAAAACAGTAATTGGCGCACTTTTAGGTGGTTTAATCGGTGTAGAAATCACCAAAAAAATTATTGGCGTTCGTCAATCAACAGGCGATGTTTTTGTTTATCCTTTGATTATTGGGACAGCAATTGGCAGGATAGGTTGTTTTCTCACTGGGTTGAGCGATCGCACTTATGGGATTGCTACTACTTTACCCTGGAGTGTTGATTTTGGTGATGGCATTTCCCGTCATCCCACACAATTGTATGAAATATTATTTTTTATTTGTTTAATCTTCTTATTAAATTTTCGCCGCCGTTATCAATATCGCAATGGCGATTTATTTAAATTTTATTTAATTTCTTACTTAAGTTTTCGGTTTTTCATTGATTTCATCAAACCAGATTTTCATCCCTTACTTGGTTTAAGTGCCATTCAAATTGCTTGTTTATGCACCATCATTTATTACTTGCCTAGTATTCCCCAAGTTTTTCAAATGAGAGATACTTGATCAAGTAAAGCTACCAAGAGATATGGTACGTTAGGGCTAATCTTCATTCTCTTAAACTGCTAGATTCAGCAAACTGTGTCAAGAAGCGGAAGGCTTTGAGAATATAAGTCGCGCAATCTTGAGGAGAAGTATTATAAAACGATCGCCACGCGTTTGCTTTATCTTCATCATAGCGATCACCGCGTTCTGGATGTGCATCTAACCACGCCAAGCGCACCGCATGACCAATTAACACATCTAACACGATATATTCTTCAATTTGCAAGCTAGGGTTTTTAGCTGCGATCGCTCCTAATTCTATTAATGCTTCAATATTAACTTGGCGATATTCTGGCGCTTCGATTTTATTTAATAAATGCTCAACTCGCAAAGCAAAGTTCTTTTCGCCAGCAGTCATTTCCGATAACATCAACTCGCTATCTAAACGATTGCGACGTTCTAATTTATCCCCAATAACTAAGCCTTTGCAATGTTTCATCAATAGCCAAACTTGCTGAAAAAAGTTTTTCGGTACACGGTTTATAGCTCCTCCGGCTTGGCGAAAGCGTCGCCAACCACCCGCAGGAACTTCGATTTCTTCAGCAATTGTTGGTAGCACTATCCATTCAATATCGCTTTCTTTTTGCTTGACGTGCAATGATTCCTGTTGGCGCAACAAATTACTCACTCCTGTATAACCAGTTAATACCTGACGCAAGCGCATTTTGATTTCAAAAGGCGAAAGTTCCATTAACTGTTCGTAGGCTTCATCTTGGGTAACGCGTAATTCTTGTGCTAGTTCGCTGGTAATTAATAAGATGAGATAGCCGACTCTTAAAGTTAACAATCCTTGAAATAATTCTGTTTCCGAACGAATCAGAGTCCCCAGATACAGTAAAATTTCTTGTGTAAGAACGCGATCGCGGATATCCTCACGACAAAAATGCTTGATTTTTTCAGCAATTTCGTTATGAGGCATCGGTACAGTAATCAATGATGCTTCGCTATACGCTCTCCCTACGGCTATTTGTTTACCACGCACCAAAATACTAGTAACAGCATCGGATAAGCCAATATCCACCATCTGTAGTAACCCCGCCGCCCGACGGACTACCGCCCAAAGACCCAAATCGCCAGCTTTGGTGTAGACTTCATCCAGCAAATTAGCGACTGTAACAAAAGTATTAGGGCTACCAAATCCCGTATCAAATTCTAATCCTTGCAAGCGAGTCAAAGCCTGCAATAACTCGATTTGCTCATAAAGATTTTCTGAAGCCCGCAAAGCAGACAGCAAAAATTTTAAGTTAGTTTGGCACTCCATTTGAAATTCTTGGGTATGCCCTAAGCGCCAACTTTTGCCGGGATGATAAGCCAAATAATAGCAATGTGGTGCAGCGTCTTGCATTGCTGAGTGATAAAATTCGGCATCTTGCAGAAAATCTATTCTTTGAATCGCACCTGTCAGCATTAACTGATTCAGTCTACCTAGTTTGACACGCGCACCGTTGCAAACACCATCTTTGAGTTCTTGCATCAATTCTAATAATGCCTCAGACCCAATTTCTAACATGGTGTGGGTCAACATTAAAGTTAATATCGGACGACCTAAATCACTCCAATATTGTTGAATATAAGCCAGTTCGCTTCTAATTTGATCGACTAAAAAATGGTAATCAAGAGTTAAATAAAACTGTTGAGCATCTAAAAAAGAAGGCAAAAATACTACTGTTTCACCACAAATCCGAAAGATACGGGATGTAGTTAAACTCCGCAATCTTCGCACTGGTCGTCCAGTCAAACCTAGTTTATCATTGCGGCCAATTTGGGTATAAATAGTTGATAGTTCCCCAGCTTGTCTGACTTGAATTGGGTCTACTTGCTTGGGGGTTTGGGTTTCAATTCCTTGAACTGCTAGTTTGGCTTGCAAGTCATCATCTTCGGCTAACAAGGCAATTTGTACTAGGGCTTCGCGGTTTTTTCCCATAGATAAATGTCTGCCTAATGGGTCAATATCACCCACAGCCAATAAACCTTCACTTAACAGTTGTCCGAGGAAATATAAACTTTGCGCCCAGACTAAGGGAATATTTTCATTAGGTAATCGCAGTTGACTTTGGGGCGCTAATTTTTCTGCTTCTATGTTTTCTGCTGGTACATAATACAGTTCTGGCAATAAATCATAACCGTCATGTTCTACTAACAGTGATGCTAATAGTTCTTGATATTTTTGAACTTGCTTTTGATCGTTACGGAATAAGCCATCAAGCAGTAAATAAGTAAAAAATAACGGCCATTCGCATTCGATATGCTCAAATTGCTTTAATTCCCAAGGTTCGTAGTGTAAGCGCTGGTTATCTTCTAAAACAGTTTGATGTCCGTCACGTAAGAAGCGTTTACAGCCATATTTGCCTTGGAGTTTGTTGATGATATCGTTAAAGGTGCGATCGCGCAGATCTACATTCTCCACCGCGAAAGCTGGATAACTAATAATACTCAACAGTGCCGCATCAATTTCTTTCGATGCAGATTCTCTCGGTAATAACGATTCTAAGGTACTCCGAGCGCGGGCAATTTCATCAGGTAGCACATGAATTACCGATGCTTGACTTCCACGCACCCCAAATAAATCTAGTTCATTGATGGCTTCTAGTGCTGCTTTCGCCATCCCTACAGAACTAGCATTCAACTCTGCACTACCATGATTAATTTTATTACCCCGTTCCCAAATACCATAATCTGGTGTGCGGTAAGCTCGTCCAATATAGTAAACCAAGTTCTGCACAAAGTTTACTTCATCAATCGTATAAATAATCGGCAATCCTGAAGCGGTCATTTGCGCCAACATCAGGATAAATATAGATGTGGCATCAAGTTGTAAATGTCCCCACTCATCATCACCAACGACAATATCGCCCGTCGCCGTATTATATTTGGCGTGTAAGCCATCTAAAGGTGACTGAGTATGTTTAAACTGCTCAACTTTATGCGCCTGTCGCATCATCGCAAATAGCAACCCACGCATCAGCTTAATCACGCTGTGTTCTAGTTCGTAAGTGCGTCCCTTATCTTCATCAACTTTGCGATACGCCAGCGCCAAACCCCAAACAGCCAAAATACTGTAAACATTGTCTCTGACCCAAGCATCTGTATAATCCCCGTGAGCCGTAATAGCTGTACTCGCAGGTAGCAAACCAGTAATCGGATTTTGCCGCGTGAGGATAATGGTTTTGATTTGCTGGTAGTAATGCTCCAGTCGAGTTTGTAATTCAGTAGCTGTTTTCATACTCATTCAAGAAAGCTGGCAATATTTCACCCTGTGGCTGTGCAGAGAATTGTTCTGTAATGGGTAATGAGATGACAGCTAAGGGTAGTAGAGACTACTTATTATCTCGTGTTAGTAGCCATTTAGTTACACAGTTGTTAAAGAATCCTCACTGAAAATAGAAATTTGTGGAAATTCTTATATATTGCAGGGATCTCGGCTTTGTAGCATCAAAGTTTTTTACTTGCCAATAAACGAATGCTCGTTTATTATAGGATTATGAGGCACAAGGACGATAAAAAAAATCAAGCCATCTGTGATGCAGCAATCGAACTGATTACTGCCAATGGTTTTGCTGATACTTCGATGTCGAAAATTGCCAAAACCGCGAATGTTTCGCCCGCGACAATATATGTCTATTTTGAAAACAAAGAGAACCTTCTCAATAAAATCTATTTATCCGTGAAGCAAGAAATGAGTGCAGAAATTTTGAAAGGTGTCAACCAGAACCTATCGGTGGAGAAAGCCTTTAAAATGGTCTGGAATAATTATTATCAATACGCGATTAAAAATCCAGTCAGATTTGCTTTTACGGAGCAATTTGCTAATTCCCCGATGGTTGACCGCATTTGCAAAGATGAAAGTTTGAGCTATTTCCAGCCAATGCTAGATTTATTCAATCGCGGTAAAGAGGAGAAGGTTTTTAAGGATATTTCCCTGGAAATTTTTACTGCTTTTACCTTTGCGCCTCTGACTGGATTGATAAAAGAGCATTTTAGTGGTGCTTTGATTTTGGACGAAGGAATGTTAGAGACCACCTATAAAATTGCCTGGGATGCAGTAACGAATTAATTCTTTTTTTAAGAGTTAATTAAACGAACATTCGATTAATTTAGGAGAGTAAATAAAATGAAAAATGAAAAATGGAACGCGGAAAATATTCCGAGTCAAAAAGGGAGAGTAGCAATTGTCACGGGTTCTAGCAGCGGCATCGGTTATGAAACGGCACGAGTTTTAGCTAATAAACAAGCGTCTGTAATCATTGCGGTTCGCAATTTGGACAAAGGAAACAAGGCATTGGCAAAAATTCTGCAACAGAATCAAGATGCCGACGTAAAGGTGATGGAACTTGATTTGGCGAATTTAGCATCAGTTAAAAATTTCGCTGAAAACTTTAAGAAAAATTATTTGCATCTCGATTTACTGATTAATAATGCGGGTGTGATGATTCCGCCGTATGCCAAAACGACGGACGGTTTTGAATTGCAGTTCGGCACTAATCATCTCGGACATTTTGCTTTGACGGGACAGCTTTTGGAACTTTTGATCAGCACCGAAGGCTCACGAATTGTCAATGTTTCGAGCGGCGCACATAATATAGGCAAAATAGATTTCGATGATTTGAATTGGGAAAAGAGAAGTTATGCTAAATGGAAAGCCTACGGCGACAGCAAACTTGCCAACCTTTATTTCACCTACGAACTCGACCGCAAACTAAAAGATCACAGTATCGACACACTTGTAACCGCCTCGCATCCGGGCTGGACAGCAACCGAATTGCAGAGAACTGCGGGCGGCATTGTGGAATATCTCAACGGCATCCTTGCTCAAGACATCACGATGGGCGCATTACCAACCCTGCGGGCGGCAACTGAAGCAGGCTTAAAAGGCGCAGAATATTTCGGCCCCAATGGGTTTATGGAGATCCGCGGCTATCCAATAAAAGTCGAATCAAACGAGTTATCCAAAGACCAAGCGATCGCTAAAAAACTATGGGAAGTATCGGAAAAACTAACCGATATGAAATTTGAATTTAATAAAAAGGCGCAAAACACGGGCAAATAAGAAAATATTCGGTAAAGTTTGTCAAACCATACGCGCTTTCTCTTAAGCAGTCAAAATTCTATCGAACTAAAAAAGAAAACCCTGCTAATGGTGAGCTAGGGTTTTTCTATTTACTGCCTTGATATATGTTTTCCTCTATCCCTTGCTGTTTAAGGATTATGCCTGATTTTGTCCGGCAACTCTATCTGTCCGATTTCGGGCAATTTCGATGGTCAAGCTTGAATTTGGCGCAGATGGTTCACTCAAAAAAGCCATTGGTTCAGGCAAAGTCACAAAAAAAATTTATTTTCTGCCTAATTACTGACGATTAACCGCAAACTAACTCTTGCTACTTAAGTAGAAAATAGTAGCAAGAGTTAGTCCAGATTCCCAAGATATTGATGGAAGCTGGACTTTTAACTATGGCTAATTTTTGTAACTCAATATGTAATGTGAACATATCCTTACTGAGAGCGAAAGTCTTTTCTATTACTGATTCGGTACTACTGTAGGGTGAAAATTTTAGTTGCTACAAGGTCTTCGGTAGAACTCCAAGGGTCGGAGTGCGATTAAGAGTGATATCATAGAAGTCGTCACTGAAGACATCAAAATAATCATCACTACATGAAAGCCGAATCCGTTCGCACTACACTAGCAATACCACGGGAACTTTTAGAAGCAACTGACCAGGCAGTTTTAGAAGGCAAAGCAAGAAGTCGTAATGATTTTATGGTGCAAGCAATACGTCGAGAATTAGCAGCACAGAAAAGAGCCGCAATTGATGCTGCTTTGGCAGAAATGGCCAGCGATACTGATTATCAGGCAGAGGTACTCAAACTAGAAACTGAATTCGCCGCTGCTCAGTGGGAGGCTTTTCTGTTAGAGGAATCTCTGTAATGAGAAGGGGTGAGGTCTATGATGCTCGACTAGAGTCCAATGAAGGTTCAGAGCAAGGAGGGACTCGCCCAGTGATTATTGTCAGTCGTGATGCAATTAATTCGTCGAGTCCGGTCGTTTTAGCAGTTCCCTGCACTACTTATCAATCGGGAAAGCGAGTTTACCCAACCCAGGTGTTAATTTTAGCACCTGATGGTGGACTCAAGAGAGATTCGATCGCAATGGCAGATCAAGTGCGGGTGTTATCGAAAACCCGCTTTTTACGTTTAAGAGGCGCAGTTTCGCAATTGGTAATGGCTCATTTATCTCAGGCTTTATTGATAGCCTTAGATTTACCAATGCCAGAAGAAGAATAAAACAAGTAAACTGGGGAGCCAGGGCTGTGGTTCGCGTAACATCTCAGATTAAGAGAAGCTACTATCGTCTGGTTTTTCTGATTATGGCCAGTGACGTTGGAGGCGCACAAGAGATATTGACAGTAAACATAGTGAATCTATATTCGCGCCGTCACCCAATACCAAATCAGGAGATTTGTCGAGAATCATTTGTTGGGGTTCACTAACAGGAGATGGCGATCGCTCTACACCATCAATGTCAAAATCATCCTGTTGGTGAATTTAATCTAGTAAAAAATTGGCAGTAGAAAATATCGCTATAGCGTTTGTCGTTTTCGTGAGGTACACCTCATTGAGCTTAGAGCCTAGTTAGGGCGTACTTCAGGCAATTAGGAACTACGATAAATACTTGCGTAATTTTGCTACTTTCCGGCTCAATTTAAATGTTTACAGCGGACTTTGCCAACTATTCAAGAACTTTATGATATAACCGAAATTCTATCTTAGCTGCTACACAAAATCATTTCTCCGGAACAGGGAGGTTTTTTCTGGTTGCAAACACAGAGTCAAGACAGAGCTTTTTGAAGTAGTAACTTGAATAGAGACAAAAGTATGGCACAGAAATCAGCCGCCTTGAAGTTTGTGATTTTACTTGGTTTTGTTAGCCTCTGTGCCGATGCCACTTATGAAGGGGCGCGTAGTATTACGGGGGCTTATTTGCAGGTTTTAGGCGCAAGCGGCACTGTGGTAGGTCTTGTAGCAGGTTTTGGGGAACTAATTGGTTATGGTTTGCGCCTCATCATTGGTTATCTCAGCGACCAGACACGCAAATATTGGGGGATTACAACTTTAGGATTTATTTTGAACACTGCCGTTGTCCCACTATTGGCTTTTGCCGGGAGATGGGAAGTAGCCGCAGGTTTGATGATGGCAGAACGCACAGGAAAAGCCGTACGGACTCCCCCGCGAGATGCACTTCTGTCTCATGGTGTGAGTCAAATTGGCCGAGGCTTCGGCTTTGGTTTGCATGAAGCAATGGATCAAACCGGCGCTGTCATGGGGCCTTTAGCAGTAGCAGCAATGGTTTATTTCCAAGGAGAGTATCGCAACGCCTTTACAATTTTAATTGTACCGGCGGTGTTGGGCTTGATTGTGTTATTGGTTTTGCAATTTCTCTACCCCAACCCCAGCGATTTAGAAATTGAACCTGAAATTAACGAAAAAGATAGCATCCCGCGGGCATTTTGGATTTATCTGGGTGCAGTGGCGATTATTGCCGCTGGTTATGCTGATTTTCCCTTAATTGCCTTTCATTTTCAAAAGGGAAATGTTGCTTCCGGTCAAACAATCCCTTTATTTTATGCCTTCGCAATGGGAATTGATGCTGTAGCTGCACTGATATTTGGCTATCTGTTTGACCGCGCTGGTATTTCTATTTTGATGGTTGCGGCTTTTATTTCCTCCTTTTTCGCACCATTGGTATTCTTAGGTAATACCCAACTAGCACTGTTAGGTATAGCGTTTTGGGGTATAGGTATGGGGGCGCAAGAGTCGATTTTAAAAGCTGCGATCGCCGGACTCGTCCCCAAACACAAACGCGCCACAGCTTATGGTATCTTCAGCACAGGCTATGGTTTTGCTTGGTTTTTAGGCAGCACTTTAATGGGTGTTTTGTACGATCGCTCCATTACCCTATTAGTAATATTTTCCGCCGCCACTCAACTACTCGCCATTCCCTTATTTGTTTGGGTGCAATTACAAGCTAATAAATCCCAACCAGAGTTAACAGATAAACCTGTTTAAATCAAAGAATCTGGGTCTACACCCAGGGTTCTTAATCTTTCTGCTAAGATTTGAGCGCATTGTTCAACTTTTTGCACTTGTCCTTCTGGTGTTAACATTCATAATTGTTGTACCATTGGTTCCACTTCCTCCTGATTTTCTCAACTCAACTCCTCTTCCTCTGCGTAACTCTGCGCGGACTTTGTATACCTTTGCGTTTAAAATACCTTCCCCACAAACCAACCCACAAAACCCAAACCCAACAACAACGGTGTTAACCAATCGCCCCAACGCACATATAAAGTCTGCGTTTGACGACGATATATAGTCTCTGCGTGAGTTTGGTAGGTATTATAGCCAGATATCCACAAAGTTCTGCCGTGGGGGTCGACAAAAGCCGAATACCCAGTATTAGTAGCCCGTGCTGACCATCTATCAGTTTCAATTGCCCGCATGATATCTTGAGCATGATGCTGGAATGGCATAGCTGAACTGTAATGGGCATCGTTAGAAGAACTGAGGATAAATTGCCCACCCACCGCAGCTTGACGGCGAAATACTTCAGGAAATGCCGATTCGTAGCAAATACCGACAATTGCCTGTCCAAAAGGTGTATCAAATATCTGGTTAGCTGCACCGTGAACTTGGTGTTCATCTAGCGGTGACAAACGGCTGATTAATTTACCTAAAATTTCCTCAAAGGGGATATATTCACCCAAGGGTACGAGTTTGGATTTATCGTAGCGACTGGTAGTTTCACCCTGGCTATTGACAGTAAACAAACTGTTTGTATAGCTGCGTCCCTTTTCCCCAAAAGCACCTACCCAAACTACTACACCTTTTTCCTGCACTGCTGCAAATAGGGGCGTGTCTCTAAAATTGCGCTGAAAAATCGGTAAAGCACCTTCGGGTGTGAGGACAGCATTTACACCTTGTTCGGCTAAAGTTAAATAACCACTGGTATAGCCTGTAATGGCACGGCGATAACCTTCGGGTTGGACTTTAATTTTGTTGGGGATGTTACCTTGCACAACGCCAATTTTTAAGGCTGCTGCTGGTGGTTGGGCGATGGGTTGGCTATATAAAAACCAGCCGATTAGATGTAAGGTGATGAATAACCCTGTGGCTAATGCTAAATATTTATTGACGAACCGCCGAGGTGTAGAAGATAGGTAGGCTTCGGCGATTAGTCCATTGAAGGCGGCGATCGCAGCTGTTACAGTATTAGGGCCAGACAGTTGCCCAAGATGTAAAATTACTAAGTTATGTGGTGATTGCGTATAAGCTAAAGCACTCCACCACAAAGAACCGGAACTCCACAAACTTTCTAAACCGCACCACAGGGCTGTACCAATCAAAACCCGCAACCAAGGTTTTCCTTGATTCAGCCATACCATTCCCGCCGCCCAAAGGGTGACAAATAACCCACCCCAGAGGCTAATAAAGCCCCAACAAAATATAGTAATAGCTAAACTCGGCCACCAAGGTACACCCAACCAATCCATTGGGTGAATCCCGGTAATCCAAAATAAGGCGACGCTGTGATAACCAACACCCCAGAGTAAAGGTAAAAGGTAAAAAGTAAAAGGTAAAAGCCAGGGTTTTTGCTTTTTAGCTTCTAAATAAGAGTTACTTTTTTGAACAACTAATACCCAAAGCGGTGCTAACGCTATCCAAGCCAAAAACCATGCACCCACAGGGGCGACGGTTAGCCCCATCAAAACACCGCTAATTAGCGAAAGTAAAAGGTAAAAGGCAAAAGTAAAAAATGAATTCTCGCCTTTTCCTTTTTCCTTTTTACTCTTGCCTTCATTCTGTTTCTTCTTCATCACCAGTATCAGGCGGAACGATCGCAACTCCGGTAATTGCGTCATCTTCGTCTAAGCGTTGGACTCTTACGCCAGTAGCCGATCGCGATTGGATGGAAATTGCATTGGTAGCCTGACGGATAATGATACCGCGATTTGTCACCATCATAATTTCATCGTCGCTGTTGACAATTTGCAAGGTGGCTAATTTGTCTTTGGTTTTCCGGTTTTTGAATTTGGTAGCCATTAAACCTTGACCAGCACGGTTTTGCAAACGGAATTGGGCAACGGGTACGCGTTTACCGTAGCCGCCCATTGTAATAACTAGTACCCAAGGGCCAACATTACCTGTTACTTCTACTTCTGTGGTTTCTTCCACATTTTCGATATCTTCGGTTTCGATTTCTTCGATTTCTGACTCTTCCGTTCCCGTGTCGAGTGTATCCAGAATAGCTGCGGGAATAATATCCATCCCCACCAGTTCATCACCCTTTTTGAGTTTCATCGATTTCACACCACGGGTCGCCCTACCGAGAGGACGCAGTTGTTCGTGGGTACATCGAAAGTGAATTGCCATCCCCAGACGAGAACCAACGATAATGCTGTCTTCAACTCTAGCGCGGCGTACCCAGCGCAGTTGATCCCCTTCTTCTAAGGAAATGGCAATCAAACCATTTGCCCGAATATGGCTAAAAGCTGCCAAGGCAGTTTTCTTAATATTGCCGCCTTTGGTGAGCATGACTAAATATTCATTGTCGCTGAACTCGTCAACGGGGACGATGGAGGTGATTTTTTCTTCCTTGGGAATGGGTAACATCTGGACAATGGGTGTACCCCGACTGGTGCGGGAACCCACTGGGATTTGATAAGCTTTGAGGCAGTAAACTACGCCGCGATCGCTAAAGAATAAAACACTATCGTGATCGCAGCAAGTTAAGAAATGTTCTACGGTGTCATCGTCTTTCACCTTGGCGGCGGCTTTACCTCTAGTGGCGCGGCTTTGCGCTTCAAAGGTGTTGACGGGCATCCGTTTGATGTAACCTTGCTGTGTTAACAGAATAATTGCTTTTTCGTTGGCAATTAGGTCACGTTCATCAATTTCCCCTTCGGCATGAGTAATGATTGTGCGTCGAGGTGTGGCGAAGCTGGTTTTGATGTGCGAAATTTCAGCTTCAATAATTTCTAAAATTCTTTCTCGCCGTGCCAGAATATCGCGTAAATCGCCGATGCGCTCTTGTAATTCTTCATGTTCTAGGCGAATTTTATCTGCTTCTAAGGCAGTCAAGCGGCGCAGTTGCATTTGCAAAATTGCGTCAGCTTGGACTTCTGACAGTCCGTAATTTGTAATTAACTCACCTTTAGCGGTGGGTGCGTCCGGGGCATGACGAATCAAGTTAATGATTGTATCTAAATGGGATAAAGCAATCAATAACCCTTGTAAAAGATGGTCGCGTTCTTCCGCTTTTCGCAGTTCGTACTGGGTGCGTCTGGTAATGGATATGATGCGGAAATCGAGGAAGACTTCTAAAAATTGCCGCAGGGTGAGGATTTGCGGTTCCCCGTTGACCAACGCCAGCATATTTGCCCCAAAGTTGGCTTGCAGTGGGGTTTGCTTGTAAAGGTTGTTCAACACTACGCGGGGATAAGCATCGCGCTTGAGTTCGATGACAATTCGCATCCCATCGCGATCGCTTTCATCCCGGATATCTGCTATCCCGTCAATTCGCTTATCGTTCACCAATTCGGCGATTTTCTCAATTAATGCCGCCTTATTAGTTTGATAAGGCAATTCGGTGATGATAATTGCTTCCCGTTCGGGACGACCACGCTGTTCGATGGTTTCTATGTTGGCGACACCACGCATGGTAATGGAACCGCGCCCAGTAGTATAAGCTTCTTTAATTGCCGCTGTGCCGAGAATTTGCGCCCCAGTGGGGAAATCTGGCCCGTGGATATACTGCATCAACTGGAGGTCGGTGATTTCGGGATTGTGAATTAGGGCGACTAATCCATCAATCAATTCGCCTAAGTTGTGGGGCGGAATATTTGTTGCCATCCCCACGGCAATACCCGATGAACCATTGAGTAGCAGTTGGGGAATCCGCGAGGGTAGAACTGTGGGTTCTTGTTGGGAACCGTCGAAGTTATCCGCAAAGTCTACAGTTTCTGATTCGATGTCTTGGAGTAAAGCGGCGCTAGTTAAAGCTTGCAAGCGACATTCTGTGTATCGCATTGCCGCTGGGGGATCGTTATCTACAGAACCGAAGTTACCATGCCCGTTAATTAAAGGCGATCGCATGGAAAAATCCTGCGCCATCCGCACCAAGGCATCGTATACGGCTGTGTCGCCGTGGGGGTGATATTTACCCAACACTTCCCCAACCACACGGGCGCATTTTCTAAATGGGCGATCGTGCAGTAAACCTAGTTCGTGCATAGCGTAGAGGATACGGCGATGCACAGGTTTCAGACCATCCCTGGCATCTGGTAGCGCCCGACCCACTATCACACTCATGGCGTATTCCAGATAAGACCGGGACATTTCGTTCCGGAGATCTGTGGGGATAATCCTCTCCTGTGAGGTTGTCATAACCTAAAAAACTCCAAAAATCGTATATTTTTAGCCTTTACAGTTGGCAAAGCGTAAAATTATTCCAAATTACTCTTGAATAATTGACATATTTTGATACAATTCTAGCATGTATTGTGTTTTTTTGCCTGGAAAGCTAACCTACAGTAGCTCGACAAACGGCTGTTGTAGACGTGCTAAATAAGATTTAACGCAGATAATTTGAGCTAAAGAAATTAATTTCCTAAATTTTCCCTAAAATAAAGCTAATTTGCTCAATTACAAGTTATGACTGAGCCGATATCAGCAAGAGGTAGGAAATAGAATTTAGTTAATGATTGAGATAGACACGGTAAGCAAAAAAAAGTGGCAATGTAAAGGGAGTTGGATCAAATCTTTGGTTCTTAGTTTATCCGGCTTATTATAGTTAAGTTCGTGAATCAATCTTGATTTTCCCAGTAGTTATTCATCTGAGGCTCTGATGACATTTCAACAATTAGCCATAGGTAGCTATTTCCGTCTGCCTGGTGTCAGTTATGCTTGTGTATATCGCAAGGCCAGTCATTCTTATGGCAGTCTAAACGCATCATTACAGACAATACGTCCAACAACAAAAGTGATCCCGCTGAATGCCGCCGCGATCGCTAAATATTTAGAGGCCAAACAAGCATCCCAGAATAAGCTCCAGAAGTAAAGAATTTATTGACTGTTTTTCTGAGTTAATGAATATTTTCTGGTTGAGACTTTAGTTGAGCCGCAATTAAAGGCACTTTAGGCGCTAGGAAAAATCCGACTAAACTAGCAAACAAAATTGGTGTAAAGGGACTGAAGCTAGTCAGTTTCGATAGTAGCAGAGTTGTACTGATTGGTGTACGTGTTACAGCTGCGTTAATTGCCGCCATTGTACAAATCATCGCTAAGGCAGGATTGATTCCAGGAATCAAAACTACCACTGCTTTGCCAATACAAGCACCAGTAAAAAATAAAGGGATAATAAATCCACCGCGCCACCCACCTGTAACTGTCATGCTAATGGCAGCCATTTTACCCAAAGCCAGCGTTAACAAAAAAACACCAGAAAAGTTAGTTGAAAGAACAGTTTCTAACTCTTCGTGACCAAAATAACGGGTCAGGGGTAAGAAAACTGCTAAACTACCAATTCCCAGTCCGGCTATGGTAGTGCGTAAATAAATCGGGACAGGAATGCGATTAAAGGCGCTGTCGCAGGTGCGAAAAATCCACATAAAAATCCATCCAGCGATCGCCCCAATGATCCCAAACAGAATTGCGAAGGCAAAATCATCGATATTTTCCAGGCGATATTGAGGAAAATGCCAAGTTGGAGCAATTCCTAAATGAGTAATTGCCGCAAATACCAGATAACTAGCGCAACTAGAAACAATAGCTGGCATTAAAGCTTCGTAATACTCCACAATATGCTGATGGTGCAAGATTTCTAGGGCAAACATCGCCCCACCCAAAGGTGCGCCAAACAAAGCCGTAAAACCCGCCGCCATCGCCGCTAAACTCATAGATCGCAAGTCTTCACCTTCGAGTTTCAGGCGATCGCCTATCCAAGTACCAAAGGAACCTGTCACCTGTACTAATGGTGCTTCCGGGCCAGCACTACCACCAGCAGCAATACTCGCCAGGGAAGCCAGAATCATCGACGGATTTTTTCGCCCATCCAACCGCCCACCACGAAAATGAATATTATCCACAATCACGGCAATTTCACCAGGATTTCCCAAAAAATGAATCACTAGCCCAATAATTAAACCTGCTAGTGGCATTACAACTAATAAACTTAAACCTTGGAACCTTTGCAACTGGTGAGTTAACAGTTCTAAAACATTCCAGTACAAACCAGCAAATAAACCACTCACTGTCCCCACCACTACCCAACGCAGTACCCATCGAGAAATCATCAAAGGATTACGTCTTGCTAGTCCAAACAGTTGAGTAAATGTCCAGCGTTGGGTTTGATTGTTGGGGGGTGGCTGATTTAATGGCACTGTTGATGTCCTATTGATAAAACCTAAGTTATTGAATAACCATTAATTATCCTGCCTGATTTTTACTATCTTTGCAAAAACCGGGATGTTCCCTTGCATACTATCTACTATCCTGTACAATAATTGCTTTATACCTGCTCACTATTGATGAGCAATTAATTATTTTTGAGCTATTGAATATGAGTAGTGTAATTTTTGACGTAATACCTGACATATCAATTATCCTTTGTACTTACAACCGAGAAAAATATTTAAACCGTTGTATTAATAGTGTGATTGCTCAGATTTATCAAGATTGGGAACTGATTATAGTAGATGATGGCAGTACCGATAACACCTTTGAAATTGTCAATCAATATATTCATATTTTCCCGAATATTCGTTATTTAAAACACCAAAATAAGAAACTTTGGCACGCTAAAAATACTGGTATTCAAGCATCATTTGGCAGATACATCACATTTTTAGATAGCGATGATGCCTATTTACCAGAACATCTGGCTGCACGCATTAAATATATGCAAGAGCATCCAGAAATTGATTTAATTGAAGGTGGATTTGCCACAGACGAAGAGGTTTTTGTCGCAGATTATTTTCAACAAGGTAAAACAATTAATCTCCGAGAATGCGTACTAGGCCCTACATTTTTTGGTAAGAGAGCAGTATTTTTTGAATTGAAAGGCTTTAATAATATTGCTTATGGAGAAGATACAGACTTTTGGAACAGAGCCGAGAAAGCCTTCAAAACTCAAAAAACACCTCACTTGCAAACTTATGTTTACACCAGAGCAGAAACTAGTATCACTAAGAGTGTTTTAGAAGAAATTTCGCAATCTAGCTAAATAATGAATAAAATCAGGTAAAAAATGTGGAAAATTTATTTTTCCGCCACGATACAAGTAGCAACAGGGAAATCAGGATGAAATGCGTCTAATTCTTCGGGTGTAAGTTCTTCTTGGGCTATTCCATGATAACTAGCTATGACACTAATAGGATTACCATAAATATATAATTGATGCTGAGAAAAATTTTTAAACATCCAAGCAAAAGCATCAGGAAGCGGTCGCCAATAGTCCATTGGGGTAGCATGAATTCTGATAGAACTGGGAACCATTGCAAAACATTTACCACCTGGTTTTAACCACTTATATATATTTTCTACTACGATCCAAGGTGCATAACAATGCTCTAAAACATTAAAGATGATCACGGAATCTAAAGAGTTGGCTTCTACAAGGGATACATTATGAACATCTCCAACTATATCTACTCCTGGGCCTGGTTCTATGTTGAGAATTTTATAGGATGTGCCTGAGTTAACTGCATAAAAATCTTTATCTTTTGGCGTTCCTCCTACTTCTAGGATGTTACCGCCAATTTGTGGTTGAACTTCATGCAAAAACTTGCTGAGATAATACCTATCTACTGGTGTACCTCTAGTTAAACCAAATGCTTGACAAATTGGAACTGTTCTTTTTAAATCTCCCCAGTCAATAGTACTTGTTTCAGGCGATAATAAACCAAGCTTTTCTAGTTGATATACTATTTTCTGGAAATCTTCTATGTTTTTAATATCTGCTAAATCTTCTTCCAAGTTAATGTGACAAAATAATTGCTGGAGAATTTGGTAGTTTTTTCGGCTCAATTCACCCAGTTTAAATTGCATTTCTTTTTCAATAAAACTGCGGAAGCCTTTACCAAATATTGTCAAACTCCCATCTGCCAAAAATACGATCGCATCTTCAATCAAGCATTCATATTGATTTATTTCTTGAACAATTTCATCTGAAATAACAGTCAGATGATGTTTTTGAAATATGTGGTAAGCTTTATTTAAATCATGTTCATGCACAAATATTTCAAGTATAGTGAGCCAGGATTTTTTAGGAACAACTTCCGCAGTGCGTTGACTCCAAGCAAAAATTGCATATAATTGCGAATCTACAATTTTCAAAAAAGCGTTAGGTATATATTTTTTAGTCATCAAATTGAATTTTCATAACTGAGTATGACTTAGGCATTATATAGCAGTCCTATTTGATTGTTGAAAAAAGTTAAGTAATGGATGGGCATTGTCCGGTGACTACCGCCAATCCCTGTCCAAAAAAATGTCAGGGTGTAAAGGTTTGGCTGACTTAATATCCAACACCCTTACACCCTAAAACTCTTGATGCTTTAAGTCCTGAGTACTATCGCAAATTAGCTGGTACTTCTTTTGGAACCACCCAATAGTAAACTGTTTTTCCATCTACCTGTAGTGTCTGTTGTGGTTTCCAATCGCCCATATCGAAAGCGTGGGAGACAATTCTTGTGCCAGGTTTGAGTTTTAATAGTTCGGGGCGAAGTCTTTGGTTAACTTCGGGAAGTAGGTACAGTGTGATGACTGTTGCTTCACTCAAATCAGTTTGGAATAAGTCTTGTTGACGAAACTGTACGAGGTCTGTTACTCCCGCTTGTTGAGCATTGGCATTAGCTTCTTGAATGCGTTCGGGATTAATATCTATACCCACGCCTCTTGTACCATATTTTTGCGCCGCAGTAACGACAATTCGGCCATCACCACTACCAAGGTCATAAAGCACATCATTCTTACCTACCTTGGCTACTTGCAACATTGCATCGACTACAGGCTGTGGTGTCGGTACATAGGGAACATCACCTGGGCGTTCTTGGGGTTGAGTTGTAGTAGCGGGTGCTTCAGTTTGACCAGTTAAAACAGGGGGTTGTACTTGTGCTTCTAAGTCTTGTTGTTGGCTGGTACATCCAGCAATTCCTAGACTGGTGACACTAACACCTGTAATGAATAACAGCAAAAGTTTTTTAAACATGAATCTACTCCTAAAGCAAAAATAGGTGAATGTTGAATGAGTTACAGCAATTTCACAAATGAGGGGAAATTCTCTATCAAAAATCCAAAATTGTATTACGTTCTACCTTGGCGGTAACGATTCCACAGCAGCAAGGGAATACCTGCGGCCACAACTAGAAGACCCACAATTGCGCCCACGCCGGTATAAACCAAACTGGAATAAAGTAAATAGCCGCAGACTGCACAAAACAGTAATGGTGTAAAAGGATAAAATGGCACACGGAACGGCCTGGTAATTTGCGGTTCTTGGTGGCGTAGCACTAGCAACGATATCCCTGAAAGTAAAAAGAAAAACCAAAATATTGGGGCGGTATAGTCCACCATTGTTTCAAAGCCTTTGCGGGTGAACGTACCTAACATAACTAGCGCCAGTGCGATCGCAGCTTGCAACAATAAAGCATAACTAGGTGTGCTAGGACGTTGCCGCCAGTGTCCCATAAAACCGAAAATGGCAAAATCCTGGCCTAAAGCGTAATTAGTCCGCGCCCCGGTGAATAAAGTGGCGTTCAGTGCGCCCAAAGTCGAAACCGCAATCAATAAACTGATAAACCAAGCCCCTGGTTCACCCCAAAACACCCGCATTAAATCTGCGGCTACGGCTTGGGAGTTGGACATATTTGCTAACCCCAGTCCCCGCAGATAAGCCAGATTAATTAGCAAGTAAATTACAGTAATTGTACCAATGCTCCAAAGAAGCGATCGCACAATATTCCGTTGGCGATTTTGAATTTCGGCGGAAATATAAGCGGCTTCATTCCAACCACCATAAGACAGCAAGACAAACACCATTGCTAATCCCCAAGTTCCTGTGGTAGTAGATTCCACAGATGTGGCAGCATTGGGGGTAATAGTTAAGCCAATTAATACCACTAGCAACAAACCGAGGACTTTTACCGCAGTGAGTAAGTTTTGCGTCCACTTACCTTGTTGTAAGCCGATAATATTTAAAGCAGTTAATAAAGCGATCGCCATTGCTGCATAAATCGAAGCTGAAAAGTTTCCTAACTGCCAAATTTGCGAAGCGTAGTCACCAAAAACAAATGCCAATAAAGCAATAGAGCCAGTTTGGATAACTGTCATCCGCGCCCAAGCAAATAAAAAGGCAACTTCTCGCCCAAAAGCACGTTTGAGATAATAGTAAACTCCACCCACATCGGGATATGTTGTGGCTAACTCTGCGTAGCACAATGCGCCAACTAAAGAAACCACACCACCGATGAACCAAAATAGCAGTACAGCAAAACTGCTTCCGGCTTGGGTTGCTACTAAAGCAGGAGTTTCAAAAATTCCTGCACCAATGACAATACCAACAATCAACGCGACAGCATCTGATAAAGTCAGTGATGGCTTTGGTGCTGC
This sequence comes from Nostoc sp. LEGE 06077, assembly GCF_015207705.1. GTDB lineage: Bacteria > Cyanobacteriota > Cyanobacteriia > Cyanobacteriales > Nostocaceae > Nostoc_B. Next base: position 217,697 of record NZ_JADEWI010000002.1, read on the forward strand.
TTCTGTAGTTGCTAAACCTTCAAGTAATCTGTACTTTTCATTTCTACTCACATTGACTCCTGCTCGGTTATTGAATGTAACGAGCAATGTTATGGAAGAAAATATCAATTACTTTTTATGGTTAAGGATAAATGTGACAGGAAAGTGACAAAATCTGCCTAATTAGCTACATAGGCAATTTAATTTGAAAAACGGAACCCTGACCTAGTTTGCTTTTTACACTGAGATGGCCATTATGTACTTCAATGATTTGTTGAGCGATCGCTAATCCTAATCCAAAGCTATTAGTCGAATTTGTCTGGTGTTGTTCTACTCGATAAAATTGCTCAAAGATATGGGGTAAATCTGTTGCGGCAATCCCCATACCATTGTCTTCTACTTCAATTACTGCCTGATTATATTTAGTCAACAAACGTAACTCTACCAATCCGTCAGCCGGAGTATACTTACAGGCGTTACTCAGCAAATTGATCACAGCCAAACAAATTAACTCGGCATCTACACGCACTATAATTGGAGATTTTGGTAAATCACTCTTGAGATTTAAATGTTTAGCCGCAGTCTTCACAGATGATGAATTTAGTACTTCCTTGAGTAAATCTCTCACATCAACTGCTTTTAAAGATTCTGGAGTTAAACGCCCTGTTCGGCGTGCTAGAAATAGCAGATTTCCAATCAATGTATTCATCGATTTAGCTCCTTCTGCAACTTTTTCTAGACGCAGATGCTTACTTGCACTATCTTCCATTGGTGCGAGTAAGCCAACTTGAGCATTACTCAGAATTGCCGCTAAAGGGGTACGTAATTCATGAGAAGCATGGGCTGTAAATCGTTCGAGTTGTTTATAACTCAGATATATAGGTTGCATTGCTATGCCGCTGAGAAACCATCCAGTTAAACTGGTTATTCCTAAAGCAATGAATACCGTTGATATTAGTAAAAGTAAAAATTTATGGAGTAATTCTTGGATACGATTCATCGGCATTGCCATTTGCAAATAGCCAATTAACTCACCTTGATACTGTACTGGTAAAGTTATTTCGCGTAGCCAAATAACTTGTGAGGAAATACCTGAAAGATTAGTAACTTTTATTGTCTGATATGCAAATATTGGGGTGATTTTTTTGTGAGGAAGCTGACCAAAGTAACGCTTCAAATTACCTTTGGTGTCATACCAACGAGCATAAATAATTTCACTATCTTCGGGTGGCGGATTATTGCCTAAAACTGGTAAATTTTTGAGAAATACTCGTTTCTCTCCTTGATACTCTTTATAGCGCACACTGGATGTAATAACTCTAGCTTTTTTGTAGAGAATTAAATCTATAACTTCTAACTGTTGGATGGATTCTTGATAATAAAGAATCCCGGCAAAAATTATGAGAATACTGCCCATTGAGAGAGTGAACCAACTAGCCAAGTTACGACGGCTACGGTTGAACATGACTCAAAAAGTTAAGCGTTATTTTTCTGATCAGGATTGAGACGATAGCCCATCCCATAAATAGTTTCTAGCCAGTCTGCTGCATCTAGGAACTGTAAACGCTGGCGCAAACGCCTTACTAAGGTTGTTGTGGCGTTACTTTCTGGTTCACTACCCCATTCCCATAAAGCTTGTTCAATTTGATCGCGGCTTAAAACTTGATATGGATGACGCATGAAGTATTCTAATAACTGAAATTCGCGGGTAGATAATTCTACTGTTGCTTGACCTCGTTCTACTGTCAGCGTTGAAATGTGCAATTGTAGATCTGCAAGTTGAAGTTTTTCACCTTGCCAAACAGGCGATCGCCTACCTAACGCCCGCACTCTGGCTAATAATTCAAATAAATCTGTCGGTTTGACTAAATAATCATCTGCACCAGCATCCAAACCTGTAATTTTTTCTCCTGTGGTATCTTTCGCCGTCAACATCAATACAGGTGCAGTTTTCCCCGCTTGGCGATATTGCCGACATAAATCTAAACCACTGATTTCCGGTAGCATCCAGTCTAATATCAATAAGTCATAGTCTCGCTGGGTAATTGCCCATTGAGCGATCGCGCCATTTTCCAAACCATCTACAATATGTCCAGCTTGAGACAATGCTGTTTGTAAGGGTTCTAATTGGGCTGTATCATCTTCTACCAGAAGTATTCGCATTGTTAGCTAGTATCAGTTTTTCCATGCTTGATTGTAGAAAAATTGACTCCGTAAAACTTCTGCCATCAGTGAGATTTTTCCCAAACTAGATCATCAGCCACTGGATAGTAGGGTAGTTAACTTTGTGGCGATCGCTAAATTTGCAATTAACGCCCAGCCTAATTTACTACACCTTTCTATGTTAAAAAAATATCCCCTGTTCGGTTTGACAAACAGAGGATTAATATATTTTTTATAAAAAACTATTTAACTGACACAGCATCAACATCAACGGTTTTTGCACTAGAAGTAGCATCCTCGGAAGTATTGGCGGTATTAGCAGTATTCACAGTTGTGTCTACACCTTTACGAGCTTTCCAACCTTCAAGTACTAATCCAGAAACTTCACTAACTAACAGTGTCATTAGCAGAACATCGTCAATTTGACCAACGATGGGAAAAATATCAGGAACAATATCAATAGGGCTGACAAAATAAACTAGTGTTCCTAAAATTACCCACCAGCGATATTTTGGGTTACGAATTAAATTGCGATACCAAGTGTATACAGCCTCAATTGAAAATTTCATTTTTTAGCCCTCAAGTTACCTTTTATTTTGACAAATGCTGTTGATAATTTCCGGTGGGAATAACCGTCCTAAATTAGTCTGGAAGACGCTACATCAGATCATCCGTAATTAATAAAAATTAATTTTTTCTCTAAATGTTGAGTTCGCTAGTACCTGTGGGAATACTAACTCACGGAGTGTAAATTTTAATCTATCCAATGTTGGAGGATAGAAATTAAATGAGTAGAACTGACTCTCGCAAAGTTAAAGCTTTTCCATTACAGCTGGTGCTGATTATTCCCTTTACCGTGCAAATATTTGGAGCCGTTGGTTTAGTTGGCTATCTGTCATTTAAAAATGGGCGACAAGCAGTCAATGACTTAGCAGATCAGTTAATGAATCGTACTAATACAATAGTACAACAACATCTAGATGCTTATTTATCTATTCCCCACAAGGTAAATCAGATTAATGCCGATGCGATCGCAATGGGATTATTGAATGTACGCGATCGCCAAACTATTGCTAAGTATTTTTGGAAACAAATGCAAGCCTATGACCTCACTTACATTGGTCTAGGATTGACTACAGGTGAGGGATTAGGAGCCGCCCGCTACGATGGCAAAACTGTCACTATTGATGATTGGAGTGCAAAATTACCAAATAATGGTCGCAACTATACGACTAATCAGCAAGGCGATCGCCTCCGCATCAATAATACTTTTGAATACAATAACTTCAAAGAAAATTGGTATACAGAACCAATGAAAGCTGGTAAACCAATTTGGTCGCGCATTTACACCTGGAATTCTCCTAATGGTGCTTATATCACTGCGGCGACAGGCCGTCCAATCTATGACGCAAATCAGCGACTGTTAGGAATGGTTGGTGCAGATATCCATTTGTTGAAGTTGAGTGAATTCTTGCGTCAGTTAGATGTGAGCCATTTTGGACAAGTATTTATTCTCGAACGAGATGGAACATTAATTGCCAACTCTAGCAAGCAAGAAACTTTTGTATTAGTTAAGGATGAAATCAAGCGAATAAAAGCTACAGAAAGCCCAGATTTAGTAGTTAAAAATACTGCTAAACAGATTGAAGCAAAATTCACTGGATTTCAGTCAATTCACAAACCACAAAAACTGCAATTACAGTTTGAGAAAGATACAAATTTTGTCTATGTCACCCCTTGGCATGATCAATATGGACTGGATTGGTTAGTCGTAGTGAGTGTGCCAGAAAAAGCCTTTATGGCAAAGATTATCACTAATACTCAAATTACGGTATTGCTCTGTCTCGGCGCATTAATAATAGCAACTATTATTGGTTATTTAACATCTCGCTGGGTAATACAGCCGATTTTAAGAATAAACCTGGCAAGTCAAGCAATGGCATCGGGTGACTTAGAACAAACCGTCAAAATTAGCCAAATTGAAGAACTTAATACATTAGCTCAATCTTTTAATTACATGGCAGAAGAACTACGTCAATCTTTTACTGCTTTAGAAAATAGTAAAGCCGAATTAGAAGACCGAGTGGAAGAACGTACTGCCGAACTAAAAACAGCATTAAGTGAATTAAAACGCACCCAGGCACAAGTAATTCAAAATGAAAAAATGTCGAGTCTTGGTCAACTAGTAGCAGGAGTTGCCCACGAAATTAATAATCCAGTCAATTTTATTCACGGTAATATTGTTCACCTGAGCGAATACACACAAAATTTAGTCAGCATCCTCAATCTTTACCAAGAACGCCATCCCACTGAAGACCCAGAGATCCAAGCATTAGCGGAAGAAATTGATTTAGAGTTTTTGATTGAAGATTTACAGAAGATTCTGCCTTCGATGACAATGGGAACTGAGCGAATTCGTAATATTGTGCTATCTTTGCGGAATTTTTCTCGGATGGATGAAGCGGATTTTAAAGCAGTTAATATTCATGAAGGCATTGAAAGCACACTATTAATTTTGCAATATCGCCTCAAAGACAAACCAGAATCGCCTGGAATTGAAGTTATTCGTGACTATGGCAATTTACCCGAAGTGGAATGCTACCCAGGACAATTAAATCAAGTTTTGATGAATATTTTGGTGAATGCAATTGATGCTTTGGAAGAGTCAAGTGTCAATAGTCAAAATTCAACAGTGCAGAAACCACAAATTACTATTCGGACTTCAGCTTGTGATAGTCGATGGGTGGAAATTGCGATCGCTGATAATGGACCTGGAATGTCAGAACAAGTCAAAAACCGCATCTTTGACCCTTTCTTTACGACTAAACCTGTGGGGAAAGGTACAGGTATGGGGATGGCGATTAGTTATCAAATTATTAGCGAAAAGCATCATGGCAAGTTAGATTGTTTCTCTACTCCCGGTGAAGGAACTGAGTTTAGAATTCAAATTCCGGTGAAGCAGTAGTGCTAACAAAGTGCTGAGTGTAAATAATTAAGGATTGAGTCAGAGAAAACTCTTTCCCAATCCCTACAACCTAATTCTTACTTGGTTTGAGTGCTAACAAGACTTCTAGTTGACTGGTGGATTTGTCGGGGCTAGTGGCGGTTGCAGCCAAACCCCGAATAGAATTCAGAATGGCACTCGCATCAGGTGGAATCGGCTTACCTTGGGCTGCAAAACGGTTAACTAAGGTAACAGTTTTATCCATATCTAAGTAGAAGTAGCCGCCGTTAGGTTGTTGCAATGAACCTGTGACAGTTTTAAAGGTATTGCTTTGATCGAGAGATGGGCTTTTAGCCGCTGCTAAAGCGTCAGCAACAGGGCCGCCAAGTGCCAAAAACACGGTATCTTGATCCAACCAACCATGTGCTAACAATGCACCTTGCTTGGGTATTTGCCATTCTGTGACATCTTTACCACCAATTTTTCTGGTGGCGATGTTGATTCTTTGGGCTTTGGCTAGGTCGTCAAGTTTTGTAAAGGTGGCTTCTGCGGTTTTGCGATCGCTGGTATCAAACACCAGCGCACCGCCAAAACCCACACTGGCTAACACGCCTTGATTAGAGGGAATCGCCCCAACGCCAAATTCTCCATCCATCCAGCCAAAAATCTCTTTATCTAAGTCAATATTGGCTAATTTTAATTGACTGCGGACTTGTTGCAAGGTTTGTTGAACTTCTGGATAGTCTTTTGACTGTTCTACGAGTGTTTGCCAACCGCGACTGATACCATTACCACTGATGAGCGCAAAGGTATCACCAGGAAATTGCGCCAATATTTTAGCTGGTGTATTTTGATACTGAAATTTGTTTAGTTGGGGATCTAAGTTAGCGATCGCTTTCACCCGCACTCCCGTATCATCTATACCAACACCTGCCACCATTGATTTTACCTGTTTCAACTGTGACAAGGTTTGTGGCGGTAGTGCTTTACCCTGATTGCTGGCTGCTGCCAATTGCTCTACCATGCCTGCGTAGTCTGGCACATAAATTTGCGCCAGGGTATTTTGCAAATTTACACTCTTGCTGAGAAGAGTATTCGCCCCTTCTTTACTAGCAAAGGAAGGTTGCCCTTTGAAAGTATCAATTGCTTTTTCTACAGATTGTTTTTCGGGAGCTAATAGCAAATAACTATTATTTACAACTACGTTATATGTTGGTCTTTCATTTTCTATAGTTTCGGTAATTTTTTCACCTTTATATTCATATTCTTTACTTTTTACACCTTTTTGAGTTTTTAATTTATTGGCAAAATTCAAAGCAGTAAGTTTATCCTTGATCCCTACCACCATTAAAATGTTTGTTTCTTGTTGTAATTTCGTTGAGGGATTGGCTTCCTTACTGGGAATTGGGAACTGAGCCGGTTTAATTTTGCTGGGAGGTAAGACGGCAAACATCACACCACCAACCCAAGGCTTGATATCTTTTTCATAAGAAATATCACTGCCTTTAAACATATCTTTGTTCAAGTCTTCTAGACTTTTGGTGAGCAGCTTTTGAGCTTCTGGTGTGCCGAACTGCTGTAATTTTGACCAAGCTTGGGCATCAGTAGAAATATATGTAGCCATTAATGCTGATGCGGGAACTAATTTAGCACTACCTAAAGCACCGGAAATATCTCCAGCAGGCCCTTTAAAAAGATAAGTGTAAACTGCTACACCTCCCACCACGGCGACAACTGCACCAATAGCGGGAATTAAAAACTTCGATTTACGTTCAGGCATTGTTACTGTCCTCTTTTCCTCAGATTTTTACTGAGGTTAGTAAAAACGTCATTGTTGAGTTCGCGGAATTATGGATAAATTTCACTAAGTATTCGGTTTATACTGATAAAATTAGTGAATCTACACATAGATTTGGCAAAAAACTCCAAAAAAATACTTCAAAGAAATGAGAGGCAAATCCGTAAATGCTAGGTTATTCATCTTGAGAGATAGCTTGTGGGAAAGAGGCAGGCTATCCTAAGCTAATAAGAAAATTTGCCGAGTATTTGTACTCAAGGAAAAACCATCAACAATATCCCCGCAGAAGATTCATAAGAATCTCCCCAACTATTGCAGCGATCGCATATTTTCTATCCGCTGTTTGGATGAGCAAACATAACCGATAGCATTATTCTCGTAAACTTACTTAGATTTTTTAGGATTACAAGGTCAGTCAGCATCAATGACACATTCCTATTTTGATACAGAAAATAACGGACACAAATCTTTTGAGTTACCAGGAGCCAGACCACACTATAATCCAGATCGCCCTGGACAGGTAGAGCATATTTTTCTCGACTTGCACTTAGATATCCCCAAGCAAAGTTATCACGGTAGTTGTAGCATTCGTCTGTTACCGATTCGCACTGGAATTGACCGTTTGATACTAGATGCAGTCAATTTAAATATCCAGTCTGTGCAAGTAGATGAGGTGGCGCAAAAATTTGACTATGATGGCGAACAGCTGGCGATTAAGCTTGACCAACCCACAGAACTGGGTAAAAGAATTTTGATTGCGATCGCCTATTCAGCCGAAAAACCCCAACGCGGTATCTACTTTATCCAACCAGACAAACACTATCCCCACAAACCCACTCAAGTCTGGACTCAAGGGGAAGATGAAGATTCACGCTTTTGGTTTCCCTGCTTTGACTATCCCGGACAACTCTCAACATCGGAAATTCGGGTACGTGTCCCTAAAGCATTAGTCGCCATTTCCAACGGTGAATTAATTGATACCGCTGAGGAAGGCTCAGAAAAAATTTATCATTGGTCACAACAGCAAGTTCATCCCACCTATTTGATGACTCTGGCTGTGGGTGACTTTGCCGAAATTCGAGATGAGTGGAAAGGTAAACCAGTTACCTACTACGTCGAAAAAGACCGGGAAGCCGATGCTAAACGCAGTATGGGTAAAACTCCCCGCATGGTCGAATTTTTGAGTGAAAAATATGGTTATCCATATCCTTTTCCCAAATATGCTCAAGTTTGCGTTGATGACTTCATCTTTGGCGGAATGGAAAATACTTCCACCACCTTATTAACAGATCGTTGTCTATTAGATGAACGCGCCGCTTACGATAACCGCAACACCGAAAGTTTAGTTGTTCACGAACTAGCGCATCAGTGGTTTGGTGATTTGCTGGTAATTAAACATTGGTCTCATGCTTGGATCAAAGAAGGTATGGCTTCTTACTCCGAAGTTATGTGGACAGAACAGGAATATAGTGCCGAAGAAGCAGCATATTATCGTTTATTAGAAGCACGGAGTTATTTAAGCGAAGATAGCAGCCGCTACCGTCGCCCAATGGTAACTCATGTTTACCGCGAAGCCATTGAACTCTATGACCGTCACATCTACGAAAAAGGGTCTTGTGTTTATCACATGATTCGGGCGGAATTAGGAGAAGAATTATTTTGGCACGCCATTCAAACATTTGTGCAAGATAATGCCCATAAAACTGTGGAAACAGTAGACTTACTCCGCGCCATTGACAAAGCAACAGGAAGGAATTTAGCCTTCCTCTTCGACCAGTACGTTTATCGTGGCGGTCATCCCGATTTTAAAGTGGCTTACTCTTGGGATGGCGATGCAAATTTAGCCAAGGTCACAGTTACCCAAACCCAAGCCGATAACAATAGCAGTAAAAATTTATTTGACCTGAAAATCCCCATCGGTTTCGGCTACGTTCAAAAAGATTCCACAGAAAAACTCAGCACTTTCACCGTCCGAGTCCACGAACACGAACAAAGCTTCTACTTCCCACTGTCAGCCAAACCAGATTTTATTAGCTTTGATGTTGGCAATCATTTCTTGAAAACTGTAACTTTAGAATATCCCCTTCCAGAGTTAAAAGCACAGTTAGAATTTGACCCTGACCCCCTTTCCCGCATTTATGCAGCTGAGGCTTTAGCGAAAAAAGGTGGTTTGGAAGCGACCAAAGCACTATCAGCTTCATTGAAAAAGGAAGCATTTTGGGGTGTGCGGGTAGAAGTAGCGAAACAACTAGTAGAAGTCAAATTAGATCAAGCTTTTGATGGGTTAGTTACGGGATTAAAAGATAAAAGTCCTTATGTGCGCCGTGCTGTAGTGAATGCACTGGCGACAATTAAAACTCATGACAGCTATAAGGCTGTGAAAAAGGTTATACAAGAAGGCGATCGCAGTTACTATGTAGAAGCCGCCGCCGCCCGCGCCATTGGGGCGATATCTGCGACGGGCTTCGCCTCCGCCGCTGCTAATCTGGATGAAAAGCCCAAGGAAGAAAAAGTCATCAAGCTGCTGAAGTCGGTTTTAGAAGAGAAAGCAGGCTGGAATGAAGTTGTCCGCAGTGGCGCAGTTGGCGGTTTAGCGGAACTCAAAACTTCCGAAGCTGCTGTAAATTTGTTGCTGGAATACACCAAACAGGGAGTTCCCCAAGCATTACGTTTAGCAGCAATTCGAGCTTTAGGTAAAATTTCCGTCGGTCAAACACCAGTAAACCTGGAACGGATTTTAGACAAATTAGCCGAACTCGCCAAAGAAACCTTTTTCTTAACCCAAATGGCGGTAGTTGCAGCCTTGGGACAAATGGAAACACCGAAAGCGATTGGAGTTTTGCGATCGCTTTCTGAACAAACCCCCGATGGACGGGTGCGTCGCTATGCTGACGAAGAAATTGCCAATGTTCAGAAGCATTTAGGTTCAGCAACTGCATTGCGTCAATTGCGCGAAGAACTCGACCAACTCAAAAAACAAAACCAAGAACTCAAAAGTCGCTTAGAAAATTTGGAGGCAAAATCTAAGTAGAAATTATTTAGCGAAGATCAGCTGATGTGCATTCAACTTGCACATTCTCTAGTGGAGACATTAATTACCCAATTGCGATCGCTCGGCGTTGAACCAGAAGTTTGATCGGCTGCAACATCACCCCGACTGTGGAAAAAAGTCGGGGTGATTGTAGTTAGTTATGCAACTAAAATGTGACGGATTAAAATACTCATTACTTGATCAGGGTTTTCGGTTGGGATGAGTGGACTCCAATCTCCCACCTCTGCATAACTGATCGCCTGCAAATAATGTATTGTACTGGTGACAGCTTTAGGCGAACCAATCAACAAATGTTTAATGGGTTCTCTGTTGAGTAATGGCTGTTGATTAGATGCTTTGGGAGTGGGTGCTTCAAAATTTTCCCTTCTCAAATATTGTTCTGGTGATGTTTGAGCAGAATTTTGATCATCACCGAATTTATGTTCTTGTGCCATGATAATAATCGACTCCTATTTAGGTGTTGGAAGAAAGGCGATTGCAGACTTTGACAGGACGGCGATCGCCTTTCTCATGCTCTTTATGTTAAAGTATAATTTTATACGTGTCAACCACTTGTTTAAATATTCTTGCAACTAATTAAATCTGGTTAAATTGCATTTTATATAAGGTATTGGAACAAGGATGAGAAAAATTTTCAGGGTTTATTGAGTGTATTAAAATGAAAAGCATATTCAGCAATTTCAGGTAGGTAGTGATGTTGATGAATATCTCATCTACGCCACTGCCAAATTCAGTTAAAGTGTGTTTTGGGTAAACACATATCTTTCACCTAGCCCCGACGAATGGAATTCGCGGCTATAAAAACGTAGACGCGCAAGCGGCTTCCCTCAGGGTAGTCCGCCTGCGCGGACTAACTTAAAATCAAGGGTTTTGAACCCGCGTAGGCGGGTTTTGTCCGTGTAGCCGCGACTTCAGTCGCTGGGTGCAAAATGTGACTAAACTTAATTGAGTAATAACATCACAACTTTGTGTCCTAAGGACAGAATGTTTAATAGATAATGCTGTTGATGAGCGATCGCACTGATTTGTAGTGTTTGCAAAGCGAATCGTAGAGAAGAGAAGAATTTAGAATATAGCTTGGGTGAAACAAAGTGAAACCCGACCTATTTGCCATTTTGTAATCCTTGTCCTGCTATCCAGGGCATGAATACCTCTTGGTAAGGAAAATTACTGCGAGATTGGAATGATGACGAAAGTTTAGCTAATTCTACGGAGTTTTACTAGATGGCGGACTGGGCAATGTTGAGGGAGGAGGCAGAGAAGGTTTGAAAATTGTATACCAAGCAGCCATAGCTCCAATACCTGCGAGTAAAGTTCCAATGGCAGTAATAGCAACCCAATCAATTGTTACTTGAGATTTAGGTGGTTTTGTTGTTTCTGTCTTGCTCCCAGTTAATCCCAAATAATTAAGCCATTCTTGCATAGACTGTTGCCGCTGCTTGGGATCTAGTTGCATTCCTGCTAAGATTGCGTCATTGGTGTTTTTGGTAATCTGAGGATTATATTCTTTTGGAGATACTAAATGTTCACCATCTACTTTACGCTTTACCGCACCAATAGGTATTCTCCCTGTCAGAAGTTTATACAGAGTAGCTGCGAGTGAATAAATATCGCTATAAGCGTGTGTTGTATTACCTCTAGCATAAAGTTCTGGTGGTGTAAATCCTTCAGATGTTTCTTGAGTTCGGCTTGTAGTTAAGATGTGGTCAAAATTTAAAGCTAGACCAAAATCAATCAACACTGCTTCTAAATTTCCATCTCGCTTTCGCAGTAAGATATTTCCCGGATGTACATCCCGATGAATCAACCCTTTGTTATGTACCTCCATCAGTGCTTCGCCAATTTGCTGAATGTAGCGCAGTGCGTCTGGTTCCGAAAGTATTGATGGACGGAGATTAGCTAAACTATCTTCACCGATATATTCCATTACCAAACAAGGATACTCCCCTTCTCTAAAGAGTTCCGTAATCTGCACAATATGGTTATGTTTACACCCTCGAAGTTTTAAAGCTTCATCGTAAAACATATTCTCCAGTCGTGCGCGTTCGTCTTGACTGAGGGATTGAAGCAAGTCATCATTTAAGGTTTTAATAACTAAGCGATCGCTATTCCTGTTTTTTACCAAATAGGTAATACCAAAACGTCCCTTTCCTAACTCCCTGTCAATGGTGTATTTTCCACCTTGCAATTGATCACCTGCTACCCAAGCCATCTTTGCAACTCCCCAAATACATGGATTAATTTTGACATAAGAGTCTTGACAAGCTGTGTTAGCTTCGATGAAGAATGCGATCGCCTCTTTTTCCGTTCGATTGCTCAACTAAAAAACAACCACTAACCCTGTAAAGGTTGCGATCGCTCGGTGTTGAACCAGAAGTTTAATCCACTAAATAGAATTGGGATCTATGCCTAATTCTTGCAGTTTTGCCGCCAAGCGATCGCCTCGTTGTTTTTCTTGTTCGGCGCGTTGTGTCTGTTGATATGCTAATTCTTCTGGTGTAGGAACTAATTCACCTTCAGCCTTAAAAAAGCGTAATTTATCTTGAGCAATTCCTAAATACAACTCTAGTTGCTGACTCCATAACCAACCTTGAGCATTAGGTTCTAATGGTTGATACTTACCACCTACCAAAACAAACCCAGCAAATTCTAAATTATTGGGGTCAAACCAAAAGTATTCCGGCGTGCGAAAGGTGTTTTGATAAATTTCTTTTTTTAAGCCTCTATCTGTTGCGGCGGTAGAATCTGAGAGCAGTTCAATAATCACGTTAGGATATTTACCATCTTCTTGCCAAACAACCCAACTTTTGCGCGGTTGGCGTTCTGTCCCCAACACGAAAAAAAAATCAGAGCCACGAAAATATTCTGACTTGCGTTGACGCGGACTGTAGTAAATTGTAATGTTGCCAGAGACATAAAAATCATTGCGGTTGCTCCACCACAATTCTAGACACTGAATTAGCAGTGTCATTTGCAGTCGATGTAAGTCACTTTCCAAAGGTGGCTCGTCGCTATATAAATCCCCTGGGGGAAATATAACATCTTCTGGGGTTTCTAAATCTGGGGCAACAGACATGACTACAACTATCTCATTGCTATCAGTTTAGCGTAGCAATGCAATGTCATACCTGATCCTAAATCAGCGTGTGGCTAAGGTAAAATCTGCGGTGAGTCGTTGTAAAATTTGCTTCAACACCATCGCCGTCCAATCGATGTCTGCTGCGGTGGTATCGCGCCCTAATGTAATGCGAATTCCCCCCAATGCGGCTTTTTGAGAATAACCCATAGCTAAAAGTATCGGACTGGGGCTGAGTTTACCGCTATGACAAGCAGCACCAGCACTAATCCCAATACCTGCTAAATTTAATTGTCGCACCAAGGTTTTACCGCTGAGTTTTTCGCCGTCGGCGTATTCCAGACAGAAACTTGCATGATGCGGTAAGCGATGGATGCGATCGCCTGTGGGAATTAAACTGGAGACATCTGCTAACAAAGCAAATAAGCGATCGCGTAAATCAATTAACCTTGGTGTTTCTGTGGCTAGTTCTTGGGCGGCTAATTCAGCGGCGACACCAAACCCAGCAATAATTGGGACAGCTTGGGTACCCGAACGCATCCCCATTTCTTGCCCACCACCTGTCAATAGTGGTTTTAATTTTACACTAGGACGAATATACAAGGCTCCTGCACCTTGCGGCCCATAGATTTTATGGCTAGAAATGCTGAGTAAATCAACTGGTAATGTCTGCACATCAATGGGTAAACGTCCAGCAACTTGTACTGCATCGGTGTGGAAAATAGCGCCATGCGATCGCGCAATATTGCCTAATTCGCTAATTGGCTGAACTGTCCCGACTTCACTTTGTCCGTAAATTATCGATACCAATACGGTGTTATGGCGCAATGCAGCTTTTAAATCTAGGGGGTTAATTCTTCCTTGGTTATCCACTCCCAAACTTGTGACTTCCCAACCCCACATTTCTAGCAACTTCGCCGTTTCGGAAATGGCGGAATGTTCCACACTAGAAATAATGATGTGTTGTGGTACAGGATATAACCTAGCAACACCAATAATGGCCAAATTATCGGCTTCCGTACCACCAGCCGTAAAAATAATTGATTCGGGATGAGTAGCGTTAATTAAGTCTGCAACTTGAACTCTGGCTTGTTCGACAACTATGGCCGCCCGTTGTCCCCACTCATGCAAACTAGAAGGATTACCCCACTGTTGCGTGAGGACTGCTTGCATTGCTGCGATCGCTTCTGGGCGAGTTGGAGTAGTGGCACTGTAATCTAAATATATTTGCATATCACAACACTTGAGCAGAAAGAGGCGGACAATGGGCTACCTACTATTTTCACCATAGACAGTTGTTTAATTAAATCTTGAGAAAATATGAATTAATGTGCATCAATAGGAGGATTTTTTAAATTACCGATCAAGTTCTTTACCTCTTTTAATTGGTGTACTTCATTTGGGGAACTATAACTATGTTCACTACCAACTCACTTTTAGCAGATTACCGTGCAAATTTTTCGTAACCCCAGGTATTTTTTGCTATTTGCCTTAATATTTGTGATTACTGCTTGTCAACAAGCTAAATTATCCCATAAACGGTTATCACCTTTACCACAAGATCCATTAGTTCAAGTCTATTTAAATCAGTCTGAATCTTCAGAATATCAAGAATCTTATCGTCAGCAAACTCGACTGGGAGATGACTTAGAAAAAATTATTGCCGATACTATTTCTCAAGCTAAATCTACAGTAGATGTAGCGGTGCAAGAATTACGCTTACCCAAGGTTGCCCAAGCATTAGTCAACAGACAAAAAGCTGGGGTAAAAGTTAGATTAATTTTAGAAAATACTTATAGTCGTCCTTGGAGTAGCTTGACACCAGATGAAATCAAAAAACTAGCACCGAGAGAACAGTTAAGATACAAAGAATTTCAACAGTTTCTCGATTTAAATAAAGATAAAAAAATCAGCCAAGAAGAAGTTAATCAAAGAGACGCATTATTAATTATCCAAAACGCCAAAATTCCCTGGATAGATGACAAAGCTGATGGTTCCGCTGGTAGTAGTTTAATGCACCACAAATTTGTGATTGTGGATAATCGCATTGTCATTGTAACTTCGGCTAATTTTACACCCAGCGATACTTTTGGTGATTTCACGAATATCAAAAGTTTAGGTAATGCGAATAATTTGCTAAAAATTGACAGCCCAGAATTAGCAAATGTGTTTACTCAAGAGTTTAATATTATGTGGGGTGATGGCCCTGGAGGTAAGCCAGATAGCTTATTTGGCTTGAAAAAACCATTACGTTCTCCCAAACAAATTACTGTTGGTGATAGTAAAATTACAGTTCAGTTTTCTCCAGCTTCTCCTACGCAACCTTGGAGTCAAACCAGTAATGGTTTAATCGGGGAAAATTTAAATTCTGCTACCAATTCAATAGATTTGGCATTATTTGTATTTTCTGAACAGCAGCTTGCCAATATCTTAGAACAACGTCATCAACAAAGTGTAGATATTAAGGCTTTGATTGATGCTCAATTCGCCTATCGTTTTTACAGCGAAGCGTTGGATATGATGGGAGTTGCTTTGAGTAATAAGTGTAAGTATGAAATTGATAATAAACCTTGGAACAATCCTATTACTAGTGTTGGTGTACCTGTATTAGCTAAGGGTGATTTATTACATCATAAATTTGCTGTGATTGATAACCAAATCATCATCACAGGTTCACACAATTGGTCAGATGCTGCTAATAATAGTAACGATGAAACATTATTAGTTATTGAAAATCCCACAGTTGCGGCTCATTATGTTCGGGAATTTGCCCGTCTTTATGCCAAAGCTCAACTTGGTTTACCATCAGAAATCCAAGCAAAGATCTCAGCAGAAACTCAAAAATGCCCTAAGATAACTGCACAAAATTCTATTCAAAATCAAACAATTCAAAAAATCAACCTCAACACAGCCAGTCTAGAAGAATTAGCAACTCTTCCTGGTGTGGGTAAGAAGTTAGCACAGAAGATAATTATGGCGCGTCAACAACAAAAATTTACATCCCTCCAAGATTTAGATCAGATTCCTGGCGTGAGTGCAAAGATGCTAGATAAATGGCGTGATTATGTGAGCTTGTAATATATTTACTTGACTTTTTATTGATTATTTGTGCTTGCTTCATTTCCCAATAAAATCTTAGGACTGACGCAAATGTCATATTTTTTCGTTCTTCCTCAACCCTCGCCTTGGCAAGAGGAGGGCGTGCGACAACGCAGGCAGGCATAGTATGATCCCAATGGTGAGGCGATCGCTTTTTTCTAAAAAAGAAATGTTTCTGTTGACTTATTTATATTGATTATCTAATTCTGCTGAAAGTTAGAGGAACTTATATTCATAAATTTTCTAGTATGTACCCAGGTCAAGGTAACTGGAGTTAGTTTATGCCTTATAACAAAATAGAAGAATTACCCCAAGATATTCAAGACAAACTTCCTCAACACGCCCAGCAAATTTTCTTTGCTGCTTTCAACGCTTCCCAAAGTGATGGTTTGAGTGAAGAAGGTGCTACTACTGTTGCTTGGAATAGTGTGAGAAACGAATACACACAAGGTCAAAATGGCGAATGGCACAGAAAATCCGAAGATACAGCAGTCCACAACAAAGCAGTTACTTCTGGTGGTAATTAAGTTAGGAAAATCAGGCTGGCAGCAGAAAATTTAAGTTGAAAAAACTTTCAACGAAAATGTTATTTATTCCAGCCTTGTTAGAGGAATTTAATGGGAATTTAACTTCAGCAAAAGGCGGTTTGTAATTAATGCAAACCGCCTTTTGCTTTTAAATATTTGGAAAAAATTATCATATTTTGAGTCAATAGAGGGAAATAAATCATTACACTGAGAGGTAGATGCCCTGCTGGGATTGACCATCCTATACAAATGATGACTAAACAAACTAACAGAATTTTAATCCTGGGTGGAGGCTTTGGTGGCCTCTACACTGCGTTGCGCTTAAGCCAGTTACCTTGGGAATCTCAGCAAAAACCCGAAATTGTACTGGTAGATCAAAGCGATCGCTTTCTATTTTCCCCCTTACTCTACGAATTGCTTACAGGTGAACTGCAAACTTGGGAAATTGCGCCTCCCTTCGCCGAACTCCTCCAAGGCACAGGTGTACGCTTTTACCAAGCAGTAGTATCAGAAATTGATCCCGACCAACAACGGGTAAAATTACAAGACGGGCCAGAAATTGCCTACGATCGCTTAGTGCTGGCTTTAGGCGGCGAAACACCACTAGATATGGTTCCTGGTGCTGCATCTTACGCCCTACCTTTCCGCACTATCAATGATGCTTACCGCCTGGAACAACAACTGCAAATTTTGCAAGAATCCGATGCTGATAAAATTCGGATAGCGATCGTTGGCGCTGGTTACAGTGGCGTGGAACTCGCTTGTAAATTAGCCGACAGGCTAGGCGAAAAAGGACGTTTGCGGTTAATTGAAATCAGTGACCAAATTTTACGCACTTCCCCAGAGTTTAACCGCGAAACTGCCAAAAAAGCTTTAGATGCACGGGGTGTATTTATTGATTTAGAAACCAAAGTTGAATCAATTGGTGCAGATACCATTTCCCTAGAATACAAAAATCAGATTGATACAATTCCTGTAGATTTAGTCCTTTGGACTGTAGGTACACAAGTAGTACCTGTAGTGAGAAACTTACCTTTCAAGCAAAACCAGCGTCATCAAATTACTACCACACCTACCCTACAAGTTATTGACCACCCAGAAATTTTTGCCTTGGGAGATTTAGCCGACTGTCGTGATGTAGAAGATCAACAAATTCCCGCCACAGCCCAAGCAGCATTTCAACAAGCTGATTATACAGCGTGGAATATCTGGGCTTCTTTGAGCGATCGCCCATTGTTACCCTTCCACTATCAGAAACTAGGGGAAATGATGGCACTCGGTGTAGACAATGCCACTTTGACTGGTTTAGGAGTCAAACTCGACGGTTCTTTAGGATATGTGGCGCGTCGTTTAGCCTATCTGTATCGGATGCCGACTTTAGAACATCAACTCAAAGTTGGTTTTAATTGGCTCGTCCGTCCTATTATAGAGACAATTTCTCAGTCAATCTAAATCTCATACTATTTTGGATGGGGAGTTGTTTTGAGTGTTTGGGTTCTATCAATCCATCTGTGCCTTACCTGGTTCACACTAGTACAGTGCGGCGGAAATAAACAGACCATCTGGAATGGCTAAAAAGCTTGTGTTATCACTGTTCTTTCTTTTTCCTTTTGACTTTTTACTTTTGCCTTGTTGTACTAGTATCACGTTCAAAATACATTAATTACAAACAGTTTGATGGAACGACCGAAAGTTATTTTTCTGGATGCAGTCGGCACAATATTCGGCGTAAAAGGCAGTGTGGGCGAAGTATATAGTCAGATAGCCAAAGAATTTGGTGTAGAAGTTTCTGCTGCCAGATTAAATCAAGCATTTGTCCAAAGTTTTAAAGCCGCACCACCGCCGATATTCTTAGATGCCGAACCAGCAGATATACCTCAACGAGAATTCGATTGGTGGCGGATAATTGCCCTCAATACCTTTGAGGCGGCTGGTTTTCTCCAGCAATTTTCTGACTTTTCGGCTTTTTTTAGCGAACTTTACATTCACTTTGGTACGGCTGAACCTTGGTTTATCTATGCTGATGTTTTGCCTTCGCTGGTGAACTGGCGGCATTTGGGTATTGAATTAGGAATTATCTCTAACTTTGATTCTCGAATTTATTCAGTGTTGCAAAGTTTAGGTATTAGTGATTACTTCACTTCGGTGACAATTTCTACTCAAGCACGCGCTGCTAAACCTGATACCCAAATTTTTGCTGTTGCGTTAGAAAAACACGATTGTTTGCCAGAGGCAGCATGGCATATTGGTGATAGCATTATCGAAGATTATCAAGGGGCGAAAGCTGCGGGAATGCGGGGGATTTGGATAAATCGGGATAAAAAATAGAATGTCTGCTAGAGACAAATTTCATAACGCTGTCAAACAAGGCTTAGAAAAAGAAGGATGGGTAATTACTCATGACCCATTACGAATTGAATATGGTGGGGAGGATAAAATTTCGATAGATTTAGGAGCAGAGCAACTTCTAGGAGCAGAAAAGGCTGAACAAAAAATAGCTGTAGAAGTTAAAAGTTTTCTCAGCGATTCAGCTATTTTTGATTTTCATCTAGCTTTGGGTCAATTTTTGAATTACCGTCTAGTTTTAGAAGAAACTGAACCATAACGTCTTCTTTATTTAGCTGTTCCTAGTGAAGCTTATGACTCCTTTTTTTATCGGGATTTACCCAAGGCTTCTATAAAAAAATATGAAATTAAATTAATAATTTATGACTCACGTAATGAGGTACTATTCAAATGGATAAATTAACAAAATATCGCCAATATATTCAGCAGTTATTAACAGAAGAATCTCAAGGAAAAACTTTAGGAGGAGATATTGAATCAGAAACAGTCTTTGATTTAGTTAATGATCGTTACTTATTAATTGACTTAGGATGGAATGAACATCGGCGGATTTATAACTGTGTGCTGCATTTAGAAATTAGAGAAGAGAAAATTTGGATTCAACGCAATCAAACAGACACACTTATTGCCGATACATTAATAGCCAAGGGCGTTGCAAAAGATGATATTGTTTTGGGGCTGCAACCTCCATATATTAGAGAATATAGTAGATTTGGAGTTAGTTAATCTCCAAAAAAACAGGGATGTATGGGTTTTGCACATTAACGCCCTTATGGAAAAGTCAAAAGTCAGAGAATTTTTGACTTTTGACTTGATTCTACCGCTACACTTTTTTGCGTAAGTCCAAAAACAGCTACAAAAAAGGACGTGCTAAGAAAAAGCTGGCGATTGATTTAGCATCTACTGGTTCGCCTTGTAAAATTGCGGCTTCCAGTTCCTCTGGTGTCATAAGAACTGTTTCAATGTCTTCGTCTTCGTCTTGTTTTGGTGGTGTTTCTAGCTTTTCTAAATCTTGGGCGAGAAAAGCATAAATAATTTCGTCGGAATATCCAGGTGCTAGGAAAAACTCTCCCAGTTTGCGCCATTTTTGGGCGCTATAGCCTGTTTCTTCTTCAATTTCCCGCTTGACTGTTGCTTGCGGATCTTCATTGCGTTCTAAAGTTCCTGCGGGAAATTCTAAGATTCTGCCTTGAACGGCGAAGCGATATTGACGCACAAGTACCAGTTTTCCTTCATTGGTCACAGGTACAGCTAACGCCCCACCTGGGTGACGAATACATTCCCATTCGCCTTCCGATTTATTTGGTAAACGCAAGCGATTGACTTCAAAATCAAATTTGCGTCCTTTGTGAAATAGGCGTTGCTTTAATAACTGCGGTAATTCTCTACCTAATGGCATAGTTATAGTTTTATCTTTTCAAAATCAACGAACAAACACTGTTTGTCGTTTGTGGGATCAGAATTTTGCGTGTTTATTGGTAGTGACTTGAATTGCTCTTCAGTAAATGTACATCAGAACAGTCTACATCTTTTACCAACTGTTTGATCGTGTATCCGGAAACTGGCTCAATCCAATCTGGGGCAATTTCGGCTAGGGGAACTAAAACAAAGGCTCGCTCACGCATTCGCGGATGGGGGATTTGCAGGGTTGGTGTGTCGAGAATTACTTGATCGTACAACAACAAGTCTAAATCAAGCGATCGCGGCCCCCACCTTTCTTGGCGCACTCGTCCAAACTGCTGTTCTGTGGCTAATAAGGTTTCTAGTAATAACTGTGGTGTCATGTCTACTTGCATGATGACACAGCCATTAATGTAATCCGGCTGTGGCGGCCCTACTGCTTTGGTTATATACCAACTGGATGTTGCTTCTAATTGCATTGTTGGGATAACGCTTAACTGGGCGATCGCTGCGGCTAAAATTTTCGCAGATTCACCAAGATTACTCCCAAGTGCTACAGCTATCCTCACCCACTGCGAATAGCTAAGAGATTCTTGCCTACTATCATGAGGATGATTGATTATATTTTGCTCCCCATTGAGACCGGATAGTTTTAACAATTTTTCTTTGAAGAATTAAATAAAAATAACGACTGAATCTTGACAAAAATCAAGTATTAATTATGAGAATAATATTTTATGTAGCAATGAATTCAGTTAATTATTTATAGGATAATATACTAACACGAACGTAGTTAATTAACCCCGCAAAAGTCCTTTGGGCGGTTAATCTACGATGAATTAGAACAAGGAACTAACGTGGGGAATCTCACCTCCTGGTTCAAGCAACAACCAACAAAGTTTGAGTGACTCTGACAAGGAGGAACCGCGATTGTCGCCTGGAAATCAATATAAAAATGAGGAATCCACCACCGATAGCTTACCCCCAACCAAGGTGGGAAAGGTGAGGCAACTATTTGGTCAGATGGGTAATGTTTCATCGGGAATAGTTACCAGATTTACCAGTAGGGAAAAGCCGTTTTATCGTCGTTTCTGGTTTTGGGCAATACTCACTGTCGGTAGTGGTGTAGTGGCCGCGAAATACGTTATTGTCTCGATAGATAAAACTTTGCCAGATAAAGCAGAACTGCAAGCTTTTGTCCGTGAGCAAACATTAACAATCAAAGCCGCTAATGGTAATATCCTCCAGCAACAAGGAGAAGCTACCAGAGAACAACTCAAAATTGAACAAATTCCTGATAAGTTAAAAAAAGCCTTTATCGCCTCAGAAGATAGAAGATTTACCGAACACAACGGTGTTGATCCCCAAGGTATTGCTAGAGCAGGTTTAAATAACTTGCGATCGCAAAATGTGGTCGAAGGTGGTAGCACTATCACCCAACAATTAGCCCGAATTCTGTTCTTAAAACAAGA
Source organism: Nostoc sp. LEGE 06077 (assembly GCF_015207705.1). Taxonomy (GTDB): domain Bacteria; phylum Cyanobacteriota; class Cyanobacteriia; order Cyanobacteriales; family Nostocaceae; genus Nostoc_B. The sequence goes on from NZ_JADEWI010000002.1 coordinate 239,554, forward strand.
AAAGACAATCTGGCGCAAACTCAAAGAAGTCCGTCTCGCCCAGAAAATTGAGCAAGAATTTACTAAAGACCAAATTTTAGAACGTTATTTAAATTTGGTGTATTTAGGCTCAGGAGCTTATGGTGTAGGTGATGCAGCTTGGGTTTATTTCAGTAAACCAGTAGACCAACTGACCTTAGCCGAAGCAGCCACAATAGCTGGTTTGGCTCCCGCTCCAAGTTTGTATTCTCCCGAACAAAATCCCGTCGCCGCTAAACAACGGCGCAATTTAGTATTACAACGGATGCGGGAAGATGGGATTATTACCGCCGCCGAAAGTCAAGCCGCTGCTCAAGAACCATTAATTGTCCAAAGTAGCCAGCCCAAACGGCTCCAAGTAGAGTCTCCCTACTTTACTAGTTACGTTCAGCAAGAGTTACCCAAGTATGTTTCCCCTGATGTACTGGCGGTTGGTGGTTTAACAGTCGAAACCAGCTTAGACCCAAAATGGCAAACAGCAGCCGAAGCCGCAGTGACGAAAGTATTACGTAATCAAGGGCGTTGGGAAAACTTTAAGCAAGCCGCTTTAGTGGCTATAGACCCCCGCAGTGGGGAAATTAAAGCAATGGTGGGGGGTAAAGACTTTGGCAAAAACCAATTTAACCGCGTCACCCAAGCCAAACGTCAGCCAGGCTCGACATTTAAAGGATTTGTCTACGCAACAGCGATCGCTACAGGCAAAAGCCCTTACGATACCTATTTAGATGCGCCCTTTATTGTCGATGGCTACGAACCAAAAAACTATAGCGAAAAATTCCGGGGCTTGATGAATATGCGAGATGCCCTCACTCGCTCTGTGAATATAGTTGCGTTGAAAGTATTGCTAGATGTGGGATTTGCCCCGACGATCAAACTAGCCCATGATATGGGGATTAAGTCGGAACTCAAACCCAATTATTCTTTAGCCCTTGGCTCCAACGAAGTCAACCTTTTAGAATTAACCAGCGCCTACGGCAGTTTTGCCACCCAGGGATTACACGTAGAGCCGCATGGTATTCGGCGCATCCTCAACCGCCAAGGTCAAGTTATCTGGTCAGTCGATTTTAAATCACAACGAGCGCTAGATGCTGATAGTGCGGCAATTATGACTTGGATGCTGCGTAACGTTGTCGCCGAAGGGACTGGTGCAGCAGCCCAACTAGATAATCGACCTGTAGCAGGCAAGACCGGAACCTCCGATGAAGCTAGGGATTTGTGGTTTATTGGTTACATTCCCCAAGCTGTAGCAGGAGTTTGGCTAGGTAATGATGACAACCGCGCTACCTATGGGAGTAGTAGCAGTGCAGCCTACACCTGGCATGAATTTATGGCCAAAGCCATAGAGGGAATGCCTGTCGAAAAATTCCCGGAAAGACCAAAGTTAGACGGTCGCAAAGGCACAATTAAAGCTCAACCCATCAAACCGAAGAAAATCCTCAACAGTTCTAGCGACGATAATGATGAGGTAAATTCCAGCGATGGCGATGATAGCGGCTCATCTAGAAGACGGCGGAGATACCAAGAGCAAGATGATAATGCTGACACGCCAAGAAGACGCAGACGCAGTTACCAACAGCAAGAGAATAATACGGAAACACCCAAAAGACGGCGGCGCTTCCGCACTGTAGAAAATGATTCCAGTGCCTCAGCCACAGAACCATCCCGTTCTCGCAGAAGATCCAGACAAGTGGAATCAGAATCTCCCACACCTCAAAGGTCTCGGCGGTCTTCACCGTCAACTAGTAATAGTTCGGGTTCAGCATCAACATCAAGTTGGCGCGATAGACTGAGACCAGGGTCATCCTCACAATAGTTAACTTGCCATGACTGCTGAGTTACCATCACTTGCTACATCTGAGTTTGTCGCCACGTTAAAACAAGCGGGCAAAAATAGCGATCGCCCATCAGCTAAAGTAATAGTTGATGCTCTGTTACAAGCTGAAAAAACCACCAAACAGCAACGAATTAGCTATAACTTTGATTCTCTTGTTGGTACATGGCGGCTGTGCTTTGCCACCGGAACACGTAAAGTGAGACAGCGCGGCGGCATAATTTTGGGTAAAGGCTTTTATTGGCCTAAATTTACGCCAACTTATATTTCCTTTAGTCAAGCAACATCAGCCAAAGCAGAAATTAGCAATCAGGTGAAACTAGGGTCTGTGTTTCTTAAACTCACAGGCCCAGCCAAATATTTAGGCAAAAAAAATCTCTTGGCCTTTGATTTTACCCACATCCAAATTAGTGTTTTTGGTCGTGTTATTTACAATAAACCTTTAGGCAGAAATAAATCACAAACAAAAGATTTTGACAACGAACCCATAGCTAAATTGCCATTCTTTGCTTTCTTTTTAATTACAGAAGATTTTATCGCCGCCCGTGGCCGGGGAGGCGGACTAGCACTGTGGTTTCGAGAGAGATAATCTGGGCTAAATCAACTATCTATCCCAACTATTATTACGATACTTTTTGTAACGTCCATAATTATTTCCCCGGTCACGGCGGGAATTTTCCTGCCGTCCATAACCTTGATTTCGGTTAAAGTTACCACGTCGCTGATAAGGTGACTGACGACGATTTATCCGCCCTCGGCTATTTTGTTGACGATTAGTTTGATTAATTATTTGGATAATTGTATTGTTATCCCCATTAATCGCCGCCGTTTGGTTTGCTCCTTGATTACTGTTAACCTCGGCTAACGTAGGCGAAGCAACCAGCCCAAAAGTTGCAACTGCTGTTAAAAGACTAAAAATAAATTTTTTCTTGCTCATCTTCGCCATACTTTAAATCAACTTATTGAATAACCACCAATATCTAAAATTTTGTGGGGCTTGTACCCTTTTAATTACGAATTCGTAATTATTGAGCCATCAGATTTATCTTTATTAAGCCAAAATCTCACATCCCAAATTGTTTAACGGGTTCAAGCCTGCACCTAAATAAACTGATAGATTTCAGCGGCGGAAATTACGAGGTCTAGTTAAAGATGGGTCATAGGCTGGGTTGTAAACATCCACTTTCACCCCAACAGGAACCTTAATAGTCGGCCCATTTATCCCTGTACCGTTACCTCTACCACCATTGATGCGTTGTCTGCTGGTACGTTGTTGGTTTGCTCGTCCACTACCTGTATAAACTTGGGTACCAACTTGTGTAATTGCGTTTCCTGAGCATCGGCCTTGATTTTGCAAATCCACATTATTGCTCTGTCGAGAAGGCTGTCTAGAGCCACGAACAGCCACTTGCACAGAAACGTCGGTCATCACACACTGTGCAACCGCAGAATCACTAAAAGCAGGTGATATCGCTAATAAAGTACTGCTCGATAACCATCCAAGTAATAAAATTTTGGATCTCATACTTACCTCCTGGTCAATATCAACGGTAATTACTATCGACACACAGTTGTAGAAGTCGTGCTTTGAGCAACGCTGCTTCTACCTGAGTAACTTGTTTGATGCTTAGTGTAGCTAGAAGTGTAGCGACGACAGGGTGCTTGCCGATAATATCGCCGCAGACGACGACGGGAATAAGAATCTGATGGAGTATAGTAACTATCTGTTGGTTGATCCCTGTCTTCTTCAGAAGTTATTCTCACCCCATTATCGGAATCAACTATTGTTGTACCGTCATCTGTACGGATTTCAATTCTGGATGCGCTGGCTGCACTTGGCAAAACCATGAGCGCTAATAAAATCGCTAAGGGTAAAGACTTTTTCGCTATCATGATAAAGTTTCTCCATTTATGGAGGCAAAAAGCTTTTTGATGCTGAATCAATTCAAAAAGCCCAACAATTTTAAACTTGATTAACTCAATAATTAGCTTATAACTCCCAACCTTAAAGAAGATTGGGAGTTTCAGAGACCATTTATAAAGTGAATACTTAGATAGGATATGTCTCTAAAGCCGTAACACACCCTACTGGAATTTTATTTTTACTTTATAAATAATCACTTAGTACTCAGACTATCTCCGACGCTGATCACGACGAATAGAGTTTCTTTGTATGTTAATTAGCCTAGAGCGTTGGCCAATTCTACCGCCATCACCTACAGCGCCAGCAGATTGACCTGTGTATTGACCATTGTCTTGATTGACACGTCCGCCAGAACGCCGACCTCTAATGCGCTGACGACTGTTTTGGATATTAATTTGATCTGCTCGTTGATAAATTTGGCTGTCATTGCCTACAATAGCAGCGTTTTGCTCGACAGTCTGGGTACTTGTTTGGTTAGTTTCAGCATGAACAGGTAAGGAAGCCAATCCTAAAGCTGCAACTGAGAAGATGCTTACCAGATAACGTTTTGAAAATATCATGCTCACCTCAATTTATTAATTTTGAGTCCGGTGAAAGAAACACTTTTATGCACAAAAAGTGTGCAAAACTATCCACAGGTTTCTTAGCTTATGTTCTTACATCTTACATGAATATTTTCTCTGTTATTTAGAATAATTTCGTCTTTTATATGCCTATATATTTATATGAATTAAAAATAATGCTAGGGGAGCAAATCTAGCAAAGTATAAAAATCTCTCTATTTCTAGTCTTTAGCGATGATTTTTAAATTAAGTATAGAGAAAGACTTGAAAGTAAAGTAATTACTGGTACTTTACTTAAACCTGATTTTGCTCAAAATGAGATGAGATTTTTTAGTTTTTATCCGCCAGATTGATTACTGGCTAATCAAGGTTTTGCAGTTACTGAATTTAAATTTCATAGTACCAAATATCTTCTTCTCGCACGACGATGCGATGGAGGGATAGACGGTCAATTAAACCTTCTTCTTCAAATTGTCCTAAAATTCGCGTGATGGTAACACGGGTAGAACCAAGCATTTCTGCTAGGTCTTCATGAGTTAACCGCATATCGATTAAACGTCCTTGTTCAACTTGTGAACCGAATTTTTTTGATAACCATGCTAATAGTTTAATCAGCATAGTATCAACTTTTTTATAACTACGAATTACCATTAATTCTTGAGCTTGTTGGATATGTGCTAGTAGAGTCTCTTGTGCTTGATACCAATCTTCCATGAGCAAGCTTTTGACTTCTACTTTGGTTAAGCACTCCATTTGATAAGGTTCTATTTTTGACAAAGCTTTACTGATGGTATCTCCAGGCCCCCATAATCCTAGAGCCACTGTTGTACCATCTTCTAAATAAGTAAAAGTCCGTACAAAGCCTTTTTCGATTTGCCAAAGAACATTTTGTTGGTCTGGCAGGAATGACCGTCTGGTAAAATGCTGCTTGGCGTTCTTCGCAGGTGCGTTAGACAAGCTTGAGTGTAAAGACACCATGATCTATAGTACGATTTTTCCATGTATTAACCGTAGTATACATAATAGATCAAGCTAAATGAACTTGCAGGTAGAGAAAAAATCTGCTTTGGGGAAGAGGTATAAAAGTATCTTAGTGATATTTCTCGGTGGATACTGCTGTGTGATGAAGTGAGACGCAGCGAAATTGGGTGTAGGGATATAGGGATTCAAAACCCTTGTATCCCCACCCGTCCCAAGGTGGCTTGGGTTGGTAAGCAGATGGCTGGCTGTAGCCATCAAGAATACTTTAATTATGCCGATGAACGAGAGTAGCACTAGCTTGATCTACAGGCATGAGTATGACTTCGTTAATATTGACATGGGGCGATCGCGTGGTGCAGAAAAAGATCACATCAGCGATATCATCAGGAGTTAAGGGATTTACACCTTGATACACCCGCTTGGCGCGTTCCCCATCGCCATGAAACCGCACTTCACTAAATTCTGTTTCCACCATCCCAGGATCAACGGAAGTTACACGTATGGGAGTACCCAACAGGTCTTGTTTCAAGCCTTCGGAAATTGCTTTGACAGCCGCTTTTGTTGCACAGTAGACATTTCCCCCTGGGTAAGTTTGATGTCCGGCGATGGAACCAAGGTTGACGATATGACCACGACCGCGTTTTACCATCCCTGGAACAACATAACGACTGAGGTACAGCAAACCTTTAATATTGGTATCTATCATTTCTTCCCAGTCTTGAAAGTCGCCTTCATACAGCTTATCTAAACCGCGACTTAAACCAGCGTTGTTGATGAGAATATCTATATTCGACCAGTCGGCAGGCAGATTAGTAATAGTAGATTCTACCGCAGGGCGATCGCGCACATCTAGCTGTAATAAATGAGTTGCTGTGCCAAACTCTTGATTAAGGGTATCGGCTAACTCTTGCAAGCGTTCCAGTCGTCGCGCTGCTAAGATCAACCTTGCACCAGCACCAGCAAAAACTTTGGCACAAGCAGTCCCAATTCCACTGCTTGCACCAGTAATTAACACAATTTGATTTTGTAGGGAAATCATTGTTAGTCAAGAGTCAATGGTCAAGAGTTTATTGTCCAATAATTCTGAACTATTGACCAAAACGAAGAATAGAGGATGATATATCATCCTCTATTCTTCATACTTCATTTCACTACTCGCAAACGTTGAGTCACCATTGTGATCCCTTCACCCCGAACAATTACCGCCGAAATCCAGTGGCTACCAGCAGTTGCGGGTGCGCGTCCGACTTTAAAGATTCCCCCGGATGTGAGTAATTGCAGATCTAAGGTTGAAGGATTGAGATATTTTTCGACTGTAACGGGTTCTTCCACTGCTGTTCCTAACAGAAAATCATCCCCTAAAGGTTCTTTAACAATTACATCAACACTATACGGCTGTCCAACTTTCACTTGCTGGGGTAATTTGAAATCAAGTTGAGGTGGTTGATTACCAGAGGTAATTAGGGTACGTTCCCCTAAGATGTCTTGACTGATAATTTTTCCACCGGCAATTCGTTGGCGGGATGTAACTGTAGCATTCAGGGCTAAGTTATTAGCGTTAGTTGATGGGGCGCTAGAAATGTTAGTTACTGTTTCGGCAACAATGGTATTACCTTCAGATTTCCAAGATTGTAGCTTTGTGGTGTAGCGTAATTGGGGATATTGTTTCCACAGAGTCAGCAGTGCTTTTTCTAGGTTTGTCCGGTTTAACCCATCTCCATTGGTAAAATTAGGACTATAGAATTGGAGTACTGCTTTAGAATTACCTTTACTAGCAGCTGTATCAATTTGTGTTAGTAAATTGTTTATTGCTGCGGGGGCATTTTGGGGAGTGGCAGCTTGCACAGTGTGTAAACTGCTAGTTAAACCCAGTGTCAGCAGCGATAATAACAGCCAACTTGGAGCAGAAAATCTCGGTTGGCGTTGGAGGAATACAGCAATAATGTTAGTCATTGGTAACAGTTTACTGATTTTATTCATGAACGTAGGGAAATTGTTTTATCTTAATGAAGCTAGGCGCTAAACGGTAGAGGTTTGATGACAAACGCACCGATAAAATTACTCATAGCTGCCAGTGGGACTGGTGGACATTTGTTTCCAGCGATCGCACTGGCAGAAAAACTGCCAGACTATGAAATTGAATGGTTGGGTGTGCCGAATCGACTAGAAACGCAACTTGTTCCCAAACAGTACCCCTTGAATACTATTCCAGTTGAAGGGTTCCAGCAAGGTTTCGGACTCGCATCTCTAAAGATTTTGGTTAAACTCATTGGTTCGATTATAGAAGTTCGACGAATTCTCAAACAGGGCAAATTTCAGGGCGTGTTTACGACAGGCGGTTATATTGCAGGGCCTGCGGTGATTGCGGCGCGTTCTTTGGGTTTACCTGTAGTTTTTCACGAATCTAACGCTTTACCAGGAAAAGTGACATGCTTTTTTGGCCCTTGGTGCAATGCAATGGCGCTGGGGTTTGCAGCAGCAGCTAAGTATTTACCCAAAGCGAAAAATGTCTGTGTTGGTACACCAGTGCGATCGCAATTTTTAGCGGCAGAAATTCCCCCGCTAGATTTAGCTATCCCCGATAATGCGCCGTTAATTGTGGTTTTTGGTGGTAGTCAAGGCGCAGTGGCTGTGAATAAATTCGTTCGTCAAGCGGCAAGTGCTTGGTTAGATATTGGTGCTTATATTGTGCATTTAACAGGCGATCGCGATCCCGATGCCGGGATTTTTAAACATCCCCAATATATAGAGTTACCCTTTTATGACAATATGGCGGCGCTGTTGCGACGTGCAACTTTAGCAATTAGTCGTTCTGGTGCTGGTAGCTTAACAGAATTAGCCGTGTGTGGCACACCGGCAATTTTGATCCCTTACCCTTTTGCAGCGGAAGATCATCAATCTTACAACGCAGATGTATTTACCAAAGCTGGTGCAGCAATTACAGATAAACAATCAGAGTTAACAGCCGAAAAATTGCAAACTCAAGTTTTACAGTTATTGCAAAATCCCGCCGAGTTAACCAAAATGAGGGAAAATGCCAAAGCGATCGCAGTTCCTGATAGTGCCGATAAATTGGCTTCTTTATTGCGAGAAGTCTTGGAAACTTAAACAATTCAGTCGAGAAGATTTGCTGTAAAGACACGAAATTTCGTGTCTTTTTTATCTATGAGTATGGATTACTTATGAATATGGGAGTCGGATTGACGAACTTTTATAGCCAGTACTTGGGATAAGTCCTCTCCTTGGCTAGATTATTAAAAATAACAGCACATAATACAAGGATAATAGAACCTTCTAATACAGGTGTGAACAGAAAATGCCAAGGAGCTTTAGTCATCATTACAACTAATACAACTGCACCTGAAGGTGGATGCAAAGTAGCAGTTAATTGCATTATTCCAATAGCAGTAGCAACAGCCATTCCCATTGCCCAAGGTTCTGAACCAAAAAGATGCAGCACAATCAGGCTGACAATAGCCGCCAAACAATTACCACCAATGACATTCCGCGGTTGAGCCAAAGGACTATCAGGTACACCAAAAATCAAAACGCTAGTAGCACCAAAAGGAGCAATTAGTAAAGGAGAATTAGTTTTAACAGAAAGGTAAGCTGTTAAAGCTATGCCAAAAAAACTCCCGCACCAACTCCAAAAAATATGTTTGTGATGAGGAATATCTAAAGTAACGGAGCGTCTACTTGCACGAATTTTAAACCAGTAGCCGTGTAGTAATTTATAGTAAAAATTTTTGATATATGTATGATTAATTTGTCTTTTCGATAAAAAACTTTTCATGGTTAATTAGGAAAAATAAAAGAAACTAGCCTTAATCCAAAATGTTGCTTTTCTCTCAATAAATGTTAGGTAAGAATTTACATATATTTTATTTAGGGAGACAGAAACTGAAATACTTTTAAAAAGTCATGATTTCATGACATTAATTTTTAGAATACTCCCTAACTATGTCAATAAAACTTTAAAAAGATATAAATAACTGATATCAAATATTAGATAAAGTTATATTTTAGGAAAAAATAATCAGAAGTCTGTTTTTCTGGGAAAGAATTGTATTAATGAAAAAGCTTGGAATTACTTTATCTCAACTCCAAGCTTCATCCTCAGCACAACATTTTCTACTATTTACTCATCACTAAATAAATACCCCAAATAGCCATCGCCCGGAGATAAGTACTGGCGCGGAAAGTCCCGGCGGCGGTAATGGCTTCGGGTGTGCGGAATTGCAAGCCATTGTTATAAACTTGCTCGACTACAGCTTGTGTTAGCCGCAACGCTTCATCCTGCATTCCCATTTGTACCAGAAACGCTGCTAATCCAAAATTGATTCCTGTCCAAACTTCTAAAGGATGGGTGGCTTTGGGGTTTTCTGGTGAACCATCGGGAAGCACACCATTCGCCGCACCAAATTCACCATTTTGGAACTTCAAAAAGCAAGCATCATAAACAGTCTTCAGGGCAGATAAAGCGCGATCGCTCGGTACAATATCGGGTAGTTCTAGTAATCTGGCATAAAATTGCCCACACAATTGATCTGCCATCACCACAGCAGAACAACTCTCACTATCTAACCTGTAATATTGTCCATTCCACAACTTTTCCTCATAGATAGGACGAGATTGCGCTAACCATCCCTCATAAATAGACTTCTGTTTCTCTTTCTCCGCGCCCTCTGCGCCTTGGCGGTTAGTTATTAAAATATCACTAATTGCGATCGCCGCCTCCAAAGCCGCCAACCACAAACCACCACAATAAGCACTCACCCCCAACAACCGCCAATCATCAAAAGTTTGATCTGGTGCGCCAGAGTTCTCTGGAATTCCATCGCCATCTTTGTCGAAAGTTTTCAAATAATCCAGAGTTTGGACAATTGCATCCCAACAATCTGCTAAAAACTCCACATCATCAGCACCCGTCAGCAAATAATCGCGGTAAACTTGCAAGACAAAATCACAGCTTAAATCCTTCCACAAATTACAGTCTTGATAACAGGTGTAATTCGTCTTCTCCCAAACGTGTTCATTGGGTGCGCCTAAATCGTGGGGTGTAGCACCAGCAACTTTACGGGTGGCGGTTGTTGTATCTGCACCAATGGTATAGTAATAGCCAATAATCCGTTGATGGTCATCACTTTGGGGAATTCCCCGTGCAAACGCCCGCATCACCGACTTTTCTAATTCGGGGAATAGTAGCAGCAAGCCAAAGGAACCATATAACCGCACATCTAAACTTTCATACCAGCGGTAATCCAAACATTCCAGCACCGCAAATTGGCCGATAGGATCGATTTCTGATGCTGCACTCCAGAGAGTACCACCACTAGTTAAGTCGTATAATTCGTTAAATAGCGCCATTTTGAACCAATGTGGCAAATCTTCGCGGTTGAGAATTGGCGCTTGCCAACTTTGAATTTGCGATCGCCAAGTTGGATAATTTGCTAAGGCAGTAGTCGCAATTTCCCAGGCTTGATTCCCGTCTTTACCGAAGAAATCTGTATATCTACGGTAATAATTCACTCCCGCAGCAAATTCTGTTACCGGGAAATCCCAAGTCAAGACAAAGGGAATTTCTAAAGTTTCCCCTGGTTGGAGAGTGAAGCGAACTGCGATCGCACTTCCTAGACGTTGATTTTCTCCTGCTGGATTGGTATCTAGATAATTAGGTAAAGAACCATCAGCCGCAAAGCTTTGCCATATCTCCTCACCCGTACCTTCAAGATGCCATTTACTGTGGTGAAAAACTTCCACTTGAGGATGTTTCAAGGTGGCAATACACCAACTCCCATCACCTTCTTGTACAGGTTGAGTAATTCCCACCCTGCCTAAAAAGCAACCAAAATATTCCGAATTTTCCACTACCTGATTGTAATTACCCTGACTTTCACCCCAGCGTGGCTGATATTCATAAACTGGACTACCATCATCGCGTATCTGCACTTCCGGCGACTTCAACGCATTAGTAAACCAGCCCACCATATTTTCCCAAGTCAACATAATGCTGAGAGTAATCGGTGCATTGCTGGGGTTATGCGCCTTCCACAAAAACACCGCCACCGGATAACTCGTTTCTTGGTAATTATTTGCCCAAATCGGCGAAAACTGTTCACAAGTTAGCTGTGCTTGAAACACATTTTCATACACAAACCAACTACGCGGATATAAAGCATGATATGTCCCAGTAGAAGTTGACTCACTACTTGCTGGATACCATTGCCAAGCATTGAGACTATTCTCTTCTGGTAATGTAGTAGATAAAGCGTAGGCTTGAGAAGTTGTGCCATGAGACTCAAACACACTGAATTGACAAACCGGCACATTTTTAAAGATATGTTCACCGCCATCGATGTGCCACAGGTTAAAATCTCCCCTCGAAGAACGCCCGATGCAACCTGCACCAAAACCACCCAACGGCATCCCATGCCAAGGGCCATCATCAATATTACTGGCATAGCGGACTGTATAAGGTTTGTCCCAGCCTAAGCCGATGGGACGATTCCAAGTGTAGTTAGGAATTTTTGGGGAGTGTTGATTTGTCATCGCCTGATGTCACAGCGTGCAGTTACGCTAAGGAAGCTTAACGCGATGTGTCATTTTTCTCAAGTTTTTTCTCCAAAGTATAAATGACTTCCTTTAGGAAGATGAACTGTCAAGCTAGTACGTTTACATTAATCACGGATGTCTGCTTAAGCACTAGGACATTTTTCGGCTTAACCTGTGGTTAAGCCTTTTTTTTGGGAAATTTGCTGCGATCGCTGACATCTTTGACACTATTTTTGCAATAATTAAATGTGTCTTATGCAATAATCGCATCAACGCGGATGCAATAAATTCCAACAAATGCGATTCTCATTGTTGTAGGAATAGGTTGATGCTGATAGAGATAGATACCCCTGGCAAAAGCTGGGGGCTTTTTATTTGCAGCCAAGCTATAGTAAAGTTTTGATCTGCTATGGGAATCCGATTTGATTTCCAAATTGATTAGTGTAGGGCGGAAGTAGGGAGTGAAGAGTGGGAATTGTGTCAATTTAAGGTAAAACTCACATCCTGCAAGGAACTCAAGTTCCTTGCTCATAGCAAAAGTCATCTTCAGATGACTAAAATATACCCCAACTTTTTGAGTCTACTTAAGTAGACTTGAGTTATTAGCCTTGAACTTGAGTTCAAGGCGGGTGACGAAGCCCACGTTCACTGATTTTTCAGAAATCAAATATTTTTTGTGTATTTAAATAATTTACTGTTACTTACCAACTTTTCTCGTGTTAGGTTGGTAAATAACAGATGAATTAAAAACTGGAAATGAGTCCTCAACGCATTTTAGCTTTTACTTGTTGGTTATTTTTTGCTTGCTTGTTAGTTATTGGCTGTAATCAAACAAATACACCCAACTCGGCGATAACTGCTAGTCCAACATCCCAAACTACTTTTTTAACCATCTCAGCCGCAGCTAGTCTCAAGGACGCACTCACAGCGATCAAACCAATTTACAACCAAGTAAAACCAAGCGTTAACCTAACATACAATTTTGGTTCCTCTGGTGCTTTGCAGCAGCAAATTGAACAAGGTGCAAAAGTTGATGTTTTCATCTCCGCCGCGACTAAACAAATAGATGCACTTGATCAAAAAGGTTTATTAGTTGATGGTACAAAGAGGAATTTATTAACCAATCAATTAGTTTTAATTGCTCCACAAAACTCTACAAATATATCAGATTTTCCAGATTTAACTTCGCCTCGTGTCAAGAAAATTGCTTTAGGTGAACCAAAAAGTGTACCTGCGGGACAATATGCTCAACAAGTTCTGACTTCGTTAAAAATTGCTGACAAAATTAAAAATAAAGTTGTTTACGCTAAAGATGTACGTCAAGCTCTAAATTATGTAGAGTCAGGTAATGCTAGTGCAGGTTTAGTTTATCTTTCTGATGCCAAAAGTACTGCAAAAGTCAAAATCATCACTACTGCACCAGAAAATAGTCATTCCCCTATTTTATATCCGATCGCAGTACTTAAAAGCAGTAAAAATATTGATGTTGCCAAGGATTTTGAGCAATTTTTATCTAGTAGTAATCAAGCTAAAAATGTGTTTAAAAAACAAGAATTTGCTGTAGTAGGAAATTGATATAGCAATTCTATTTGATTTACAAATTTACTCGTCAAGAAAGGGAACAGGGAATAGGAAAAAGATTAGTTTGTTTCTCATTTAGGACTGCTATATCAGAATTTTATATTTAGATAAAAAATAGATATTTGATAAACTATGCCACAAGATTTATCACCGCTTTGGATATCGCTAAAAACTTCATTATTAGCAACATTTATTACTTTTTTTATTGGCATAGCTGCGGCTTATTGGATGCTTAGTTATCGCGGTAAAGCCAAATCTTTAATTGAGAGTATCTTTGTTGCCCCACTGATTTTACCCCCGACTGTTGTCGGCTTTTTGTTGCTGTTATTTTTTGGCAAGAATGGGCCTGTGGGGAAACTCATGGAGCCTTTTGATTTGACGATTGTTTTTACTTGGTATGGTGCAGCGATCGCCGCGACGGTGGTTTCCTTCCCACTTATGTATAAAACTGCACTGGGAGCTTTTGCACAAATTGATGGTAATTTGTTACGGGTGGCGAGAACTCTAGGCGCAAGTGAATCAACCATTTTTTGGCGAATTAGTTTACCTTTAGCCTTACCAGGAATTTTAGCTGCGACGACTTTGGCTTTTGCCCGTGCGTTGGGTGAATTTGGTGCAACGTTAATGCTGGCTGGGAATATTCCTGGACAAACCCAGACGATTCCAATGGCGATTTATTTCGCTGTGGAAGCAGGCGCAATGGATGAAGCTTGGTTCTGGGCGATCGCTATTATGGTAATTTCTTTATCAGGGATTTTTGCGGTTAATTTTTGGCAAGAAACCAGAGGTAAAGGGCGACGCAAGGATGTCGGGACAAGAAGACAAGAAAGACGCGTGGCGGAATCTGCTACTTTATCTACACCAACTTCTGAAGTCGGACTGTTGGTAGATATTGAAAAAAAATTGCCCAGTTTTCATTTGCAAGTTTCCTTTAGTACCAACGAACAACCACTAGGATTGTTGGGTGGTTCCGGCGCAGGTAAAAGTATGATTCTGCGGTGCATTACGGGAATCGAAACGCCAACTAGAGGGCGAATAGTTTTGAATGGGAGAGTTTTGTTTGATTCTGAAAAGGGAATTAATTTACCTAGCCGCGATCGCCGCATTGGTTTTTTAGTCCAAAATTATGCCCTGTTCCCGAATATGACTGTGGGGGAAAATATTGCTTTTGGTTTACCTCATGGATTATCTGCGTCAAGTATGCGCGTACAAATCGAAGAACAACTCATAGCAATGCAATTATCAGGATTAGGCGATCGCTATCCACATCAACTTTCCGGCGGTCAACAACAACGGGTAGCATTAGCTAGAGCCTTAGCCAGTCAACCAGAAGCCTTACTATTAGATGAACCTTTTTCCGCCCTCGATACTCATCTGCGTAATCAATTAGAACAGCAGATGACCGAAACTTTGGCAGATTACCCAGGTGTGGCTTTATTTGTGACTCATAATATGGATGAAGCTTATCGAGTTTGTCCAAACTTATTGGTATTAGAACATGGTCAAGCCGTACATTACGGTTCCAAATATGATATTTTCGAGCATCCTGCTAGTGTGAGTGTGGCTCAATTAACTGGCTGTAAAAACTTTTCTCGCGCTGTGTCTCAAGGAACCCAACGAATACAAGCACTGGATTGGGGTTGTCACCTCGAAGTTGTCCAACCAATTCCTGACGAACTATCTCACGTCGGGATTCGCGCTCATCAACTGATCTTTTCCTCTGATTCAACTCAAGTTAATACTTTTCCCTGTTGGCTAGTGCGAACCAGTGAAACACCTCATCGAATGACATTATTTTTCAAACTACATACTCCTCCCAATAATCCCCAAGACTATCATCTGCAAGCCGAGGTCTTCAAAGAGAAATGGGTGCAGATTAAAGACAAACCTTTCCCTTGGTATGTACGTTTAGACCCCATACGTTTGATTTTGATGGAAAGCTAGTAGAGAAAGCCTGAAGTGTCAGTTAGAACTTCGCACATCACTAACGATATTGCTTGGCTTGGGTTTCATATAAATAAGCATAACTACTACCTAGTTGGATCAGTTCATTATGAGTACCACTTTCGACAATTGTGCCGTTTTCCATAACGTAAATGCGATCGGCCATTTTGACAGTAGACAAGCGATGGCTAATTAAAATCGCCGCTTGATTTTGGATCAGTTGACGGAATTTTTCAAACACTTCATATTCCGCTTTTGGATCCATTGCACTAGTCGGTTCATCTAAAACTATTAACTGAGAATCTCTTAAAAACGCCCGCGCCAAGGCTATTTTTTGCCACTGACCAACACTTAATTCTTCTCCTTGGTCAAATAATTTACCCAAAATTGTGTCATAACCTTTGGGTAATTTAGTAATTACATCATCTGCACCAGAACGACGCGCCGCCGTCATAATACTTTCTCGATGAGCGGGCAATTCAATATTAGCTAACCAAATATTTTCTTGAGCAGTAAAGTTATATTTAGCATAGTCTTGAAAAATCACGCTGATGTCACGGCGTAATTCGGCAATTTTATAGTCTCTGATATCAACACCATCAATAGTGATGCTACCAGCGGTTGGATCATACAAGCGACACAGCAATTTAATTAAAGTCGTTTTTCCCGAACCATTTTCACCAACTAGTGCTACTACTTCTCCTGGTTTAATGTTTAAGTTAATATTATGTAGTGCTTGGCGGGTTGTAGTGGAATATTGAAAACTCACATCATTAAACACAATACCTGTC
Organism: Nostoc sp. LEGE 06077; assembly: GCF_015207705.1. GTDB lineage: Bacteria > Cyanobacteriota > Cyanobacteriia > Cyanobacteriales > Nostocaceae > Nostoc_B. The sequence continues at coordinate 255,739 of NZ_JADEWI010000002.1, forward strand.
TGCATTGGTCGCGGTATTGGTTTGGGATTTACTGAATCAACCAATCTGGGTTTGAGGTCAAGAAACTCGTAAAGATTACCTAAAAATAAATTATCTTCGTAAAGTGCCGAAATGTTGGCTAATAAACTTTTAATATCGTTCTGTCCTCGTTGTAGTGCTTGATAATAAAGCACCAAATCACCCAAACGTAGAACTCCGTTGATAGCTTGATAGATAATTAAAGCATAAATAGCAAATATAAGAATACCAGCGATCGCCTCGGCTGCAAAGTTAGCAATAAAGCGGCGGGTAAAAATTTTCAGACTTTCTTTATAGATTTGTCTGCGGATGCGGAGATACCAATTACTAAAGTAGTGACCTAAATCAAATAAGCGAATTTCTTTCGCAAATTGGTCTGATGTCAGCATCCAAGCCAAATAAAAACCTTGGCGTTGCATCGGTGTCCATTTGCGCTGCCAATCATACATAATACGGCTATATTTGACGCGCACTAACATTGCAGGTAACGCAGCCACAAATAAAACACCCAAAATTCCCCAGTGGAGTGTTAGTAACAACCCAATCATTGCTACTAGGGAAATACTATTTTGCCCAATCTGTGCTAAACGATTGAGAATTTGTGGTGGTCGATAAGGTGCTTCTTGTTGCGCTCTTTGTAAGGTATCGTAATATAAGGAATTTTCGTAGTACTCTAGGTCAGCTTCAATAGATTTAGCGTTAATAATTCCTTGCATATAGTCAGTCACCCGTTGAGAATGGGCAGTGGTGACTAGTTCTGTTAAGGAGTTAGCCAGAGTAGTTAATAAAGTCACTCCACCAGCTATAACGATTAAAATTAAGACGTTACGAAATGCTAATGCTTTGTCTGCTAGGCTCACGTTAGCAGCTACGGCATCGATAATGAGTTTCGAGAGATAAATTGAGACTACTGGTAAGATACCTTGAATAGTCAGTAAGACTACACGGGCGATCGTCCAACCAGGGCTACTTTGCCATACTAAACGCAATGCCGGCAAAAGTCGCAGAGTATTTTGCAGCTTATCTCGAATTTTTTTGCCTAGTTGCATATTTAAAATGGCGATCGCACTAAATTTAATTTCTTAAACTTTAGATTGTAACGGGAGATAGGTTCCCTTGAACAAGTTCATTTTCTACTAACTTCACCAAATCAGGCAGTGCCGCTAACGAACGTTGCCGTCGTAAACTATAAATCGGCACTTGTTGAACTACACTCATACATTGCCTAAAATGTTCTTTGAGGAATTCTGGTGCAGTCAAGGCTTGCATTTCTCTGGAATGGCGGACTAATTCACCAAAGCTTTGTTTTGCTTCTAAAGGAACTATTTCTGAGTGAGTTCCCCAAGCTAAAACATAAATTTTTTGCAGAGGTACAGATTGTTGAAAGAAGCCGTCTTGCAATCGATGAACACGCTTCACCGTTTGGGAATTTAGTAAAGGTAAGCTTTCTGGTACATGGCCAAAAGAAGCCACCGCATCTGGCCATAGCTTTATTTGCGGAAACCCAGGAATTACTAGCGGTTGTTTTCCACCGACTTGAATTGCCAAAACATCATCAGTCAAAATACTGTAGCCGTGAGCATGAAAACATTCTGCTAAAGTTGACTTACCAAAACCTGAGTCAGCCATAAAGGCCACAGCACTACCATCAATGACTACACTACTAGCATGAAGTACTAACAAACCCCTCTGCCTTAGTAATACACAAATAATCACACCCAGCAGAAAAGTCCGGATTATTGCCTCATCAATACCAGGGTTGGGGTCAATGACAATTTCTTTACCGTCTTTCACTAACACCATACCGAATTCAGCAATTGTAGCTAATAGGTAGTTACCACCATCACTACGCTTTTGTTGTGGTTCATTTAGCTTACCCAAGCGGATAACTACATCTGCTGGTTTATCGCTGGGGATGAGCTCAGGTAGGGGTAATTCGGAGTGAATGCCTAAGTTATATGCTGTGTAAACGTACATCTAAAATATTACTCGATGACTACTGAAAAACTATTTTTGGTTATGCAAAACTCAATTTTATTAATATTTTTGAATTGACAAAGCTCTGACAATCTGTAATAAAGGAAGCCATCAGGAAAGTTATTTCCTGATGTTTCCAAACATTTCATTTAAGTTTTGCAGTAGTCCTAAAAAGCTCTATTTTCTAGGACTACTGAAGCTTATCCTAGCTCTGGAGTATATTTGGGTGTAATAGTAATACCTTATATTTACTATTACACCTATAACTCAGCTAGATTTTTATCTTGGAAGGGGAACAAGTACCCCATCTTGGGAACCACTTCTTCCTACGCTTGAGCCGGGGAAAGTTTGATTGCCGACTTGGAAAGTATCCTCTCTTCCTGGTGTACCAAAAGCATGGGTAACGTCTTCAACACTACCGTAGTTTGTTAATTTGGGAGCTTCGTAAGATTTTTTCATTGTTTAGGTCTCCTGTTGGTTTTGTTTATTTATTACTAAACTAGATATTGGCTTTGAAACATTCACCAAATCAGTCTAGGTAGGAGCAGGCTGAAACTGCACTGCCCCTAGTCCGACTTATGGTTTAATCTTGGGTATGATTTAGCTAAAGAGCAAGTATTAAATATTTATCTTCCTCGGCCGTTACGTATAGGAATGAGTATTCCATCACCCGCAGAACCACTCAGCCCTAGTACTGAACCAGGAAACGTATTATTCCCGACTTGGAAAGTATCAGCCGAACCATCGTCACCAAAAGCATTAGTAACATCTTGAACATTACCGTAATTCATTATTTCTGGCGCTTCGTAAGCTTTTTTCATATTTTCTGCCTCTTGCTTGCTTTGTTTATCTTTTGCGGGAATATCTAGCCGTATTCATTTAGGGTAGGTCATCAATATTGATTACTCAAAGCCTTATAGCTAGTGCATTTTTCAGTAATTTGCTATCAATATTGGTTTGGAGATCCTCCCCAATTCAGTCTAGGTAGGAGCAGGCTAAAAATGCACTGCCCCTAGTCAGACCTATGGTTTATTTGGTGATGATTTAGCCAAAGAGCGAGTGTAACAAATTACCGAATTGGTATTGTTTCATCGTCCTTTATCCTAGTTGGGAATGAGTACCCCATTTTGGGAACCGCTGAGTCCAATAGTTGAACCAGGAACAGGAGTAGGATTACTTCCAATTAGGAAGGTATCTCTTCCACCTGCGCTACCAAAAGCATTGGTAATGTTTTGAACACTACCGTAGTTTGTGAGTTGAGGAGCTTCGTAAGCTTTTTTCATTGTTAGGTCTCCTGTTGTTTTTGTTTATTTCTTGCTGGACTAGATATTGGCTTTGCGATATTCACCAATTCAGCCTAGGTAGGAGCAGGCTAAAAATGCACTACCCCTAGTCCGACTTATGGTTTATTTGGTTATGATTTAGCCAAAGAGCAAGTGTTACGGCTTTCCAAACTGGAATTGTAGAATCATCATTTGCATCCTCTGTTGTAGATATAAGATTGTTGTAAAATCTGCGGAGTGTGTTTAGATCCACAAATTCTTGAAGATTATTGGCATCATTGGTAATTACTTCATCTAACAGATGCCGATCAAAATGCAACAACCCTCGCTGGAAGTTGGGTGTCATGTTGGTTTTGCCACCACGCCACTGCACTTCTTGGGGCAGAATGCCTTCTAAACCTCTCCGCATAACTAAACGAGACCATCCTTGATTAAGCTTTTGTTCTGGTGGTAAAGAGAGGCAAAATTCAATCAAGCGTTTATCCATAAAGGGATGACGCGACTCTAAAGAAAATGCAGCAGAACAGAGGTCGCCCAATTCCAGTACTGTGGTGAACAAGGCGGAGTTTAAGGTACGACATTGTTCCTCTCTCACTGTGATGGCTGGATTTTGGTCTTGCTCCTGAGATGGCGTTAGAGGATTTATCCCGACTTTTTTGGCGAATTGCGGGTTGATTAAAGAAGTGACTTGGGGTTGATTTTGTTTGTGACCACGGAGCGATCGCCAAATCTTCAAGATATACTGAGGAACTAAGGGTTTAATTCCGTAAGTGACGAACAATTTCCGCCGAGAAACTCGAAAATGCTGACTAATTTGCAACGCAGTTCGCACAAAAGTGAGCAATTTTTTCTGCTTGACTAACTCCTGTAAATAGGTAATTGCATATTTGTAGAAAATGGCGGCAACTGAGGTATTAAAGTGTTGAGATATGGACTGAGCTTCTTGGATAAACTTCTCCCACTTTCCTTGACGTGCTAACTCGGCGAAATATGTTACCCCGTGAGATACTGTTGTATCACCATCAAAACCATCTAAGGAAATGCGAATACCTGCTTGTTGAGCAGCCCGATTTAATCCCCATACCAGAAAATGACTAGGCCCAATAAAGGGTTCTTCCATGTATTGATAATAGTTTTGCCATTCCGACAAGGGGCCTGATTGATCGGCGTGGACATAATGGGGGATAAATCCACCCTGGTTTAATACAGGGTTAATATATTGACGTTCATCACATTCAGGAACATCTGCAAAAATATTCGAGAAAGTGTGCAGTTGTGCGTTTTTTTCTTGCAATATATCTCTGGCTACACAAGCAATGGAAGATGAGTCTAAGCCACCACTCAAGTGACAACTAACAGGAAATGCACTGCGTAAACGACAACGTACTGCTTCGGTAAACACCTCTCGGAAAGCTGCTGCATATTCCTCATCTGAGTTTAGTCTTAACTCTTCACCCACTTCTAAAGACCAGTAGGCGTGAGATATTAATCCACCCGTGTAACTCACGGTCATTGTGTGAGCCGGAGGCAATCTATAGATATTTTTATAAACAGTAATAGATTTATCTTCGGTAAATGGATGTAAATGATTGGCGATCGCAATTTCATTCACCTTTTTCGGCACTTCTGGTAAACTCAAAAGCGCCTTCATTTCCGAAGCAAAGTAAAATTTCTTGCCTGGTTGATAGCAGTAATATAAGGGTTTGATGCCAAAATGATCTCTGGCACAGAATAATGTCTGCTTCCGCTGATCCCAAATTACAAATGCAAAGTCACCCAATAATTTTTTTGGACATTGCTCACCCCATTTTTCGTAAGCCGCCAGTACTAACTGGCTATCTGTGATTTTTTCTACTGGGCAGTTATCAATAGATAATGCAGAGATTAGTTCTTCTCTGTTATCTATGCGGATATCTGCTGTAATGACTAACTCACCACTGCAATCAACCAAAGGTAGTTTTTCTAGCAGCGATTCTGGCGTACTCCACAGCATCTGATGTCCCAAGCCAATTGAGCCAGAACACCATACATCTGAGCCATCTGGCCCCCGATGAGCGATCGCATCTACCATCAAGGCCAGCTTTTGTTGTTCCACCGGCTGACTATTTAGATTGTAAATGCCAACTATACCACTCATGATTTATATCCCTGAAAAGGATGGCAATGGAGTAAAGCGTGGGAGGTCGGGAAGGTAGCCAATGACTACTTGTCCTTGAGTTTCAATCCAAGCATGAGCTTCTAAGTTTCCAGTTGCACCTTTGACCACTCCGATACGTAATTCTGGTGAGTAACCATAACGAGTCATTAACACTTGGCAAGTTAAAGCCCTCGCTAGGCATTTAGCTCCACCAGGGGTGTAACGCGTGCTAACATTTATCGCCCAAACAATTTTGTTCAAAGTAATTTGCTTTAATCTGGGGTTTGGCTTACTGTTTTTATTGATAAGTTTTCTTAAAGTATTAAAGGGTAGTAAGCGCATTCCTAGCCGCACTAATCCCAGCAAAACAAATGTATTCAATAAAAGTTGGCGATCGCTGTTGCTTAGTTGCAGTGTTTTAAGCAGATACTTCATTCTTAATTTCGATCAATCCTTTAGCTGCTAAGTCTTCTAGCAAAGCTGAGATATCACCTTTACATACCTCTGCTGCCACTTCATATTCTGCTAATATGGCATCTTGAATTTCTTGGACAGTCTTCGGTGATTGAATGAAATTCCATATACTAGCCCCAACTTGATTCAGTCCATAGTAAGCACCCGATTTGATATCAAGGATGACCACTTCTCCTTGTAATTCCGAACAGATTTGCTCTCTTGAGGCTACTACACTTAGGTTTTCAGATGAACTTAATTTTGTAAGCATTCTTCTAGTATAATCACTGATTTTTAATTGTTTATACTAAAAATAATTTATAACACCTTGTGGAAATTACTGTTACGTAAAAGTGATATCTTCATCCTTTGTTTTAAAAATAGCTAACTTTATAAAGCAATTGTGAAGTAATATAAATAGTCTAATATTCTGACTGTCTATTTTTAATTAATTACTCTACTCATGCCATATTCCTAGAGAAATTCAATAATGTATTAAAGTAATTAATACATCAACTAGTAGTTAAGTAATTACCATTACTCAAAGTTGAGTCTGTTCTCAGTTCTTTATCCTACAGGTATTTGCATCAAAAGGAATTAAAATTTTTGGATGATAATCGCCAAAAATTTACTACAAGTACGCAAATACTAGAAAGCATACCTGTCCTCATATATATCAATGACAAACATATTTTCAATTGATTTACCTCAAGTCAATATATCTTTTGAATGATCTCTAAACTTGACGGTAAAATTTTTTATTTAAATTTGCACACCAAGCACATATAACCAAGTGCTGAGTATAAACCTATCAGCTACAAGGCTTTAAGTAATCAACATAGTCTTCATTGAAGTGACTACGGCTATAATTCACCTTCATAGACCAACAACCAACAAAAAGGTTTCCTCAATAGGAGACGGATTTTTCAGTCTACTCAGAGTTATAACTCAAGCTAATAACTAAATATCGGGATGACTGGATTCGAACCAGCGGCCCCTTCGTCCCGAACGAAGTGCGCTACCAAGCTGCGCTACATCCCGCCGAAAATAGGCAATGCCCATATCATATTACCACAGTTGTCTGGAAACAAGCTGATGTTTAATGTTCTGAGGTAAGAAGACAAAACGACCAATGACAACTATATATATAGATTGCTTGCTACGATTAGATTTGTATAACTTTCAGTGGTAAAAGCGGATTGTGACTGTTAACCAAAAGCCAGACTGGTTGCGAGTAAAAGCGCCTCAATGGGAGCGCGTTGGTAACGTTAAAGAAATTTTGCGGGATTTAGCACTCAATACGGTTTGCGAGGAAGCGTCCTGTCCGAATATTGGTGAGTGCTTCAATGCTGGAACTGCCACGTTTTTGATTATGGGGCCAGCTTGTACCCGTGCTTGTCCTTACTGTGATATCGATTTTGAGAAAAAACCAAAACCTTTAGACCCTACAGAACCAGCCAGATTAGCAGAAGCAGTTCGCCGCATGAAGCTAAATCATGTGGTAATTACTTCTGTAAACCGAGACGATTTACCTGATGGTGGTGCTTCTCAGTTTGTGGAGTGCATTACAGCGGTGCGTAGTGTCTCACCTCACACCACAATTGAGGTATTAATTCCTGATTTGTGTGGCAATTGGAATGCTTTGGAGATAATTCTGCAAGCTAGTCCAGAGGTACTCAACCATAATACAGAAACAGTTCCTCGCCTTTATCGTCGGGTGCGTCCTCAAGGAAACTACGATCGCACTCTTGAATTATTGCAGCGTTCTCGGCAAATAGCACCTTGGGTATACACTAAATCTGGCATTATGGTGGGCTTGGGCGAAACGGATAGCGAAATCCGCCAAGTCATGCAAGACTTACGCACCGTCGATTGTGACATTTTGACAATTGGGCAATATCTCCAGCCCAGCCAAAAACATTTGCAAGTCGATACATTTATTACCCCAGAACAATTCGCTGCTTGGCAAGCATTTGGTGAAGAAATCGGATTTTTACAAGTTGTTTCTTCTCCATTAACCAGAAGCTCATATCATGCAGAACAAGTCCGGGAATTAATGAAACGTTATCCACGTCAGTCAAGTGCTGAGTGCTGATAAATCAGTTATCAGTAACCAGTGAACAGGGAGTAGACTTGATAACTGATAACTGTTAACTGATAACTGTTGAAAGTGGTGCAAGAAACTACCATTGCAATTTTGGGTGCAGGCGCTTGGGGTACAGCTTTAGCAAATCTAGCAGAGGCTAATGGTCACAGGGTACAACTATGGTCGCGTCATGGCACAGCAAAGCTAGAAGCTGTTCTCGAAGATGCTCAAATAGTGCTATCAGCTATTTCTATGAAAGGGGTAAGAACTGTTGCTTTGCAAGTACAATCTTACCCCCTTTCATCAGAGACAATTTTTGTCACAGCCACCAAAGGGTTAGATCCACAAACCTGCGCTACGCCATCGCAAATTTGGCAAGCTGCATTTCCTGATCATCCAGTGGTGGTTTTATCTGGCCCAAATTTATCAGCAGAAATTGAACAATCATTACCAGCTGCAACCGTAGTCGCTAGTAACATCTCCACAGCAGCAGAAAAAGTGCAGTTGGTATTTTCTTCACCTCGTTTCCGCGTTTATACCAATTCCGATCCTCTAGGTGTGGAATTAGGAGGAACGCTCAAGAATGTGATGGCGATCGCCGCTGGTGTATGTGATGGCTTACAATTGGGAACCAATGCCAAAGCTGCCTTAGTTACCCGTGGACTTACAGAGATGGTTCGCATCGGTAATTGTTTAGGTGCGAAGACGGAAACTTTTTATGGTTTGTCAGGTCTGGGAGATTTGTTAGCCACTTGCAATAGTCCTTTAAGTCGTAACTACCAAGTCGGCTATCAAATGGCTGGTGGTCAAACCCTGACAAATATTCTGGCTAATTTGCTAGGAACCGCCGAGGGGGTTAACACTTGCCAAGTTCTGATGCAATTAGCCAAGCAGCAAAATATTTATATGCCAATTACTGAGCAAGTTTATCGGCTACTTCAGGGTGAAGTTACGCCACAACAAGCACTTGATGAACTGATGTTACGCGACATCAAGCCAGAGTATAACTGAGTAAGTTAAAAGTTAGGAGTCAAGGTGATTATATTTAACTTTCTATTAGGCTTTCTCTACCTATAACCCTGAGCATAATATGAGTTAGCTGGCTGAGTCATCCTGTTGAGGCGGTACATTGAAATGTAATTTAAAACACTTTCATTTAGAGATTATTCACAAAATTGATTGTGATACCATAAATTCAACCCGAAACATGAGTTTTTATTATGGCTACCTTGCGAGAACTTGAAGCAGCCATCAAACAATTACCTGAAAGTGATGTTCGCCAACTCTCTGTTTGGCTACAAGAGTATTTGGATGATATGTGGGATCAGCAAATTGAAACAGATGTAGTGTCAGGAAAGTTGGACAAGCTGATTGCTAAAGCAGAGGTAGATATTCTAGCTAACAGAGTGAGGGATCTTGATGAAGTCCTTCACAACTCCTGACTTTTGGCAAGCGTATGCAAAATTAGCTCCAGAAGTGAAGGAACAAGCAAAAAAAGCATATCAACTTTGGCAAGAAAATCCGGTGCATCCTTCTTTGCACTTCAAAAAAGTAGACAAGAATCTTTGGTCTGCGCGTGTTAGTGGTGGTTATCGCGCATTAGCTTTGAAGAAGGGTGACGATTATTATTGGTTCTGGATTGGTAATCATGACGAGTATGAAGCTCTGCTGAATTAGACAATGGTTTCAGCTATAAATCACAAATCATAGGAAACTCAACCGAAGTGGGTAACGAGTTGAGGCTGCTGCATTTGTTTGTAGTCAAAAAAATACAAGAATAATGTCCAGGGTGCGATCGCGCAAAATTGGTGTCGCAACCTGACTGGTATTAAAGGTCATTCATCATTGGTTTTTCCTCGGTTGCCTACTTTGCCTGTCTAAACTCTGCCTTTGTTTTACTTCACAATTTCCCAAAAAATCCTGAGACAGAAAATAGTAAATCGTCAGGAAATTACTTTTAAAGCCATGTAGATATGACTAACCAGATGTTAAACATAACTTTACTGAAAGATGTTTATCCCATTCAACAGAGTAACATTTATCACTTATTAAGTTGAAATACTGACTAGGTAGCTCAGAATTTAAAGCCTATCTGTAGATTTGAATAGCTATTGGTTCAATCAAATGTTCACCTGCCGAAGGATTTCGGCATTTAATGTTGGAAACACTAGTGCAGTTTTTGAAAAAAAATTGTATTGGAATCCTCTACCGTGTTATTTCATCTTGAATCACGGGAACAATAGCAACAGTTGATTTTGATTAGCTGACCCTTCGGGTTCTATTTCCAGAACCCCTTCGGGGAACGCAGTCGCCTAGATCGGGGAAACCCTTCTACAGCGCTGACTCACCGTAATCTATTGTTACCTGGAGCCATTGAGACGATATGCCAGCAACATCTTTTTACCCGGATGCCGCCTACAATTCCCAAAAGTCCCGCCAGGTTTTAGACCCAGATCTCACGGTTGACGATGATTTGTCGGTCGAAGATCTCCAGGATCTGGAGATAGTTTCTGTTGACCCTGCTAGTTTTGGCGCAAATAATAACCGCCGCAGCACAGACCTGGTACGTCTATACCTCCAGGAAATTGGCCGAGTCCGGTTGTTGGGGCGTGATGAAGAAGTTTCAGAAGCTCAAAAAGTTCAGCGTTACCTACGGATGCGGACAGTACTTGCTAATGCTGCCAAGCAAGGAGATGCTGTAGTTTCGCCCTATCTGCGATTGATTGAAGTTCAAGAACGTTTAGCATCTGAACTCGGCCACCGTCCTTCTTTAGAAAGATGGGCTTCTACCGCTGGTGTGCAGGTGTCGGATCTCAAACCAACTTTGTCAGAAGGTAAACGTCGTTGGGCGGAAATTGCCAAAATTACAGTAGAAGAACTGGAGCAAATTCAATCTCAAGGACTGCAATCCAAAGAACACATGATCAAGGCGAACCTGCGTCTTGTGGTTTCTGTCGCTAAGAAATACCAAAATCGTGGTTTGGAATTATTGGATTTAGTCCAAGAAGGAACTCTGGGTTTAGAAAGAGCCGTAGAAAAATTTGATCCAACTAAGGGCTATCGCTTTAGTACATATGCTTACTGGTGGATTCGCCAAGGGATTACAAGAGCGATCGCTACTTCTAGTCGCACCATTCGCCTGCCGGTTCATATTACAGAAAAATTAAACAAAATTAAAAAAGCGCAACGCAAAATTGCTCAAGAAAAAGGTCGGACTCCTACCTTAGAAGATTTGGCAATTGAATTAGAAATGACACCATCTCAAGTCAGAGAAGTGTTGTTGAGAGTTCCTCGTTCTGTTTCTTTAGAAACCAAAGTTGGTAAAGACAAAGATACAGAGTTAGGCGAATTGCTGGAAACCGATAGTGTGACTCCAGAAGAAATGTTAATGCGAGAATCTTTACAAAGAGACTTGCAAAATCTGTTAGCTGATTTAACTAGCCGCGAACGAGATGTAATTCTGATGCGGTTTGGTTTAGCTGATGGTCATCCTTACTCTTTGGCCGAAATCGGCCGCGCCCTTGATTTATCACGGGAACGAGTACGCCAAATTGAATCTAAAGCTTTGCAAAAGCTCCGTCAACCCAAGCGCCGCAACCTCATCCGTGACTATTTAGAGTCACTGACTTAATTAATAAGTTAAAAGTCAATGGTCAATGGTCAATAGCAAACAAAATTCTCACTATAGATTGTTGACTTTGGACTTATTATTCGGTGGAAAATTGCTTTGATCACTTCGGCTAGAATCTTTCTCCAGCTTATAAGTAATCTTTTGCAGCTAGGGAAAGTAACTCTCTGCTTCCCTACTTCTCAAGATAGTTTGAAGATGGCGATCGCTATCCTAACATTGCCTTATGAGTTTCATTAACATTGTTTGAGCATTTAATAAATATTCTCAATAAGCTTCAGTTGTTGCAAATTGCTCACAACATTTGTTATATTCTCAACTAATAGGCTTTGTTGAGAAAAATTAGTATGACTGTCTACACAACTACTTCACTCAAAGCAGAATTAAATGAAAGAGGCTGGCGTTTAACTCCCCAGCGCGAAGTAATTTTACACATTTTTCAAGAACTTCCGCAAGGTGAACACCTCAGTGCAGAGGATCTTTATCATCGCTTGGAAACCGATGGTGAAGGTATTAGTCTCTCAACCATCTATCGGACATTGAAGCTGATGGCGCGGATGGGAATTTTGCGGGAATTAGAACTGGGAGAAGGCCATAAACATTATGAAATTAACCAGCCTTACCCTCACCATCACCATCATTTAATTTGTGTGCGGTGCAACAGCACCATTGAGTTTAAAAACGATTCGATTTTAAAAATTGGTGCAAAAACTGCTCAAAAAGAAGGATTTCATCTGCTCGACTGTCAAATGACAATTCATGCAGTATGCCCCAAGTGCCAACGGGCGCTAATGCCACTGTAGCACTGGGGCAGGATAACTAAAGGAATGTACTCACATCAATTTTGGATTTTATATTTTGGATTTCGTCGCTCAAGCTGACGCGATCGCAAATCTAAAATTGGCAGAGTTATCGGAGGGAAGTAACGGCTTGGGGATTCACATTGATAAATATAAGCGGATGTTAAAAGCGTCCGCTTCTAATATCACTGAGACTGACACCGTAAAATTCTTGGGCTTGCTTAATAGCTTTTTTTGTATCATCGGCCATCACACCGTTGAGTTTCCCTTTGTAAAAGCCCTTATCCCGCAGCCGTCGTTGAATTTCTAAAACACTAAAGTCACTTTTTGGTGCATTGTTCACCTTGCTATATAACCTAGCTCTGGTAGTGGGGCCAGCAATTCCACTGACGGCTAAGTAATTGTCTGTTTGAAAGCGACGTACCGCATCTGAGGTGTAAGAACCAAAGTATCCATTTGGTTCTCCCTGTAAATAACCGGCTTTAATTAATTGCTCTTGCAAAACTCTGACAGATTCACCGCGATCGCCCATGCGAAGATTATCTCGATCAGCTGCTCGTTTTGGTGCGGCATCTTCACCAAAACCTACACCTCTTCCCGGTAGTTTGCTAAGAGTTGCAGGGCCAACAATCCCATCAACGTTTAATTTATAAGCGTCTTGAAAGCGTTTGACAGATTCTTCGGTAATTGGGCCAAATATACCTGTGGCATTACCATAGTAATAACCTGCTACCCGTAACTGTTCTTGAAGAACTCTCACATCTTCCCCTTCATCACCTTTCATGAGGTATTGAGAATTGATGCGTTTGGTAGCTTGGGTTGTAGTTTTTTTGGTTGATGTATTAGTAGCCACAACTCTAGTTGTTTTGGCGGGTGTACTAGCCGCTGCAACTCTAGTGGTTTGAGTTGTCCGCACAACTGTTGGTTTTTTCGCTTGGTTAGTTGCAGATGATTTACGCCAGTTATCTAATTTTTGCAGTGTGGTGGCTCCCATCACACCATCAATTGGTAAACCCGCAGCTTTTTGGAAGCGTCTGACCGCTTCTTCTGTGGGAAAATCATAAACTTGGGTGATTTGTGCTTGATAAAAGCCTGCTTGTTGCAACTTTTGTTGCAGATTTCTCACAGAAGGGCCTTGATCTCCTCGTTCTAGAGCCAAGACACTATTAACACTACTGAGAATAGACAAGGTAAGCGCCAGAGGTAACATATACTTCCAAGCCTTACCAGATAGCTTCCTCCAGTCTGGTGCTGAGGCTTTGTCTAACAAATCACTCAGCAACACCAAGTCACTGGATTCACAGTCTTCATAGGCAAATGCTAGGTGCAAATATGCAAGGTTGTCCATAGTTCATTCCTACACCATTAATATTTATCTGGGATGTATTTTTCTTCGATGGCTGCTTCGGCTTGATGTACTAAATTTCTTAAATTTTCTAATGTCAGTATATCTACATCCTCCCATAAACCGCGCTTGTGTGCTTCAAGTAATCGTTCAGCAATATCACGCAACGCATGAGGATTATTGTATTGAATAAATTCTGAAATGGTTGTATCAAATAAATAAGACTCTGCTATCCCTTGATACATATGGTCTTCTACGCATTTAGTTGTGGCATCGTAGGCGAAGAGAAAATCAACGGTTGCTGACATTTCAAATGCACCTTTATAACCGTGGCGCATAACTCCGGCAATCCACTTAGGATTAACCACACGAGAACGATACACCCGCGCAATTTCTTCTTTGAGTTGGCGAATGCGGGGATTAGCCGGAATAGAATTATCACCGAAGTAAATTTGCGGATTTTTACCTTGGAGAGAACGGGCGGCAACTGTTAAACCACCTTGAAATTGGTAATAATCATCAGAATCAAGCAAATCATGTTCGCGGTTGTCTTGGTTGTGCAAGACAATTTGCATTTGCTGTAAACGCTGCTGAAATGCTTCTGGTGCAGCAATTCCTGTGAGTCCTCCCTTTTCTTGGGTAGAAAGGGCGCTAGTGTAGGCGTAACAACTCCAGTTGATATAGGCGCGGGCTAAATCTTGGTCATCAGTCCAATTTTGCGATTCAATTAAACCTTGGAGTCCTGCACCATAAGCCCCTGGTTGGGAGCCAAAAATGCGATAACGCGATCGCACTGTTGCTTCTTGTTCTGTTAAACCTTGTGTTACCCAATATTCTGTATCTTGCTGAACTTGCACCGCCAAGGGGTTTTCTGCTGGAGATTCATCTAAGGCGGCGACTGCTATGACTGCTTGTTCAAATAAATCAATTAAGTTGGGGAAAGCATCGCGGAAAAATCCAGAAATTCTTAAGGTGACATCCACACGGGGACGACCCAAAATCGATAACGGTAAAATTTCAAAATCGACGACTCGTCGCGCTGCACCATCCCACACCGGACGTACACCCAACAATGCTAAAGCTTCGGCAATGTCATCACCACCAGTCCGCATCGTAGCTGTACCCCACAAAGATAATCCAAGTGTTTTGGGATACTCACCATGCTCTTGGGTATAGGATTCAATTAAATTCTCGGCTGCTTTTCTACCAACATCCCAAGCTGTTTCTGTGGGTAAGGCACGAATATCTACTGAGTAAAAGTTTTTGCCTGTAGGGAGAACTTCTGGCCTGCCGCGTGTGGGTGCGCCAGAAGCACCACTAGGGACGTATCCGCCATCAAGTCCGTGCAGTAAATTGGTGATTTCTGCGGGGGTTTGTTGGAGGGCGGGGAGGAGTTTTACTTTTATCCAGTCTAGGGTGGTGGTGAGG
>NZ_JADEWI010000097.1 GCF_015207705.1 Nostoc sp. LEGE 06077
AGATATATGATATAAAACAACTCTCTTAAATAAGATGCAGCAAGTTCTGGCGATATTAGCATAGTTTGTGTTTAAGTTGAAGCTGTCTTCTCAGAATGTTTAAGAGATGCGACCGAGCAAGGAAGTTTCGCATCAATAGGTAGTAAGAAGCGCCATTTATCTGAGTTTTCGGTAAATCAGAAAATCTGATTCTTACTTTTTGATTATTGAATCTTTAGTTTATATAACCATTCAAATCAAGGTCACAATGGCTTTTGATGAGGTATACCAACTGCACGGGGAAATTGAGGCGGTGTGGTGGCTATCTTTCGCAAATATAAACAGTGACGAATGCTATTAGTTAGGGGAGTCGTGAATTGTTCTATTGCTGCAATTTCGCCACCTAACTGTTTCACAGCATTTTGCAAAGCTGTGGTTTCTTCTTCTGTCCAAGTACCTCGGTAAATTACGGCTAAACCACCTTTTTTAATTAATGGTAGGCTGTACTCTGCACATTCGGAAGCTGTACCGACGGCACGGATAAGGGCAAGATCATAGGTTTGGCGGTGCTGGGTTTGTTGACCGATTTCTTCAACTCTGCCAACGAGAGTTTTGCAATTACTGAGTTCTAGTGTAGTTAATACTTTATCGATAAAAGCAATTTTTTTGCGGGTGGAATCTAGCAGAGTAACTGTGCTGTTGGGTGCAATCATTCCTACGGGAACGCCGGGAAAACCTGCACCTGTACCAATATCAATGACTGATGCACCTGTTTGGAGAGATGCAATGAATTGGTTATTTAGCACAATTCCCCGCAAGGAATCCCAGAGATGCTTTTCCCAAAATTCGTGGGGTGCGGTGATCCGAGTTAAGTTTAATTGGCTGTTCCCTTCCAGAATCAATTCATAAAGTTGCTGGAATTGTGCCTGTTGCTGTGTAGTTGGTTGCCAATTGAGGGTTTGCTGCCAAATTTCTGCCATTTCTGGCAGCAAGGGAGTTGTGGAATTAGTCATTAGTCACTTGTACTGAGCGTTCGCGCAGCGTCTCCGACAGGAGACGCTGAAGTATTGGTCAATTGTCAAAAGCCAGAAGACTCAAAAATGAAATTTCATACTTCATACTTCATACTTCACACTTCTGAAGTCACACTGCTGGTAGGGGTTCTTTCACTTTACTACTAAGTGTTGCTGGATCAACTGATTGCAGTTCACCATGATTGAGTGTCCAACAACGGTCGGCGATCGCTAACATATCGCCAGCATCATGTGTGACTACTAACAATGTCCAGTCTTGTTTGAGTTTCGCCAATAAATTGACTAGTTGCTGGCGCATTGACCAATCTAAACCGGCTGTAGGTTCGTCTAATAACAATACATTGGGTTGACGAATCAATTGCACTGCTAAAGCTAAACGTCGTTGCTGTCCGCCACTTAAAGCATAAGGCGCAGCAGACAGCGATAAATGCTCTAATCCCACTTCAGTAAGTGCTTGCTTAACTCGTTCTGATCCTAACTCTGGGTGTCCTAAGCGCAATTCTTCTAAAATTGTCCCGCCGCAAAAGTGCCGTTCGGGAAACTGAAACACTATCCCAGCCAATTGTTGTAGCTGTTCGGCGATGAGTTCTTGTTCTCGCCAAAACACTCCGCCGGAAGTTGGTTCAGCTAATCCAGACAAAATTTCGAGTAAGGTGCTTTTTCCAGAACCACTAGGGCCGATAATTAAACCTAACTGCTGAGGTGGTAATTCTAGGTTAATTGACTTGAGTATTGCGGTTGGGCAAGCTGTGGGATGATAAATCAAATTTCTGAGATAGAGCATTTGTTAAAATTACCAAAAATTGGCGAATGACTCACTAACTAAGGTTAACTACACCAAGTACAACCGGAGAATTCGGAACCGATTTATGCCATGTTACTTGCTTTAAGCATAATCTCACAGCCAGACTATCTCTCCATTTTGGCAGAAGAACCCTGGATTCAGAACTAGTACAGGTCGGCGGAAATAAACAGACTATCTGAAATGGCTAAAAAGCTTGTGGTATCACTATTCTTTCTTTTTACTTTTGACTCTTGCGAGTTCGCCAGTTGCTTTATGCCGGGAAACCCGTCCACCGCACTGCCTCACTTTTTACTTTTGCCTTGTTGTACTAGAACAATCATGGGAACTTGCAAAAATCAGCCAAGTCAACCTGTAGAGAATGTATTGACTGAAATAGAACTCAATTGAGATGAAAAATTTTTGGCATTCTAGATAACATATAAAGCTATTTCAACCGCAATTATTCTGAGGGTGCTAATGAATAAATTATTTCCCGCTTCACAAATAGTAGTGACTAAATTAACTAAGTTTGCTCAGGTAAGTTTTACAGCAGCGATCGCCCTGAATCTCTGGGTGACTCCCTCCTTAGCTGGTGACCCCTTTGGCCGCAACGAACCACATCAAATTGGCGATCATACAGAGGCAGCTTTTAAAGCTATTTTCCAACAAGGTAATTATCCCCAGGCCGAACGTCATCTCAAAGAAGCATTAGAAAAAGAGCCAAATGAACCACTAGCTTATGCAATGCAAGCATCTTTGGCATATATAAATGGAGATTTAACCAATTTAAATAAATACAGCCAGCAAACTTTAGCTGCTGGACAAAAATTAATTGCTAATGACCCATTGCGTGGTTATTTATACACTGCTGTTGGGCATTTTTTTGAAGGGGCTATAGTTGTGACGCGTGAAGGTGCGGCTAAAGGTGCGACTCAAGCTTTAGGTCGATTACGGCAAGTTTACGAGTATTTAGATAAAGCAGAAGCGATTTCTCCTAAAGATCCAGAACTGAATTTACTCAAAGGCTACATGGATTTGATGCTATCTGTGAACCTGCCTTTTGCCAATCCTGATGAAGCGATTGGGCGGTTAGAGACAAGTGCTGCACCTAGATATTTGGCAGATCGAGGCATTGCAATTGGCTACCGAGATTTGAAACAATATACTCAAGCTTTAGATTATGCTAATCAAGCGATTAAAGGCGCACCAGAAAACCCAGAGTTGTATTATCTCAAAGCCCAAGTTCTCAAAGAACAAGGTAGAAGAGAAAAAAGTCAGCCGTTGCTGAGAGAAGCGATCGCTAATTTTGACAAAGCCTTAACCAAAAAATCGCAACTACCCGCTAGTTTAGTTAAACAAATTGAGCGAGAACGCAAGAGTGCTGTTAACCAGCTAAATAATTTGGGTGGTTAATTTAGGGGCTATGAGTTAGGGATTAGGTATTAAAAAATTACAGTATCCAATCCTTTCCCTATAACCTCTAGTCTCTAGCCCCCTCTTTGATATGCTTATTTTGAGTAAAAGTAATTGAGTTATTTGAATGCACATTCATTTTCGAGAAATTAATCCGTTTGATGTCTGGATTTGGTTGGGTTTTAGTACCATACCTTCGCAAAGAGAAAAAGAGTATATAGAAGAAGTTTTTAATTCCTGGTTTTACTTGGGTAAATTAGGTGCGTTTAATGCTGAAAATTTGCAAGTCCAGGACACAGGACTGGAAATCAGCTATCTGGATTATGACTCACAAGGTTATGACAAAAGTTTGTTAGCGCTGATGCACAACATGGGTGAGATTGAATATGAAGGACAATGGGCGCGTTGTTGGTTTGACTTGGGAACTAGTGATGCGATCGCTTTAGATATTTTAATCAACGCCCTCACCCAGCTAAGTGAGGAATATGTCACTATTGAACAATTGTATATTGGCGGTGAAAATGAGGATTGGCCTGTCGAGGATAGCGAAAGCCGTTCTTACTCCACATACGATAATTAGTAACAAGAATGAGTAAATCAGGGGAAATTCGGGTTATAGTTTTAGGATTAATTCGGGGTGGTGAACGAATTTTTGTTTCTGAAGGCTATGACCCAGCAAAGCAGGCTCATTTTTATCGCGCCTTGGGTGGTGGTGTTGACTTTGGTGAAACCAGTCACGCAGCTTTACAGCGAGAATTTCAAGAAGAAATTCAAGCGGAGTTAACTAATATTTGCTATTTGGGTTGTATTGAAAATTTATTTATATATAACAATCGGCAAGGGCATGAAATAATTCAACTTTATCAATGCGATTTTGCTGATTCCAAGTTTTATCAAATAGACAGTTTAATGTTCTCTGAATCAGGAACCCATCATCATCGGGCATTGTGGATAGATATTGCCCGCTTTAAATCTGGCGAACTAAAGTTAGTCCCCGAAGAATTTTTTAATTATTTATAGTGTGTAATTAAGCTTGAATATTTAGATGCGATCGCTCAAAATTATCAGTCAATATATGACACAATAAATTACAGCTATATTTCTGAATAGAAAACCTCTATCAGAAGTAAGAATTTGCTTTTTAAGTGAATAATTTTTTAATGAGACAGGCGACCCAGAATGTCTTACATGAACAGGTATAATTTGTGTGAATACTCATAAAGAAAACTGTTAATTTCTACCAAAAAATGAGTAAACATTAGTCCCCAAAAAAACTTAGCATTATTTAAGTCAGTCCTCACCAGCGATCATTATGAGTTATTATATTGCACCTCGATTTTTAGATAAAATTGCTGTCCACATCACCAAAAACTTCTTAAATCTTCCTGGTATCAGAGTACCGTTGATTTTAGGGATTCATGGACGCAAAGGTGAAGGAAAAACCTTTCAATGTGAGTTAGCTTTTGAAAAAATGGGTGTGGAAGTCACACTCATTTCTGGTGGTGAATTAGAAAGTCCAGATGCGGGAGATCCCGCACGGTTGATTCGGCTACGCTATCGGGAAACAGCAGAACAAGTCAAAGTACGCGGTAGAATGTGCGTGCTGATGATTAACGATTTAGATGCAGGTGCAGGACGCTTTGATGAAGGCACTCAATATACTGTAAACACACAGTTGGTCAATGCCACACTGATGAATATTGCCGATAATCCCACAGATGTGCAATTACCGGGAAGTTATGACTCAAATCCGATACGACGCGTCCCAATTATCGTAACTGGTAATGATTTTTCTACTTTATATGCACCGTTAATTCGAGACGGACGGATGGAAAAATTTTATTGGGAACCTAACCGTGATGAAAAAGTAGGAATTGTCGGCGGGATTTTTGCCGAAGATGGACTTGCACAACGGGAAGTTGAACAGTTTGTTGATACATTCCCCAATCAATCAATAGACTTTTTTAGTGCTATACGTTCCCGAATTTATGACGAACAAATCCGCAAATTTATCCATGAAATAGGTTTTGAACACATATCCTTGCGTGTGGTAAATAGTGTGGAAGGGCCACCAGAATTTAAAAAGCCAAATTTCAATTTGTCTCATTTAATTGAATCTGGTCACTTTATGGTGGGTGAACAAAAACGGGTGGAAAATTCTCAGTTGGTGGATGAATATAATCGCTTAAATCGAGGTAGAGGTTATCAAGTAGCACCATCAAAGGTAGAAACACCAATTGGTAAGCCATCAACTAATGGATATCGTCAACAGGAACCATCAAACACTCATGTATCTCTAGAGACACAAGAACAAATTCGGCAAATCTTGTCTCAAGGCCACAAAGTTACTTTTGAACACGTCGATGAACGTCGTTTCCGCACAGGTGCTTGGCAGAGTTGCGGTACCATTCACATTGATGCTGAGTCTGATGCTATCTCAACGTTAGAATCACATCTTGCGGAATATAGTGGTGAGTATGTGCGTTTAGTAGGAATTGATCCGAAGGCTAAACGAAGAGTTGTCGAAACAATTATTCAACGACCAAATGATAAAAATTAGCAATTCATAGATGAATTGTCAAAGGCGATCGCATTTGTGTTGGTGGTGCGATCGCTTTTATTTTTGAGAACTATACTGAGAAATATGTCTAAATAGTTAAATGGATTGATTTACAGGCAGTTTTCAGACATAATTTTTGACTATGCGCTCCTTACTCTTGCAAAATTTGAGGCTGATTATCAAATATGCGTCAAGCTCAAAAGTTTACAGTGACTGCTAAAAATACCCCAAACAAAGTGTTTAGAAAAAATTGAATAACAGACTTATTTTGTGTAAAAACATATTAAATCGGGGAAATTTTTCCTATTATTAGTTCTCGTTTTTATTTTTGGTGTGGGTGCTTCAATATGTTATTGAAATTAAAAGCGAATTCCCAGCGATTACAAGTGCAGCATTACTGGGAATTGCTACAAGTATTGGTAGCAAGGAATTTAAATGTCCGTTACCGAGGCTCGTTTTTAGGAGTGTATTGGTCACTGCTCAATCCACTAATGATGACAGGAGCATATACCGCAATTTTTGGCACTGCCTTCGCTTCTTATTATGGCAATTCTATTTTCAACTATATACTGGCAGTATTCACAGGATTAGTAGTAATTAACTTCTTTTCAGCATCTACAGGACAAGCCTTATTGAGTGTGGTAAACAATGGAATGTTGTTGAACAAAATTAGTTTACCAATGAGTGTTTTTCCTGTATCAATGGTTGTAGCTAATGTCTTTCAATTTGCAGTCGGAGTATTCCCATTACTAGCATTAATGACATTAATTAATTCTAGAAGTTTAGTCAATGTAATAGCGTTGCTGTTACCCATACTAGCGATGATTCTTGTATGTATTGGAATTAGCCTACTAGTGAGTGCTTTATTTGTATTTTTTAGAGATTTACCTTACTTCTATGAATTAGTTGTTTTTCTACTTTGGTTGAGTAGCCCCATATTCTATCCAGTAGAAATTGTGCCAGCGACAGTAAAAACATTTTTGGTACTAAATCCTTTGTTCCCAGTGATTGAAAGTATTCGTCAAATTTCTTTATCAGGAGCATTACCAGAAGTTCAACTGATTGTACAATCTCTTTTGAGTGGGATTATTTTTCTGGCTCTGGGAATAACTTGCTTTCGCTGGTTACAAACTTCATTCATGGATTTGCTATAGATGGAAGTCATTCGTCTGAATCAAGTTTCTCTGTGGCGACGGACGCAAGAAGAGTTTTCTTATGACTTGAAGAAAACCATCTTGTCTTTTTTAGAAAGAAAATATCGTCACCCTGCTAAGAAGTTGGTGCTAGATCAAATTGATTTAGTGGTTAAATCGGGTGAGAAAATAGGAATTGTTGGGGCAAATGGTGCAGGTAAATCTACTCTTTTGAAGGTAATTTGTGGAATTTTGCAGCCCAAGCAGGGAGTTGTACGAGTCAGAGGGAGAATAGCACCATTAATTGAGTTGGGTGCAGGGTTTGATCCAGAAATTTCTGTGATGGCTAACATTATCTTTTATGGAGTAATGTTGGGATTTTCCCGACAAGAAATGATGAAGAGAGCAGCAGCAATCTTAGATTTTGCAGAATTACAAGAGTATACCTTAGTACCAGTCAAAGTATTGTCATCAGGTATGGTAGCACGATTAGGTTTTGCGATCGCCACCGAGGTGCAACCAGATATTTTGATTCTTGATGAAGTGCTATCTGTCGGGGATGAGAGTTTTAAAAATAAGTGCAAGCAACGAATTGAAAAGTTTTGGTCTGCGGATACCACTGTTTTGCTAGTTTCTCATGATTTGGGTTTTATCAGACAGTCGTGTGAATGGGTAATTTGGTTGGATAAGGGAAAAGTGAAACTAATAGGAGATGCTAACCAAGTCGTTGAAGCATACCTCACAACTACAAATAATTCCTGAACTATCAACCTCGCTCTCTCAAATTGAGCATTTCTCAAACAGAGAAAAGATAAATTTTAATAAATAGCTTATATATAGGAATCCAACTTGATTATTGAAATTACTTGTGTAGATAGGGAACAGGGAACAGGGAATAGAACAAGAAATAACAGAGGTATACTTAGTTTTTTCTCCAAATCAAATATGATTCCTATATATCAACCAAATTTATGAGTAAATATCCGTATAAAGTTGCTTTTTTTTCTCCAGACTTAGAACAGGTAGTACATCGAGGCATTGCAATTTATACAAAAATGCTTTTGAAATGCACTAACAATATTGGATATAAAAACTACTTAATTACAGGAGCAAAATGTACAAAAGATTATCCTTTAGCGCAACAAATTATTATTGAGAAGCATTTAGAAAATCCATCTAGCTATCATTCTACATCTAATTTAATGGCTTATTGGCTTAAAAATCAACTTAGTCTTTCGCCTTTAGTAAAAATAGAGCGTGAGCGAACTACAGAAACTAGCGATCGCCTGAAATTCTTGTATAATCTGAAGGGATTTTTAAATCAAAAATTAATTTACCAGTTAGCACAAAATGTTCAACCAAGACTTCTGGAAAACCCTTATAAACTCAATATTAATCACAAATTTAATCTAATATTTTGTACCTCTCCTTCTAATATCCGCGTTCCACACCCAATTAAACTTGTCCAAACTCTTCATGATATTATTCCTATTACGCGAAATGATCACCCTGATAATACATTTATTTTTTATCGTCGAGTTCAGAATATGTTGCGTCACTCAGATCTGATTCTTAGCGTTTCTGAAACCTCACGTCGAGATATATTATCGCTTTTTCCCGAATATGAACAAAAGATAATAACAGTTTATGAACCACTAACTGATCTGCCTTTGTTAGCTCTTAAACAAATTGATGAATCTCTGGTTTTGAAAAAATATCATATCCAACGGCAAAAATACTTATTATTTGTCAGTTCTTTGGAAAAACGCAAAAATGTTTTTCGGCTAATTGAAGCTTATTTAACAATACAAGAACAAGTCGGTTTACCTTTGATAATTATTGGAGAAAAAGATGTAGGTAATCCCGAAATCCTCCCATTACTAAATTCACTAAACAGTGAAAATAAAATTAGGTATTTAGGCTATATTTCTCATGTAGAAAAGTTTATCTTATTAAAAAATGCTCTGGCTTTTATTTTTCCCTCACTTTATGAAGGTTTTGGCCTACCACCTTTAGAAGCAATGCAAGTAGGATGTCCTGTTTTGACATCTCAAGCAGGTTCACTTTCAGAAGTTTGTGCTGATGCTGCATTGTATATAGAAGAGCCTCAGAGTACTTTAAGTATTGCTCAAGGAATCTTAAAAATAGTCAAAAACCAACCACTACGACAGGAGCTTAGTATGAAAGGATATATTAGAGCTAGTGAATTTAGCTTTGGCAAATATCAACAAAGGCTGAGTAAAATTCTCGAAAATTTGTTAGATAGATATTAAATCATCTAAAGTTTATCAAATAAGTAAGAGTCAATAAACAGAAAATTTATCAATAGTGAATAAAATATTTATAATTTTGCCTAATGAGAATTGTAGTCGCTAGAACGTGTACTCCATTTGTTTTTGGCGGTGCTGAAATCCTTGCGGAAGAATTAGTAAATGCCCTTCAAGCTGCTGGTCATTTAGTCGATACGATTTCTATTCCATTTACGGATCATTCACCGGAGAAGCTTCTAGACAATATGTTGGCTTGTCGATTATTAGAAGTGATCCGTCCGGGAAAAAAAGACCTCGATCGCTTGATAGCCCTTAATTTTCCTGCTTATTTAATTCCTCATCCAAATAAAGTCATTTGGCTAATTCATCAATATCGAGCAGCTTATGATCTGTGGGATACACCTCTAAGCAATTTGCAGTATGCGTCTAACAGTTTGCAGATTAGAGCCGCAGTTTATCGGGCTGACCAAAATGCATTCTTAGAAAGCCAACAAATTTATACAATTTCTCAGAAAGTTTCTCAAAGGTTAAGCATTTTTAATCACTTGGATTGTCCACATTTATATCATCCCCCACGAAATGCTGATCAGTTTTATTGCGATCTTCCTGGAGATTATATTTTTTTCCCCAGTAGAATTACACCAATTAAGCGTCAAGAGCTAATTATTCAGGCCTTGTCGTGGACAAAACAGCCTGTCAAGGTTCTGTTTGCTGGAACTGCTGATGTTGATGACTATATGAAAACCTTAGAAATCTTAGCTGAAAAATTGCAAGTTAGCGATCGCGCCATATTTCTCGGCAAAATTAGTGAGTCAGAAAAAATTCAGTATTACGCTCAGTGTAGAGGGGTTGTTTATCCTCCAGTAGATGAAGATTATGGTTATGTCACCCTAGAAGCAATGCTGTCTGCAAAACCGATTATTACCTGTGACGATTCAGGAGAACCTTTGGAATTTGTGTGTTCAGGAGAAACTGGTTGGGTAGTAGAAGCAACCCCGCAAGCACTGGCTGATGCAATGGATAAACTCTGGGCTAATGCTCATCAAGCAGCCCAAATGGGTCAGCAGGCTCGTGAAAAATATAAAAGTTTGAATATTGATTGGTCAACTATTGTAGAAAAGCTATTGAAATAAAAATGCCAACACAACTACCTACAATAAAACATGATTCATACCGTTTAAAAATTAACTGGTTTTCTCCTATACCGCCAGCACCCACAGGCATAGCAGATTACACAGCCAGACTGATGAAAGACCTCAGCGAGTTTGTAGAAGTAACAATTTGGACAGAACAAGAAGTTTACGAACCAGAGATTACTCGCTATGTGGTTGTCAGAACCTATGATTTTTCTTGCTTCCCTTGGTCTGAATTACATGAAGCTGACCTCAATATTTACAACATAGGAAATAATGCAGATTTTCATACGAATATCTGGCAAGTGAGTCAGCAATTTCCTGGATTAGTAGTGCTTCATGATGCCAAACTCCATCACTTATTTGGCGCAATATACAGAGACAAATGGAACGAGCCAAAAATTTATATCCAATTAATGTCTTATTACTATGGTGAGATAGGGAAAAAACTAGCTGAGAGCTTTTGGAATGGGCAAATCTCTACTGAGTGGATGTCTGAAAACTTTCCTCTGACAGAATTAGCGATCGCGGGATCTCTAGGAGTCATAGTCCATAATCCAGAAGTAGAGCATAATCTTCAGCAAAAATCCCAAATACCTGTTCATTATTTGCCACTTTGTTATAACTTTACATATTTACCTGGATCTGTTGCCCCTCGAACTCTTGAACCTCCATATAAATTAATCACTTTTGGGCATTTAAGTTTAAATAGACGTATAGATCAGGTTTTAAAAGCATTGCAAACTCTACCGCAACGCCAAGATTTCCATTGGGATATTTACGGTACTGTTTGGGATAAAAAATATTTACAAAAACAAATTTGCACACTAGGCTTACAGAATCAAGTTAGTGTTCACGGATTTGTGCCAAATAATGTTTTGCATGAAGCATTAAGCCAAGCTCATTTAGCGATTAACCTCCGCTATCCATCTATGGGAGAAGCATCCTTATCTCAGCTATGGATTTGGTATCACGCGTTGCCTAGCTTAGTAACAGACATAAGTTGGTATCACTATTTGCCATCAGATACCGTCGCTAAAGTGCGTCTAGAGTGTGAAGTTCAAGATATTCAGACTTATTTACAAAACTTTCACGCTAATCCCGATGCATTTACGGAAATGGGTTTAAGAGGAAAAGCATTGCTAGAAAAGCAGCATTTGCCATCAGCTTACGCAAAACAACTTGTGCCAATTATCTCCACTACCATGACTTTATCCTATCGGTTATCTTCTAACCCAATTGTCAGAAACTATTTTGCCAAAAAAGTTGGTGAAGAGTTTCCAGAAATCTCAGAAAATCTTTGGCTTGATTCCGCTTGTATCGGAATTACCCAGTCCATCCGCTTTATTACATCTTAAAATCTAAAGTATTTTTCTTAACCAACAACTAGTGCCATTCTGGATAATATGTCTCGGAATTGTTTGTTGAATTAAATTTTCTTGATTTTCTTTTAAATAAGAGAAGAAAAAAATGATTTCAAAGCAAGGATTAAATTCTAAAAAAGTTCGCAACATATAAATTTCATTCCAAGCTCTACCTTCACGTATCCATTCTTGACAGTATTCAAAAGGCCAAAAAATATCATGAAAATGAATAATTACACCTTTTTCGAGCCTAGGTAATATTTCAAAAAAAATTCTATTAACATCACTGTTTAATTTTGATACATGAGTTGAATCAATAAATAAAATATCATTTTCTTCAAGGTCTCTAAATAAGTTTAGGTCAACATCCTGCAATTTATTGGCAATGATATTATTACTTTGTTGCTCATCATAGCTAATCAGAGAATAAAGTAAATCTGGATAAGGTTCAAGGAATGTCAGTTCAATTTTGTTATTAAAAAAGTGCTGATTAGTATCTAAGATGGCACATGAAGAGAATCCTGAACCCACCACCATAATTTTGCTTGGCTTAAAATGGCAGATCATACTATAGAGAATTAATCCATCAGTATTTCCGTAAGCAGGGTTAGCAAAATAGTAGCGAAACTCATCTGTTTTCCATTCAGGAAACGGACATTCGGCAAAATACCGCTGTAATTCAGACAATAATTCAATCTGCTTTTGAGTATTCAACTCAACACCAGGTATAGAGGTAGAAATATCAGTTTCTCTAGCCGCCTCAAACTTGACAAAATTTTCTATATCTTCTAGAGATGGTACTGCGGAGAAAAAATGTCCAGGGTATACAAATTCATCAGATGCGACTGCTAATTGAAATTCTTCTGATTCAGCAAGTTGTAAAAGCAGAGATTCTCTTATTATTTCACCAGAATCAAGCTGACGTAAATAATTCAATTTACCTGATTCATCAGCAGTACGTCTCAATATTTTTTGATGGCAAAACTCCACAAACTCTTCATTATTCATCAAAGAGGTTCTCCTGTAAATATTTTTCTGCTCCTGTTCAGTCTGAGCTAAAGAATACTTTTTATTTTGATATTCTTGCGATTCAGCAATTTGAATAAGTACAGTTTCTCTGGTAGACAAACCAGAGTCAAGTGCATTGGTGTAATTTAACCTACCTGTTTCATCAGATGAACGCTCAAGAATTACTTTATAGCAAAGTTCGACAAACTCTTGGTTTGTCATCTCAGAGTAAACTAGTTTCTGTTTTTGCAAGAAAGTTCTTAAAAAAGAATTAGCTAAACGTTTCAGCATCATATATATCCTATTAGTGTGACTAAAGATATTTATAGTAATTTTATCAAATTGGAACTTTGTAATACTTTAAGTATATAGCTTTCCCA
>NZ_JADEWI010000098.1 GCF_015207705.1 Nostoc sp. LEGE 06077
GGATAAAATACACCCCACCTTGCCAAGGGGAGGGTTGGGGAGGGGTAATTTTGTACCACACCAGAATTGGAAACGCTATATATCAAATAGGACTGCTATAGTCAGATTTTTTAGCTATTGATAATTGTTGCTTTATTTACCAGAAAACATACTAAAACTAACAAGATAAATATATGTCAATAAATTTCAAATCAGCAGCACCATTGGTTAGTGTTATTATTCCTACTTACAATCGCTCAGATTATCTCAAGCAAGCGATCGCCAGTGCGGTTAACCAAACTTATAAACAGATTGAAATTATTGTTTCTGATAATTGTAGTGATGAAAATCCCCAAGCAATTATTGACTCTTTCAAAGATGTACGCATTAGATTTATCCGGCATCCAGAGAATATTGGGATGTTAGCTAATCAAATGAATGCTTTTAAAATGGCACGGGGCAAATATGTTGCCAGTCTCCACGATGATGATATGTGGAATGAGGATTTTTTAGCTAAACTTGTGCCAATTCTCGAAGCAAACTCTAATTTGGTTTTAGCTTTTTGTGACCAATATATCATCGATGGTAATGGCAACATTAACTATGTGGGTACAGAAGAAAACACCCGTGGTTTTAAGCGGAATGTCCTAACACCAGGCATTCATCAAGATTTTGCCAAAATTGGGTTAATTGATAAAAGTATTCCTACTGCTGCATCTTGTTTAATTCGCAATCATGTAATTAATTGGGATAGCATTCCTCAAGAAGTAGGCGGAATGTGGGATTTATATTTAACTTACCTCTGCTGTATTTCTGGTTATAGCGCTTACTATTATCCCGAAAGATTAACGCGTTATCGCGCCCATGAGCAAACCGATACTATGCTTAGTGGTAGTAGAAATGCCACAGCTAAAATTCGCAAAGCCCAAAGTGAAATATTTTGCTACAAAATCTTGATGGAAGATTTTCGATTACAAGAATTTCACAAGCATTTTCAAGGCAAATGGTTGGATTCTCATACAACTTTAGGGATTGGTTTACTGCGGAATAAGCAAATAACAGCAGCCCGTCCTTATTTATGGCAAGCACTAAAACAACAAAAATTGAATTTACGAACTTTAACGGCGCTGATATTTAGTTTTACTCTGCAACTATTAGCTAATCAATTGGTGGGAGTATCAGAATAAATGAAACTTTGCATTGTTACCCACAAAATAAAAAAAGGTGATGGGCAGGGAAGAGTAAACTATGAAGTTGCTCAAGAAGCGATTCGTCGTGGTCATCACTTAATATTATTAGCCAGCGAAGTTGCGCCAGAAATTGAGCAAAATAGTAAAGTTACTTGGGTTCCTATTGCTATTGATGGTTATCCTAGTGAGTTTATCCGGAATTTTATCTTTGCTCAGAAAACTGCCGCTTGGTTGCAAAAACATCGCGCTGAAATCGATTTATTAAAAATCAACGGCGCAATTACCAAAGTTGCGGCCGATGTCAACGCTGTACATTTTGTCCACAGTTCTTGGTTGCGATCGCCTGTACATATTTCCCGCATTCGCCGCGATGCTTACGGTTTTTACCAGTGGTTGTACACCGCCTTAAATGCCCATTGGGAAAAACAAGCTTTTCAACGGGCTAAAGTTGTTGTCGCCGTCTCCGAGAAAGTTGCCCAAGAGTTAACTAATATTGGTGTACCGCGCGATCGCATCCGGGTAATTGTTAACGGTGTAGATTTGCAAGAGTTTAACCCTGGTATCCCTTCTCGCCAAAAATTAAACTTACCAGAGAATGTAAATTTAGGATTATTTGCCGGAGATATCCGTACACCACGGAAGAATTTAGATAGTGTTCTCCAAGCTTTGGTGCAAGTTCCTAATTTACACCTAGCGGTGGTTGGGAGTACCGATGGTAGCCCCTTTCCACAGTTAGCGGCTGATTTAGGAATTAGCGAACGGGTACATTTTCTCGGCTATCGCCGTGATATCCCGGAAATTATGCGGTCAGTTGATTTGTTTGTGTTCCCCTCCCGTTATGAAGCTTGTACCTTGGTATTGTTAGAAGCTCTCGCCTCTGGATTGCCTGTGATTACTGCCACAGCTACTGGGGGTGCAGAGTTAGTTACGCCGGAATGTGGGATTGTTTTACCAGATTCAGATGATGTTGAGGCCTTAGCCACTGCTTTGTCATCGTTAGTAAGCGATCGCCCTCTCATGCAGCAAATGGGTGAAGCCGCCCGCGCCGTCGCTGAACAATACAGTTGGTCAACTATGGCTCAAACTTATATGGATCTATTTGAGGAGTTACAAAAGCATGAAGAACACAGTTCTCATCCCGACCTATCGCCGTCCTCTAGATCTATCTCGTTGCCTTTTGGCACTGCAAGCGCAAACTAAACCAGTCGATCAAGTCATCGTCGTTGTCCGCGATACGGATACCCAAACTTGGCAATTTCTCCAAGAATTTCCCTTAAATAACTTGCCTTTACAAACCGTCACCGTCGCTATCCCCGGAGTAGTAGCCGCCCTCAACGCTGGACTAGCCGCAGTTGAAGGAGATGTTTTATCAATTACAGATGATGATGCTGCACCTCATCCTGATTGGTTAGCGCGAATTAACGCTCATTTTTTGGCAAATAGTCAAATTGGCGGTGTTGGTGGACGTGATTGGATACATCATGGTGACAAAATTGAAGACGACTCTCGCGCCGTAGTTGGTCAGTTACAGTGGTTTGGACGGATTATTGGCAACCATCATCTAGGAGTTGGTCAACCGCGCTTTGTTGATGTTCTCAAAGGTGTGAACATGAGTTTCCGCACCCAAGCGATCGCCAAGTTACGTTTTGACGAACGGATGCGAGGTACAGGCGCACAGGTACACTTTGAAATGGCCTTCACCCTCACCTTAAAACGTGCTGGTTGGCAGATGATTTATGACCCCCAAGTTGCAGTTGATCATTATCCTGCCCAGCGGTTTGACGAAGACCAACGCAACAATTTTAATGCGATCGCCCAAATTAACTTAGTTCATAACGAAACCCTAGTTTTACTAGAACACTTATCACCTTTGCGCCGCCTCATCTTCTTGTTGTGGGCAATCTTCGTCGGCACCAGAGACTGTTTCGGCCTCATCCAATGGCTAAGATTTTTCCCCAATCAAGGCCGACTCGCCACCCGCAAATTATTCGCCTCCTGGCGCGGTCGTTGGCAAGGATGGCAGACATGGCAGGCTATAGGTGACAGGTTACAGGTTAGAGGTGACAGGTTACAGGTTTAAAAAAATCAGGAAATGCACAGTGATTTCTCAATCTTTACTATTCAATAGCTTTTTACAAACTCCATTTTCACCCCGACAGCGATCGCTACAAGGTTGGATCTTCATTCTCGGCTTTATCTTGCTGAGTTTAACTTGCTACTTTGCTGGTGCGGCTGGAATGTTGCGCCTAATTTATCCCGCGACAGCTTTAATAGTAGCGATATTTTTATACCTGCGTCATCCAATTTTATATATCGGTTTTACTTGGTGGATGTGGTTCCTCACACCTTTAGTAGCCCGTTTAATTGACTATAAGGTTGGTTGGGATGCCACCCGGCAAATTTTAATCTCGCCTTACTTGGTCGTATTTGTGACAATCGCCACATTCTTACGCCACTTTCCTCAAGCCTCTCGTCAGGGAGGTTTACCATTTATTTTGGCTTTTATTGGCGTATTTTATAGTTTTCTTGTCGGACTAATTTATAATTCACCAGTTCCGGTGGCTCGTGGCTTACTCGACTGGCTGAGTCCGATTATTTTTGCTTTTCACTTATTCACGAACTGGCGAGATTATCCCACTTATCGCCAGAATTTACAGCGGACATTTCTGTTTTGTGTCTTAGTAACAGGCGCTTACGGCATCTATCAATTTGTCGTCGCCCCGGAATGGGATAGATATTGGCTCATTCAATCCAAATTATTTACCAGTTCTGGCAACCCTGTACCCTTTGGGATGCGTGTCTGGAGTACATTGCACTCAGTCGGCCCTTTTGGTGCGGTGATGCAGACTGGGTTACTGCTGTTATTTACAGCTTCCGGGCCATTAATATTCCCAGCCTCCGCCGTTGGCTACGTCTCGTTTTTACTCGCCCAAGCCCGGACTAACTGGGGCGGCTGGTTACTCGGCGTAATTATCATTATGGGTTCAGTCAAAGCCAAAATTCAAATGCGCTTAATTGCGATCGTTGTAATTATGGCACTGTGTGTAATTCCCTTAACAACTATCGAACCAATTTCCGAGGTGATATCAGCCCGGTTAGAAAGTTTTGCCAATCTAGATAAAGATACTAGTTTTAAAGATAGATCGGGAAGTTATGACCGCAACCTTGGTCTAGCACTTTCTAATGTTCTGGGCAATGGTTTGGGCAATATTTGGAAAGTCAACGAGAAAACCGGACAAATCGAAGTATTTGTCATTGATAGCGGGATTCTTGATATGTTTTTCACCTTGGGCTGGTTTGGAGCCAGCTTTTATTTAGGTGGATTAATTCTGATTCTTTTTAGTGTGATGCAGTACGACGAAGCACGGTTTGATAGTTTCGTCAGTGCTGCCCGTGCCATTGGTATTAGCTCGTGCGCTCAATTAATCATCGGTAGCGGGATGTTGAGTGTCTCCGGCATGATTCTGTGGGGATTTTTAGCAATGGCGATGTCGGCGCATAAATATTATCAGCATGAAAAAATTACTGGAAATCGGTTGTAGGGGAAAGAATTAACTTCTTTCAATGCCATATTTCCAATAACGTTGGAATTTTTAGATATCCCCCAAACACCTCTTAAAAAGGGGGGCTTATGAGTCTCTTTTACCCCCTTAAAAAGAGGGTCGCCGCAGGCGGAGGGATCTGATGCCTATACTCTTATACACTTATTAAAAAATATGAAAGCTATAGTTGTCATGCCCCTTGGTGAACAAAAAGGTGGCGGTGAAATGATGTTTTTGGACTTGATGCAGCAAGGACGTAATGCTGGTGTCGAGTGGATAGCCATCTTTTTAGAACCTGGCCCAATGGTGGAACAAGTGAGAAAATTGGGCATTGATGCGCGAGTTATTGAAAGTGGCAGGTTGCGGCAAGTTCATAAGTTAATTATTACTGTGTTGCGGATAGCGGCGATCGCTCGCCTTGAAGGTGCAGATATAATTGTCAATTGGATGTGGATTACCCATTTTTATGGCGGTATCGCCGCTATGCTGCTAGGTTTACCTGCTGTGTGGTATCAACTGGAAGTCCCCCATGACAAGTTTTGGTTAGTCCGTCTCGCCACAGCATTACCAGCCCGTGCTGTTATCACCCTCTCAGAAGATGGCAAGCAAGCCCAAGCCCAGATTTGGCCTCACCGTCCCACACCTCTGGTTTATCCTGGTGTCGCTTTAGATAGATTTGAACCAACTGCCTTACCTTCACCCCAAGCAGCACGGCAAAAACTCGGCTTACCATCACAGGGGCCACTCATTGGCATTGTGGGCAGACTCCAACGCTGGAAAGGAATGCACGTCCTTGTTCAAGCAATGCCAAAAGTGTTGCAGAAATATCCTGATGCTCACTGTGTGGTCGTCGGTGGTAAGCATGATTTAGAGGCAGACTACGAAGAGTTTCTCAAATCAGAGATAGCAACTTTAGGGTTGCAAGAAAAAGTAATTATGCCCGGACTCCAGCGCAATATACCAGAATGGGTGCAAGCGATGGATGTTTTTGTCCATGCTTCTGATAAAGAACCATTTGGAATTGTGATTATTGAAGCAATGGCGCTGGGTAAACCTGTAATTGCTGGCGATGCTGGCGGCCCCACCGAAATTATCACCGACGGCATTAATGGCTTATTAACACCTTACGGTGATTCTGAAGCATTGGCGATCGCAATTCTCCGTTATTTAGATGAACAAGATTTTGCCCAAAATGTCGCCGTCGCTGCACGCCAACGCGCCCTCGATTTCTCCACCCAAAATTATGCTCAAAATTTCATTAATACTCTTCGTTCTCTGATGCCTAGTGTTTCGTAAATAGGACTTACGCACAGAGATTGTCTGTGAAGACTGGGTGTAAGGGTTTTATCTACATACACTCTCATCCCCTCGTAAATATAGCTAAATATCGAGATGCTCAGATCCGCGACTTATTAAAGAAGTCGCGGATCTTTTAGTTTACGCATAATTCTTGGTGAATAATTTTGTAGTCAAGGTTACTAATTACTAGAGAATAATATAACTTGAGAAAATTGTAATGCATCAGGAGGTTGGCAGGGTGAAGACGGCAAGTATAGGGCAAACTCATTTACAATTCAGGAAATTCTCAGCCAACAAGCTTATTCTGTACTGCTATTGGGAGTAAATACTTTTATTATGTGCCGTTTACTTGCCTATCTTGGTTCGCCTGTTTCTTTGGAGCATCTTCTGTATAAACCAGAACATTCTCTGATTGTCCAAAGTTATCAACCCCGCGAAATGACTTCTGGGGTAGTAAATGCAGATGGTTTTGGTATGGGTTGGTATCATACTCATAAAGATACTGCTCCCTATATTTATAAAAATACATTACCAATTTGGAATGATATCAACTTACCGCATCTAAGTCGTTATGTTGAATCAAAGTGTATCTTGGGTTATGTCCGCAGCGCTACACTAGGACAAGCCGTAGATTTTACCAATTGTCAGCCATTTAATCATGAAAGTTGGTTATTCTTGCATAACGGATTCATTGAAAATTTTCGGCAAACATTACATCGCAGAATTCGTAGCACTTTAACACCCGATTTTTACGACAAAATTTATGGAAGTACCGATTCTGAACATTTATTTGCGTTGTTACTTTCCCAGAGTCAAATTCACAAACATCGTCCCCCCGAATATGCACTACGCGCTACTTTGTTAGGTATTGCTGAGTTAGCAAAACGTCATCAAATCAAAGTTTTAGCCAACATAGTTTTAAGTGACGGAAAACGCCTGATAGCTTCCCGTTTTTCTATTGGTTCACCAAATCCATCTTTGTATTGGATACGAGATGATCTGAATTTTCCGAACTCTGTAATTATTGCTTCGGAACCTTTATTTCCTGGTAACTGGAATCCTTGCCCAGAAAATAGCATCATCAGTGTGGGAGAAGACTGTGATATCCAAATTGAACAAATCTACTAGCACCAAAGAGGCGATTTATTATGCCTTAAATGAATGTCGGTGGAAAACTTTAAAGCTGCTGGATGAGCTAGATGATACGACATTTCGTAATCAATATCATCCTGACTTTAGTCCTGTTGGCTGGCACTTGGGACATATTGCTTACACTGAGTCTTTGTGGTTGCTAGAACACAGTGCGGGTTTAAGGTGTTTATTTCCGCAATACCGTAAGCTGTTTGCAGCCGATGGTTTACCCAAATGTGAACGTATCCAACTGCCAAATTTGGCAGAAATCAGTGATTACTTGCAGACAGTTCGAGACAAAGTGCTGGAATATTTAGAAGTCGCTGATATTGAACCGCAAGAACGTCTCTGGCGGTTTTTAATTCAGCACGAAAGTCAACACTGTGAAATTCTTAGCTACGTGTGGGAATTGTCGAAAAGAGGAAAGGGTGTAGGGGTGCAAGGAATGAACATAGCACTCAAAACTCAGCACTCAAAACTCAGTACTCAGCACTCAAAACACAGCACTTCCACTGAGATGGTAATGATTCCCGCTGGGGAGTTTGAGATGGGAAATAATTCTCTTGATGCGTTGGACAATGAAATTGTTTGCCATCAAGTATATCTAGATACTTACTGGATTGACCGTTACCCGGTGACTTGTGGACAATATCGGGAATTTATGGCGGCGGGAGGCTATGAAAATCCTGACTGGTGGTCAGAAGCTGGGTGGCAATGGTTACAAATAGAACAAGTAACACAACCGCTGTATTGGCAGAGCGATCGCAGTTATGATAATCATCCAGTCTGCGGTGTGAGTTGGTACGAAGCTGAAGCATACTCGCGGTTTGTTGGCAAGCGTTTACCCACAGAAGCCGAATGGGAAAAAGCCGCTAGTTGGGACGCGCAAACTAAACGTCGGCGCACCTATCCTTGGGGTGAAGAAATACCTACATCTGAATATTGTAATTGCGATCGCCTAATATCTCAGACAACCCCAGTTGATACTTACCCCGCAGGCAAAAGCGCATACGGTTTATTTGATACTCTCGGCAATGTTTGGGAATGGACAGATTCTTGGTTTGCGCCTTACCAAGGTTTCCAAAGTTACCCTTATGTGGGTTACTCCCAAGTTTATTTTGATAACCAACATCGGGTGCTAAAAGGTGGTAGTTGGGCAACTCGTCCCTGGGTAGTACGTTCTAGTTTTCGGAATTGGTATCATCCATGCGTACGTCAAGTATTTGCAGGTTTTCGCTGTGCTACAAGTTTTAATTAACGAAAACTTATGGCATTTTTAGTGGTAAATACGCAGATTTAGTGTTAAACCTTGAGTAATCTAGCTCAGGCGTGATGTCATCAGCTATGGCTGTGTGTTTCACTGGCTAGAGGAAAGTTTGTGCTGACCAATAATCTACTACTGGAACTCTGCGGAGGTTAAATGACAATATCTAAAGCTGTCACCAG
This sequence comes from Nostoc sp. LEGE 06077, assembly GCF_015207705.1. Taxonomy (GTDB): domain Bacteria; phylum Cyanobacteriota; class Cyanobacteriia; order Cyanobacteriales; family Nostocaceae; genus Nostoc_B. The sequence goes on from NZ_JADEWI010000098.1 coordinate 8,588, forward strand.
CAAAGTTACTTCCCTCAAAAGCATTGAAGAACGTTTGCAAATACAGCGTTTGATAGAAGCCACACGAGTAGTGACATCAACTGCTGGGAGTGATGTAGTGAAGGGATTAACTCAAATCCCTAAATCTTTACCTCCATACTACTTTTATGATGACCAAGGATCTGACTTATTTGAAGAAATCTGTGAATTGCCAGAGTATTACCTAACTCGCACAGAAACGGCAATTTTGCAACAGTATGCCAGTGAAATTGCCCAAATCACAGGTGCTTGCGAATTAGTTGAACTTGGTAGTGGTAGTTCTACAAAAACCCGAATTTTGCTGGATGCTTACCAAGATTTAGGTTATCTTCATCGCTATTTACCAATAGATGTTAGTGCGGGAATGTTGGAAAATAGCGCGAGAAAGTTACTCATAGATTATCCAGCATTACAAGTTTATGCACTAGCTGGAACCTATGAAATGGCTCTAGCACAACTCCCACCAAAGCAGTCACCCAATCGGATGATTGGGTTTATTGGTAGTTCTTTGGGAAATCTTAAACCCGAAGAGTGTAATACGTTCTTTTCGCAAATTACAAATGCTCTACAAGTAGGAGAATATTTCTTACTAGGAGTAGATTTACAAAAACCAAAAGAAATTTTGGAACCAGCTTATAACGATCGCCAAGGTGTGACAGCAGCCTTTAACATCAATATGCTAGAGCATTTAAATCGACGGTTTGAAGGCGATTTTGATACAACCCAGTTTGAACACTGGGCATTTTATAATGAAACAGCCCATCAAATTGAGATGCACCTGCGAAGCTTGCGATCGCAAACTGTGCAATTAAAATCTCTCAACCTCAGTGTTAATTTTGCCCCAGGTGAAACTATCCTGACTGAAATCTCGCGCAAATTCAGCCTGGAAAGCATTCAGCAACTACTCCAAACACGAGGTTTAGTTCCTATTCAAACATGGACAGACTCCAATCAATGGTTTGGTTTGTTGTTGTGTCAATTGCAATATTGACAAAGCCAAATCAGTAAATTAGCTCTTTTTTAAAGATGCGATCGCATTAATTAATTTCGGTCTTCCAAGGTAATACCAAAAATTTGTAGAGTAATAATTCGGTTAAACAATTTATTACTCTCAAATCTTCTATCTATCGTTTCCTAGTAAATAATTTGCGTAACAAGAAAACGCCAAGGCGGAAGTTGATGCAACGAAGACGGAAGCTGTCACTGTGTTGAGAATTGGAATTTAGGCGATCGCTTTGAGAGTTTTTGGTCAGGGCGATCGTAATTTATAACTACGAATTAGATTAAACAATAACTGCGATCGCAGTTATACTGATATTGCTAGTATCAATTTATAATTTATTTTTTTTATTTAAATCAATTATCTGGAGAACATAATCGTGATTAGTGCAATGATTGGTGCATGGGTAGGAGAATTTGCCACAGTAGAAGTTTCTAAAGCTTTGCTGAGTGGTGGTATCAGCAAACTTAACCCTAGTGATTTAGATAAGGCGATTAAAACTGCAACTATAGAAGCTTGTAATCAAGAAACCCGATTATTTTATTCTTGTCAACCAGACTTTATACCAAAATTTTTATGTAATTTTTTTAAAGAACAAGGATTATCAGAACTACAGAAACCGTTAAAAGATGAGGGAAAGCCTGATTTAGAGTTTTTAGTTGAAGTTTTCAAAAAAGCAGCTAAAGCTGACTCAAAAATGAAAGAAATTAAAATTGACTATGTTTATTCATGGATGGAGGTTTTTGTTACAACTTATTTTCAAAATACAAATAATTGTATAAGATTTCAGATTGCCAAAGAAAACTATTGTCAGCAATTAGTTAATTGGTTTGATGATGTTAAGTTTGCTGGCATTGCTGTACCAGGACAAGAAGTAGAAAAATCAGAGAAGCTAGTCAATATTTTTGTCTTACCAGAGGTGCAGGAAGATAACCACAAGGATATAAATAATTTCACCTCCAGCATCGAAACAGAGTTGTTATCATCCAATTTGAGTCAAAATCAGCAACAACTACTTTGGGAACAGAGACAGCGTGCTTTACGCAACTCCTCTGGGAAAAAATTGTTAGCTTCCCAAGTTTTAAGTCAAACCAACTGCCAAAAGTTTGTTCTTTTAGGTGCGCCCGGTTCTGGAAAAACTACCTTGCTGAGTTATTTTGTAGTGATGATAGCTCAGAAGCAGATTGAACAACTAAATATAACAACAGCAGCAGACTATTTACCTATTATAATTCCTATACGAGATTTTGCTAGGCAAGAAAATACTAGCGTTATTGAATATGTTAAGCAATTTGTTGAAAAAAATCTATGTGTTAAAACCTTACCTGTAGGTTTTTTTGAATATTGGTTAAATGATGGTCGTGCTTTTATCTTTTTTGATGGTTTAGATGAAATTGCTCAAGAAAATAAACGATATGATGTAGTGCGGAAAATTGAGAATTTTTTAGGGCAGTTTCCCAAAAATTGTGCAGTTATTACCTCTCGTCCTGCTGGCTATAAACGTGATTTTTTTAATACTCAAGATTTTGCCCATTACGAACTTTTAGCTTTTGATGATGAGAAGATAGAAAAGTTTATTAACTGTTGGTATAACAGCCGTATTCAGGATAAATCAGAAGCAGAACGACGTAAAATAACTTTACGAGAAGCAATAAATGAAAATGATCGTCTTAAATTACTAGCGCGTAACCCTTTGCTGTTGACTATTATTGCTCTGATTCATCGCTATCAAGCAGTTTTACCTAAAGGTCGTCACAAACTTTATGAGAAAGCCGTAGAAACTCTCTTAACTTCTTGGGATGCTAATAAAGAAATTAACGTCAACCATTTTTTACAAGATATTGATATTGAAGACTTGCTATTTTTAATGCAAAAAATAGCCTTTTGGATTCATGGACAAGGTAGTACAGCAGATAAAGAAGGGGGAACACTAATTGCTTGTGAAGATTTGCTTGACCAATTAAAAAGAGAAATCAAATCTCTGAAAGAAATTGAGCTTTATAAAGCAGAGGAAAAAGCAAAACGTTTTTTAAGTTTGATTCAGGAACGTACTGGACTGCTTAATGAACAAGGTCAAGATTGCTATGCTTTTGTGCATAAAACCTTTCAAGAATATCTATGTGCTAGAGAAATTCATTATCAAGCAGATGATCAAGATGATTTTGAGATTGCTTTACAGTATATTGATCAGCATCTCCATGACCCTCATTGGCGAGAGGTATTACTGCTATTAATTACTCAGCAAGCACCAAACAAAGCTGCTACAGCAATTAAAAGAGTTCTTAGCAAGAATAGCAAATATGAACAATGGTTGCATCGTGACTTATTATTTGCTGGAAATTGCCTTGCTGAAGATATCAAAAATTTAAAAACTGCCAAAGATTCTCCAGCTATAGAAATTTTACAAAATTTAGTAAATCTTGAAGTCAGCGATTCGTTGCAAGTTAGTTCTCAAATTAAATCACAAGTATTTCAAATTTTATGTAGCCTGAATGAAACAGCTTTGCAAACTCAAGCTTTGCAATTGTTAAAAGAGAAAGAACAACAAATAGAACAAGTACGATTTCAAAAATATTGTGCCGCATTAGGAGAGGAAGATACAGCAGTTAATAGATTAATAGAACTCCTCAAAGACTCAGAATATATTGTGCGTTATAGAGCCGCAGAAGCGTTAGGTAATATAGGTACAGAAGCAGCAATTTCTAGGTTAATAGAACTCCTCAAAGACTCAGAATCTGATGTGCGTTCTAGTGCCGCAGAAGCGTTAGGTAATATAGGTACAGAAGCAGCAATTTCTGGGTTAATAGAACTCCTCAAAGACTCAGAATATATTGTGCGTTCTAGAGCCGCAGTTGCGTTAGGTAATATAGGTACAGAAGCAGCAATTTCTGGGTTAATAGAACTCCTCAAAGACTCAGAATATATTGTGCGTTCTAGAGCCGCAGTTGCGTTAGGTAATATAGGTACAGAAGCAGCAATTTCTGGGTTAATAGAACTCCTCAAAGACTCAGAATCTGATGTGCGTTCTAGTGCCGCAG
>NZ_JADEWI010000128.1 GCF_015207705.1 Nostoc sp. LEGE 06077
AACTATCTAACTGATAATGGCTTATTAGAAATTATCGGTGGGCGAAACAAACTAGCATCGCTGGTTGATAAGACTGTATCAGCAGTTAACATTGATGCGCTTGCATCTGTAGTTGTGGATAAATGGAAGCGCCGTGAACTCGGCAGACTGGGAAACCTTGCAATGGAGTTGCAGCACAAGTCAGATGAAGAAGCACCTTTAGAGCAAGCCTTTGAACAATTGCAGGACTTGATCTACCAGTTGCAGCGATCGTCTAATGCTACGGGAGCTAATCACATTTCAGATGTAGTTGTTAATTTATATCAGGAAATTGAAGACCGTAGCCAAGGTAAGGTATTATCTGGCATTCCTACAGGCTTTTATGACCTTGATGCTCTAACGGCTGGATTTAATCGTACTGACTTAATTATTGCTGCGGGTCGTCCGGCAATGGGCAAGTCTGCTTTTGCGGCTCAAATAGCTTTTCATCTGGCATCCGCATATCGATATCCTGTGGTCGTGTTCAGTTTGGAAATGTCAAAGTTGCAAATTGCCATGCGAGCGCTTTCAAGTGAAGCGAATATAGAAAGCGGTTATTTGAAATCAGGACGTATCTCTGATACACAATGGCAATCACTATCACAGGGCATCGGCACATTATCAGAGTTACCTGTTTACCTTGATGACCGCCCAGACCCACCATTAACTTACATTGAGGCTGAGTGTCGGAAAATTATGGCACGAGAGCGCCGTGATTTAGGGTTAATCGTCGTAGATTACCTGCAACTGATGGATAGCTTCGGTTCTGGTAACAGGAACAATGAGATAGAAAAGTTAACACGTGGACTGAAGCGTTTAGCAATGAAGTTGCAGACTCCTGTACTGTGTTTATCGCAACTATCAAGAGCAGTAGAAAGCCGGAATAACAAACGCCCCATGCTCTCTGATTTACGTGACAGCGGCGGGATTGAGCAAGACGGGGACAAAGTAATTATGTTATATCGTGATGAATATTACGACCCAAGTACGGTAGATAGAGGAGTTGCAGAGATTATCCTTGCTAAAAACCGCGACGGGGCTACAGGCACAATCAAGCTGCTGTTTGATGCACCTTTTACAAAATTTAAGAATATGGTGCGTTCGCAGCCAGAGCGAAGTGTTTGGCCTTAAAAAGCATGGTCAGGGAAACATTTCTCTGACC
>NZ_JADEWI010000129.1 GCF_015207705.1 Nostoc sp. LEGE 06077
TAAGTAAGCCGTGGTGAAAATTTACAACTATGTAACAAGCAATTAAGTAGAAGAATTAGAGTTAAATTTTACACGTTGTGTACTATAGTTTCTTTTTTCTCCTCTTGTTTGAACTCCATTAATGACCGCATAGGCAAGGTCTAACTCATCTTCAAAAGTTTTCGAGGCAAGTTCATCTTTTTTGAGGTGTTGCCACTCCAATTCAATTGGATTCATTTCAGAACAATATTTGGGTAAAAAGAAGATGTACAAACCCATGTCTTCCCACTTTGACCATAATTGAGTAACTTCTTTACACCGATGTATCGGGCCGTTGTCCTGAACGATTACTCTGATACGTCCTGATTTTTGGGCTTCAAGTGCTTCAATCTCCATCATTTGGATATAGGATTTGCGCGAAACGCCGCCAATCACCAAACCGTACACAAAACTAATTAACGGTTGAAGAAACCCAATAATACTTAACCTTCGTCCCCTGCGTTTACTCTGCTCTAACCGTTTTTGCTCACCGCGAAAGTAATAGCTGTAACTCGGTTCGCTCCAGGCACAAAACCCCGATTCATCCATGTATTTTAAATCGATTTCTCCACAGGCCGCAGACAATTCCAACATTTCTAGGTCTGCCTGTTTGATTTGCTGTACTACCGGGTCTTGTTTCCCTTTATGGCTTTTTCGGGTTCTTTTCCAAATGACCCCCTTTTTTTAAGTACCTGTCTTAACCAATCAGGACTTAATTTCACAGAGCTTTCTTGTTCTAGTTTTTGGGCTAATTGAACGCTGTTATATGTACGTGGCTCTTGCTCTAAACATTCTTCTAAAAAAACTATGTCAGCTTCTGTCCACCTTGTTTTTCCTCCCCGCCCTGGTTTCTCCCAGAGTCCCTTATCGCCTAGCTTTTCCCATCTGTGCAACACTTCACGAACTGTTTGTGCAGTCCAGTTAAAGTGAGCCGCTATCTTCTCCACGTACCAACCATGTGCGTTCAATCTAATAACTTCCGCTCTGTCTTTCACCTTCTGAGGTACATCTGCCGTTCTCAGGTTCAACAAAGTTTTATCTTGCTCTCTAGTCAGAAATACCCTTAAACGGCTACCCATATTGCTGTTACCTTTGTAGACGCATTGTACGTATTTACTTATCTTTACATAGTTTGGTTTTTTCGCCTCGTTCTACTTA
>NZ_JADEWI010000130.1 GCF_015207705.1 Nostoc sp. LEGE 06077
GGGAGCATCCACTTTTGGAAGATATACAAGTTCTGGGAGAAGATAACAACAGATAAAACAGTGTGTATGACTCGCCATGAACCAAGATAAACAAGAACGAATCAAAGCCTGCTTACAAGAATTGTCAACCCTGTTGTATGAAGAAGCAGACAAAAGTAAGCTGACAGACCTCGAAGGCATAGAAAAAACAGTTCGGAGTCAAATCTTAGAAATAGTCAGCCCAGAAATAGCCCTTTTTTTATCGAACAAAAAACTGGAACAAAAGTAGGTAAAACCAGAAAAATTAAAAGCTTAGTGGGGGAACTGACTCTTAAAGCCAAACAGTTACAGAAACTGGGTTTGGAGCCAAGAACCCGGTTAAGTCCATTACTTCAAAAATGTTGTTTAAGGTTGTCAGCGAGCGTTTCATACCAAAAAGCAGAAATTGAAGTTGAGGCATTGACAGGAGTGAAAGTTGGTCATACGACACAACAAAAACTAGTTCTTGAACAAGATTTTCAGCTACCATTGGCAAAACAAGCCGTTTCCGAAGTGAGCGTGGATGGTGGAAAAGTACGACTGCGCAGCAAATCGCAAGTAGCTTGTTACTGGCGAGACTATAAAACTGTTCGTCTACAAGGAATTTATTATGGCGCATTTTTTGATGACAACCAATCATTAGTTGATTATGTCAATAGCCAGCATCTGGTTAAACCACTTGTCTGTTTGGGAGATGGTCATGATGGTGTATGGAATTTAGTCAAAGAGTTTGGACAATCACAGCATTTTGAGCGTTGGGAAATCTTAGATTGGTATCACCTCAAAGAAAATCTTTACAAAGTGGGTGGTTCTTTAAAACGGCTCAAAGCTGCTGAAACTTTGTTATGGCAAGGTCAGGTAGATAATACTCAAGCTTTATTTCTTCATTGCCGAGGTAAACAAGTGAAAAACTTCATTGCTTATCTTGAAAAACATCGCTCTCGGATTGTCAATTACAGCTATTACCAGGCTGAACAATTTTGTTCTATTGGTTCTGGTGCGGTCGAGTCTGCTATTAAACAGATTGGCGCTAGGATAAAAATTTCTGGCGCACAGTGGAATGTTGAGAGTGTTAATCACATCCTCTCTGTTCGTTGTGCTTATCTTAATGGTTTACTTGCTATTTGAGTATTTCTGCCAAAAGTGGATGCTCCC
>NZ_JADEWI010000131.1 GCF_015207705.1 Nostoc sp. LEGE 06077
TTAAGCTAATCAGCATTTAAGCTGCAATATAGCTGAGATTGCCTTTGTTTTTGATTTTCCGATGCCACTTAATCACTAACTCGCCTTGATTCAACAGCTTATCTAACAGAGATGTTAATTCCTCTACTGATTTAAACAGACGATGAGCAATATATTCCTTACATGAGTGCCAAACTAATTCGATAATGTTGTAATCAGGGCTATAAGCAGGCAAGAATTCTAAAACAAAATTTGGGAATTCTTCAGATATTTTAGCTAGAACATCTTTGCGTTTATGAAAACTAGCATTATCTAAGATTAAAATAATCTTCAGCCCAAATTTCGCAAAATCTTCAGAACAGTTCCCTTTATTTACCCATTCTTGTTTTATTATTTCATTTAGTTGTTGCAATTGCTCATAAAAAATATCTGCATTTCCCTTTTTTACAAAAAAGCATACGCGTTTCCGGTCTAATTCTCTAATTGCTCCCATCACATTGACTCGACCACAACGTCGTTGTCCTGGAACGTTCTTGCGTTTTCCTTTCTTACCCCAAGCCTTCCGACGAATCACACGTAAACTAAAACCGCTTTCATCCCAAAACCATACCTGTAAACGCTCCGGATATTCTCTTGCTATTGATAAATATTGAGTAAGCTTTTCTTTAAACTTGGCTCTAACTAGAGGGTTCTGTTTGTCTTCTAAACCATATTTAGACCAGATATAACTATACTTTTTTCTCTTTAATATCCTCCTTACCTGAGAACTACTTAAATCAATGCCCGTCTTTTCGGTTAAATATGTAGCTAGTCGCTCTGCCGTCCATTTACCAAATTTATATCCTAAATCTGATGGTTCAAGGGATACAGTTTTTAATAGCAGTTCAATATATTCAGAAGTAGCTTTGCGGTAATGTTCATACTCTCTTTTATTATGTAGAGTTTCTAGATTGTCTGGATCACCGTGCATACACCAATATGCTACTGTCCTGTGCGAACAGCCCAAAAATTTAGCAATTTCCTGTTGTGGTTTCCCATCATTCTGTAGCAGAATAATGAGAATTCTTTCTCTGACGTGTGGTAGATCACTTTCTTTTAGAGCAACATGAAGCTTGCTGACTTGCTCCGGCGTTAAAAAGTTTTTGGCTGCTGGTGGCATAGTTGCTTTTAGA
>NZ_JADEWI010000020.1 GCF_015207705.1 Nostoc sp. LEGE 06077
CCCCTGCTTCCCCCTACTCCCTAGATTGATTAGATTATCTTGTTTAAGTAAATTTCACTTCCGCAATTGTTGTTGTAATAGTTACCTTAGTCCCGTTACCTAGCATTACCAATGAGTCAAACAGAGAGTCATCATCCGCCTAATACAACACCCCGTCCTTGGTGGCGGCGCATTCCTCTCACGTTACAAATCGTTATCGCCCTAATACTGGCTGTGATTCTGGGAATTTTGCTGGGTGCGGGAAATCCTACCCCTAGCAATGCTACTTTAATCACTAATTTAGCAATTCCGGCGGAACTGGTACTTAAGGCACTCCGGGCTTTAGCGACACCGCTGATTTTGGTAGCAGTCCTGCATACTTTTATGACGGCGACTATCCCCGGTACAGCCGGACGGCGGTTAGCATTACTACTGGTGACTAATACCACTGTAGCGATTTTAATTGGGCTATTCGTCGCTAACGTCTTGCGTCCAGGTACTTGGGGAAGTTTACCCAAGCCACAGACAGCAATCCCTAACGCCAATATTGATCCTTGGGGATTACTCAAAGACGCTGTACCCGAAGCGATCCTTGCGCCGTTGGTGAGTAATAATGTGATTCAACTGATTGTAGTTGCCCTTTGTTTTGGCATTGTCTTACGGGGCTTAAAATCAGAACAAATCGTCCAAAACAAAACCGGATTTCAACCAATTGAAGATGTGATTGGGATTTTGTTTGAGGCGGTAATTCGCATTCTTAACTGGGTAATAGCTTTAGTTCCCTTTGCTGTGTTTGGCATTGTGGCGAAAACCGTGGCGGAAAAAGGTTTTGCCCCGTTTGTCTCCTTGGCAGCTTTTATTGTGGCGGTGTTGGTAGCATTGGCGTTGCAAGCTTGCTACTATCTCACCAGAGTTAAGTTCGGTTCTTGGGTAAACCCGTGGAAGTTTTTAGCTGGTGGTTCGGATGCTTTTATCACGGCGTTTTCAACTTCTTCTTCGACGGTGACAATGCCGATTACTTGGGAGGTTTTGCAAACGAAAGTTGGGTTAAGGGAATCTTCGGCATCTTTGGGGGCGTTAGTTGGGGCAAATTTTAACAATGATGGGACTGCTCTGTATGAAGCGATGTCTGCATTGTATATTTCCCAAGTAATTGGACAACATTTAAATTTGGGGCAGCAGTTAATTGTGGTGCTGACATCGATTTTTGCATCAGTAGGGGCGGCTGGTATTCCCAATGCGGGGTTAGTAACGATGACTTTGGTGTTTACTTCTGTGCGCTTACCGACGGAGTATATTGCCTTGTTGGTGACTGTTGATTGGTTTTTAGACCGTTGTCGCACAGCGATTAATGTGATGGGAGATATGACAGTTAGTGCGGTGCTGGATGGGAAGAAGCAACGTTCTGTAGATGAGGGTTAAAGTAATGGATGCTCAACTAACTAGTAATGAAATTAATGTAGCACGGGAGTTATTAGGCAATTACGCCCCGGCAAAACACGCATTGGATGTTTTACAGAAACACAACGGTAATTGTGATACATCTTTTGATGAACTGTGGGTAGAGCAAAATGGCGTGCTAGTAATGCCAGAGGGTAAATCGCTTTGGCAGACAACGCTGAAAGTATTGCGTCAGGAACTTTGCGGTGATGACGGGTTTCGCGGTCAACTTAAAGAATACACAAAAAATCCAGGTAGTACACCTTTGCTGACAGGGGTGATTGTTTCCCTAGTGGGTGTAGCAGCAGCGCATGGCTTACCCCTTGATCCGGCGATCGCTACTGTTGTTGTTTTGTATATTCTGAAAATTGGACTCAATATATTTTGCGACTACACCGAACCACCTGCCGGTAATTCTGGCACTCTTCCGCCAGGAAATTAAGAGAATTTCTGATGTTGTATTGCTGGATTTTAGATCCTCCTAAATCCCCCTTAAAAGCAGAGTCGTTTCATACAAACAGAGAAAAAACCTGAGCGAGTTGATTTGATAAAGCGCATTGAGCTTGGGGAATAGTGCAAAAACCAAAAAAGCGCGCGATCGTAATCAAGAAATTATGTAAAATAGCCCAGTTGACGGGTGCATTCCCACCACAACATGGCGGGAAGTCCTCAGAGAAAGTGACATCTCTAACCCAGTGCAATCGGTTTTCAATTCCCCAATGTCCAATAGTGTCAGCTAATAACTGCTGTGCATCGTGAATTTGACTACTAATGTAAAACTGCCGTTCATACCAAGGCATCGCATCACGAATCCCAGTTCGTTCAACGACTACAAAAGCTTTGAGTCCAATACATTTGCAATGCTGATTAAACGTATTTACAGAGAAATTAAATTGATTTAAAAGTTTTTGATCATACAGAACGAATACTTAATTTTTTTAAATGTCTTAACTGTCTCCATTTATTTGCTTAACTGTCTTAACTGTCCTTGTCTGTTTTCTCGAACACGAAGAAAATGTATGAGCGCATACAAGTTTACAACTCACTATAGTAAAAATAAAATTATGGATATTGATAATATAGGTCAAATTTCTAAACGCGATTTAGAAATCATTCAATTACATCAGTTTCAACAACCTATTTATTGTTGTAATGTGACTGCGATCGCCTATGGTTTCACTGCATTAGGATATCTTACAACTGTTGATGAAATTTTCTATGTCACCCAACTACCAATCGCATCGGTTTTAGATGATGGCATGACTTTAGCAGAAACCTATGATACCTGTAAAATTTATATAGAAAAAAAGAAATTACCTCTGTCCATTCAGATGGATCATTTTGATAAGCCGAGTATCACCCTCGAAGCATTCACCCGCGAAGTTGAAGCTGCGGTTTGCAATGAAAATGATGTCCACATTCTCAACTTTAATACTCGGATTGCTCATGAAAATCCTAGTTTAGAAGGTGGTCACTTTTCGTTATTAGCAGATTATGACTCAAAAACTCAAGAAGTCACTATTGCCGATACAAATCCCAAACGATATACCCGCTTTTGGAAATGTCCAATTCAACGGATGTATGCTGCTTGTGTAGATAAAGATTCCTCCTCAAATCGTTCCCGTGGGATGATTGTACTTCGCAGATTAGAGAAAGTGAATCTCGCAGGTAACGGTGTAGCGCATCCAGCAGAACTTGCTTTAAATGCTCTTCATGCAGAAAACAGTTAAGCGTTGATGTAGTCATCCTGAAATTTTTAATCAAGTAGGGGCGAACGGCCGTTCGCCCCTACTTTTATATGTATCAAGATTTTAGTGAATTGGTATAAGTCCTGATACAGTCCAATACAGTTCAGTTAAGGCTTATTGACACAAAGAGCGATCGCTCTCTTCTAATGTTGTGTTAGTTTGCAAATAATCCTTGACTAAGGAACAACCATAATTGAGTGCATTTAACTTGAGAATGCGTGGTAAATTCCACAAAATTAATGTGTTGTCATCACCCCCGGAAGCTAAAAAAGTTCCGTTGCGGCTGATGGCAATTTTCCGAATAGCGGCGGTATGTCCTCTCAAGGTGGTGATTTCTGTACCGTCTAATTTCCAAAGTTTAATAGTCGCATCAATACTGCCAGAAGCCAACATTTTGCCATCAGGACTAAATGCTACTCCCCAAATTGCTGCTGTGTGACCTTTGAATGTTTGCAATAATTCACCGTTAATCGTCCACAATTTAACGGTGTTATCAGCACTTCCTGTCGCTACCATTTTACCGTCAGGACTAAATGCTGCTCTCCAAACTGTTGAGGTGTGTCCTATTAAGGTTGTGAGTAATTTACCATTAATTGTCCACAATTTAGCTGTACCATCGCCGCTAACAGACGCAATCATTTGACCATCAGGACTAAAGGTAACTTGCCAAACTTCAGCTTGATGTCCTGGGAGAATCTGCGGTTTAGGCTGATTGCGCTGCCATATTTGCACAATTTTATCAACATTTGACATAGCGATCGCTTGACCGTCGGGACTCAATACAGCGGCTAAGAGTTTACCTAGGGGATCTTTGTAAGTCGCAACTAATGTTCCGTCTCGCTGCTGGAGTTTAATCTTATCGCCATAAGTGCGAAGGGCAATTAACTTGCCATCACCACTAAAGGAAACCTCAAAAATTGCCCCCCCAGGTTCAGTAAAAGTTTTCAGCAATTTGCCTTGACGAGTCCAAAGTTTAGCAGTGTTTTCGTGACCAGCTGTCGCAATGGTGGAACTGTCGGAGGTGATATCTAATGACCAAATTCCCGCTTTATGGGCAACTATCGACTTTTGAAATGGATTCTGGCTTTGCCAAAGTCGCACAACATTTTCTGCACCCGCCGACGCAATAAAGCTGCCATCTGGGCTAAAAGTTATGCCCCAAACTGAGGCACTGTGTCCTCTGAGAGTGTTTAATTCTGTACCATCCATGTTCCACAGTTTAATTGTTTTATCGAGACTGGCGGAAGCAATAGTCTGGCCATCAGGACTAAATGCGACTCCCCAAATTCCCGCACTATGACCTTGCAAGGTTTTATCCAGGCGATAGCTGTTATTTTTGGGGTCGCGTCGCCAAAGTTTGACGGTTTTATCTTCACTGGCGGAAGCAATCATTTGACTGTCAGGACTGAAAGCAATAGCAATTACCCAAGCGGTGTGACCTTTGAGAGTTTGCACAAGTTTAGGGTTTTGCCAGTCTGAACCTTCCCGTTTCCAGAGTTGAATAACTCCATCGATGCTTGTGGCTGCCAAAATTTGATTATCGGGACTAAAGACAACTCCCCAAAACCCGACTCTTTCACCAGTAAAAGTTTTTAGCAAGGTACCATCTCGCCGCCACAGTTTGACAGTTCTGTCGAAACTGGCCGAAGCTATAGTCTGGCCATCGGGACTAAAGGCGACTCCCCAAATTGAAGCATTATGACCTTTGAGTGTTTTTAATAAAGTACCTTCCCTTGTCCATAGTTTCACAGTGCCATCTTCACTCGCTGAAACCAGCATCTGACCATCAGAACTAAATTTTACGGCTCTGACTGTAGCTGTATGACCTGTGAGGGTGGCAACTGCTGTACCATCGCGTCGCCAAAGTTTGATTGTTTTATCTACACTAGCTGAGGCAATGAGAGAACTATCCGGACTGACATCAACTGCCAGAACCGCTGCTGTATGCCCCCAAAAACGATTGTATTCATCGGCACTATAAACTGCTTGCTGTAATACAGCTTCAACCTGTCGGGCAATTTTGGGGTTGGCTGAATTTAGCTGGCGGAGTTTTTGTTTGGCTTTGATTGCTTCTATAAGTGCATCTAAGCGGCGATTTGAAGCAAACATTCCTTCTGAAGAAGATATCAACGCTCGCATTTCACTGTTTTTGGCGAGAATCTCACTTCTTTTTGCTTGGCGATATAACATGAAACTCCCTATCCCCAAACTACTAGAGACAAACAAACCAATACATACAGCAATTAGCAAATATCTCTGCAATAAAGCCGTTTTTTTCTCTTGTGTTAGCCTGGTTTCGATTTCTTGAACCCGTGCGGCTTCTAAGGCAGTTTGCACTTCCCGCCGTTCAAATTCTTGACTAGCTACGAAAAATTGATAATCCAAATTACTCAAACTTTTTCCTTGCGCCCAATTTTGAGCATCTTTCAGCGCTTGTCCCCGCAATAAGCGAGACTCATCTTGATAATTTGATAATACCCAAGCATTAAAGATTTGCGAGTAAGGACGCAGATTATCTAACTGTCTCACCACCCATTCTTGGTTAAACACATGGCGATAAATCGGATTTTTAATTTTGAGATAGTCATTATGCCTTTTAACTAAACCCGATAGTAATAATTCTGTTTGTTCTCGACTATCATTCAAAGCTACAGGTGTTTGAGTTTCTGCTTCAGCTTGCAACACTTGTTGATACAGCCCTAACAAGCGTCCGGCTTTTTGTTCGTTACATAACAGGCGATCGCGGATTGTGCGAAGATGTTCTGGTTCGTCTTTCGATTCCCAATGTTGAATAATCTGCTTTTTTACCAGTTGTTCTACCCAATACCCTTCTGTAGCTTGAGGTAAATCAATTTTGCCGTTGGGTGTTTCCCACGCAATCTGCACAATTAATTGACAGAGCTTTTGAGTGAGGAAAGGTTGTCCATTTGTCCATTCCAGAATTTTTTGTAAAACTATTTGCGGTTGACTAACTACACCTGTTAACCCTTGAAGTAAAGGTACCGCTTCATCTAATTTAAAACCGTCTAATTCAATAGCTGTACCAATATTAAAAGGTGTCCGGCGCTTATCAGTAATTAAATCTGCGGGACTAGCTACCCCAAAAAGAGCAAATCCTAAACGTTGATATTTAGTATCGTGCGCTCTTTGGTTATAACAATGACGAATCCAAGCAAAAAAATCATTAACCGAAAAACTTAAACTTAATAAACTATCAATTTCATCTATGAAAATAAAAACATATTGACTGTTATCAGCAGACAGCAATATTTCATCGACAAATTGATCTAGTTTTTTAACAGGAGAAAGACCTGCTTGTGCTTCCCACCAAGTTTTAAAATTAAATTTATCTGCTAAATTTGAATTATAAAAAAGGCTCAAAATAATACCTTTATACCATTGTTCGGCTGTTGTATCTTCGCTCCCTAAACGGGTTACGTCTAAATAAACACAACTGTTACCTTCTTGTGTAAGATGGTAACTCGTGCGATGTAATAAAGATGATTTTCCCATTTGACGGGAATTTAAGACATAACAAAAATCTCCAGCTTTTAAACTGATGTATAGTTGTTTATCTGCCTTACGAACAACATAGCTTGGATCATCGCTAGGGAGACTACCACCAACTTGGTATTTCATATTGTCATACACATCTGCCAAACAAGACAGAAATCCAATTCTATTATTACTTAATATCTTTAAAAACGATTAGTGTGCTGAAATTATCTTACTAGAATTTTGCATTTTTTTTATTAGAAAATTAGCTATTTTTAGATTTTAAATATTATGCAATTTGCTTAAATGTCTTAAAAGTCTTAAATGTCTGCAATTAAAAAATTTATTTTCTTAACTGTCCTAAATGTCCTAAAATTTTGCAGTTAAAATCAAGCCTAAGTTTTAAAAAAATTAAAAAAATTTTACTCTAATTTGGTTGTTATACCAAATTGAAATAAAGCTACACCCTGTAAATCCTGTAGAGACTTTGCAGGCAACGTCTCTACAACAGCCAATTAATTGCATTTTTATAAAGAAACAGTATGATTGTCAAGTGCTGAGGATTAACATCACTACATTACAGCTTTGAGTAATTAATAATATTCTAATTTACACATAAAAATAAAGATAAGCAAAGTAGGGGCGCAAACAGTTACACCCCTACTAATGATTTATTTGTTTTGCAGCGTATTTAAATTGGCATAATCCACAATGGATAACTCGTATTTAATAACCAAATTACGAATTATCCATCTTGCAAAAGAATCTAGAAGCCAGAATTCAGGAGTTAGAACAAAAGAGTGGGGTATTTATAGCATTTCCAGTTCTGGTGTGGTATAAAATTACCCCTCCCCAACCCTCCCCTTGCCAAGGGGAGGTGCGCGACAGCGCGGGTGGGGTGTATTTTATATGCTTGGTAATTGCTATATACTCGCCACTAATTGTAGATAGGTAAATTGAAAATTTAACGGGGTTTAAAACCCATTTATTTATTCACCAGTCGCACAGAATTCCATTGGTGAATTCTGACTTCTGACTCCTGAATTCTATTTAGATAAATTATCTCCTTCTGACTTTAGCAGGTCTGCGATCTAAAATATGCACAGCAGCACCAGCCGCGGCACCATTAAGGCCGTTTTTCAAGGTATTTCTACAACCGCCAGTAACAGCACCTGCGACTACACCAGCACCTGCACCTACGCCAGCATCGCGGAGGATATTACGTCCGTTAACTCTTCTGTCGCTTCTGGTTCTCAAACCGTTAGCACCGTTAACAGCCGCACCAGCCGCAGCACCAGTGGCAGCATTATTTAAAAAAGAACCGCAGCCTGTTAAAGCTCCCGTTAATGCACTAGCACCAGCGCCAATTGCCGCATTATTTAGCACTCGGTCATCAGCACTAGCAGATTGAACAGGAATAAAACTTATACTGCTTAAAGTAGCAGCCATCAAACTAGGTAGAAATGCGCGTTTTAGGATGTGTTGCATGGGTAGTACCCTCTTAAACGTCAAACAATGAGTGAACAACTAAATATTAAGTGCGATCGCGAATTCTGTTTTATTCTAGGCAACAGCAACATCATTTCCGATCAGCATATTTCCATAATTACATACACACACGTTTCATTACATCTACTAAAAGTAAGTAATTCTCAGGTGATTTAAAAACTTCGGCACTAAAATTGGTGGACAATAACTAAACTGACACATTGACAGCACCATTTTTCATAACCGTGGGGTGGGCAAAGCTGATTTAAAAAGCTTGAATCCACTCCTGAAGAGAGTATTCCGTCCAAACACCATTTTGCCAATAGGGATCATTTTCAATTAATTGGCGTACAGTGGCTTCATTTTCCGCTTCGTAAATGCCAAAAACTTTAGTAACATCTTTGGTTGGGCCAATGGTAATTAACACACCAGACTCTTTTTGTTTGGCTAAACCATCTAAATGAGCTTGACGATAAGGGGCGCGTTTTTCTAAAACATCGTCGCAGTAAGTTCCCCAGAGTACGTATTTAGTCATAGCTAATCAATTAAAAATGCAATTTTAACAATGATTTACAAAACTCAGTGCTGAGTAACAAGAATCGCTTGGACTCTGCAATGACAAGTATTTAGTCAAACTGAATATCATTGCTGATGTCTAACAAAATTAATAACAATGCTGATTATAAAGGTTTTTTTAGCTAAATCTGACTCGTAAATCAAATTTCTGACTCAGCAACAAGATTTTTGACTCGTAAATCAGATTTCTGACTCGGCAACAAGATTTTTGATTCGTAAATTAAATTTCTGACTCGGCAACAAGATTTTTGATTCATATAGCCGTAATTATTTTAGTATATCAAGTTTTTTCAATGAAATTCAGCAAATTTACCCGTTTTTACATAAATAGCCAATATTAATGCCCTCAAAATTCTGTAGCTTTACTCAAGCTAATTTATTTAGTCATTGCGTATATTGATGTTATTTAAAGAACTCCGTGCAAAACTCTCACAGGAAAACTTTATGGCGCAAAGGAAACGTAACTCTATTGCACTTACTAAAGCTGAACGACGAATTGAAGGCATACAGACAATTAACCCTGACTTAGACTTTAGTAATGGATATTCAGTCGCTACTTACAACGCTAAAATACAGGAAGTACGCGAAAAATTAACCGCCTATAATCAAATACGCGCAATGGTAGATAAAGCCCAAACTGCTTTATTAGAAGCGGAACGTACTTTAAATAGTTATTCAGAACAAATGCTGCTAAATGTAGCCTCTCACTATGGCAAAGATAGTGATGAGTATGGCATGGCTGGCGGAACCCGCAAATCAAACCGCAAAAAACCACGCTCGTCAGCAAAATCAACATTAAACTCTGTAGCGTCATGATTAAGTAGAGTGGGCATAATTATTGTCCACTCTCAAACTCAGTATAATATTTCCAAAATGCCAACAAGATAGTTAAGAATAAATCATTCTTATGAGCAAATTTAGCCAGTAGGGTGTGTTATGGCTTCAGCCTAACGCACCGCCAGATTATGATGTTGCGTTAGGCGCGCGTATATAATTTTTGTGATTAGTTAACTCACAATATCCGCTTAATATACCCTACAATAATTTTTATTTTTACTTGATCAATAATCTCTTAATCTCTATTAGAGATTAAAATAATTCATGATATAAATTCTTCTACACCAACCAATGAAAAACTCTAAATTTTAAACTCACTTGCTTGGATTTTATTTGTGTAATTGCAACTTCTAATCACCTTATCTAGCTAGCTATATTTTAACAGCTTTTTAACCTCATCCTTTGTTCCCCGTTCTCAGATAGCAATTAATAGTCATTACTAAATTTAATTGTTAAACTTTAAATTACCCATGTTTTTGGTTATTAAAGTTTTAAATTAATGAATGAACAGGTGAAAGCAATTCGAGTTGCTTGGTGTAGTTCACTAGATTTGCCGCAACCAATAAATATTACCCTTAATTTTCAATGGATACAAATTGATATTTCTACATTTTTTGAGCAAGATTTTGACATTATCATACTCGACATCAGGGCTTTTGAAAATTTAGAGCAAGCCCAATATACATATACTAATGTTAATTTACCCATAGTATTTTTAGTAGACACAATTGAGCAAGAATCTGCTATTCTTTGCTGGTTAGAGCCAGGTGATGAAACTTGTAAAATCAATGCCATTGATCAGCAAATCAGTCTACGTTTGCAGCGCAGTCTTTGGCATAACCAGCAAAAACATTTATTTAAC
The DNA here is from genome assembly GCF_015207705.1 of Nostoc sp. LEGE 06077. GTDB lineage: Bacteria > Cyanobacteriota > Cyanobacteriia > Cyanobacteriales > Nostocaceae > Nostoc_B. Next base: position 10,426 of record NZ_JADEWI010000020.1, read on the forward strand.
CTTGATAAATTAACAGGAATTGCTAATTTTCGTAAGTTCAATGATTATGCTATTCAGCTTTTAACATCTAGTGAAGATGTAGAACCTATCTCTTTAATTTATTTAGATATTGATGGATTTAAGTTTATTAACGATCGCTATGGTCATATAGTCGGAGATCAGATATTACAAGAGATTGGGCAAATTCTCCAAAAGTACTCACTAGGAGCAGGTATCGTCGCACGGACAGGCGGTGATAAATTTGCTATTTGTATGGGTGGTAATATCGAGCAGGGAAAAGCCTTTGCCGAATTTCTGAGAACGCAAATCGAAACTCATGAATTTAAGCTGAATGCAATCTCTTCTATTCGGATAACAGCTTCGTTAGGAGTAGTCGCCATCTCAGGATATGCTTCCGTTGAGCAATTATGGCAAGAAATCAATCAATGTATCTATGCAGCCAAGCAAAAGGGACGTAACCAAGTTGTCACTTCTGAGGAATTTGAGGCGATCGTTGATGCTTCTGGTCAAGATAAACTGATAACTGATTTTGAACATCGAATTCGCGTCACCGCAGAACGGATGATTAGTGAGATGGTGCTAAAGGCCAGTCGTCTAGCTAATAAATACCGCTTAGAAGCAGAACACGATGGTTTAACGGAAGTTTTCAATCGCCGCTATCTCGATAGATTACTAGCGCGGGAGATTGAAAAATCTCATAAATATCAGCAACGACTAACAATTTTACTCCTTGATTTAGATAATTTTGGAGAAGTAAATCGCACCTACGGTTTTCCTACAGGTGATCAAGCTTTAAAAACTGCGGCAAAAATATTTACAACTCATATCCGAGCCGGAGATTGGGTAACACGCTACGGAGGAGAAGAATTTTGTATTGTCATGTCTAACACCGACCTCAACACCGGGTATCAAATAGCTGAACGAATTCGCCTAGCTTTGAGTGAGGAATTTGTAACAGCCTACAATGGTCAACAATTTTGCCTCACCACCAGTATCGGAGTTGTCGAATTAATGACAGAAACTAACCTTGTGTCTTTTTTGCAGCGCGCTAGCGATAAAGTCAGAGAAGCCAAAAAAAAGGGTCGTAATCAAACTTGTTTGTAAATCCCTACAACCTCTTAGATTTTCTCCTTTGCCGGCGGGACAATTCCACTTTTATTTAAACCTGCATCAATTTTGCGGAGAATTTTAAAATCATCCTCTGGCAAAGGATAACTACTACTATTAAATAAACCTGTACTGACAATTGGGTGCTTTTCTAAAAAAGAGAATGCTTGGCGAAATTGCTGCGGTTGGGCTTTAATTGGTGCATCAAAATGGCAGGGAATCACCCACTGAAAATCCCATCTGGCGACTTTATCAGCCCAATCCAGAGTTTCTTTAGGTGCGCGGTTGAGAATAAGAGCTTGTAAAACTGGTGCGACAAACAAACGTCCATCTCCGCGTAAAGCTTGAAATGACCTCTGCCAATTATCTTGCCATTTAAAGGGATATAACCCAAAATAAGCTTTTCTAGAGCGTTCTGGCGCTTTTAAAGCATCGCGGAATACCTCGCCCCATGTGGGTACTTCTAAAGCACTAGGTTGGAAGTATAAAGCAAACAGTGTGATGCGTTCCCATCCTTTGCGGCGATTTGCTTGATTATCAGCCACAACATCCGAACCCTGATCTTTAGCGTGGAATAATAAAGGATAAGGTTCAAGTTGGACGATCGCCGGAGGTTCTTCTGGTACCGATACTACCGCATCTGTGACTAATAACGTGTGCGATCGCCTGTGAAAAAATGCCACTTCTGTAAACTTACCGGGGCCTAAATCAATCGTCTTTAAGATTGCATAATCAAACTCATCGGCAAAAGGCGCTTGACTGCTATCTTCTGGCAAAACTTGAGTGCGTTTAACAGGTAAACCCAACCAAGTTAATGGTAAATTCAGCGGGAAACTCCATTGATTCGGCGCAACAAATACCTGTGCATTGGGAAAGCATCTCGCAAAAGGGCCAACAAAAACTTTGTGTTCGATACCAGAAATAGTTGGCAAAATAATATATTTAATATCACCATGTTCAGCCACTAATTCTTGAACAAGCTGAATACATTCTTTTGTGGGTGCAACAGGTGCATAAACCAGTAAACCACCTGCATCTAGCTTGACAACAGTCATCCGAATCGGCACAACAACGTAAAAAATACCTTGTAACTGGTCAAAAGTCCACACAGTATTTTTGATGACTTCTTTCCGAATTGTTCGCCGCCTGCTATACGGGTAAAGAGGCACAATCGGCCAAAATGGCCAGGAAATATCTTGTGGATGAATTTGTTCCGTTACTGTACCTTCATCGTGAGCCACCCTGAGACCCCTCCGACCAATACTTAAGTTTATTTCTGATCTCCGAAGTTGGAGTTTAGCAAATTCTGGAACCTTATTGGCTGGTAATCTGAGAATTTTGACTTAAATTATTTCGCGCAAAGACGCAAAGCCGCAAAGAAGTGCGCCAGAGTTTAGTCTAAATATTCGGAGGAAATAATTGAGTCAAATCTATTGGACTTCCCCAATAGTTAATCATACATTTGTTATTTTCAATGCTGATAATTTCTTCGCCGTACGGATTCCACCAGGATGGAGCATTTTTCCATGAAGCGTGATCGCCTACTTGCCAGATTAATGGTTTTTGGGGTTCAATTCGATCTGGCTCTGGGTTTACTTTCGGTGTGTCTTCTATAGTTGAGCCACAGATAGTTTCATTCCAGTTAACGATGCTTACTAATTCTATGGATACAATTTGGCGTTGTTCACTATATAAAGGTTGAATTAAAACTGTTTTCTGGCATATTGGTTCAATTGCATGGATGATACCTTCTGTAGTTATTTGACCTTTTATTTGAACGTACCAACCAATGAGGTCATGATGATGAATTCCTGATTTAAGCAGATCCACAACTGGAGTTAAGGATTTACATAATTCTATGTGTTCTTCAGGGATAAAGGGGTTACGATTTTGAAATTTTGGTTTTTCATCAGGTGATAACAAGCCATTAGAACCTGTAGAAACTTGTAAAGCTTTCTCTAACAATTGGGCATGGCTGTCTATGGTTGCTCTTATGCCATTTTGGTTAGGGTGGTAAAGTGTAAATTCAATATTTCTGATTTTCTCTTTAAGTATTTTTTGCTCAAAAAAACCATTATCATATAACTCTTCATAAGTATCTTTGTAAACTTCTGTTGTATGTGCAAAACCATAATATCTGATTGCTCGTTCTACAGATGCGTTGTTGTTACCACATCGCCAGTCTGTTAAATCAATCCCTGCTGCTTTGTGTCCAAATGACCTATCGGCTTGTTTCTGTGCAGATATGCCAGAAGTTTGAACTTCAACAGCGAATATGGCTTTATCGTTATTTTTTATCAGAATATCAGGACGATTATAACCATTAGGCTTATTAACATTTTTCTCAATTTCGATGCTCATATTTTTAAATCCGGCGTAGTTTGCGGCTTCTTTATACCTACGCTGAGTTTCAACTTTTATCCATAAATGCTCAATTGATTCACCCATGTTACGAGTAGGACAAAGTTTATTAGCTTCTTCGTTTTCATGCCTAAAGTAGGAGCCGACAGGTGTCATTTTATTGTTTACTTTCTTGAAAGATTGTGAAACAAAGTGTAGAACACCCTCGCAGATGGGGCATATCTTTAATCCTGGATATTCAGATTCTAGTTCCTCTAGAGTTTTGTAATCTTCTGATTTTATTGGTTTTTGCCCTTCTACGTGAAATGCAATTGGTGTCATACTGGACTTTTACTAAATAAAGTTAGCAGTTAATAGTTGCTACTATATTATTCTCTCATTAATTTATATACCTTGGCAAACACTCTTTCTTTGCGTCTTTGCGCCTTTGCGTGAGACACAAAAAATATTTATGCACAAGGTTTCTTATTACAACAAGGGTGTCAATAATCGAGATATTCTCACACCTAACTTGAACCACAAAGGTTTTTTGTCATATTCAGCAAAATCTACTGTCACTGAGGCAGCTAAATCGGTTTTTAACATTTTCTCAACGCTGTGGGCAAATCGAGCATTGATCATAAATGCCATAACTTCAAAGTTGAGAAAAAATGAGCGATTATCTAGATTGACTGTGCCGACTCCGGCTAAATCATTGTCTATCAGGATAATTTTTTGGTGGATGAATCCATGTTTATAGCGATAAAATTTGATATCTAGGGCTTTCATTTCGTTGTAGTAAGAGAAAGAACATAGATAAACAAATAAATGATCGGGTCTGTTTGGTAAAATAATTCGCACATCAACACCGCGCATTGCTGCCAATTTTAAAGCTGTTAAAGTTGAATCATCTGGGACAAAATAAGGAGTAGCAATCCACAGACGAGTTTGCGCTTGATTGATAACATTAACAAAAAAGAGTTGACAAGCTTTGTGTTTATCTGCGGGGCCTGTGGGCAAAACTAATGCAGTTTGGTTAACTTCCCAGTTGGCTTTGACTTGCCAATTAACATCAATAACATAACGATTTGCCCAATACCAATCTTGCAAAAACGAACTTTGCAGACTTTGAACACTTGGCCCTTGCATTTTGATATGAGTGTCGCGCCAAGGACTCAAACGGCGATTTTTACCTAAATAATCATTACCAATATTTAAACCACCAGTAAATGCAATTTCACCATCAACAACTAAAATTTTGCGATGGTTGCGAAAATTAAGTTGAAATCGATTTCCTCTACCTTTAGTAGTATGAAATGCACTCACTTGAATTAAATTTTGGCGCAGAGAGTTGATATAAGCGCGAGATAATTTGTTAGAACCAATTTCATCGTAGAGAAAATAGACGCGGATACCTTGTTGTGCTTTGGCGATTAAAGCTGCTTGAAATTCATACCCTGCTTCATCATCATCAACAATGTAAGATTGTAACAAAATATAATTTTTGGCTGCGGCGATCGCACTTAACATTGCTGGATAGGTTTGCTGTCCATCAATTAGTAATTCAGCAGCATTACCTGATGTAAAGGAAACACCTGTAAATGTTTCCCCTAAGATTCCCAGGGAGTTGAATTGCGCTGGTATTGCTACCTGAAATTTAGTAATTTCGCTATAAGCTTGCTTAACTAATTTTTGGTGTTGAGCATATACAGAACGCAAAGCTTCAGCGTATCCATTAAATTTAGTTCTGCCTAAAATCCAGTATAAAGGCAGAGCCAGCCAAGGAAATGTTACCAGAGAAATACTCCAGGCGATCGCACCACGAGAAGAACGCACAGTCATGACTGCATGAGCAGCATGGCCAATTCCTAAAGCATGAACTACAACGGTAGCTGCACTCAAAAAAGTGAGGATGCTAATGTCTACAAGCATCTTTATTTTTTACGTATCGACATAACTAAATTCTGCCAGCAATGGCTTGTGATCGGATGAACAAATTTCATCTAAAACTTTAGCACTAGCTGGTTTTTCAGTTAATCCTCGATAAAAAATATAGTCTAAGGGGGGTGACAAAAGGAACCTTTTAATCTTCTTCCTTTCATGGGTAGCAAACTTTACTTGTTTTAAACCCAATTTAGTTACAGCCTTATCTAAAATAATTGCCCTTTGGCGATTCCAAGTATTAAAGTCACCAGAAAAAATAATCGGCCCGCGATGTGTAGATAATGCTAATTCTATTTCTTGTAATTGAATTTTAAATTTGTTTATCTCGACAAAATTAATTAAATGGCTATTAATAGTTAAAAGTGTTTTTTGCTGATTAGCTAAAGAATATTCTGTAATTAATGAAACTTTCGGCGTATTTACTAAAGGCTCATAGTGTTTAGTGACTATAGCTTTTTTGGTAAGAGGACTGATGTTAGCCGCTGTTAAAATACCAGAATAAGTTTGATGATGGGCATCAATAAAATTAGGAGCATAAGCCCAACTAAATTTGTTAAACCCAATAATTTGTTCTAAACCCACACCCATACGCACTTCTTGGAAGCAGATTAAATCAGGTTGGTGCTGTCTGAGAATTCGGTAAAAATCTTTAAACCAAGTTTTTTCAAAATTATTCTTCGCAATATTCCAGTTTAAAACCTTAATTGAGTGATGATTTAGTTCGGTTTGCAGTTCATGAATATTACCAAGGGTAGATTCGTGAGTCCGAATGAATCGATGAGAGGGAACAAACTGTCTAGCGAACGTGGCAATGTTTTCTTTGAAGTCAGACATGACTCAAATTTAACTAAACTTTATTTAGCTTAACTCCTGCCTCTTTTCTTGCAGAGATGGGAAGTAAGATTTTAGTTAAATAATCAGGGTTGAAGTGGAGCGATAGCTACGGCGAGTTGCGCCAACACTCTTTTATCCCTTGCTCCTACACTGTCTATTAGACCTCTTGCATGAAATCAGATTACGCCTACTCTTCTCCTGACGGAGACGCTACGCGAACGAGAACGGTTTCACCGAATGGGTCTTTGCATGAGCCATAAAATTATTGCTTTTCAACATTCGTGCAAGAAGTCTATTGATGTCTGTGCGCTCTACTTATTTCCGCACACCAACCCAAACTTAATTAATCCGCGTTCATAACCGCGACCCATTAAGCCTAGAGCTAAGGCTCCTTGAATGGTACTCCAGCCAGAACGCAATAAGCCAAAAATTGCACTGGGAGTTAAGGCTGAATCAATGACTATATTCCAAAATGGGGCGACAGCCGTTGACCAATCAGCGGTGCGAATATTTTTTAATGGTAGTTGATGAGCGATCGCTTCATACTCCGGTAAAGAAATCACATAAGGCAAACAATACACGCGGTAAATATCTTGCAAATGCTTTTGTTCATCTGCGGTTAATGGCGTTTCATCTGTTGGTCGATGACACCAAGTCACCATAATCAAAGTTCCACCCGGTTTTAATACCCGATAACACTCTTGTAAAAACTGTACTTTGTTGGGCATATGTTCGCCACTTTCCAGCGACCAAACCAAGTCAAAAGTATTATCTGCAAAAGGCATTGCTTGAGCATCAGCCACTAGAAACTGACTTCTCAGATTTAACAGCATTTCCTGGGCGCGTTCTGTTGCTCTCGCCGCTTGCACAGGGCTTAAGGTAATACCAGTAGCTCTAGCATGAAACTTTTCTGCCAAGTATAAAGAACTGCCACCAATTCCACAACCCACATCTAAAATGTTAGTTGCTGTTTCTACACCGGCCCAATGAAGTATTTCTTCAATTAAATCAATTTGCGCTTGACGACGGTCTTTTTTTTGCGTTCCATCTGCACCATAATAACCGTGGTGCATGTGTTCGCCCCAAACTTCTTCCCATAAACTAGAAGAAGCATCGTAAAACTGCTGAATTTGTTGATAAAGTGTTGTACTCATGAATCAAATAATGTTAAGACAAATCAAAGTCTAAATAAACATACTGGTTAGGCTACCATATGTGTTTTTAATTAAATCAGGATGTTTTTCCTTCCAGGAAGAATCTATAGTGTAGAACCTCCCTGGAAAAATTTAGAGGCTCTACCTGAATATGACTGTTTCGCGGACAATTTGTTTAGGATTTTTGGCTGTCATCACTGTCGGAACTATTTTGTTGATGCTGCCTATTTCAACTAGCGACGGCACCTGGAATAACTTAGTTGTGGCATTATTCACCTCAACATCTGCCGTTTGTGTGACTGGCTTATCAGTGGTTGATCCAGGGACGTATTTTTCTTTTTGGGGTCAACTGTTTATTGCACTGTTAGTTCAAATTGGTGGGTTGGGCTATATGACAACTACCACCTTTTTGATTTTGTTAATTGGCCGCAGATTTGATATGCGTCAAAAAATTGCCATTCAACAAGCTTTAGACAGGCCGGGAATGCAAGGTAGCGCCCAAGTTATTCGTTCCATTATTGCTACTACGTTAATTTTTGAAATTACAGGCATATTTTTACTTCTGCCTGTGTTTGTTCCTCAATATGGTTGGACACAAGGGCTGTGGTTGGCGATTTTTCATAGCGTTAATTCTTGGAATAACGCAGGTTTTAGTTTGTTTAAAGACAACTTGATTGGTTATCAAACATCTGTGTTAGTCGTTTTTACAGTGACTACATTAATTATTTTTGGGGGGATTGGTTATCAAGTTATTTTAGAAATGTACCTGTGGTTGCGCGATCGCCTACTCAGAAAAAATACCTGTTTAGTATTTTCCTTGGATTTTAAAGTTGCTACCAGCACAACTATAATTCTTTTAGCCGTCGGCACAATTGCTTTTTTATGTATAGAATTTAGAAATCCTGAGACTTTTGGCAAACTAGATTTAGGTGGTCAATTATTATTGGCTTGGTTCCAATCTGTGACTCCGAGAACTGCCGGATTTAATACTATCGACATTAGCAAGATGACCACTGCTGGTCTATTTATTACCATAGCGATGATGTTTATTGGTGCTAGTCCTGGCGGTACAGGTGGCGGCATGAAAACGACAACCTTGCGAGTTTTGACTAGTTGTACCAAAGCTATTCTTCAAGGTAAAGAAGATGTTTTATTGTATGACCGAAAGATAGCCATAAATTTAATTTTGAAAGCAGTTGGGGTTTTAGTTGGTTCTGTTGCTACCGTAGTTTTATCAACTATTATTATTTCCTTAACAGATCCAACATTAGATTTTATTCAAATTTTATTTGAAGTTGTATCTGCCTTTGCCACCGTTGGTCTTTCTACAGGTATTACAGCTAGTATTTCCATCGCAGCCAAACTGATTTTAATTATTACGATGTACATAGGCAGAGTAGGAGTTTTACTACTGATGTCAGCTGTTCTTGGTGATCCTCGTCCCACCAGAATTCACTATCCTGAAGAAAATTTATTAGTAGGATAATCTAGTAACAATCTAGAAGCTTAGATCCCCGACTTCTTCAAAAAGTCGGGGATCTTTTTGGTGCGTAACGAAAACTTACTGGTGAGATAACCGCACTTAGTATCAATGGCATTAACTTAAACTGATAAAATATGAAATACTAGGCAAAAAATAAAAATTGTTACTTTAAGTTAGATTTAAGTATTTTTTGTCCTAAACCCAGGGAGCGTTAATAAGGATAACAACTGTGAATCTTGCATCATTAGGGTTTTTTCGCAGTTTACGTAAAGATAACAACCAATTTGCCGTCATTGGCTTAGGTCGTTTTGGTCGTTCGGTCAGTTCAACGCTACATAAATTAGGTTATGAAGTATTAGCCACAGATATTGATGAAAAAAGGGTTTGCGAAGCTTTAACAGAACAAATAGTTGGTCACGCTTTGCAACTAGATTCGACTGAACCTGCGGCGCTGAAAGAAGCAGGAATTTTTGAATTTGATACGGTAATTGTGGCCATTGGTAACTACATTCAAGAAAGTATTATTACCACTCTCAATGTCAAGGAAGGTGGTGTACCTCATGTTGTAGCCAAAGCATCTAGTGAAGTTCACCGTAAGTTATTAAAAAAAGTCGGCGCAGATCATGTTGTTTTTCCAGAATACGAAGCCGGTTGTGCTTTAGCGCGTACTTTGACCAAACCGTCTATATTAGACAGATTTGATCTCGACCCAGATCACAGTATTGTCGAGATGATTGTCCCAGATGAATTTCATGGCAAAACTATCACAGAAATTCAACTGCGTAACCGCTATGGTTTAAATTTGCTGGCTGTGAGTCAAGAGGGCAAATTTGCGATTAATCCAGAACCTAATAGACGCTTAGAACGTGGTTCGGCGATGGTAGTTATTGGCTGTAATAAAGATATTAACCGCTTACCAATTTAATACTCGTACTGAGGAACATAAGAATTACACTTAAGTATATGGTGTAAAAACCCTGAAAAAAGAATTTTGTTTTTGATGGCAGTTATGGATTTAATAGTTCAAGATTTAGCGACAATTGATGATAAACTCTCTCAGCGTCATATTGACCTTGACCCCGCTGGATATTTCATCATCTATTTAGATAGAGGCGAGGGATTAATCTATGCCAAGCATTTTACTAATGTAATTGATGAGCATGGTTTAGCGGTAGATCCCGAAACAGGCAAGGTAATTCCTGCACGAGGTAAGGTGGAAAGAACTCATACCACAGTTTTTAGTGGTAAAACCGCTAAGGAACTGAGTGTGAAAATTTTTGAACAAACTAAACCTTGTCCTGTTTCGCAGTTAGACCATGCAGCTTATTTAGGGCGAGAATTTGTCCGCGCTGAGATGGCTTTGCTGACAGGACAAGACTATGTTCAAGACTAAAAGAAGTATGAAGTCTGAAAATTTTTACTTCAGACTTCACACTTCAGCTTACCCTGCGGGAACGCCGGGGGCTAACACACTTCAGAATTATCCGTTTGATGATGGTTGATTTACTTGATAGATATAGTAAGTCGCCATCGGGATAACGGTTGCAGCAATTACAAGTCCTATCACCCAAGCTGTAGCATTACCTTTATCGGTGTCTTCTGCTTTGGTGAAAGTACCTTCTACCTGGACATTATCAGTAATTTTTGGTGGGCCTGGGTCGGGTTCGCCAGAGAGAACTTTAACTAGGCGATCGCTGGCATCCAAAAATGCCTGATTATATTTATTACCATCCCGTAAGGGTGCAGCTAAGGTTTCGGTAGCTACACTATCGGCAATAGAATCGGTGAGTAAAGACTTGACTTTATCACCGCTAAGAATTGCAGTATTGTTAGTAACAGTATCTAGCACCAACAAAATTTGGTTAGCTTGAGCTTCTTTTGTGGGGAACCATTTTTCAAACAGCCCTTGCGTAAAGCTTTCTGGTGTTTCCCCATAATCTAAACGGCGAATGGTGACAAACCTGACTTCATTGCCAGTTTTCTTTGCCAGATCCTCAAAGGTAGTACTAATCTTACCTTCGTTGACGCGACTAATCACTTCACCTTGATCTATAACCCAGTCGCCGCCTGGGGTTAAGTTCGGAATTTGATACACACCAGTAGCTAACGCCGGGGTAGCCAACAGCGATGTACCAAGAATAATTGCCAGTATTGGTGTAAGCAGCCAAATAATGTATGTTTTAATGCCAAATACTGTTCTGAGGAACTGTTTCATGAGATTGATCCTAAGACAGACTAGCACCAAAAATACTACACAATCAATGTCAAAATCATCTTGTTAGGGAATTTATCTATGTAAAAAATGAGAATTGGGAATTAGATAACGCTGTTAAGAATGGGTGTAAGGGTTGTGAACACCAACACCTTGACACACGCCATCTGCTACAACGGAGGTTCCCTCCGCAACGCACTGGCTCCCCTCTACCCCTGCACCCTCTCCCATACCCTTAATTTTTCGTTTTTTTGTGTAAGTCCTATCAATATGTTTTTTGGAAGTTAACTCTTTGCGCCTCTGTACGAGGCATTAAATTTTTGTTATTGATATTTTTCTATGCCAAAAATTCGGGTACTAGTTGTGGATGACGCGGTGATGGTTCGCAGTCGCGTCAGTAAAATTTTATCTAGCGATCCGCAATTAGAGGTAGTAGGAGTTGCTGCCAATGGTCGGATTGCTTTGGCGAAGATTCCTCAAGTCAATCCCGATGTTGTGATTTTAGATGTGGAAATGCCGGAGATGAACGGTTTAGAAACTTTGGCCGCCCTCCGACCAATTTACCCGCACCTCCCAGTCATTATGTTCAGCACTTCTACCCACGCTGGCGCAACTGCTACCATAGAAGCTCTCTCTTTAGGTGCTTCAGATTACGCCACAAAACCGAGTAATCTGGGGAGTGTGGAGGCAGCCAACCAACATATCCGCCAAGAATTAATTCCAAAAATTAAGCTATTTGGTGCAGGAATCCCAGCGTTTTTTCCGTCAAGGATCGTCAATCCTGTCGTTCTTCCTATATCGAGAAAAACAGCGTCAGTGGATGTGGTCGCCATTGGGGTTTCTACTGGAGGGCCGAATGCCTTGGCTACACTACTGAGGCCGATACCCGCAGATTTTTCAGTTCCTATTCTGATTGTGCAACATATGCCACCGATGTTTACAAAGCTACTAGCGGAAAGATTATCTTCTAAGTGCCAAATTGCTGTAGAGGAAGCAGTTGATGGTGTGGTATTAGAAGCGGGAAATGTTTGGCTGGCACCGGGAGATTTTCATTTGATTGTGCAACGGGATGCAAATGTGGTGCGTCTAGCTATTCATCAAGCACCTCCAGAAAATTCCTGTCGCCCTTCAGTTGATGTAATGTTGCGTTCAGTAGCCCAAGTTTACGGTGCAGGTGCGATCGCTGTAATTCTCACAGGTATGGGTCAAGATGGATTGCATGGCTGTCAATGTATCCGCGAGGCTGGTGGGCAGATATTGGCACAAGATGAAGCTAGTAGTGTAGTCTGGGGAATGCCTGGTTTTGTCGTTAATGCTGGACTCGCAGATCGGATTGTTCCCCTGGAAGAAATGGCAGGTGAAATTATGCAACGTGTCCATCCTGTTCAAAAGTCAGGTCTGTAATGAAACAGACAATGGGTATTAGTACTTTGGATTTTGACTATTTGCGGCAATTAGTTTATCAGCATTCGGCAGTGGTGTTAGATAGCGATAAAACTTATTTGGCAGAGTTATATTTGCAGCCAATTGCTGAAGCCGCAGGATTTAGCACAATTACCAATTTAATTGCTTATCTGCGGCATCAACCATTGAATGATCTGCATATTCAAAGCATTGAGGCATTAGTTACTAACGAAACCTCATTTTTCCGTGATACATATCCCTTTGAAGCTTTGAAACAATTGGTGTTGCCAGAGTTGATTAAAAAACGGCGAATTGAGCGATCGCTCAATATCTGGTGTGCCGCCTGTTCTCATGGACAGGAACCTTATAGTATTGCTATGCTGATTCGTGAGCATTTTCCTTTATTAGCCAATTGGTCTTTAAAAATTATTGCTAGTGACTTTTCTAGTAAGGTTTTAGCCCGTGCCAAGGAAGGGCGTTATAACCAATTAGAAATTAAGCGTGGTCTACCTAAAAATTTGCACGAAAGGTATTTTAAATTATTAGATAATGGATGGCAAATTCATGATGAAATTCGCCAAATAATAGACTTTCAACAAATAAATCTTGTTGATTCTTGGTCATTTTTACCTAATATTGATATTATCTTTCTTCGCAATGTTTTAATTTATTTTGATATCGCTACTAAGAAAGATTTACTTACAAAAGTTAAACAGCAATTAAACCCAGATGGCTACTTATTTTTGGGTAGCGGGGAAACTACAATCAATCTGCATGAATCATTTGAACGAGTGCATTTTGATAAGAGTATTTTCTATCGATTGCGTTCAGTACCTTCAGACAATGCGATCGCACCGAGAAAGTGAGCATTAATTAAGTCTCGTTTCTCGGTTACGCTTGTGGTCAAGTTATAGCAATATCCAAGGTAATTTGGAGATAGACAATAAAAGGTTTTTACCCTGTCGTCTGTTACTTCCTTTAACTTGCTATACCTCTAAACCATGCGTTGCAAACGAGACAAGCGCTCTGAATAATTTTTAATTACATGGAGTGCAAACATTGGTGTTTCCTGGACAGCGAAGAGAAATCTTCTTTCGTCTAGGGAAACAAGTTTGCATTCAGTTTTAGCGATCGCAGTATAAGTACGATTTTTGATTCCTACCAGTACTCCTGTACCAAACACATCACCCGTTGTAATTGTCTCTACAACTTTCCCATTGATGAGTATATTTATCTCTCCTTCGATTATGCCAAACATATACTCACCAGATTGCCCTTCTTCAAAAATGACTTGACTGGTTGAATATATTTGAGGGTTAGCTTGCTTCTGAAATATATTGATTGTAACTACTGGATTTAACAACATGAGAACAGTCCCAAAATTATGCGTGGGCGAGACAATCAGCCAGTAAATTATACTACTTTCTTTTTAAGATTTATTACCAAGCTCAACAGATATTAATGCGTATTGAGCTAACTATAATGGCAATGGCAAAATAAGTTGTTTTTATGGGTTTTGGGGATATATTACTTTAGATACTTGTATTTTATGTATATTTATCCTTTTTTAGTCATTATTAATTGTTTTTATTTACTAAAGATGAATTGCTAATGACGGATGAACAAACATTCTAATCTCGCTAAAATCATTTGCAGTCAGGATTTAGTTAGGTGTTGAATATGGGACGTGTTTCTGATTTTGTATTAATGGCTTTTTGTGGTACGGTTTGGTACTTACTCGGAATTATCTCAGCGATCGCTACACCTCGAATGCAAGTTAGAGAACAGACTCAAAGCCGCCAAAGTCAGAATTATCTTGAAAGAAATGATTGCTTATTTAATGCGCGATCGCCTTATATTCAATGTGCTGTAAATCCGATGGAAAAGTGTGATGAATGTATTTATTTTGGGGAATATGTTGAATATGAAGAATGGAAATATTAATTGTTATGTATATCTTGCCGCATCTACTTTATTACTATTAAATTTAGGCGGGCAATGCTGAAATTTTGCCAAAACTTGATTTTTAAGTTATGAGCAAAACTCACCCTACGGTGATTACTTAATTAAGTAGGGTGAGCCAAGCCCAGTATATTTTCCAAATCAAATACTAGTTCTAAATCTGTAGAACTAATGAGAAACTAAACCAGACCTCAGAGTAAAATAAGCTGCACAAAAGTGACCACCATCAGGATGTTTGAGGACAGCTTTTCCTAAATAGAAATCTTCGTCAATCTGAACTAATTGGTCTACTAAGTCACGAATCAGGAATTGGGGATTATCGGGTAAATTAAAGTTCAAGCGCAAAACTTCAATATCTGGCTCTAATAAACAATGATCACGAGAGGTTTGGAATTTGAAAGCTAGAGTTCGCCCTCTATTATCTGCAACATATCCATTATAGAAAGGCCAGATTACGCGTCCTAGTAATAAACCGTCATTGGTGAAAATATTATCGCCAGTATTAGTGTTAGCATCAAAGGTTTTACCTTCCCAAGGAAGCCACATTTTAGTGATAATATCTAACCAACTATCTAAAACTGGGTTGAAATTGGCGGTCAAAAATTCACCCCAGTAGCGACCGTTTAAAGTTGGTTCTGGTACTATACCTTGGCGGTAAATCTGATCTAAGGCTGCAATTCCACCTTTTTGGTCATATTTTAACTGTCTTCTAGCTACTTCAAGTTCTTCGCGTAAATTAATGTTGAGTTGCTGATAAGTGTTCATGAGTAGCCTCACTGAGTTTAGTTGATTCCTGAGAGTTAGGACTGACTGAATAAGAATCACGGAGGCAGAATCAAGCTTTCAAGCCAGCGATTTTAGCCGTGGAGAAGCAAAAATTCTTTCCTTCTGGAAACTCCTACCCGGCGGAAACGCCACATAAACAGGTCTGGGGTATTCAAAATTCGGAATGGTGTTTTATGACTCCTTCTCATGCAGTGAAGTAAATTTAACTATTTAGGCTCAATCAAGTAACTGCTTCTATTATTACAATTAGCCACGAAGGATTCAGGCGACTTGAGCAAACTGCCGTCAAATTCCTTGCATAATTGAGTATTTACCAGGGTTAGACTCGCCCAAATACTGCATTCGCCTACCGCTGTATTTTTAATTTTTGCCAATTTGGCAAACAAATTGTTGTGAATACTGATATTGTTTGTATTGTGCAAGGGGTGTACCAGAAGTTGTCCTGACTTAATTGTTAGGGCAACTTCTCCAAGAAGTATTACAGCTGGGAAATACTGTCTGCAACAAAGGGTATTTTCTTTTCAGATTACCTTGTGTCATCGATTTATAGCGATTCTCACCTGAGTGAAGGATCAAGAAGAATAATTAACTACCGTAGACGCATAGCAGCTTCCCCTGGGTTGGACACAGAGGAATTTATACCTCAGCAAACTAGAAAACGCTATATCCCTCAGATAATCCGCAACCAGGAACAGGGATAGGTGATAGGTAGCAGGTGATAGGTGACAGGTAGCAGGTGACAGAGTTAAAAGTCTTTTATTGTCTAAATTTTATCGCTTCCCAATGTCCCAACTACTTTGGTTACAGCTATATCAACGGAGTATACAACCCAGCCAGAAAATATTTCTTGCCTCACCTTTGGCGCTGAGTTTTAAGTAAGGTTAATAAATGATAAAAATTGGATTAAAAATTTATCATCCACATACATAAATTGCCACAAAATCTTTCTGCTGAGGAAAAATTGATGGTTTTTATAAAGTTTTAAGAGTTATTATCGATCGCAAGGAATAAATTAACAACTTGTAAAAAACCGAATCAATGTAGTGAACTACCCCAGCGTTGACATTTCGGAACAAATGAGTCCCATAAATTTAGTTGGTGATATGGGACAAGCGGTGCAAATTTCTATTCATGCACCTAGCCACTATATCTGTACCAACTGCGAACACATATTACCAGATTGGAAACAACAACCTTTTTTCTGGGTTGTGATTGTCTTGCAGCGATCGCAATATCATTTAGTCAAAAGCACAAAAGAAGTTGAGTCAGAGAAACAACGCTTACGGGAAAAATTTATGCGGTTCGGCTTTGACGTGGCTTTTGATCTGCGCGATCGCGGTTATCTTGCAGATTTAATTGATCCGCGGACTGGCTATCCTTTACTGTCCCGTCCTGGTGCGATGCCACACAATGATACAGCTGTAGTGAAGGCTTTACTTGGCTATAAAGTCATTAAAAATAAATGCTGTATGCTAGTTCATCCTATTTGGGGTACAGCAGTTTATCCCAGTGTTTTAATCTCAACTGCACCCCCAACACTCATTGAATTTGTCACTAAAGAAGTAGGCTGTAAGCATGGGTGGGAGAAGAAAGTGTGAAGTGTGAAGATAACGGTCAATTTTTCTTATTAATACTGCGATACTCCCAAGGATTGGTAAACTTAGTATCACTCCAAACCCCTCGTTTTTGCTGCTGTGCCTGTGCTTCAGCTTGTTGAACTAAATCTTTACTGGGACATTTATTTAAGTAAGGACGATATACCTTCGCTAAACCTTCTCTTAATAATATTTCTTGGACAAAAGTACCATCTTTTAAACGCACTTCTGCTACCTTCCGTTGATAGCGATCAGTATCTGTGATGTTGAGGATAACGCGATCGCCTGATTGTTTTACGAGTTGCTGTAAACGTGCTTGTGCTTTTTCACCCCAGTTAAATTGATTGCGATCGCTAACACGGCTACTGTTCCTTTCTTTTTGCGAATGGGGTACTTCTGGCGCATCCACACAAGCAAAACGCACGTTAAATTTATTACCTTTAGCATCTTTAACAGCTAAAGTATCCCCATCACTAACGCGTTCAACCAAGTCTCCAGAACTACCAGAGAATTTATCACAACTGGCTAAACCTAAAATTATGATGGTTGCACCCAGTAAAATTACTAGTTTTTTTGTTAGTTTTTGCATTTAATCTTACCTAACGCGGATGGATGATACTTTAATATTGATTCTTTGAGTCTTGGCGCTTACATTAGCGCACCTCTGCGTTTAAAGTTCACCGCTTCTCCTCCAGCACAATTGTAGAATCAGCAGAACGCCCAAATTCTTCAGGTGCATACTGCAAATGCGCTTCCGCACCAGGCCAGAGATATGTACCGGGAGTTACAGAACGGACTAAGTAATGTAGGCTATAAACTCCTGGTTCGAGGTGGTCGGCGTAGGCGATAATGCGATCGCGGTAAATATTGCGATAACCAAGTTCCCAACTATCGGCTTTGGCTTGCAATGCGGCTGTCGCAGTTTGAAAACTCTGGTCTACGGCTTCAAATCCTGCGGGTAATGGGTCTTTAATGACTATATGATCAACTGGGCGATCAGCAATTATTTCTAAACCAATATCAAATACTTGACCACTATCTACAGTCAATGGTTTATCAACAGCATACATTCCTATTTTTTGCAATACTTTTGCTTCCCCAACTTTGGTAATTTCTCTGCTAACTCGTAAACCATTAAATCTGCCTGGTTGATTGCCTTGCAAGCGATAATTATAGGCAACTAAATAATGCAATTTGCCCCTACCTGATTTTTGTAATATCAAATCATGTTTACCGCGAGGCAATTTATTCATTGCGACATTTAGCTGCAAGTTAGGATTTTTATAACCATCAAAGCGATTTTCTCCTAATTTATTACCCGCCAATTTTACTATCGTGACAAAATTTGGTGGCGTGGGTTGCAGTTGGCTATATTCTATTAGTGCTGTTAATGCTTGAGCATTATTATAGTTAGTTTGCCATGTGCCATTGCGTCGCAAACCTAGCAGACTTTGGAATAGTTTATCAAGAACTTCTGGTTTACTTTGTTTGGCAATAAATAATCTTAAAGCTTGCGCTTGGGCGGTGGTTGATGAATTCATCCATCCCCAACTTTGGGGTAAACTAATTACTGCTGTGCGTCCAGTTTCGTAGATATTTTGTTGTAACTGGTTCAGCATTTGTTGTGATTCATCTTGCCATTCTGAAAATTGTGATAAATATCGCGCTAGTTTGATTTGGGTGACGATATCAAAGTTATTCCGTTGTTGATAAATATCACCTAAGAAACTATTGCTTTTATCACCCAATTCGGATAAGGCAATTAAGGCATTTAATTGCAGTTGATGTTTACAAATTTGTTGTTTACAAAAATCGTATTGTCCTGGGTTAGCTAAAACTTTTTGCAGATAAGTTTTCAAGCGCAAAAGTGTTGCAGCGTCTACAGAATTAGGAAATGCTTGATTAGCTTTCACTAATGATTCAGCAGCGTAAGCAGAAACCCAAGGGTCTGATTTTTCCTGTCCGGGATAAGCTGCAAAACCACCATCGGCTACCTGTAGTTTTTGCAGTTGGGTAAGGGCTTGATTTGCCTTTTGACTAGGATTAAACTCAGCAAATGATTGACTGTATTTCTGTCCTAAAGTTTGCAGGTTAGCTGCAATAATTAATTGGCTGGCGGTTGGTTCTGCAAAGGGTAAATCATCATCTTCTAAAACTTGTTTGGCTGGTGCTTTAATTTCGGGTATTAATGTACTCGCCAATTGAATATCTAAACCCCCAGCTTCTGGGTAGATATTTTTATCAACATTGAGGGGAATTTTTACTTGCTTTTCTGTTACTCCAGCTTCTACAACTTGTTCGGTAATTTCTAGCGGCTTCACTTCCAACGGTAATTCAAAAGCATCGGCTGTATTATTTAGTTGTGTGGTAAATCTAACTTTACTTTCGCCAACGCCACCTGCAATCATGGGGAAGCGATAAGCTTTGGTGGCTGGTTCGGCGTTGGTTTGCAATGAAGTTGTGGTGGGGTTATTTTCCGCAAACTTAACTGTACCGCTAAGTTCGCCGTTTATTGAGAGGTTTCCGTTATTCCCGGTGGTGTTGGTGACGGATAAACCAGCCAAGATGTGATCGCCAGGACGGGCAAACTGTGGCAAGATGGCATTAGTTAATAGTGGCTTGGTGGTGATAAACGTCGCGTCAGCGTTACCAAAGCGCAAGTTTCCATCAGTAGCGACAGCCATCACCCGCCATGTTGTGAAATCATCTGGTAATTTAAAGGTTATCTGCGCCTTACCACTTGCATCAGCTAAAACTGAACCATTGTAGTAAGCCAACGCCTGAAAATCTGTACGGACGCGTGTATTTGCTGCACCTGTGGAAAAACCACCGCCATAACCCCAGCCTTTGGGTTTGGCGATATCTTGGGGTTGTATCACCACATCAGGACGATTATCGCTGAACCGGGTAGAAATTTGCTGTTCTGCATAGACTGTATCTACCAAATTTGGCGGACGATAACCAGATAGTTGCAATACAGCTTCATTCACCACCATGACTGTAAATTGTCCTGGGGTGGGGTTATTTTGATTGTCTTTGAGTTCTAGTTGTATTGTTTGTTCTGCACTCGGTTCTAAAGATGCTTGTAATGGTGTAACTTGCACTTTTAAATATTTATCTTGCAAGTTGACTTTAAACGGTGTGAACCCAATTTTTACTAATTTATCTAAACTTCCTGGTTCGACTTGATTCAGAGGTGCGCCTTGTCTAACTAATACAGCTTCAATTGCTGCATTGGGTAACATTTCTGGTGTGACTTGAAACTGAATTTGGGGT
Source organism: Nostoc sp. LEGE 06077 (assembly GCF_015207705.1). Classification (GTDB taxonomy): domain Bacteria; phylum Cyanobacteriota; class Cyanobacteriia; order Cyanobacteriales; family Nostocaceae; genus Nostoc_B. Next base: position 30,523 of record NZ_JADEWI010000020.1, read on the forward strand.
GCGCCTCCCTTGATTTTAGTGACTTGTTGATAAATTGGTTTGTCTTTAATTACCGCAAAATATAATTCTGCTTCTGGGTAGGGAGATTGAATTAAAGCTGTGGCAGTTTCCCCAGGTTTATACTCTTTTTTATCTAGTTTAACCTCTAGGCGATCACTATCTTCCGAACTCCAAGCAACTGAATTTTCTCCTGTTGCCCAAATTTGCAAATCTGTCGCGCTAATTTCCTCTTTTGTATCGCTAAAATTAGCGCGAATGCGATAAGAACCAGATTCATTTGGTGTAAGAGTTAATATCTGGGGACTTTCCGCTGATGTAATCTCTGCTTGTCCCACTGTTTTATATTCAACTTGATTTTTAGCAGTGCGACTTCCTTCCACTAACTGCATCACACTACTATATTTCATCTGTTGTAATTCTACCCGCACCCGTTGACCAGTGATTACTTTTCCTGTCGGTTCAGTTACAATTACTTCAATGGGTAAAGCCTTACCAGCATCAGTAATAAAATTACTTTTGAGTCCAATTAGTTTGTTACTAGGTAAAGCCGTAAACTCTTGAGAAGCCGCCACAGATAAATTAGAAACATCTGCAACTTGCACATCTACACGATAAGTCATTGGGTAAGGTAAATCTTTCGCCACCGTCACAGTTTGACTAGTTTTACCACCTGCATCTAACTTGGAACTAGTTTGCAGAACTTCACTTGTCAACGATGGACTTTCTTCCGGCCAAAACCATTGTCTCCCAAAACTAAATTCTTCCCAACCTTTAGGGAGAAAATTAGTTTGTTGGCGTGTGACAAAATATTTAGCTTCCCCAGCTTCCACGGGCGCACCAAATAAATAATTACTAGTGGCTTTCGCATTAATTTTTTCATTAACTAGGGCAAATTCTTTATCTAATTTGAGTTCAACTTTAAAATTAGGCGGTTTAAACTCAGCTACGCGAAACTCACCGGAAATTTCTTGTCCTTTTTTGCCTTTACCTTGGATATTATAGTAGCCTAGTTTTTGAGTCTTCTGAATTGCTAACTCTAGAGAAAATGTACCAAATTCGTTTGTAGTTTTGCTACCTAATTGTGTCTTCTGTCCGTCGGGATTAACCAAGGTTAATTGATAAATCGCGTTTTTATCTTGTTGAATACTTCCATTTTCTAAATAATCAGCAAAACCAGTAAACCAAGCTTTCTCTCCTGGTTGGTATAAATCTCTATCAGAAAAAATTACACCCCGTGATTCTGCTTTGGCTTCTTGCCAACCTGCATCAATTCCATACCCAAAAGAACCACTATATTCTTCTGTTCTCGCAAATGCCCAATCTTGGTTTTCGCGGGCAATTACTAATAGTTGGGGCGATTTATTAAATCTTTGACCACCTGCAAAACACTGTTTTAAATTCTCACCTTGCAGCCTTAAAGTGCCATTATCATCGGTTTTTTCTATCGCGCAAGGTACAGCATCACCTGAAATTTTTTCTTCTAACTTTGATTGATAAACTTCAATTGCTGCACCCTTCACAGGTGAACCATCACTTAAATGATGGACACGAATTAAACCAGAGTCAGGAAACCATTGACTAAATACACCCAGATTTGTCAATTGTACTAAACCATAAGTGACAGGTTCCCGCCATAATTCTTTGCCATTATCTTGATATTTATTTGTGCGGGCTTGGACACCGTAGGCTAACATCCCTGTAGAACTACCAAGCTTTTCTTTTAAAGGGACATTGACATCAAGTAGTTGATTTTTCTTAGTATTTAATTTAAAGATTTGCCATTTACTAAGCTGTGGTAATAAATCATTATCGTTACCTTTGGGAATAGCATTATTAAAATAAACTAAATCGGTAGGTTGAACTACCCGATAAGCTGCTTTATATTTAGATTCTGGTAGGCTAACTGTACTAATATTTAATTGTAAATCTTTACCTGAAGGGAAAATATGTAAATCGTCAGGAACCCAAATATCACCCGCTAAATCTCCAGTATTATATTTTAAGGTGACAGGTTTACTCAAAGTCTGCCCAAAGGTATCTTTAATATTTTTCTCAATAGTAATTTTATAACTAGTTGCAGGCTCTAAAGCGTAGGGATTAAGTGTCACCACATTAGATTCCTCTGGAACTTGGAACAGTCGAGAGATATCTTTTGGTGCTGGGTCAATTTTGATATTATCTTTAACAGAATCTGCCAATAATATATTATTAAATTCTAACTGCGGACTACCTTTAATAAATCTGCCATAAGTTCCATTAACATCAGGTTGTCCGTAAAAATTGATGGTTTTAAATTCTAAAGGTGAATAAGTCGCCAACTTACTCACTGATTCCTTATCTGTTGGTAAGTTACCGTAATTTGGTAAGATGCCGGGAGAAAATACCAGACGGTAGTTAGTCGCTTTTTCTAAACTTTGCTGCGGGATCAGATGATAAACCCAATTACGCATTGAAGGGTCAAACTTTTGTAACGGGTCTTCACCTTCTCTTGATTTTTCCTCTTTCGCTAAGTCTATATTAAAGCTGATATCTTTATTTTTACTTTCAGGGACAAGTTTAAGATGTTCTTGTAACGAAGCTAAGTTTAATTCGACATTCGATGTAAATTGTAGTTTTTGTTTTAAGTCAATAGGTTGAATATCAGCTTTTTCAACAGGGTTAACTCCAGGTAAATCAGTCAGCTTGATAGGTTCAGTGTTAAAAGTCCAAGCTAAATCTTGATTTAACTTGTGATTTTTTAAATCTCCTAACCCAGATTTCAGCGTAACTTGAAATCTTGTTGCTTGCGGTAGTGCTTTATCTGCTTGAAAACCTACCATTCGTGGCGTTAAAAAGCGAAATTGACCAGGTAAAGGCGGCCATAAAGCAAATTTTTGTAATAAATTTTGTTGTTCTGGACTATCAAGCTTTTCGATAGGGATTAAAGCTTCTTTAAAGCGAATGCGAATTTGATTTAAAGGTGTAGTATCACCAACGGGGCTAATTTGTTCAATCCAGTCTGGTAACTTTGGTGGGGTGAGTGGAGAAACAATAGGTAACGGTTCTTTATTGGTGCTTATGCCCAATAAACTACACGCGCTAATGCTTAGTAGAAATGTGAGAGTAATAAATAATTGGAGGATGTTTTTTATAATCATGTTAAATAAATGCAAATATAAACGCAGAGGTACGCTGAGGTAAACGCAAAGTTAAAATGTTTACCCTCTATACAAGATGATTTTCATTTATATGGATAACTAATTACCAATAGGCATTTACAAAAATAACTACAATTCTTAATTTAATTTTGGAGAAATTGTTAAGTCTTTGCAATAATTACTGATAAATAAATAACTACCGCGTCAGAATTAAAGTAAGTTTTACTATACAGGGATTCCCTGATGAGACTAAGTAGGCGGCTCATCTCAAAATCAAAATTTATCTTAGCTATTTTATTGATATGTTTAGTGGTGAGGCTATTGCCATATTTTGCACCTATTCATACCGCAGATATAGCCCAAAATCAGTTGGCTTTGGAATTTAGCGATCGCAATGGGCTACCATTAGGCACAATCCTCACCCGTGACCAAGAACATACCGCAGTCGTCCCCTTAAATCAAGTTTCTCCCCAATTTATCAAGGCAATTATCGCCGCCGAAGATAGCAGTTTTTATCATCATGGTGCGTTGGAGATGAAAGCCATTATCCGCGCCATCAACCAAGCCATTCACGCCAAACAAATTGTTTCCGGTGCTTCCACAATTACCATGCAGTTGGCGCGGATGTTAGAACCCTCTCCGCGTCACCTATCCGGTAAAGTGCAGGAAATTTGGTTAGCTTGGCGGTTAGTGGCGGGAATGAATAAAGATGAAATTCTCGCTGCATATATCAACCGTCTGCCAATGGGCGGTAATATCTACGGTGTAGAAGCCGCATCCCGAACTTACTTTTCTACTCCAGCTAGTGAGTTAAATCTTGCCCAAGCTAGTCTTCTCGCTGCTATCCCTAATAATCCCACCTACTTTGACCCACTACAACATTGGGATAGACTCAAACAGCGTCAGAAATATGTCCTCAACCGGATGGTACAAGATGGCTATATTACTCAACAAATAGCCGAGAAAACCCAAACTGAAAAAGTTGTTTTTCAGTCTCGTCAACGGGGAATTATCGCTGCACCTCATTTCTTGTTTTGGTTAGCCAAGCAAATGCAGATCCCTCCTAGCCCCCCTTATCAAGGGGGGAAAATAGCCCTTTTTAAGGGGGGTTGGGGGGATCATCTCATCCAAACTACTATCGACAGGGCATTACAAAAATTCGTCGAAGCCCAAGCACAACAAGTCATCTCTACCCTCGCCAGTAACAATGTCCATGATGCAGCAGCTTTGGTAATTGATAACCACACTGGCGAAGTTTTAGCTTATGTCGGTTCACCTGATTATTTCAACGAAGCCAAACTTGGGCGTAACGATGGAGTACAGGCGTTACGTCAACCAGGTTCTACCCTCAAGCCGTTTGTCTATGAGTTGGCGTTAGAAAAAAAACTGATTCGCCCAAACACCATCTTGGCTGATGTTCCCGCCCACTACGCCATTCCTGGGGCGAAACTTTATAGCCCTACAGATTATACTCAACGCTTTCTCGGCCCGGTGCGGGTGCGGATAGCTTTAGCCAACTCTTTAAATGTGCCTGCGGTGCGAGTTTTAGAAAAAATTGGCGTACCGAGTTTTTTAGTACGTCTGCGTGAATTAGGCTTTACTCACCTGAAACAAACCCCAGAATATTACGGTTTGGGTTTAACTCTCGGTAGTGGTGAAGTCACCTTATGGGAACTTGCTCAAGCTTACGTCACAATGGCGAGACAAGGACAAAGTATTCCACTTGTGCCTACTGTTAAGGATTCTTCCATCGAAAATCGCAAATCTCAAATCGAAAATTCGACAACATGGCAACTGATTATTGATATATTGAGCGATCGCCACGCCCGTGCTACAGCTTTTGGTGTAGACTCAGTTCTAAACTTGCCCTTCCCAGCAGCTGTTAAAACAGGTACTTCTTCCAACTTCCGTGATACTTGGACTGTGGGCTTTAGCAGTGACTACACCGTGGCAACTTGGGTGGGAAATTTCACCGGCGAACCAATGCGTCAGGTATCCGGCGTTATGGGTGCAGCACCTTTGTGGAATCGCATCATGTTGCACTTGCACGAACATCAAGAACCCGCAGCATTTACAGTTCCCCAAGGGTTAATTCAACTCCCTATCTGTGCAATTTCTGGGTTACGCCCTACACCAGACTGCAACTCTGTTGTGCAAGAGTATTTTTACCCAGAAGACAAAATTGCTTATGATACTCAAAACAACTTTAATTTACCGCCAGAATATGACGAATGGTTAGCCAAACAGCAATCAAATTTTGCCTCTAGCAATTTGAGAATTGTTTCTCCCCACAATGGCGATTTGTTCTTAGTATATCCAGGTGCAGAAGGACAGCAAAAACTAGAATTTAAGCTATCAGGAAATCAATCTACATCTGTTGAGTGGTTATTGAATGGTGAAAAGCTAGATACACAATCAACTAATTTATTTTGGTATCTGCGTTCTGGGAATTGGACTTTAGAAGCGCGAAGTGGACAAACCAGCGATAAAGTTAGTTTTCAAGTTGAGTTAGCCAAGACTAAACCAACACGCCGGGGTTTTTCTGTTGTTAATTCGCAGCAGATGTTTGGCAAATAGATGCAGCACTTAAGCATACTACGAAAGTATCTTGAATGGTATTTCAAGAATAAAATTCGCTACTACACAAACTAAACCTACCTACGTGTAATAACAGTAAAATTAAAGTTTTTGAACTTGCTTAGAAGGGTTTAGGCTGTGTAAGCACGACTTCTAGTTGCTAAGGTAAGTAATAAATTAGACAATTCCTTGGAAATCTAAGTTCAGCTTTAGTCATGATTTGGGAATAATAAATTTGCACAGTCAATTACAAATCCAGTGAGCTATAGCATGGTTTTGGCATTTAACTATCTCTTCTACTCAACTGGTTTTATTCCTCACGGACATTGTTATCTCTGGAAACCAGAACTAGTATGGCTCCACATTATTGCTGATGGCGCGATCGCCCTCGCCTATTATTCTATTCCTCTGTTACTGATTTATTTTATTTACCAACGCCAAGATGTTCCTTTCAATGGAGTTTTTCTCTTATTTGGGGCATTTATTCTGGCCTGCGGTACTGGACACTTGATGGAAATTTGGACGCTTTGGCATCCTGATTACTGGATTTCCGGTGCTTTAAAAGCTTTCACGGCAATTATTTCTATATATACGGCATTTGCCTTAATTGTTCTTATCCCTCAAGCTTTAAAAATACCTAGTCCTGCCCAGTTAGAAGCAGTTAACAGAGTGCTTTCGAGTGAAATTGTTGAGCGTAAGCGCATCGAAAAAGAACTTCGTCTAGCTGAAGAAATAGCAAAGGACTCTAGCCAAGCCAAAAGTGAATTTCTTGCTAATATGAGCCATGAATTACGTACACCTCTCAACGGTATTCTTGGCTATGCACAAATCCTTCAACGCACTGAACCTTTAACCGAAAAAGGTAGCAAAGGCGTTGGCATTATTTATCAATGTGGTACTCATTTATTAACTCTCATTAACGATATTTTGGATCTATCCAAAATTGAAGCGCGGAAACTAGAATTGAATCCGATTGATTTTTACTTACCTGCATTTTTAGATAGTGTAAGTGAAATCTGTCGCATCCGTGCTGAACAAAAAGTAATCAATTTTCATCTGCAACTTGACCCTGATTTACCAACCGGAATTCGTGCTGATGAAAAACGCCTGCGGCAAGTATTAATTAATTTGCTTAGTAATGCTATTAAATTTACGCTTCAAGGCAATGTCACCTTTAATGTTAAAGTTACTAACCAAGCAATTAATCATCATGGACAAATCATCTATAAAATTCGTTTTGAAGTTATAGATACTGGCACAGGGATGAATCCTGAACAACTGGAGAAAATTTTTATCCCCTTTGAACAAGTGGGAAGTCAAAAGCGACAAACTGAAGGTACAGGTTTAGGATTAGCCATCAGCCAAAAAATTATTTCGTTGATGAATAGCCGAATTCAAGTGAAAAGTGAGTTTGGCAAAGGGAGCAACTTTTGGTTTGAAGTAGAACTACCAGAATCTAAAGACTGGGCTAAGGTTTCGAGAATATTTGAGCGAGGCATGATTATTGGTTATCAAGGGCAAAAATGCACTATTTTGATTGTGGATGATAAATGGGAAAATCGCTCGGTAATTGTCAATTTACTCGAACCAGTTGGATTTAATGTCATAGAAGCGAGTCATGGTCAAGAAGGATGGGAACAGGTCAAAACTTACAAACCGGACTTAATTATTACTGACTTGGTAATGCCTGTAATGGATGGATTTGAGTTCATTCAAAGTTTACGTCAGTCTGGTCAATGTGACGAGATACCTGTGATTGCTTCTTCTGCCAGTGTCTTTGCAATCGATGAATATAAAAGTATCGATATGGGTGCTAATGCTTTTCTGCCTAAGCCAATAGAAGCTGAAACACTTCTGGAACTACTGCGGCAATTTTTACATCTGGAATGGTTGTATGACAATCAAAAAAATCCTATTAACAAACCCAAGGTAGATAATTCAGATACTTTAGTTGATGTAATTCTTCCTGCTAAAGAGGTTTTACAAAAATTTTTAGAACTGACACAAGACGGCGATATTCAAAAAATTTTAGAAATGGCTGAACAAGTTGCGGCATCCGATCAGCAATTCAGCACTTTTACAAGACATATCATGCAGTTAGCCAGCAATTTCCAACTCAAACGTTTGGAAACTTTTATTCAAAAACACATCAATTAATTAAGCGTAAGTTTGATTTTTAAATTCATCATGAATAAGGTTTTAACTAACGGGTTTATTTTGATTGTCGATGATAATCCGACCAATTTATCTGTCTTGTCGGAAGCACTGGCTAGTGAAGGGTGGCGTTTCCGGGTAGCAGTTGATGGCGAAAGTGCGATCGCCCAAGCCGAACGCAATCAACCAGAATTAATTTTACTAGATGTGCAAATGCCGGGTATTGACGGATTTGAAACTTGTCGTCGTCTGAAAGCTAATCCTATTACACAAAACGTTCCGATTATTTTCACCACAGCTTTGACAGATACGGAAAGCAAAATCAAGGGCTTTTCTCTTGGTGCAGTCGATTATATCCCTAAACCCTTTGCCCAAGAAGAAGTGATTGCCAGAGTGCGGGTGCATTTACAACTCCAGCAATTGACTCAATCTTTAGAACAACAAGTGAGCGATCGCACCAATGCGTTAGAAAAAGCCCAAGTGCAACTGGTACAGCAAGAAAAACTCTCAACTTTGGGAGAGTTAATCGCTGGGATTGCCCACGAGATGAACAATCCTATCAGTTTTATCATCAATAATATCCCCCCTTTAAAAGAATATATTGCCGCCATTACTGAACTGTTGCAACTTTATGAACAAGAGTATCCAACTCCAACAACCAAAATTACGACTTTTATTAAGAACTTGGATCTGACATTTGTCATCGAAGACTTGGTAAAAATTTTAAGTTCCATCCAGGTAGGATCTGAACGGATTCAGCATCTTTCTACTTCTCTCCGCAGCTTCTCGCGCTCGGATAGTGATACAAAATTACCAGCTGATTTGCATTTGGGCATGGATAGCACCTTGATGATTTTACAACACCGCCTCAAACCCAATGGCGATCGCCCAGGTATTGAAGTAATGCGGTGTTATGGAAAAATACCCAGTGTCAACTGCTATGTCGGGGAGATGAATCAAGTATTTATGAATCTTCTGGCTAACGCCATTGACGCTCTGGATGAAGCGATTGTCCAAGGCAAAATGTGCGATCGCATTCCCCAAATTCACATTACAACAGATATGAATTCTCAACAAATGGTGGTAATTAAAATTGCTGACAATGGAATTGGCATTCCCGAACGGCTTAAACAACGGCTATTTGAACCTTTGTTTACAACAAAACCCGTTGGTAAAGGTACTGGGCTTGGCTTATCCATAGCTCATCAAATTATTGTCGAAAAACACAATGGGACAATGGAAGTTAATTCTCAGCCAGGTAAAGGAACTGAGTTTAGCATCGCCATTCCTATCTAATTAATTTTGCCTTGTTATCCTCGTGCTTTATCTAGATGGAGTAAACCATAGGTATACCAAAATGTTTGTAGAGGTAGACTATTTTTATACCGTGCGATCGCTTAAATAACTTAAATAATACTTCTTCAGAAATTTGCTGTTTTGAAATTGATGATTTAAAGTAGTGCTGAGTTTTTCGGAAACAATCATCAATGACTACCTTAACTACAGAAAATCAAAAATCTCCCAAGCAGAAAAAACAGTCTTTTCCGCCGATGGATATTGGTTCGCCCAAAGTTCCATTCCGCAAAACCAAAAAGATTAAGCAAGAACATGAGTTACTCAGTGACTGGGAACACGCCAGTTAATTAATTGCTACTTGTAACTCCACTGACACAACTTAAATACTGGTGTCATCCGAGGGCGATTGTATTGGTAAAATCCCTCAAGATTTAGTGAAGCTTTGCGGTACCAAATCCAATTAGCATTATCCTCGTCAACATTGACGGTATTGAGGATATTTGCCTGACTAAGTGTTAAACGTTCTTCTGAATCCCACTTAAATTCAGCAGAATTTTGTGTATTTTCCGGCTGAATATCCCACACTATACCTAGACCTTCGCCAGTGATGCGATTGCCCTCTACTATCCCACGAATACAGATAAATTGCTCAGAGTGCGGATACCCATAATAGCCATTCACTTGGTGGCCATTCTTAGTGAAATTAAAACACACTCCTGCTCCATCTCGCCAATCTTGGGGATCAGTTTGACTACAAAATTGATAGTTGCCATTCACTAAACTAGCAATATTGATTGGTTTATTTGTGAGCAAGAAATCTTGGGCAAAAATAAATTTACCCGAAACCAGTGAACCTACGAATAAGGTGAGACAGACAACACCAATCTGGAAGAAATGCCTCATTTTCAGCATCATCTCACCGATATATTTCTGGGAGACTTGCTTTGAGAAAAATATTGCAATTAAATCATCTCTACACCGCTGGAGCCGCAGAAACTACCATCAGAAGTAGTAACGCCAACATCAGAACGATGAGTTTGACAATCAGATAAGTTGTAGGGTCAGAGAGTGGAAAATCGCTAAACATAAGACACCTCCATTTGCTATCTTGGCAAAGTCACTTGAGGCGATAAATTTTGTTTTTCTATTTGTCAACAAAGCTAAGTTTTTAGGCTAGTCTTTGCTCTCTTTATTTATATTCTCTCGCAAAATGCTATGACGAGAGCCATGATGTAATTATAGGTAACATTTCTACTTTCTAAGTAGGGTAGGCAATTTTGCCCACCCAATTAATACTATTGAAATGTAAACTTAGTTATCGTTGATATCAATCCAGATACTGCCTTCTTCCACACGCACAGGAAAAACTGGCAGTGTTTTTTCTTGTGAAATTAATGACAATACTTTACCTACTCCGGGTGGCCAAGGACACCAATTATTTACTTGGCCATTACTCAGATTAAAGGCACTGCGGTGAATAGGACAAATAATCGCCCCATCTACAATTTTGCCATTCTTCAAAGGTAATTTTAAATGCGGGCAAGCATTATCAACCGCATAGAAGTCATTTTCGTGATTTAACACGAGAATTTTCCGCTTACCAACATTCACAACCTCTCTAGCACCAGGGGTTAGTGCATCAGCCGCCAGAACTTTAGTCCAGCCCATTGCGTTCTCCTTATTTAATGGATCTGTTTTCAGTTTCCCGCAATTGTTACCCTAGTGCATACTTTTGCCAGTTGCTATAGGTGAAGCTATTTTCAAAATATACTTCTGCCCCCTTGCCATAACCGTCGGTATAAGTAAATCGGTGTGAATATTTATCTCTAGAACAAGGCAGAAGGCAGGAGTGAAGAGGGTTTTAGTATAGTTAATTTTTCTTCACATAATTCGGGTTTTCTGAGTCTTTCTACTTAACATAGAGTAGGCAACAGATTAACTTTAAATTACTTTACAAAGGTGCTAAAAAATGGGTCGCCTAACTCCCTACACCCTACAAATGCAAATTACCCGAATGTTTGACCAAGGACAATCATTTTTCGCTACAACCAAAGTTCAGGAATGGTTAAAAGAACGCAATCACAATCCCTTAGATTACGACATTATTTTTCACCAAAAACCTGCGCCTCCTGGTTCTCAAGAAGTCATAGCCATCGAAATTGAATTACGGCGTAAAGATGGACAACCTGTAGATTCTTGGTTACAAGAACAAGCTAATCTTCATGCTTAATTGACTGAGATGATCAGCATTATTTTGTAGGGTGGGCAAAATTTTGCCCACCTTATTATTTAATTAGGACTTACACACGGGTCAGAAACCATCGAACCATCAAGGACATTGAGGAATAAGAGTTTCAGAGTGTTTTCAGAGTGTTTTTGTGTCAGTCCTATTAATGATGATGATGGTGGTGATGATGTTCATTTAACTGGGGATTAACAGCCAAAGCTTGTTCTGATAACAGTTCGGCAATATAAGGATTTGCCCATTCTGCGGCCATAGACAAGAATTCTGCATGGTCGTTAACACAAGCCATCTGCACATAATCCACACCAGAATACTGCTTTTCTAAATCATGAATAATGTGGTGGACATCTAACAGAGTTTCGTGGTTTTCCGTAGCGAAACCAATCGGCATAAATATGATGATTTTCGCACCTAATTGAATCAGGTTTTTGGCAGCTTGTTCGGCGTTAGGCTGTGTCCATTCAATTAGAGGTGTATCATGATTCAACCAACCCACTGAGATTAAAGGATAGCGGTTAATCAATTTATCTCTAACTAAATCGTATAATGCCTGACTTTCAGTTATCCCAGATGTAAAGCCTTTGGCTTTATGGGGACAACCGTGATTCATTAGCACAATCCCGACTTGAGAAGGTAGATAAGTTGTAGCGAAATCAGCGTTGATTTTCTCTTCAACCAGATGCGCCATCAAATCAATGTAGGCTGGTTCGTTGAAGAAAGAAGGAATATAACGCTGTCCCTTAACCCAATGTTCTTCCCCATCACCGATCTCATCCAGAGCCAGATTTACTTGCTCGATCGCAATCCCACTAGTAAAAATCGAATCCACCACCAACAATGGGTAAATTAGCAGCTTGTCAAACCCTTGGCTATGAATTTCTGCCAAAACTTGCTTGGGAAGGAATGGCGCACAGAAGTTAAAAGCTTTGAAAACTTGAACACGATCGCCCCACTTCGCCTGTAAATTCTGCTCAATTCCGGCTCGTTGCTGTTCAAATATGGCGTTGTGTGGCGAAATAAAATCGTGGTGTGTATGACCCCATTCATGGCGGTCAAATAGCGCCAACAGCTTTGCCAGGGGAGGATAAATCCAAGTTGGGACAGGGGCAAATTTTGCTGTTAGTAAATTTAAAGCCTGTTCATTATAATTGGCGAAATCTTCGTAGCTTTCGACTTCACCATAACCCATCAGTAATACAGCTACACGGTCTTGACCAGGTAGATGCTCGTGGGTGGCGTGCAGTTTTTCTGGCGTAGCAACCACAGTAAATTCCTCAATAGAAACCAGAGTAAAGCGTCAGAGCTAGATAATAGCTCTATGTATTTTTCTGGATCATAAATCATTATCCCTTCCGGGGGGATAGGATCAGCAGAAAATTAATAACAATACTTCAAAAGACATACTTAGAGTTAATCCTAGATACTGAGTATGACAAAATAATTACTGAGTATCCTAGAGAAAAATTTGAATTGCGATCACACCCATATTTCTCTATTTTTCCTAACTAGGGAAAATTATTAAGTATTTTTTATATCATTTACCTTGCATATAATTGCTTAAATAAAAGTCTATTGAATTACCAAAAGCTACATCATCAGAGAGTAAAAATTGTGAGCATAAAAGATAAATGGTAATTATCATTTGCCCTGGCATCCATGAAGCAGAACTAACTGAAAGCTTTATCTCAGGATGGTTAAGCCAAACTACATTCAAAACAATGGTTTTTCCCGGACAAGGGGTTTTAGCGTTATCAGCGCCGCACATTTTGCAGTTTTTGGGCGATCGCTTACAACATCAACGTAACTCCCCTATTGTATTTATTAGCTTCAGTGCGGGAGTAGTGGGAGCGATCGCCGCCGCCTGGAACTGGCAAATCTTGGGAGGACAAGTCAAAGCGTTTATTGCTATAGATGGATGGGGTGTACCTTTATGGGGTAGTTTTCCTATTCATCGCCTGAGCCACGATTATTTTACACATTGGAGTTCCTTATTACTGAGTAGTGGGCATAATAACTTTTACGCAGAACCAGCCGTTGACCATCTATCCCTGTGGCGATCGCCTCAAACTGTTCAAGGTTGGTGGGTAAACTCTGATTGTGAGGATTTCCCCCACCAAATGCCCTTGACTGCTGCCGAGTTTTTACATCTGTTGGTAAAACGCTATGAATAAAAATAGTCCGGAAAACAGCGTAGGCCAACAGGAGTGAGAAATAGAAGCAACAAGAGAATTTTGGATTTTGGATTGTTTCATCCAGAATCGAAGTACCAGAAAGCTAAAACATACTACCCTTCGGGAAGCCGCGCAAAGCGCGTCTACACACTTCATACTTTTTCCTGCCCCATCTACCCTAGTCGTTATCACTAAGTAACCGATGTTTCCTACCGAACCTGCTGCTGTAAATAATGGGTTTAGCGCACTGCTAAAAAATCGTGGTTTCATGCTCCTGTGGATTGGGCAACTCATTTCCCAGTTGGCAGATAAAGTCTTCTTTGTTTTGATGATCGCCTTGCTGGAATTTTATCCAGCCCCACCAGGATTAGCCGAAAACTCTATGTACTCAACTTTGATGGTGGCATTTACCATCCCCGCCATTTTATTTGGTTCTGCGGGGGGTGTATTTGTTGATCGGTTGCCCAAAAAGCTAATTATGGTAGGCTCTGATATTGTCCGTGGGCTATTAACACTATGTTTGCCCTTTTTGCCAAGGGAATTTTTCATTTTGTTATTGCTCACCTTTGCCATCTCCACAGTTACGCAGTTTTTTGCCCCCGCAGAACAAGCTGCAATTCCCCTATTAGTGCGCCGAGAAAATTTAATGGCAGCCAATGCCTTGTTTAGCAGCACGATGATGGGAGCTTTAATTGTCGGTTTTGCTATTGGAGAGCCAATATTAAGCTGGGCGAAAAGCTTAATGGGAGAAGAGTACGGTCAAGAGATTATCGTTGGTGGACTATATATTTTATCGGGTGCGATCATGCAACCGATCAAGTTTAAAGAACACAAACCTCATCAAGAACATCAAGCTTCTGTCAATCCTTGGGCTGAATTCACAGAAAGTATCCGCTACCTCAAGAAAAACCGCTTAGTCTTAAATGCTATGTTGCAACTCACTACTTTATATTGTGTGTTCGCAGCTTTAACCGTGCTAACAATTCGATTAGCAGAAGACTTTGGCTTAAAAGAAAAACAATTTGGCTTTTTCTTAGCAGCAGCCGGGGTAGGTATGGTGATGGGCGCGGGGATTTTAGGTCACTGGGGTGATAAATTGCACCATAAACCCCTACCTTTAATTGGGTTTTTAGTTATGGCGATAGTTTTGGGCGTATTCACATTTACCCATAATTTAATGCTGGCACTGGGACTTTGTGCATTTTTAGGTATAGGTGCTTCCTTGATTGGCGTACCTATGCAGACTTTGATTCAGCAGCAAACACCACCAACCATGCACGGTAAAGTATTTGGTTTTCAAAACCATGCCGTCAATATTGCTTTATCAGCACCTTTAGCCATTACTGGCCCCTTAACAGATGTGCTGGGCTTGCGCGTTGTTCTAGTTACAATGAGTGTTGTCGTGGCGGCTGTTGGTGTTTGGGCATGGCAAAATACCCGTAGAGTTTTACAAGACGTTATTTAATTAGCTTTCTCACATTGCTGTATTGTCTATGATTGAAGATAATTAGCTTGATGTGCAGAATATAAGCAGAGCGACTTCCTAGTTCCTAAACTTTTAGGATAGCTATCGCAAACAGATTTATTTGTTTGTAACTTCTATCTTCTGATTGATATTTAAAAATCAATAAGCATTTAACCTAACTTTTCTATTAAAATGAAATCTTAAATACAGAATAGAAGCGTCAACTTAGCTATTATCTGAGGTTCGACCGTGACCTTGAGCTTGCCTTCCCCGATTAGTCCTGCAAAAACCGAGAATCAAAACCAGTCTGCTGCTCAACCGTCAGTTGTGACACCCCAACGGGCAACTGGTGGTTTCGCGTTACTCGATAGTCTTCTACGCCACGGCGTTGAGTATATTTTTGGTTATCCCGGTGGAGCAATCCTACCGATTTACGATGATTTATACAAAGTGGAATCCACTGGTGCGCTGAAGCACATCCTAGTGCGGCATGAACAAGGCGCAGCCCACGCCGCAGATGGCTATGCCCGTGCCACTGGGAAGGTAGGAATTTGTTTTGGTACTTCTGGCCCTGGCGCAACAAACTTGGTGACAGGCATCGCTACAGCTTATATGGATTCGATTCCAATGGTTGTGGTAACAGGACAAGTCCCCCGCAAAATGATCGGTACAGATGCGTTTCAAGAAACCGATATTTACGGTATTACTTTACCCATAGTCAAGCACTCTTATGTAGTGCGTGATCCCAAAGACATGGCGCGAATTGTGGCTGAAGCATTCCACATCGCCAGCACGGGACGGCCAGGGCCAGTTTTAATAGATGTCCCCAAAGATGTGGCCTTTGAAGAATTTGATTATATACCGATAGAACCAGGGACAGTTAAATTACCGGGATATCGCCCCACAGTTAAGGGAAATCCTCGCCAAGTCAATGCGGCAATTAAGTTAATTAAAGAAAGCCGCCGCCCATTGCTGTATGTTGGTGGTGGGGCGATCGCGGCTAATGCCCATGAAGAAGTTCTTCAATTGGCTGAATTATTTAATATTCCTGTCACCACCACATTGATGGGGATTGGGGCATTTGATGAACACCATCCTCTATCTTTAGGGATGCTAGGAATGCACGGTACAGCCTACGCTAACTTTGCCGTGAGTGATTGTGATTTACTCATCTGTGTTGGCGCAAGATTTGATGATCGCGTAACGGGTAAATTAGATGAATTTGCTTCCCGCGCCAAAGTTATCCACATTGATATTGACCCGGCGGAAGTAGGTAAAAACCGCATTCCTGAAGTGCCTATTGTTGGCGATGTCCGCAACGTCTTAGTTGATTTGTTACGCCGCTGTAAGCAATCAGGTGCCAAACCTACACCCAATCAAAACCAAGAATGGCTGAATTTAATTAACCGTTGGCGGGAAGAATATCCGTTAGTTGTGCCGCAACACCCCGACAGCATCTCACCCCAAGAAGCCATTGTTGAAGTTAGTCGCCAAGCACCCCACGCCTTCTACACTACAGATGTCGGTCAGCATCAAATGTGGGCGGCGCAATTCCTCAAGAACGGGCCACGGCGGTGGATTTCCAGTGCTGGCTTAGGAACGATGGGTTTTGGCTTACCGGCGGCGATTGGTGCCAAAGTTGCCTTCCCCAATGATGAAGTAATCTGTATCAGCGGCGATGCCAGTTTCCAAATGTGTTTACAAGAATTGGGAACAGCAGCACAGTATAGCATTAATGTCAAGATTGTAATTGTCAACAACGGCTGGCAGGGAATGGTACGTCAGTGGCAACAAGCTTTCCACGGCGAACGTTACTCTTGCTCAAATATGGAAGTTGGGATGCCAGATATTGAGTTGTTGGCTAAGGCATACGGTATCAAAGGTATTGTCGTTAAGGAACGGGCGCAATTAAAAGATGCGATCGCTGAAATGTTAGCGCATAATGGCCCAGTCATCTTGAATGTTCACGTCACCAGAGACGAAAACTGCTATCCAATGGTAGCCCCTGGTAAGAGCAACGCTCAAATGGTGGGTTTACCCAAGCAACCACCTAAAAGTTCCTTAGAACCAGTTTGTTGTAGTCATTGCGGTAGCATGAATGCGCCGAACCATAATTTCTGCGCTGAGTGTGGAACGAAGTTGTAAGTTAAACAACTAACTTTGGGTGTAAGGGTATAGGGGTATAGGGGTGTACGGTAGACATGAGGCAGAAAGATAATTAAAGGGGACTCTGACCCTCTAATTGAAGACCAAAGTTACTTCTTTCCCTTACACCCCTACCGTGTACACACAAGTCAAAAATTTTCGTGTTCAACCACATCCCGCCTAGAATTAAAGTTCCAGGCTCATAGCAAAAGTCCATAAAGCTTGGACTGGAAGACATTTTTGCTTGAGTCATCTGAAGATGACTTGCGCTATGAGACTCGGAATTCATTCCGAGGCGGGACAGATGCACTCAACGAACATTTATTTGTGTGTACACCATAGCTTTCCAAGGGGGGTAATTTGACTTGTGTGTACACCGTAGCCTCACCCCCTTACACCCAGTCTTAATAAGGATCTGAATTAAATCTGCCTCCTTTGACGCTTCTAAAGTAATAACCTCGATTTGGTGGGTTTCTTAGGTCGAATGTTTCACCGCTGGGAACCCGCCAAATTTTATAGTCATGGTAAGTTAGCGGGGTTCGGGGTTTACAGACCTCTGGCGGGTGATCTCCTAAAACAAAATAGGCTGCATTTCTCCCCATCACTTTTACGAGGCCATATTTATCGACGACAACTGAGGTTTCCTCACTAATAGCTATGCCTAAAACACGTTTGGCTTTGCCATCTTGAATTTGTCGTGCAATAAAAGCCATAATTCGACCCATCCGTTTACGGCTATCAAAGTGGGTATCGATGATGGTTCCGCGCAAATGACCCCATTGAAAAAAATCGTATGTAAAGGTGATATTCCGATAGGGATCTTCGAGGATTTCTCTAGTTTCGATGCTGTCTTCACAAGCACAAGAATCGTAAATATACTCACTGTGAATCATGGCACCGGCACTAGTTCCACCAATGGCCCCGCCTCTAGTGTAGACTTCTCGGACGGCATTTTCTAGTTTGGTGTTTTTCCAACTGCGGATGTATTGGCATTGGTCGCCACCAGCAAAGAAAACTACGCCAGCTTTGCGGACTTTTTCGACAATATCGTCTCGGTTGGCATCTTGGCGGTTGCTAATAATGAGAGTTCTGACAGAATTCACACCTCTCATACCATAAATTAGGTGATTATAATCATCACCACCATAAGCGCGAAGAACTACCACATTAACTTTCGTAGCGTTGCTAGTTCCCCCGCGAACTTGGTCGATCATCCATTGAATGGCCTTCTCGACATCAGGGCCACCGCCGCCTAAGTTCAGTACTGGGCCAGCTAATCGGGGAAGATGGGAAACGGGCGAAACAACGTCTACAGTGTTGTCAATGAAGTGGCGTTTCAGGTATGCTGTAAGACGGGTTATTAAACTGGCACCCATCCTTAACAACACAGTTCCCAAATTCTTCCAGAACTTTGCTATATCTGGGAATGCCTTCGTCATACTAAGTTTTTAGAGCAAACTGCATTTACTGTTTACTCTCGCATCAGAAGGCTTGATATTCCCAGCGTACAGGGCTTGTAATGTTTTTTAACGCAGAATTATCCAGAGTAATCATTTATTCTCTGCACCTCTGGGCAGTATCCTCAGTTTTACTTGGTGTTTGATTACCAGATAACTTGCGATCGCTCCTGCACAACTCGCTGATAAACTGATTCTGTTAGCTGGGCTAATTTCGACCAGCTAAAGCGCCGTTCTAAATCTTTATAAGCGTTATCTACCAGCCATTGCCGATATCCGGGGTTTTTCAAAACCTCTAAAATTCCCCATGCTAAAGAATCAGGATTATTGACTAAGGTAACGATACCAGTTTTGGTATGTTGGACAACTTCAGGAAAACCTCCCGTATCGGAAACTACTACCGGAACACGAGACGCAAAACTTTCTAAAGCCACAATACCAAAGGGTTCGTAAAAACTAGGGAATACAGCACAGTCGGCAATAGTTTGAAATTTATCTAAGTATTCATCAGATAAGAAACCCGTAAAATAGCATTTATCCCAAATCCCTAAATCTGCGGCTTGTTGTTTGAGATGATCAGTATTACCGCCACCAATAATCACAAATTTAACGTAACCACCCATTTCTGCTAGGACTTTAGGTGCAGCATTTAATAATACTGGTACACCCTTTTCATGAGTCATCCGGCCGACATAGTAAACAATTTTTTCACCATCTTCGGCAAATTGACGGCGAAAATCTTGAGCATGGAAATCTTGATGATGCTGTTTTTTTTCGGGACGAATACCGTTATAAATGACATCGACTTTATTCCAAGGGCTGCGGAGGGCGCGTTCCACTTCTCGGCGCATATAGTCAGTACAAACGATAATTCGCCAAGCATCAAAAGCGAGTAAATTTTCTTTGCCGTGAATGTAATTTTGGATATCGTTATGAATACCGTTGTAGCGTCCGTATTCTGTAGCGTGGATGGTTGCTATTAGAGGAATTTTAAAAGTATGCTTAAGAGCGATCGCGGCATCTCCAACTAACCAATCATGGGCATGGATTAAATCAAACGGCCCTTCTTCTAAAATTAACTTCCCACCGTGATGTCCCATGCTTTGGTTGAGGTTGACAACCCAGTGAAAAAAGTCGTTACTATGTCCGACTGGGACTCGATGTACGTTTATCCCTTCAACCATCTCATACATCGGCGCTTGACCGAACTCTACGGTAATCAAGTGAACTTCATGTCCTAGCTTGACGAGTTCCGGATACAACTCAGATACGTGTCTAGCAATACCCCCAACTATCCTTGGTGGAAATTCCCAACTTAATACAAGTATTTTCATTTACTAAAGTCTCCAAAGCTTTAAAAATTTCTCAACAACTAGATTTATCTAAAAATACAAGGGGATGAAATCAATTGAGTAAGTATGTTTACTAAAGTTCTCTAATTTTTTAATAATTTTAGAGATAGATCACAGGTTATCAAGGTTGGTTAGATTCGCAAATACCTAATGAAACTTATTAGAGTAATTGATAAATGTCCCTAGGGGATGGAGTATCTTACCCCTCTTTCAAGTTCTATGCTTGTTTTCCAGCAAGAGTCAAAACCATCAGGAAAGAAATCAACTGTGTCTTGCACTATTTCCCATTCACCCTGATTTACTGAACACCCACAGTACTGTGATAGTCTTTTTACTGTAGCTTGGTATGAGTTATAGCTAAAGCCACAGATTAAGTAAATTTTAAATCTTGAGTGCGAAGAGTGATGCCATCTATACTAGTAAACTTCTACAGACAAGTACTGCCCGCTGTTGCTATGTCTGTTGTCGGCGTAGTAGCATTTTCCTCAGCTACCTGGACTGCACCTGTTAAAACTCAATTATTGTCTCGAAAATGTACAACCAGTGGTTATATTGGACGAAGGCAAAGAGATGTATCTATAGGTAGGGAAGTATACACTAGTCAGTTTAATATGATCACTAACTCTGACGAGAAGCTCAGAGCTAGAGTAGCTTGCGACATTACTAAACCTCAACCTGGAGCTTTTAAAACCCTATATCTGGAGATGGGAATTGATGATGCAGAGAGAGAACGAAACACAGTGGTAACTATTTTTTTCAACGGAAAAGAGGTTTTCAATGAAGCTATTACAAAAGGCCCTATTAAGAAACTGTCTTTAGATGTGCGTAATGTACGAAGCGCGACTGTTGAAGTCTGGACTTCTGATAGGTTTGGAGTTAATTCTGTTCATTTTGTTAAAGCTGAACTTCTAAAATAAGCTTTAGTATGTTATGAGCATAGTTTCACAATCAACACTGAAGCTATTAATTGTATAAATAAATATTTATTTGTATGTAGCGGCAATTCATGAATTGCCGCTACATTACTTTGTTATGGCTAAATCCTACCTTATACAGCAGTTTCCAGTAGGTGAAATTTCCCTCATTAATTTTGATCTAAACGCAACACAGCCATAAAAGCTTCTTGAGGTACATCAACTGTACCTACAGCCTTCATTCGCTTTTTACCCTTTGCTTGTTTTTGCAAAAGTTTCTTCTTCCGGCTGATGTCACCACCATAACACTTGGCGAGTACATCTTTGCGTAAAGCGGGGATATGTTCACTGGCGATAACTTTGCTACCAATGGATGCTTGAATTGGTACTTTAAATTGATGGCGAGGAATCAATTCTTTGAGCTTCTCAGCCATTGACCGCCCGACGTTATAAGCTTTATCGCGGTGGACAATCATCGCTAAGGAATCAACGGGGTCGCCGTTAATCATGATATCCAGCTTCACCAGTGGATTTTCGCGGTAGCCGATAAGATGATATTCCATACTGGCATAACCGCGCGATCGCGATTTCATTTGGTCAAAAAAGTCGGTGACAACTTCTGCCAAGGGTAACTCATAAGTCAGAGTAGTACGCCCTTGGGTAAGATATTTCATATCCTTGAAGATACCCCGCCGATTTTGTGACAATTCCATTAAAGTCCCCACGTATGTTTCCGGCGTAATCATCTCTACCTTGACATAAGGCTCTTCGATTTTTTCGCGAGCGTTTGGTTCAGGCAAATGGCTAGGGTTATCAATATATAACTCTTCGCCCTTGAGCGTAGTTACACGGTAAACCACAGATGGGGCGGTAATAATTAAATCCAAGTCATATTCGCGTTCTAACCGTTCTTGGACAATTTCCATGTGTAGCAAACCCAAGAACCCACACCGGAAGCCAAAACCCATCGCGCTGGAAGTTTCTGGTTCGTAATGCAGCGCCGCATCATTCAGCCTGAGTTTTTCTAAAGCTTCTCGCAAGTCTTCAAATTGGTCAGCATCGATGGGGAACATCCCGCAAAAAACCATTGGGTTAGCTTCGGTATAACCAGGTAAAGGTTCTGCGGCTTTGGCATTAGATAAAGTAATCGTATCACCCACCCGCGCATCAGCTACCGCTTTAATCGCGGCGGCGAAATAACCTACCTCGCCGGCGTGGAGTTCATCAACTTGCTTTTGAGTGGGGGAAAGTACGCCCAACTCGTCGATTTCGTATTCTTTACCAGAGGCCATCAGGTAGACGCGATCGCCTTTTTTCACCCGACCATCCATTACCCGGAAGTAAACAATTACACCCCGATAGGAATCATAATAGCTATCAAAAATTAATGCCCGTAAGCGTTGATCTACGTTATCGGGGGCTGGCGGAACGCGTTCAACAATTGTCTCTAAAATTTCCTCAATTCCAATTCCTTCTTTGGCTGAGGCTAAAATTGCCCCGCTGCAATCAAGACCAATAATTTCTTCAATTTCACCAATTACCCGTTCTGGTTCTGCGCCTGGGAGGTCAATTTTATTGAGAACTGGAATTATTTCCAAGTTATGTTCTAACGCCAAGTAGACATTCGCCAAAGTTTGCGCTTCCACACCTTGGGATGCGTCTACAACCAATAATGCTCCTTCACAAGCAGCTAAACTGCGAGACACTTCATAAGAAAAGTCTACGTGTCCGGGAGTATCAATTAAATTTAATACATACTGCTGACCATCTTTGGCCTTGTAATCCATCCGGGCCGCTTGCAGCTTAATTGTAATGCCGCGCTCCCGTTCTAAATCCATATTGTCGAGAAATTGTTCCTTCATCTGCCGCACGTCAACAGTGCCAGTAGCTTGCAGTAGGCGATCGGCAAGGGTTGATTTCCCGTGATCAATGTGAGCAATAATACAGAAATTGCGAATGCGAACTGCGGGAACGTCAGTCATATACTATTCTTGCTGAAGCAGCAACCAAGGTTATAAAGAGCGATTTACTTCATGTATTTTAATGCTTTCTTAGCCAAGACGCTGCTATGAAGTGTGAAGTCTGAAATTTCATCCCCCTGCCTCTTAAGTATTTTGCAAATCTATATAAAGTCTCTATAATTAAGTCTATTTTTCTTTGCAGGTATTGATCTATCAGCAGCGTACAATAAATATATATAAGTACATAGTGTAGAGATCGTGGGCAGTTACACCTCGTAAATGCTCGGAGCTACTGATTTACTGACCAAACTTCTAGAGCCTTGAAAGAGTGAGTTCTATGAAAATTGCCACTTAAAAATCTCAAGCTGTTACTTTTGGTAAGAGTTCGGGGAACTATGTAACTATACCTTGAAGATTTGTCAGTAAACTAACCCGAAACTTGAGTAGAACTACTTTACAAAGCTTTAGACAAAACAAATTCAGAGTATATAAACCGATGAATATGAAAGAGAGAGCTACCGAAGGGGAGCAAAGACAAGGCGATAAGGTAGAAATTGCTGTCCGCCTAGATTCGGAATTATTAGAGCAAATTCAGCATCTCACTAATGACCCTAGCAAAGTCATTGAGGTAGCAATTCGCCAATGGTTACGGGGTGAGATTCCTAGAGATGATGAACTGACTCGTACTCCTTACCGCACACCTGTGCCTCCTAGAGGTGAATGGAATGATTGACAGCTACAAACAAGCTTTTTATAGACAAGAACACAACTGTCAAGTTTGTCAATCCTCGCTTTCATCACAGCCAAAACACCCAATGTAAGTATGTAAAAGCTTTCAGTAGCTTGAGCAAGACTTTATTGAGTTGCCACTTGTCTACCCAACTCGATTAAATGACTATTACTGCCAACTCCCAATTGCCAAACTTATTTTCTCAAAATCTGGAAGACATAGCTAATCAAACGGATGGCTCGTTACCAACTTTCGGCTCTGAGTTGGTGTATACGCAAGATGGGTCAGGCCGCTACCTGTCATTTTATTGGCAGCGTAGCGAAGTTCTGGGGTTAAACCCTGAGCAAATAATAAATGGCAGCCATAACGAGGAAATTTTTGCTCCTGTGGATAAGGTAGCTTATCTAGAAAGATTGCACCGAATTTTAGAAAATTTGGTGCCAGAAAAGTTGCAATGTTGGTTTCGCTACCACCAAGAGTTATGCGAGTTGGAATTAGTAATTTGTCCGATTATGCCGCCGCTAGGAACCGCCGCCACTACAGTTGTAGTGATGGGAAGGTTATTGCAGGCGACAGTTGAACAACAAGAACTCAGTACCACACCAAAAGCGCCTACACCAATCGAGTTGGCTTTACGTTCGCAGCAACATCAAAAACTAGTGAATAAAATTACTAGAAATATTCGGCGAACTTTGGACTTAGACATTATATGGCAGCAAACAGTAGACAGTTTGGGTAAAGCACTAAAACTAGAACGTTGCATTATCTGTCCCTATCAGCCCTCTAGCTCAAAAGTGCGCGTTATAGCAGAGTATCATCAGCCAGAACGCAGTTCGATGCTTGGCTTAGAAATAGATGTAGCTTCTGAGCCAGCATTTGCCCAAGCCTTAGCCACTTTAGAGCCAGTGGTGATGGAGGTAGCGAAATATGCTCTGTGTCCAGAGCAAAAAGTTTTAGTAGTAGCGACTTGTTATCAAGACCAAGCAAATGGCTTGATTGCCCTAGCTGTGCGCGATGAATGCTATCCACTGACAAACGCCGAACTAGAACTAGCCAAAGAAGTCGCCGATCAATTAGGAACTGCGATCGCTCATGCTACTCTATATAAAGAATTAGAAGCGGCTCGCCAAAAAGCCGAAGAAGCCTCACGCCTCAAAAGTGAATTTTTAGCCAACGTCTCCCATGAAATTCGCACTCCCCTCAATGGGATGATTGGCTTTTTGAAGCTGATCCTAGAGGGTATGGCAGACGACCCAGAAGAGCAACATCAGTTTCTTTTAGAAGCACATCAATCATCAATCCACCTGCTGAACATCATCAACGATATTTTGGACATTGCCAAAATCGAAGCAGGCAAAATGGAATTAGATTGCGCTCCTGTCCAGTTAGATGAGCTATTTTGTGGTGTCGAAAGTTTCATGCGTCCCCAAGCAGAGATGAAAAACCTCAGTTTTCGGATGCAAATTCCCACCACCTGTGATGAAATCGTTGTCCAAGGCAATTATCAACGACTGCTCCAAGTGATGCTGAACTTGGTAAATAATGCGATTAAATTTACCCATGAAGGTGGTATTACTATCACCGCCGATATAGTCCAGAAAAAAATCCAATTCCAAGAACAGCAATTTCCGGGTATGGTGAGAGTCCGGGTAGCGGATACAGGAATTGGTGTTTCATTAGACAAACAAGATAAATTATTTCAATTATTTTCTCAAGTAGATGGTTCCCGCACTCGTCAGTATGGCGGTACAGGCTTAGGTCTGGCAATATCTCAAAAGCTGATTGAGGCAATGGGTGGTGAAGTGCATTTCTACAGTCTGGGTGAAGGACTTGGCTCAACCGTTACCTTTACTGTCCCGTTGTATCAACGACCAGTCATTGTTTCATCAACAGACAAAACAGACAATAATTTAGATTGCGCGTGTTAATTAAGCAGAAAGTTCAGATATTGAGACTGTGTGTAAGGGTTTTGAATACCTACGCCCTGATATTTGACCCTACCGTGTATACACACACAAGCCAAAAATTTTCATGTTGAAACCGTATCCTGCCTAGAACTAAAGTTCCAGGCTCATAGCCAAAGTCTACAAAGCGTGGACTGGAAGAGATTTTTGGTTGAGTCATCTTCAGATGACTTACGCTATGAGACTCGGAATGAATTCCGAGGCGGGATAGATGCACTATACGAATATTTGTGTGTACACCGCAGCCCCTACACTCTTTTTTGACGACTGTATATGAAAACACTATATCTATGGGTGGGGAGTAGGGTAAAGTTATGATGGATTTCACCTAGTAAGTTCACGAATCCTATAAGACGGCTTGATGACAGCTTTTGTTAAGTCGCTCGTTATTGTTTTGTCTAAAATCAGAAAGGTAAAAGCACGACACGCAATCTAACGACAATTAGATCTAGGATTGATTTAACAAAGCTAAAAAACAAAGTTATGGGTGTTGAGTCGGTAGTAGTGCCAAAAATCTATGAAAAACTCATACCTATGACCATCACTAAATTCACAGGTCTAAAACAATGGAACTGACACTTGACAACGTAGAAACCGTTTTAGATGAGATGCGCCCTTATTTGATTTCTGATGGCGGTAATGTAGAAGTTGTGGAACTTGATGGCCCTGTGGTCAGATTACGGTTACAAGGTGCTTGTGGTTCTTGTCCTAGCTCCACAATGACCCTCAGAATG
Organism: Nostoc sp. LEGE 06077; assembly: GCF_015207705.1. Lineage (GTDB taxonomy): Bacteria > Cyanobacteriota > Cyanobacteriia > Cyanobacteriales > Nostocaceae > Nostoc_B. Next base: position 56,825 of record NZ_JADEWI010000020.1, read on the forward strand.
GGTATTGAACGCCGCTTAAAGGAAATGATCCCTGAAATTGGTGAAGTTGAACAAGTCATCTAGGGACTAGTAAACAAGGGCTGAAGTATGAAGTCTCAAGTATGAAATTTCATACTTCATCCTTCATATTTCAGACTTCATACTTTCCTCTTGCCCAATCACTATTTAATATATGCCCCATCCACTTTATGTTGCCTTTGTTTGGCATCAACATCAGCCGCTGTACAAATCCCCTGACAGCGGCGTTTCACTTTCATCTACTCAGCAATACAAGCTTCCTTGGGTACGCTTGCACGGTACCAAAGATTATTTAGATTTAATATTAATTCTCGAACAGTATCCCCAGTTACACCAAACGGTGAATCTGGTACCTTCGCTGATATTGCAATTAGAAGATTACATTGCTGGTACAGCTTTTGATCCTTATTTAACAGCCAGTTTGACTCCGGCGGAAGAACTAACCCAATATCAGCAAGAATTTATTGTTCAACATTTTTTTGATGCTAATCACCACACGCTAATTGATCCACATCCACGCTATGCCGAGTTGTATCAAAAAAGACAAGATAAAGGGCAAGCTTGGTGTTTGGCAAATTGGGGACGGGAAGATTATGGTGATTTACTAGCTTGGCACAACTTAGCTTGGATAGATCCGCTGTTTTGGGATGATCCAGAAATTGCTGGGTGGTTAAAACAAGGACGGAATTTTAGTTTAAGCGATCGCCAGCAAATTTATGCCAAACAACGCCAAATCTTAAGCCGCATTATTCCCCAACACCGGAAAATGCAGCAAACAGGGCAATTAGAGGTAACTACCACGCCCTACACTCACCCAATTTTGCCTTTGCTGGCTGATACTAATGCTGGTAGAGTCGCAGTGCCGAACATGACCTTGCCAGAGCATCGCTTCCAATGGGCGGAAGACATTCCCCGGCACTTACGCAAAGCTTGGGATTTATATACAGACCGTTTTGGTCAAGAACCACGGGGTTTATGGCCTTCAGAACAATCAGTTAGTCCAGAAGTTTTACCGTATATTATTAAACAAGGATTTAAGTGGATTTGCTCAGATGAAGCCGTCCTAGGATGGACATTGAAACACTTCTTCCATCGAGATGGCGCAGGTAACGTCCAGCAACCAGAAATACTCTATCGACCTTATCGTTTAACAACCCCAGCCGGAGATTTGTCCATTGTCTTCCGCGACCATAGATTGTCCGATTTAATTGGCTTTACCTATGGGTCAATGCCACCAAAACAAGCCGCAGCCAACTTAGTGGGACACCTACAGGCGATCGCTAAAAAGCAACGCGAAAACCCCAGCGAACAACCTTGGTTAGTTACCATCGCCTTGGATGGCGAGAATTGTTGGGAATTTTATCCCCAAGACGGTAAACTCTTCCTCGAAGCCTTATATCAAAACCTCAGCAACGACTCTCAACTGCAACTCGTTACCGTCTCCGAATTTATTGAGCAATTTCCGCCTACAGCCACTATCCCCCAAGAACAATTACACAGTGGTTCTTGGGTAGATGGCAGCTTCACCACCTGGATTGGCGACCCGGCGAAAAATAAAGCTTGGGACTACCTAACCCAAGCTAGAGCAGTGCTGGCAAGCCATCCAGAAGCCACAGAAGAAAGTAACCCAGCCGCCTGGGAGGCTTTATATGCTGCTGAGGGTTCAGACTGGTTTTGGTGGTTTGGCGAAGGGCATTCTTCCAATCAAGATGCCATCTTTGATCAATTATTTCGAGAACATTTATGTGGCATTTACAAAGCCTTAAATGAACCCTTACCCTTCCATCTCTCACAACCTCTAGAGGTGCATGAAGTTCGTGCCAACCATACTCCCGAAAGCTTTATTCACCCCGTCATTGATGGCAGAGGTGATGAGCAAGATTGGGACAAGGCCGGACGGATAGAAGTCGGTGGTGCTAGAGGCACAATGCACAACAGCAGCGTCGTCCAACGACTGTGGTATGGAGTAGATCACCTGAATTTCTATTTGAGGTTGGACTTTAAAAGTGGTGTAGCACCAGGAAATGATTTACCACCAGAGCTAAATTTGCTGTGGTTCTATCCTGAGAAAACAATGCATAATAGCCCAATTCCCTTGACAGATTTGCCGCAGCAAGCGCCAGTGAATTATTTGTATCACCACCATCTAGAAATTAACTTGCTGACACAATCGGTGCAGTTCCGGGAAGCAGCAGAGAATCATCAATGGCAGCCCCGCTTTAGTCGCGCCCAAGTAGCTTTAGACACTTGTTTAGAGTTATCTGTGCCTTGGGCAGATTTGCAAGTGCCACCAGATTACCCCTTACGCTTGATTTTAGTGCAGTCTGATAATGGGCGCTTCTGCGATTATTTACCAGAAAATGCTTTTATTCCGATTGAAGTACCATAGGAAAGTAGCGCAAGGTAAAAGTCAAAAAGCTTAGATGACCACCTGTTGATTTACGCCGTACTGTAGTGGTCAGAAGGCTGAAGTATAAAGCAAATTACTTCAGCCTTTATCTGTGTCTATTGGTGGTTGCTAAATCTTGCTATTAGTCTCAGTAATTTGGATAGTTTTGTATAAAAATTATAAAATTTTGATTTTAGATTACGTAGAAAGAAAAACATAGATGAGAAATTTGCCAAAAAGCAGTAATGATACTGGCAAAAAAATATTTTTATAGTTAAATTGAAGACTACACAGAGTAGCTGTTTTTGAACCATGAATTGCTTTTCTGGAAACATCCCCAATTTTCAAGACGAGTACAGTTTACAAAGGAATCAACTGGCTCATTTGTGTGGTTCCCAGCAGCTATTCCGCGATCGCTACATCATCCTGCGAATTTTAGGTAGAGGTGGTTTTGGCATTACCTTTTTAGCTCGAAATGCCCGATTACCAGGAAATCCTCTGTGCGTAATTAAACAACTTTGCCCGAAGACAACTAGTACTAAAAGTTGGGAAAAAGCCTGTCAGCGATTTGAACAAGAGGCGAAAACTCTAGCGCAACTCGGTAGTCATTCACAAGTTCCTATGCTTTTAGACTACTTTGAAACCAATGGTGAGTTTTATTTAGTGCAAGAATATGTGCGCGGCTACACTTTAGCGCGAGAAGTTAAACGTAATGGCACTAAAAGCGAAACAGAAGTTAAACAGTTTCTACGAGAAATTCTGCCAATACTCCAATACATACATCAAAATCGCGTCATTCATCGAGATATTAAACCGCAAAACTTGTTGCGTTGTGAAGATGATCAGCGGTTGGTGATGATAGATTTCGGTGCAGTGAAAGAGAAGTTAGTTGAGATTACTGAAGACTCTGGTTATAAAACTGCAACAACTAATTTTGTTGGGACAATGGGGTTTGCACCTCCAGAACAGTTTGCATTGCGACCAGTTTACGCCAGTGATATTTATGCCGTGGGTATCACTTGTCTTTATTTGTTGACTGGTAAGGGGCCTTTAGACTTTGAACAGGATGCCTACACAGGTGAGATATGTTGGCAAAAAGAAGTGAATATTAGTGATAACTTTGCCAAAATTTTAGGAAAGATGGTGAAATTTTCTTTAGCCGATCGCTTCAAAACAGTTGATGATGTGATTAAAGCCTTAAATTTAGGGGAGAATTTACCAAATTTAAGTAACTGTTTAACAACTAAGCCTCTCAGAGAATTCCCGCCTCAACCACAACAAACACCACCACAAGCATATATATCACCGACCAACAAAACAGCGATCGCTATTCGAGAATGGAAAGCTAAACTCAATAACAAACAGTTGCATCGTCAGTTAAATTCTTACTTAACTTCGGTGTAAAGAATCATTTTCAGGACTTACGCATCAAAATTGTCTGTAGGGATTGGGTGTAAGGGTCTTGAATACCTACACCCTTACACTCTTATACCCCTATACTCTGATCTAAAACCTTAATAATTAAAACCCTATTGTCTTGTGTGCGGCAGCACGGGTGGGGTAGATTTTATGTGTTGAGGAATTTCTATAAATTACTTACTTCGCTTTTAATTAATCCTTTTTGTAAAGCCATCATTACAGCTTGAGTGCGATCGCTCACCTCTAACTTTTGTAAAATAGCATGGATATGCACTCGTACTGTTCCCGGTGCAATATATAGTGCAACGGCAATTTCTTGATTAGTTTTGCCAGCTGCTAACAGTGATAAAATTTCTTGTTCGCGCCCAGTGAGGGGATTAGCAAGTTTTGAGATATTCTCTACATGAGGCGACGGTTCAGCCAAAAAAGAAGAACGAATTTCTTTGGTTGCAGTTTCATCCCACCAAGAAGCCCCAGCCGCCACAGAACGCAATGCTAAGACTAATTTTTCCGCAGCAATGCCTTTGAGACAATAGCCTTGAGCGCCAGCTTCTATCAACCGTGAAATTAAAGGCTTTTGCCAATGGGAGGTGAGAATTAAGATTGGCAATAGAGGATTTTGCTGCTTTATTTGTTTACAAGTTTCGATTCCGCCAATTCCCGGTAAACCAACATCTAACAGCACAATATCCAAAGGATTTTGCTTGACTAACTCGATAGCTGTTTCACCATCTTCCGTCTCAGCGATAATCTCCAACCCAGGTTCTTGTTGCAACCGCACATATAAACCTAAGCGAAAGAGTTCATCATCTTCAACTAACAAAATTTTGATGGGGTTAGAAGACATTTCACACAGGTAAAGGGGACAGGAGACAGGAAAGACTTCGACGTAGCCACGACTTCAGTCGCTAGGCGCAAGATGTGGATAAACAGGCAGTTTAAAAGCAAACACAGCACCAGTAGGTACTTTGTTCTCTGCCCAGATTATACCCCCGTGGGCTTCAATAATTTGCCGAGATAAATAAAGCCCTAACCCCGAACCTTTCGCTTGACGGGCGCTATGTCCTTGGTAAAATCTTTCAAATAAGTGAGAGAACTTTTCTGGTTGAATACCTGCACCCGTATCCAAAATTTTGACTACTTGATAAGAAGTTTGCGGTTCTAAAACAACTTCAACCCTACCACCACGCAGAGAATGATTAATGGCATTCACTAACAGATTATGAAACACTCGTTGCAGTTGCAGCGCATCACCGTGAACCCACAACGATTGTCGCCAATCAGAATCACCATAGTTTACCGAGAGATGAACACGACGATTAGCCGCTAATTCCATCAAATCACCAGCCGCCTCTTCTGCCAAGATAGTTAAATCTACAGGTGCTAAATCTAGCCTTAAACCTTCAGTATCGTTGCGATAAACATCTAAAAGCGTTTCTACCAATTGTAGAGAAGTCTGATGACTCCGTGCCATTGTCGATAAGACTTTTTGCTGAGTTGGTAAAACTGGGCCAAATTTTTCTTGTTGAAAAGCTTTGATAGTTTCAATCGCCCCTAACAACGGCGTTTTTAAATCATGGGTAAGAGTAGAAGCAAAATCTTCCCGTACCTTCACTAACTCCCCTTGAGATTCTAACTTGGCGCGAGTTACTGCGATCGCCTCTTGAGAACGACGCAGGCGATCGCTTAAAATACCAGTCACAATTAAAGCCATCACCGCAATTAAGCGACTAGCTACCGTCGAGACTTTCACTAATTCATTTCCAGGTACAAGCAAATTCAACAGCGTCAAACTCACCGCCAACACAGTTGCGAAAAAAGTTGCCCTGCCACCAAACCAATAGTTTGTTAATAAGATTGCGCCTGTATAAAGATATCCAAAAACATATTCTGTTGGTGTTTTAAACTCCATCAAAATTACACCAACAAATAAACACAATATAATAATAAATCTGCCTAATTTATAGCATTGACTATTCTTTTGAACTCCAAATTTATCTGCGTTCATCGACGTTCATCCTCTTCTATCGGCGGTTAATTCCTAATATAAAATTTACGCAATAACTCTCTCAAACTCTCATTCCTCCGTGACCTCTGTGCCTCTGTGGTTCGTTTATCATAAATTGACAGCGTTTAGAAACAAACTAAACGCTAGATATAGAAAAAAATAAACGCTGTATAAGTATAAATTTATATCCTCCATCCCTTGTTTTTCCCTCATAAAAAATCGATGATCTAAATTAATTCAATTAATTACAAACTGTCTAAATAATTAATATTTATGCTCCAAGGATGGATTCAAATTGGACTAACGCTACTGATTGTAGTAGCCATAACTCCATTTTTTGGGCGATATATGGCGCGTGTTTACCAAGAACGCAGTACATTTCTCGACCCAATTTTAAACCCAATTGAACGCATACTTTACTCTTTAGTTGGCGTTCAGACTAAAGCAGAGATGACAGGCTGGCAATATGCCAGAGCCATCCTCTACAGCAATGTCGTCATGGGTTTGCTGATATTCTTGATTATTATGAATCAAGGATGGCTACCCTTTAACCCAACAAAAATCCCTGCACCAACTTGGGACACAGCCTTACACACAACAATTTCCTTTATTACTAACACTAACCAACAGCATTATTCTGGGGAAACATATTTGAGTTACGCCAGTCAAATGTGGGGACTTGGTTATCATATGTTCACCTCAGCCGCCACTGGTTTAGCTGTGGGAATTGCTTTTATTCGCGGCTTAACTGGGAGAGCATTAGGTAACTTTTATGTAGATTTGATTCGCTCAATTACGCGAATTTTATTACCTATTTGTATTGTTGGTGGGATTGCGTTGATGGCGGCGGGTGTTCCCGAAACCTTAGCAGGGCCAGTTGTATTCCCGACTTTAGAAGATTCTAGTGTAAGTCAGGCGATCGCTCTTGGCCCTGTTGCCCATTTTGAAATTATCAAACAACTCGGAGAAAACGGCGGCGGCTTTTTTGCCATCAACTCAGCCCATCCCTTTGAAAATCCCAACGGATTTTCTAACTTAATTCAAATTGTGGCGATGTTGTCAATTCCCACATCGTTGATTTATACCTACGGCTTATTTGCCAACAACACCAAGCAAGCCTGGTTAGTCTACGGTATGGTAGGCGTAATTTACATCACATTTATTATCATCACTGCTATTGGTGAATATAACGGCAACCCCGCAATTAACGCACTCTTAGGTAGTACCCAACCCAACCTCGAAGGTAAAGAAGTCCGCTTTGGTTGGGCGCAATCAGCCTTATTTGCTGTTAGTACCACCGGAACCATGTGCGGTGCAGTCAACAGTTTACATGACTCCTTCATGCCCAACGGTGGTTTTGTCACCCTCTCCAATATGTTCCTGCAAATTATCTGGGGTGGACAAGGCACAGGTACAGCTTATTTATTTGCCTACCTCATCTTGGCGGTATTCGTCACAGGCTTAATGGTAGGACGCACACCAGAATTTCTCGGACGCAAAATCGAAAAGCGCGAGGTAGTACTAGCGAGTTTCTTGATTCTCCTAGTTCACCCCATCTCCATTATGATTCCCGCTGGTATCGCTTTAGCCTTCCCTAACCAACTAGCAGGTATCAGCAACCCTGGCTTTCATGGCTTTGCCCAAGTCCTTTACGAATATGCTTCGGCTGCGGCTAACAACGGTTCAGGCTTTGAAGGCTTAGGCGACTCCCAACCATCACCCATCGCCATTGCAGCAGGCGCAAAAACCACCGTCACCGCCCTCTGGTGGAACCTCAGCACTTGCTTCAGCCTCCTCGCCGGACGCTATATCCCCATTATCGGCTTACTCTTACTCGCCGATAGTATGTCTCGCAAACCTCAAGTCCCCTTCACCGTTGGCACATTACGCACCGACACCGGACTGTTTACAGGCGTAACCGCAGGCGTAATTTTAATTCTCGGCGCACTCACATTCTTCCCCGTCCTCGCCTTCGGCCCCATCGGTGAAGCCTTCTGGATAGCCAAAGGTATCGGCTAATACACAGCAGAATTCAGAATCCAGAAGTCAGGAGTCAGAAGAAGAAATCCCTTTCCCTGAATTACTAGACCACATTTGCGAGCTTTTCTTTGCGTCTTTGCGTCTCTGCGCGAAACAATTCTCTCTTTATATGAAAACCAACACAACACCTCGTCTACCTCAAGGAACCCGTGACTCGCGCAAACATACCCCTAAATCAGATCTGCGGGGACTTTACCAAAGAGCGATTAAAGAGTCATTTGTCAAACTCCACCCAAAAATAGCTGTCAAAAACCCAGTCATGTTTATCGTCTGGGTAGGAACAGTTGTTACCTTCCTCGTCACCCTCGACCCCAATTTATTCGGCACAATTCAGGCAGATGTTAACCAACAACGTTTATTAAACGGGTTAATTACATTCATTCTGTTTTTTACAGTGGTGTTTGCCAATTTTGCCGAAGCCGTGGCCGAAGGACGGGGTAAAGCCCAGGCTGATTCCTTACGCTTAACTCGTTCTGATACCATTGCCAGTAAAATTCTCCCCGATGCTTCGATTCAACAAGTTAATTCTACGGAACTGCGACGCGGCGATTTAGTCAAAGTAGTAGCTAATAACATGATTCCCGCCGATGGCGAAGTGATTCAAGGGATTGGTTCTGTAGATGAATCGGCAATTACCGGAGAATCAGCCCCGGTACTCAAACAACCAGGGACAGATATTGCCAGTTCCGTTACAGGCGGTACGCGCTTGCTTTCTGATGAATTAACAATTAGGATTACGGCTGATCCTGGTAAGGGCTTTATTGACCGAATGATTTCTTTGGTGGAAGGCGCAGAACGCACCAAAACACCTAACGAAATTGCCTTAACAGTATTGTTAGCCGTATTAACACAAGTCTTTTTAATTGTGGTGGCAACCATGCCGCCCTTTGTTAACTATATTGCTAACTTTATCAGTACTGTGTTTGGCACAGAAGCTGGCAACAGCTTACGGGCGGGTGCGAGTGTGGCGATTTTGATTTCATTATTAGTTGCATTGATACCGACAACTATCGGTGGTTTACTCAGTGCGATCGGTATTGCGGGGATGGATAGAGTAGCGCAATTTAATGTGATTGCTACTTCTGGACGTGCCGTTGAAGCCTGCGGTGATATCAATACTCTAGTGCTAGATAAAACAGGTACCATCACCTTGGGCAACCGGATGGCAGATGAGTTTATCCCTGTTAACAGTTACACAATCGAAGATGTAGCCAGAGTTGCCCGTGCTGCCAGTGTATTTGATGAAACTCCCGAAGGTAGATCAATTGTCAAACTGGCAGAGACTTATCACATTGGTGTAGATTTCAATATCAACCAAGCAGAAGGTGTAGAATTTTCTGCCAAAACCCGGATGAGTGGGACAAATCTCCCCAACGGTAAGCAAGTCCGTAAAGGGGCGGTAGATGCAATTAAAAGTTTTGTGCGCTCTCGTGGAGGCCATATTACTAGTGATGTTGATGCAGCCTACGAGCGAGTTTCGCGGTTAGGGGGTACACCCTTAGCCGTTTGTCAAGATGACCAAATTTTCGGGGTTATCTATCTCAAAGATATTGTCAAACCAGGTTTAAGCGAAAGATTCGACCAACTCCGGCGGATGGGTGTGAAGACAATTATGCTCACAGGTGATAACCGCATTACAGCCAGTGTAATTGCTCAAGAAGCCGGCGTTGATGATTTTATCGCTGAAGCTACACCAGAAGACAAAATTGGTGTAATTCGCGCCGAACAATCTCAAGGTAAGTTAGTAGCAATGACCGGAGATGGGACAAATGATGCACCCGCATTAGCTCAAGCCAACGTGGGTTTAGCTATGAACTCTGGGACACAAGCTGCAAAAGAAGCCGCCAATATGGTGGATTTAGATTCTGACCCCACCAAGTTAATTGATTTGGTAACTATTGGTAAACAGTTGCTCATTACCCGTGGGGCGTTAACTACTTTCTCTATAGCTAACGATATTGCTAAGTATTTTGCCATTATTCCTACTATCTTTGCGGCGGCGGGAATTGGCGCACTCAACGTTATGGGGCTGAAAAGCGCCCAGTCTGCAATTATCTCAGCCCTGATTTACAACGCTTTGATTATTCCGGTACTGATTCCTTTAGCATTGACGGGAGTAAAATTCCGTCCCCTAACAGCAGATCAATTATTAAGACGCAACATTTTTATTTATGGTTTGGGCGGAATTGTTGCACCTTTTATTGCTATCAAATTAATTGATGTGATCTTACCTTTGTCTTAATTTTTTATTATTTACAACTCTGATGAAATTTCCACTTTTACCTCAAATATTGGCAGAAATAATTGATTTTTCTGCTGATTACCGCATTCCACAACTGCCCTTATATATCTTTTTGGGAATGTGTTTAAACATCATGGTTGCACCTGTGGTTTATGCCGCCACAGGAGAAAATTTTTCCCATGTTCAAGCTTGGTCATTAGGTCTATTAGGGCTAGTAACTTTGAGCCTTTCTACTTATTTATTTTTTGTTATGTTTGTCCCGGAGAAATTCTAATGAGTTTTGCACGCGAAGTTAACCGAGCCATTCGTTCTACTTTAGTTCTTTGGGTAATTGGCGCTATTATCTATCCCTTTATGATGATTACCTTGGGACAGATTGTCTTTCCATCTCAAGTCAATGGTAGTCTGATTAAAAATAGTCAAGGTCAAGTGATTGGCTCTAGTTTAATTGGTCAACCTTTTACTTCCGAAAAATACTTTAATAGTCGCCCTAGTACTACTAGCTACAGTACTGCTGACCCGAAAAAAGATGAAGCTGAAGTGTTGAAAACTGGGGTTTCTGGTGCGAGTAATTTAGCCCCCAGTAATTCAGCATTAATTGAACGCATCAAAGGTAAAGATGACCCCGACCCTAACAAACGGATTGAAGGTGATTTAAATCGACTCAAAACCGCAGGTATCCAACCTACCGCAGATTTAGTTTACACCTCTGCTTCTAGCCTTGACCCTCACATTACCCCTGAAGCTGCCAAAGCACAAGTTAGCCGTGTAGCGAAAGTGCGAGGAATCGAATATACTCAATTAGAAACTTTAATAGCTCAAAATACCGATGGTCGCTTTCTGGGTATTTTTGGTGAGCCTGGGGTCAATGTTTTGAAATTAAATTTAGCGTTGGATGCTTTGAAGTCGGCAAGTTAGTCAGATTTGAGATTGTATTTAGATAAATAGGCGATCGCACCTAAATTTTGTTAGTGCGATCGCCTTTAGCTTTAATTAATTACGTGCATCATCAATTAAGCAAGATTTGAACTTCTCCAACTTGGCTTTTGGGCTATTGGTCAGCAAGTCATTAATTAAAGTGTTAGGAGTAATATTGCCTCTGAGGTTAAACCAAAGTTCGCCTAATACTAAATCCTTACATTTGACTTCTGTCTTATCGCCAGCATCAGCGGCAAAAGACGACAAAGCTTGATCAATATCCTTGAGGGTAACTTGGCGACCAATATTACTAGCTACTAATGCTTGAATGGGTGATTTGTTCAAGGCATTAATCAGGGCGATTGACTCGGTAAAATATTCCTCTGGTGTACCTTGATAGCACGTACCATGCTTAATCCATTCATGCCTTTGCAAATTGGAAGCAGTTCCCGGCATAACTACTTGTAACCTTTCCCAAGTCTCAGGTGAAAGTTCTGTTTCTATGGGCGGTAACTTTGACCAAGCACTGGCTTTATCAAAAGTGATATCACCTTGACTGACTCCACAGTAAATATTAGATTCTGGCTGAGGCCACAAACCATGTAAAGCAAAATTGGTAGCTTCAGGACGGTTTGGGTTTTTCGCTAAATTTTTACACTCAGTTTTTTCGGGTTTGGATTCACAGAAAGCTGGTTGCCAACTCACTGCTAGTAGATAGTCGTTACCAACAGCTACGGGAATTACAGGCGGTATCTTGCCTGTCGTGTCAGAAGGCAAACCATCAGCACTCACGCAACTAATCGGAACCCAACGCCGAGAGGGACTGGCACTGGCAATTTCCAACAAGTAGTGAGAAGGATTATCCTGATTTTGACCAACTATTTGATAAGTTTGTCCCGGTTTTAATCTGACATTGCCGGGGTTCGTTCCTTTTTTAATCGAGGCTACTGCTTCACAAGCGCCTAGGGCGGTGGTAAATTGACTTTTTAAGGGAGTTGAAGCTAGGGCTTGGCTGGGAAATATGATGAAGGAAAACACCAATAAAACTACTAATGCAAAGATTTGTTGGAGCGATCGCCGCATAAAATACTCCTGAATATGGATACTTAATATCCACAGATGAGAAATGCTTTTCCTGATTTTGGCAAGTAATATATCTGTAGTATTGCCTGGAGCAAGAATCTGCTCGATCATAATTGCCTAAGGCAGAAAATCATAAGCGATAATACTTAAATCAAAATAAAAACATCAACTCTATAAAGTGCTGATTTACCCCATTAGATAGCAAAATCAGAAATTAGATTGCTGTTACTCAGTAACAATTTTAGTCTTCAGCATTGTTCACAGCTTGTGATTCTGAGTTGATTTGAATAAATATTTCGGGGAAATTCCGAATGTAAAAACTTGTTGTTCTTTAGTATGTGAGTGGATTTGTAGTTCAAAATTTTGAATAAAACTACCAAACTCAAAGCACTCATACCAGCGACTTTTGTCACAAAATCCGATTTGATGGCTAAATCAATGTTCTCAACAAAACGGCTCAATAGACGGTTTATCCGCTGGCTGCTGGCAGAAAACCGCCGCGAGAAGGAAGGGCCTTACCAAAAGGAAGAAGCACACCGTCAGCATCCTTGGTGGCAGGTTATGTGCTTAACGGGTGTAGATTATTTCTCTACCCTTGGCTATCAACCGGGAATTGCCGCACTGGCGGCAGGCGCGCTTTCTCCTATTGCTACTTTCATTTTGGTTTTACTGACACTTTTTGGTGCGTTGCCAATCTACCGCCGGATTGCTGCTAAAAGCCCACATGGCGAAGGTTCTATTGCTATGCTGGAGCATTTGCTTTCTTGGTGGCAAGGCAAATTATTAGTACTGTGTTTACTAGGCTTTGTGGCAACTGACTTTATTATTACAATTACGCTGTCTGCTGCTGATGCCACAGCCCACATCATCGAAAATCCTCTCACCCCGACTTTGCTGCACAGTCAGAGTATTGCTATCACATTGATGTTAATTGCTTTACTTGGTGCAGTGTTCCTGAGAGGTTTTAAAGAAGCGATTGGAATTGCAGTATTTTTGGTGGCAGTTTATCTGCTGCTGAATTTGGTTGTGATCAGTATTGGCTTATATCAGATTGCCCTGAACCCAGGTGCGATCGCTAACTGGCAAACAGCACTTTTCGCCCGTCATTCTAATTTCTTTGCCGTCATCGGCCTAGCTATCCTCTTGTTTCCTAAGCTGGCCTTGGGTTTGTCTGGGTTTGAGACTGGCGTAACTGTGATGCCCCTTGTCCAAGGTAGCAGTAGCGATACCCCAGAAATGCCCAGAGGAAGAATTCAAAATACCCGCAAGCTTCTAACTGCTGCTGCTGTGATTATGAGCTTCTTTTTACTCACCAGCAGTTTTGTCACTACTCTGTTGATTCCTACCGCAGAATTTGCCACAGGAGGTAAAGCCAATGGCCGCGCCCTTGCTTATCTAGCACATCTTTATTTGGGTAATGGCTTTGGCACAATCTATGATTTAAGCACCATCTCTATTTTGTGGTTTGCTGGTGCATCCGCAATGGCAGGACTACTAAATATTGTGCCTCGCTATTTACCACGTTATGGCATGGCACCAAGTTGGGCGCTATTAACCAGACCTTTGGTATTGGTTTATATAACTATTGCCTTTGTGGTGACAGTGATTTTCCGGGCTAATGTAGAGGCACAGGGTGGTGCTTATGCAACGGGTGTGTTGGTATTAATTAGCTCCGCCGCCTTTGCTGTTACCCTATCAGCCCATCGTCAACGCTCTCCCAAGGGAAGACTGATTTTTGCATTAATCACACTGGTTTTTATCTATACGACCATTGTGAATATCATTGAGAGACCAGAAGGGATTAAAATCGCGGCGTTCTTCATTGGTGCCATCATTTTTACTTCCCTAGTTTCCCGCGTTTGGCGCTCGACAGAATTACGAGTAGAACAAATAGAAGTTGATGAAAATGCCCGCCAATTCATTGCCGAAGAAAGCCAAGGTGCAATCCGCATCATTGCTAATCGATTAAATGTAGGTGATGAACAAGAATATTTGTTAAAGGAAAAAGAGGTACGGGAAGATAACCACATTCCGCCGACAGATCCCATTATCTTTCTAGAGATTCGGATATCTGATGCGTCAGACTTTGCTGAGGTAATTCGCGTTAAAGGCGTACAAGTTGGTGATTATCGGATTTTACGGGCTGAGAGTGCCGCAGTACCCAATGCGATCGCCGCTTTGCTACTGTATATTCGTGACCAAACTGGGAAAATTCCTCATGCCTACTTCGGCTGGGTGGAAGGAAATCCTATTCAATATTTACTGCGATTTATCTTGTTTGGTGAAGGTGATATTGCTGTAGTCACTCGTGAAGTAGTCCGTCGAGCCGAAAAAAATCCCCACAGGCGACCAGGAATTCATGTCGGTGGTTGAGAAAAAGTAGAGGCGTTGCATTGCAGCGTCTCTATCAAGGTTAAACAAGTGCTAAATTTTTACGTAATTAGTCAGTACGCAGATGTAAAACTAGTTTAGTGGTTTGTGCATCCCTCACCTTGAATCAAGACAATGGATACAAAAAGCAAAGTCAACGTTTGGTGGAGATACATTGTTTTATTTACAGTGCTTTTGGCATTTAGGCCAACTACCTATTTTATCCACCAGGCTTTGCGGGGACACCCACTAGATATTAATTACTTTTGGACAGAACTTTCTCCTTTTGGACTGCTCAAACAAGGTCTTTATAACGGTAATGGTGGCGCTGATTGGAAAATTGGCCAGCCAAAAGTCACCATTTGGAATGCAGCACAATTGCGTTCTCAGCCAGAGTTAAGCAAGTTTGCCTTAGAATTGGTAAATCGCGATCGCACAATCAATAATTTAAAACCTTTAACAGCCGACTCTTCACTTTCACTAGCAGCACAACTCCACGCCCAAGATATGCTGGAACGGCAATATTTTAATCATATTTCCCTTGATGGGAAAAATCCCCGCGATCGCTATATTGCCGTTAGCGGTAATCGGCGTGTTGCAGTTGGTGAGAATATTATTAAAGATAATGTGCAAGGTTTAGGATTAACTTACGGCACAGTTGAAGATTTTCAACGCGGTTGGATGTACAGCAATAGTCATCGGGAAAACCTCCTCACCCGTGAATACAAAAAATTTGGCTATGGTGTAGCAATTGGCAAAAACGGTCAAATTTATGCTGTGCAAATGTTTAGCGATTAATTTTGGATGATAGACTCAAAGCATAATATTTAGCTTTATAGCGAGGTAAAAATGTCCAGACAATTAAAGAAATTTAAATGTGTGTGATTAGCCGCAGAATTTTGCGAGATTTCTGTGATGTACACACAGATGTAAGGGAAGCACTTTATGATTGGTATAGGGTAGCAACTAAGGCTGAATGGAAAAATTTGGTAGAAGTTCAGGCTATTTATCCAAAAGCAGAAGCCGTTGGTAACTTCACTGTATTTAATATAAAAGGAAACAATTATCGCTTAATTGTTGATGTTGTTTACTAGGGTCAAAGAATCTACATTAAATATGTTATGACTCATGCCGAATATGATAAGGATAAATGGAAAAATGACCCGTACTTTTAATCCTGAATCCTACGGTAAATTACTAGCCCAGTATCAACCAAAAACAATTACTACAGATGAAGAAAATGAACAAGCAATAGCTCTTGTCCAAGACTTAGAACATCGTGCCAATCGTATACCAGAAGAAGAAATACTATTAGAACTGTTAGTAACATTAATTGAGAAATTTGAAGAAACCCATTATCCAATCCCTCAAGGTACACCACATTCGATGTTAGTCCATCTAATGGACGCACGCGATATTTCTCCAGAAGTATTAGCTGAGACTTTTGGATCATTGGAGTTTGTGCAGGAAATCTTAAATGGCGATCGCACGATTAATCAAGCAGAGGCAGAAGCGCTTGCTGAGTATTTTCATGTAAGTGCAAATTTATTTTTGACAACAAAAGGTTAAAAATGCGTACTATCAGATGCAAAGGAATTTAACCAAAGGCAAAACTCGGTAGAGTTTCTGGGATATCCTAAGATAAGTGAGAGATTTGCCAAAGAATAAGTAAGAATGAAACTGGCAGCAAGAGTAAGTCAGGTAAAACCTTCTTTAACCTTAGCGATCGCAGCTAAAGCTAAGGCCATGAAGGCAGAAGGTATAGATGTTTGTAGTTTTAGCGCTGGCGAACCGGATTTTGACACACCAGCGCATATTAAAGCCGCAGCAGCAAAAGCTTTGGAAGAAGGCAAAACCAAGTATGGCCCCGCAGCTGGAGAACCAAAGTTAAGGGAAGCGATCGCCCAGAAGCTGAAAACTGATAATGGTTTAGATTACAAGGCAGAAAATGTCATCGTCACCAATGGCGGGAAGCATTCTTTGTACAACTTGATATTGGCACTCATCGATCCTGGTGATGAGGTGATTATTCCGGCTCCCTATTGGCTGAGTTATCCCGAAATGGTAACTTTGGCTGGTGGTGTATCCGTAATTGTCAACACAGATGTTACTACTGGCTATAAAATTACACCAGAACAACTGCGCCAAGCCATTACCCCCAAAACTAAGTTATTTGTCCTCAATTCTCCATCTAACCCCACAGGGATGGTGTATACGCCAGAGGAAATTAAAGCTTTGGCGCAAGTAGTAGTTGATGCAGATATCTATGTAGTTTCCGATGAGATTTACGAAAAAATTCTCTACGACGGTGCAGAACACGTTAGCATTGGTTCTCTCGGTCAAGAAATTTTTCAGCGTACCTTCATTAGTAACGGATTTGCGAAAGCTTACTCCATGACAGGTTGGCGCTTGGGTTACTTAGCCGGGCCAATAGAAATTATTAAAGCCGCCAATTCCATTCAAGGGCATAGTACATCTAACGTTTGTACCTTTGCTCAATATGGAGCGATCGCCGCCTTACAAGATTCTCAAGACTGTGTAGCAGAAATGCTCCAAGCTTTTACCAAACGGCGACAAGTGATGTTAGAGAGAATTAATGCCATTCCTGGCCTAAATTGTCCCAAACCAGATGGTGCTTTTTATCTGTTTCCCGACATCAGCAAAACCGGACTGAAATCCTTAGATTTTTGCGACGCTTTGATTGAAGAACATCAAGTTGCAGTCATTCCCGGAATTGCCTTTGGTGCAGATAATAACATTCGCCTTTCCTATGCCACCGATTTAACTACCATTGAAAAGGGCTTGGATAGGTTAGAAAAGTTTGTGCGCTCCAAGATTTAGGGTCTTTGGTCATTTGTCGTATGACAAATGACCAAAAATTTTGGCGAGATTGTTAAGCAGCTTGCTGACTTAAGGGAATTGTCATCACAAATTCTGTACCTTGACCAACAGTAGAATTATATTGCAATTTTCCTTGATGTTTTTCCGTCACAATTTGATAACTAATAGATAAAGCCAAGCCTGTACCTTTACCCACAGGTTTAGTCGTAAAAAAGGGATTAAATACTTGTTTTTGCAAATTTTCTGGAATCCCCACACCATTATCAATAATCCGCACAATTATTTGTTTGTCAGCAGCAATTTCAGTTTTAATCCTAATTTCACCTTTACGGTTGTCTGGATCTGAATGCAAATATTGAGGATGAATAAATGACTCTTCTATAGCATCAATCGCATTGGTAAGCAGATTGATAAACACCTGATTGAGTTCTCCGGCGAAGCATTCTACCAGTGGGAGAACAGCATATTCTTTGATAACTTCAATTTCTGGATGATTGGGCGTAGCCTTGAGACGGCTTTCTAAAAACATGAGTGTACTATCAATACCTTCATGGATATTTACCATCTTCATTTCTGCCTCATCTAAGCGGGAAAAGTTTCGCAGAGACAAAACAATTTTTTTAATTCTTTCCGCACCAGCTTTCATCGAAGTGAGTAAATTGGGCAAATCTTCTATTAAGAAATCTAATTCAATTGCTTCAGACTCATCTTGAATTTCTGCCACTGGTTCAGGATAGTGATGTTGATAAAGTTGCACAACTCTGAGCAAATCTGCAATATATTCTTGGGCAGGAGTGAGATTACTATAAATAAAACTCACCGGGTTATTAATTTCGTGGGCAACTCCGGCGACTAACTGACTTAAACTAGACATTTTTTCCGCTTGAATTAACTGAGCTTGAGTTTGTTGCAATTCTTTGAAAGCTTGCTTTAATTCTTGCGCTTGCTGTTGCAATGTTTTTTGTTGTTGACTTAGCATCACCACCTGGATTTTGGCTTTATTAGATAGTTGTATCTGCCGCCAACTGATAATGAATGCAACCACCAGTAGTCCACCCAAGATGGAAGCCAGTAAATTCAAGGCTTTTAGTTGAGATTCGATGTTTTCCCGCGGTATCACCAGTGCTATTGACCAATTTGCTTGTTTGAGGTGAACATAAGCAACATATTTGTGCGTCCCATCAATGGAAATTAGTTCAATTCGTTGCTCTTTGTTTACCATCCGCCTAGCCAGCGCCGCCAAGCTAGAGTCACTTGAATTGAGAAAACTGGGAGCAGGTTTTTCTTGCGTTGACATCACCTGGGGATGAATAATTGGTTCTCCCTTGGAGTTAAGTGCAAACGCATAACTACCCTTACCGTAGTGCAGTTTGTTGACTACTTGGGTAATTCGATCTACCTTCAAACTGCCATTTAAAACGGCAATGGGACGACTGCTAGGATTATAACTTTGGCGAATTGGTGCCGCGATCGCCACAGAAGGAATCCCCGTACTTCGACTGATGAAGGGATCTGATATATTAACTTCTCCGGCCAGTGCTTTTTGAATAAAATCCCGATCATTGTTGCTGCTATTGCTTTTACCTACTTCGGTGTTGTAGTAAGAACCATCTGGTAGGGATAGTGAGATTTTAAAAAAATCCTCAGTGCGCTTAACTTCTGAGTTTAACAAAGGTTCCAGCAATTTCCAGTTTAAGGAACGCGCTAAGTCTGTATTCGCAATAGTCTGAATTGTCGTAGAGCAAGTGGCTAACCATTGATCAATTTCATCAGTTCCTTGATTAACTTGCAGTAGCGCTTTTTCTTGAAGTTGTTGAAGAATTAACTTTCTGACTACAAAATAGCTAGTAATGTCAACAAAACCTATAGCTAAGGTACAACTAATCAAAATCAGTGGTGTTCTGAGATTAGGGAGTTGCTGTTTTGTGGTGGATTGAGATTGTCTAACTTTGAATAAGTCACGGAATAATAAATAGAACATACAGGTAGTAACCAACAAATTTATTTAGCCTTACTACCTATATTTCCCATTCCATGAATTACTCCATGTCTCTTCCCTGCAACATTCCCATCAACTTGCGCTTACGTGCATGGATTGCCATTAATTTTGTATGATAATTTGACCAGTCAACTTGTTTATCTGATGCTAAGTAGGCAGCGCGGGCTTTTTTGAGCCAATCGACTGCGGCATCATAATATTCAGCTTTACCGGCATCCATAATTGCTTCTGCACGACGACAAGCATGAGTAATCACCCATTCAGGACGATGGGGAATGGCAGCATCCATCACCCGATGAATGATATCAGCATGATAGATATTTAGTTCATTGGCGATCGCAATCGCATCATCAATTAATCCCTCATGTAAGAAAATATCAACCTTGACTGGTGCAGTTTGCCAACTAATCTCAACCCGCAGCATTTTTAACAAGTCAGGTTTGACCCTTGCCCATTCTTCCCCAGCCAAATCTTGAATACGTTGGTATTCCTCTAAGGACGGGTGTGCCTGAAAGGCTATTTTTTTGGCTTGTAAAGCTGTGGTTTGATCTCCCAACTGCTGGGCTAAATCACTTGTCCACAAACCCAAGTCATATTGACAATTTCCTTGTAACTGCAAGCCAATTTGAGCAATATGTAAAGCTTGTGGCAATGCGCCCTGTTCTTGCAAGGTTTTCCCCAAAGCAAAGGCTTCTTCCATTGAGTTCATTTCAGTTTTGGCAGCTGCTAAAGCTTCTTCTACCCTGCCAAGTCTGCCCAACATCGTTAAATATTGCCGGGTTTGCCCTTCCGCCTCCGCCAGATATAAATATTCTTGATAACGTTCTTGCCGTTCGAGAATTTTCAGGCGAATTAAAGCTAAATCATCGGCATAATCGGGAATTTTTGCTTCCCATACGCCTCTTTCGCTCATCTTGCCTTGCAAAACTGCCACTAGCGGCGGGTAATCCCAACCTTGGCGCAAAGCATCTAAACTTAACCCAAAATCAACATCCCATTCATCTTGCCAGACTTCTAAATTTACCTGGATGTCAACTGTTTCCTCATCAGTAAGTTCCGCCGTCAAAATGGCTTCACACCAAGCATTATTCAATTCCCAAGCAATTTCATCATATTCAACACCATACTCAGCGACTTCATACCAATTTTCAATACAGGTAGAAGTAATTGCTTCTAAAACAGCGATCGCTTTATTCCCTTCTCCCCGTTCACTTAAATCTACAGCAGATTGAATCAGACTCAACAATTCTTCCGAAATTGGGTCTTCTTCACAGCCATCCTCCAAATAGCGCACACCATCGTGGATAATCTGCCGCACTTGCCGCCGTACCGGATGGGTATCAATGGTCTTCTGGCGCACAGATTTGAGCTTTTTTCCTTGGGGCGCAGGATTGGTCATCCAGATGACATGACGATCAATCGTCTCGATCAATTGGGGCTGTTCGGCGACTAATTCTTGCACTAGCCTTTGAGTTTGCACATGATCTAGCCGATCTAATAATTGCTCTAATGTCGGGCGATGCTCAATAATTTCTGGCTGGCGGACAAAAACAAGCATAGTTGCCACAATGTGTTTACACCATCCGTCAAAATTGTAGGCACAGGTACAATTTGCCGAGGTTAAACTATGACCCTCAAAATTGAGGCTGACACGATAAGGTCTAGCCTCACTACCATCAACTTCTGCGTGTAACAAATTACCGCGTCGAGTGATGGTATCCACAGCCCCTGACTCAAAATAAGCCTCACCGCGTTGGTAAGACTTGGCGTTAGCATAACGACGGATGGTAAATTCACTGATTTTGGGAATAGACATCGGGCGGATGAAGTGCAAAAATCCTAGGCGTAAATGAATTTTAGATCCAGGTTGGCTTTTCGGCTGATACCGATTTTAAATTCCCAGTCATAACCATCAGGCTGTTACTGAAATTTCCCACAATACGATACTAGTACAAGAAAGCAGAAGACAAAATATTTACGTCAATAGTAGTTTATTGCTCCTATTGACTACGAGTATTTTCTAATACTAATTATCTAGGTTTAATTATCCAATGTATTGATGAATCACAGTATAAGCAAGTTCCCCAAATCAAAACCAGAAGTTTTGCTACCAAGTTGTGATAAATTTTCCTGTTCGAGATTTTGGGAACTGTTAGATGGTAAAGATTGTGAAACCAAAATGCAAAATTGGTATGACAACCTGAATCAGTTATTATACCTTTCTCCAAAAAATTAGCCATATCAGTATAAAATTCAATAAGTGAATAATGTTTACTAAACTTGTCAAGAAATTTATCTCTTAGCTTGTTAGCGTGAATGATAATAGTTGATTTAGCCGTTCCCAACTCTCAATGGGTTGTCAGGATAGCTAGTCAAGTTGAGAATAAATAGGCGAAGCACACGGGGAAACTAACGTGAGTCATGGATTTGATTACGATTTAGTAATTATTGGCGCTGGTGTAGGCGGACATGGCGCTGCCCTACACGCGGTAAGCTGCGGTCTGAAAACAGCGATTATTGAAGCAGCTGACATGGGGGGAACCTGTGTTAACAGGGGCTGTATTCCATCAAAGGCGTTGCTGGCAGCAGCTGGACGTGTGCGGGAGTTACGTAATGCCCACCACCTCAAGTCACTGGGCATTCAAATTGGCAATGTGGAATTTGATCGCCAAGCGATCGCCAATCATGCGGGTAATTTAGTCTCGAAAATTCAAGGCGATTTAACCAACAGCCTGAAGCGTCTGGGAGTAGATATTATCCGGGGTTGGGGCAGAATCGCTGGGACACAGAAAATTACTGTCACTGGGGATGGGAGTGAAAAAACCATCACCGCGAAGGATATTATTCTTTCTCCTGGTTCAATTCCCTTTGTCCCGCCAGGAATTGACGTTGATGGCAAAACTGTCTTTACTAGTGACCAAGGTGTCAAGCTGGAATCTCTACCGCCTTGGGTGGCAATTATTGGTAGTGGTTACATCGGCTTAGAATTTTCGGATGTATATTCGGCATTGGGCTGTGAAATCACAATGATTGAAGCCCTAGACCAGTTAATGCCAGGGTTTGACCGCGATATTGCCAAACTCGCGGAACGGGTATTAATTACCCCCCGCGATATTGAAACTAAAGTTGGTATTTACGCTAAAAAAGTTATTCCCGGTTCGCCGGTGGTAATTGAATTAGCTGATTTCAAAACCAAAGAAGATTTAGAAGTCATCGAAGTCGATGCTTGTCTGGTGGCGACCGGACGCATCCCCGCAACCCAAAACCTCGGTTTGGAATCTGTTGGGGTGGAATTAGACAGACGGAATTTTATCCCTGTAGACGATCGCCTGGCGGTATTAAGTGCAGGTGAAGTTGTGCCGCATCTTTGGGCAATTGGTGATGCCAATGGCAAAATGATGCTGGCTCATGCGGCTTCTGCTCAAGGTATTGTTGCTGTAGAAAATATCGTTGGGCGATCGCGTACCATCGATTATCGCAGCATCCCCGCCGCCGCCTTCACTCACCCAGAAGTTAGCTATGTCGGCTTAACTGAAACCGCTGCTAAAGAATTGGGACAAACAGAAGGTTTTACCGTTGGGACTAGTAAGAGTTACTTCAAAGGCAACTCTAAGGCGTTGGCAGAAAACGAAGCCGACGGTATCGCTAAGGTAATCTATCGCCAAGATACAGGCGAGGTTTTAGGTGTTCACATCTTTGGGATGCACGCCTCCGACTTGATTCACGAAGCCTCCGCCGCCATTGCCAACCGTCAATCTGTCCACACCCTCGCCCATCTAGTTCACGCCCACCCAACCCTCTCGGAAGTTCTAGATGAAGCCTATAAACGGGCAGTAGCTTAACAAAAGTATGAAGGATGAAGTCAGAAGTATGAAATATAAATTTCCCACTTCATACTTCACACTTCATACTTCCCACTTCATACTTCACACTTCATACTTCACACTTCATACTTCTATGCAAATCCGTCGCCGTTCACCTAGCCCAGCTATAGATGTATCCATCTTGCGTTATCAGGTTGCTGTACCAAATGCCAAACCAAACAATATTTTAGAAGAAATTGTCTGGCAAAAAGAAGTTGAAGTTGACCAACTGCGGGACAAGCAGCCTTTGAGCGAATTGCAAAAGCAAGCACTCTCCGCACCGCCAACGCGAGATTTTATCGCCGCCCTTAAACAAGGTAAAACTAAACCAGCGTTAATTGCCGAAGTCAAAAAAGCTTCACCCAGTAAAGGCGTTTTACGCGAAGATTTTGACCCTGTAGCGATCGCCCTATCCTATCAACAAGGTGGTGCTAGTTGCATTTCTGTTTTGACAGATGTGAAATTTTTTCAAGGCAGCTTTGACAACTTAGCCAAAGTACGTGCCGCTGTAGATTTACCATTATTGTGTAAAGATTTTATTATCTATCCTTACCAGATGTATCTAGCCCGCATTCATGGTGCGGATGCCGTTTTATTAATTGCGGCGATTTTGAGTGACCAAGACTTACAGTACTTCATCAAAATTGCTCAAGCCTTAAAAATGGCAGCATTAATTGAAGTCCACAGTCTAGAAGAACTCGATCGGGTATTGGCTTTAGATGGTGTTTCTTTAGTTGGGATTAACAATCGCAATCTTGAAGATTTCACCGTAGATTTGCAGACAACTTGTCAACTTTTAGCCGTCAGGGGAGAACAATTACAGAAACGCAATATTTTGGTTGTCAGCGAATCAGGTTTACATACACCTGAAGATTTGAGTGTCGTCACACAAGCAGGTGCAAGTGCTGTGCTAATTGGCGAATCATTAGTCAAACAACCAGACCCAGAATTAGCGCTCGCTCGTATCTTAGCGAAAAGTTAGTCCAGGTCAAACTATCTGCCTCTACTTTTACAAATCAATTGTTTATTGTATTTTAAAGAACATATTAACTTATGTGATTACTCTTAAGTTTACTAAAACTTAATTGTTAAATACACCCATACAATAACCAAACATTTGTTTTTTATGTAACAATTCATGGCAAGAGATAAACTCTAAATAACACAAATTATACATCTGCAATATTTAAGCCACATGGAGCAAATTCCTCTACCGTCACCCATCCACTACGAATTGATTCTCCAACTTTTAGAAAGACAGACCTTGTTAGCCGTCAATCAAAATCCCGATTTGCGACATCAAGTCAATCAACTCATTATTACTCTTCGCAAAGCAGCAGTTCAGCAAAAACGGCTAGAAGAGATTTGTGAGGTGACATCTATGACTGTTGACCATCGTTGGTCGCTGAATCATCATATTGCGGAGAAAGTGGTTGTGCCTGACTGACGAGGATATTTTGCTTTGATTATTTGATGTGTAAAAATTGTTAGTTTCCTATCCCCGACTTCTTTAATAAGTTGGGGATATTTTTATTCATGAATAATTGAGAACTACTATCTTGAAATATATATTATCAGAAAAACCTATTTTAATTGTCAAAAAAAATACGTTTTGAGAATTTATATTTCTGCTGTAAATGAGATAACAAAATAGCTCAAATACCTGTTAGGGAATCGTAAGAAATAAGTTTTTTAACTAAAGTTTTTATTTTTAAATTGCCTATGATGGAAATAGGTAAATTAATGTCTTGAAATAAATTATGCCAAAACGTGTAATTAGAGAAGTTAATAGCTGGTTTCAGCGAGAGAGAATTGTCAATAACCTAGAAAGATTTCAAGACTTTATTATTATCTCTCTGTGTGTTGGTTTATTCTGCGTCATGCTGATGCGCTTAGGAGATATGTTTTTTTCTTTTTTGCATCCCTTAGATGTGCGAGAAATAACATCAGATATCCTGTTTATTTTGATTCTTGTAGAGTTATTTCGCCTACTAATTGATTACTTACAAACCCAGGAAATATCAGTAGGTGCAGCAGTTGAAATTACCATAGTTTCTGCACTACGAGAGGTAATTTTACGTGGAGTCTTAGAAATACAGCAAAATCAGCTTTTTGGAATTTCTACATTTTTATTAGTTTTAGCAGTAATTTTTATTGCTTTACCTTTAGTGTCACGCTTCTTTGGACATCATACTAATCATGAAACATTATCAGAAGTAACAGAAGTTTTATCAGATGGAACTGTTACTTCTGATTAAACATGATTAGAAAATGATGATGTTGAACAAGATATCTTATCGAGCGTGTGATTAATTTTAGTTCAGATTCTGATTTTCATAGTTGAGAAACAAAAAACTGGTGGAATAGGGGCTAGATTTGTGTATAATTTTTAAATCTTCTGTAAAATATCTTGGATACTTCAAGATATTTCCTGCTACTTGAACCCACATTCAGAAGGAGACAATTACAGCTTTTAAATACCCCTTTGGAAGTGGGAATTAAAGGATATCTGCTGGCCACTGCAATATGTAGTAGTCTGGCATCAAAGCCATATATGTATGAGTTAGAGACCTCTTTACTTTTGAAGAAATCTTTGTCAAATTCTCCTTATACTTATTCAAGCTCAGGCTCAGAAGACAAATCTCTTTTTTAGGAGAAAATTCAGCAATGGATCAGGTTGTCATCAATGACACAACATTACGTGATGGCGAGCAAGCAGCAGGTGTTGCTTTTAACTTAGATGAAAAAATTGCGATCGCCAAATTTCTTGATGCCATCGGTGTTCCAGAAATAGAAATTGGCATTGCGGCGATGGGTGAAGCCGAACAACAAGCGATCGCCAAAATTGTTGATTTGGGTTTGCAAGCTGATCTTTTAGGTTGGAACCGCGCCGTTATTTCCGATATTCAAGCTTCTATCGCTTGCGGTTTGAAGCGAGTGCATATATCAATCCCCGTCTCTGCAATTCAAATTGGGGCAAAATTTCACGGACAATGGCAATTCGTATTACAAAAACTCAAAGATAGTCTCAGCTTTGCTTTAGATCAAGGATTATTTGTCTCTGTAGGCGGAGAAGATTCTTCTAGAGCAGATGACCAATTTCTGCTTGATGTCGTTTCCTCTGCTCAAGAGTGGGGTGCATCGCGGTTTCGCTTTTGTGATACAGTAGGCATTCTTGACCCATTCACAACTTACGACAAGGTAAAAAAATTAGTTACATCCTTGTCCATACCGGTAGAAATGCACACTCACAATGATTTTGGTCTAGCGACAGCCAACGCTCTCGCAGGTATCCAAGCTGGTGCATTATCTGTAAATACTACCGTCAACGGTTTAGGTGAAAGAGCCGGAAATGCCGCCTTAGAAGAAGTTGTCATGGCGCTTAAACATATATCTAAGATTGATTTAAGTATAGACACGCGGCGTTTGTTAGAAATATCTCAACTGGTAGCCACAGCATCGGGTTATGGTTTACCCCCGTGGAAGGCAATAGTCGGAGAAAATACCTTTGCCCATGAGTCAGGTATTCATGCTCATGGAGTTCTCCAAAACCCCCATACTTACGAGCCATTTGCCCCAGAAGAAATTGGCCGCGAACGCCGTTTGGTTGTTGGTAAACATTCTGGTCGGCATTTATTATCTAATTTGCTGCAACAACACGGCATTATTCTCAACAGTGAAGAAACTCAATCTGTCTTAAATGCTGTGCGGCAAGAATCAATGCAAAAAAAACGCAGTCTGACAACACAAGAACTTTTATCTTTAGTAAATACCAACTAATAGCGTATTGTGGGACGGGCTTCTAGTAAACCACAGCGTAAATAAACAAACCATTGCAAATCGTCTCAGAGGCTGCCATATAAGCTGTTTGACTTTTGACTTCTGTCTTGCGGTACTAGCCCGTCCGGTGCAGACAAGATGCCCACACCACAAGATATTTATGCACTAAATTAGCCTTAACACGTCATTAGTGATAACTGAGACTACTGCTGTTGAGTCAAATTGACTGATAGGAGCAGGCTGCATATCTCGATAATCTAGGATTTGCACAAGAATTAGATAAGCGATCGCCAGCAGTATAGAAATTGCACCTGTAATAATGGCAACTATTTTTGAACGGTTCATTAGTAGTTCCTATGAGGTAGATTGTTTTGTTGTTCTGAATATCCACATTGCTACAATACAGCAGAATTCAGGAGTCAGAAGTCAAAATCGAGAAGTAAAACAGCCTTTATGTCTTTCACTAATGGGAAATTCGCTTTACATAGCAAAGTTCTGCGCGATCGCTGGAAAATAGAGCTTGGAGAATAAAGAAAAGCAATAAAAACATTAGAGACGCGAAATTTCGCGTCTCTAGGAATTTGGTATTAACATAAAATTAAAATATAGTTTAATACAAATTAAATGTTAAATTAATAGGATTTAAATAATATTCAAGAGATTCTTTTGTAGCTTCTTCGCCACTTTTCTAGCTGGTCAATTGCTATCGACTTAGTAATTACATTCATATCATTACCTCGCCATTCAACTTCTGCATCTGTAGTAAAAACACCACATTCTAATTGATTGAGCTTAATATCCCAATATTCACTAAACCTGTTTTTTAAAGTAATTACTTGCTCAAATACTTTGTTTCTGTGCTTATTTCGTCTTTTTCTTTCGGTAGCGCCTGTTGCTTCGGTATCAATAAATTTAGTTTCGATTAGCAACAAATTACCTTGTAATGTCAGATAGACAAAATCACATTTGCCTAAATCAGTGTAATCGGAAATTGGCGACTTTTCAAATAATAGTAATTCACAACATTCAGGAAACAAACTTTTGATATTTAAAAACAAATAAGCTTGTAAAAGTAGTTCTTTATCGTAAGGAAAAACTATGACCCCTTCAAAAAACTGTTTGATATCTTCTTGGGTTTGGGGTTGAATTTTTTTACAATAAGAAACAAATCGATGTAAATCATTTGCAATCATCCAGCTTTGGCTCCTTCACTTAGCAATCTCCAACTCCCTATGGCATAAAAAAATACCATTATCTCCCAGAAAACATCATCCGCATAAGTCACTAAAAAAACGAGTTTACTACAGTATTACTACGGCAATATACTGTTGACGAAGCAATGTGTAGGAGATTAAGTAGTTTATGTGATTTAAATTGAGGTAATTTTTCTTACCACTTTTTTGCGTAATTTCTAGTCAACTACTGATCAATTGTTTGACATGAGCCAGAAATCTAGCATTTTGTAGGGCTAAAACAGTTGAACGTGAATCTTGCACCCAAAATTGTCGTCCAAACCTAACCAGTTGACGAGAGTTGCCAGTTTGTACAATTCCAATTACAGGGACTTTGGCATTTTCTTTATCCCCTGAAAGTTCTTTCAAAATATTTCTTAATTTGTGGCGTTCTTCAATTGTGGTTGCTTGCTGAGGAGTTAACTCTACCATCACCAGTTGAACTGTTTCTACTGGTTCGACATCTTCCACAATTAATTGCACTTGATCATCTCTTCTATCGACTTTACCCCAAATAATTAATCTGGCATCAACTTCTAAGGAATTACCCACACGTTCATAAGTTTTAGGAAAGACGACAGCTTCTAATTGTCCTGTTAAATCTTCTATCTGCAAAATCGCCATTGGGTCGCCTTTTTTGGTCATGACTTTTTTGACGTTATTTAACATCACAACTGCACAAAGTAATGTCTCTTCTTTCTGATCATTCAGTTGTGTCAAGTTAATCGGCGCTAAAATAGACGATGAATGCTTAATTGATTTCAGTGGATGATCTGAGACATAAAACCCCAACAATTCTTTTTCCATCTGCAACTTTTTCTGGGGGGGAAAATCTGGTACAGCTTGGGCTTTGGGTACAGAATCAAAGACGTTATTGACTGTTTTGGTAGCAGGAGAAAATCCGCCTAATAAATCAAATAAATTACCTTGACCGCTGGCTTTATCTTTAGCACGGGATTGCGCCCAATCATAAACAAGCTCTAGGTCTTTAATTAATTGGTGACGATTGGTGTCTATTTTGTCAAAAGCTCCACAATAAATCAGCGATTCCAAAGTCCGGCGGTTGACTGTCCGCAAATCAATGCGATCGCAAAAATCAGACAGTGATTTAAACTCTCCTTCCTGTTCCCGCGCTTCTAAAATGGCAGCGATCGCATTTTGTCCCACATTGCGTACTGCGGAAAATCCAAATAAAATCTTGTCCCCCACGGGTGTAAAATCTACCCCAGAACGATTAACATCGGGCGGCTCTATTTGAATATTCATACTCAAACAAGTAGAAATATATTTCTGTACCTTGTCTGTGTCACCACTGTTAGCCGTTAACAGGGCTGCCATATATTCCAATGGATAATTCGCTTTTAAATATGCAGTTTGATAAGTTACATATCCATAGGCAGTAGAATGAGATTTATTAAAGCAATTGGAGGCGATGAAATTGTTTTTTATCACAAAATTATGGTCTTGTTCTACGCCAATGTCATAGACATTTTCTTGACCAATATATTTACGAGTAATGATTTTGACCATCTCCCTTTCTCCCGCAAAAAAATTAATAAAATTGCCGAATATTTATTAAATTAGCTATCAATTGCCAGACTCAAAAGTTTACTTGTCTAAGTTCCACTACTAACCTCTTACACGACAATAACTGAAATTTATAACTAAGTTAATAGTCTAAATTTTATAATTTGCAAACATGAGGTTATCAAGTACATACTTGCTGTTTTAAAGCAGTAAGACAGGAATGTATAAAGTATGAAGCAAATACCTTCTCAGATCGAAGTTTGAGGCTAGATAACCGAAACTCGCCCTGGTGGCTTGGGAGATAATCGCGTATTTCTCCAGTTCAGACTTCAGATTTCCCACTTCATACTTTCCTAATAGCCTGCAATATGTACTAAAATCAATGACTTGAGTTACCAAGAGAGCAGTCATGGCATCCATACGCGAGTTGCACGAACAGCTAGTTAAAAAAGAACGTTCTGCCGTTGAAATTACCCAAGAGGCTCTGGATAAAATTCAAGCATTAGAGCCGAAATTGCACAGTTTCTTGCATATAACGGCACAGCAGGCGTTAGAGCAAGCTCGTGCTGTAGATGCCAAAATCGCTGCTGGCGAAGAAATTAGCTCCCTAGCAGGGATTCCTATTGGCATCAAAGATAATATGTGTACCAAGGGAATTCCCACCACCTGCGCTTCTCGGATTTTAGAAAATTTTGTGCCACCCTATGAATCAACAGTGACACAGAAACTGCTAGATGCTGGGGCTGTGATGGTTGGCAAAACCAATTTAGATGAATTTGCGATGGGTAGTTCCACAGAAAATTCTGCCTACCAAGTTACAGCTAATCCGTGGGATTTAACGCGGGTTCCTGGTGGTTCATCGGGTGGTTCAGCCGCAGCTGTAGCCGGGGGAGAATGTGTTGTTTCCCTTGGTTCTGATACGGGTGGTTCAATTCGTCAACCGGCTTCTTTCTGTGGTGTAGTCGGCTTAAAACCAACCTATGGGCTTGTTTCCCGTTACGGTTTGGTGGCTTATGCTTCATCGTTGGATCAAATTGGCCCTTTTAGCCGCTCTGTAGAAGATACCGCAATTTTGCTCAGAGCGATCGCCGGTTATGATCCTCATGATTCTACTAGCCTGAAAGTAGAAATTCCTGACTATGCTGCTACCCTAAAACCCGACCTCAAAGCTAGAAGAAAGATGCGAATTGGGGTGATTACCGAGACCTTTGGTCAAGGTTTAGACTCCGTTGTTGAGGCGGCTGTTACCAAAGCGATCGACCAATTACAAATGTTGGGTGCGGAAATTCATATAATTTCTTGTCCTCGTTTCCGCTATGGCTTACCTAGCTACTACATAATTGCTCCATCGGAAGCATCAGCTAACCTCGCTCGTTACGATGGCGTGAAATATGGCTTACGCACACCTGATGCAGATAATTTACTGTCTATGTACACTCGTACCCGCGCGAGTGGCTTTGGTACAGAAGTCAAACGCCGGATTATGATTGGCACTTATGCCCTGTCTGCTGGCTATTATGATGCTTACTATCTCAAAGCTCAAAAAGTCCGCACCCTCATTAAGCAAGACTTTGAAAATGCGTTTAAAAAAGTCGATGTGTTAGTTACTCCTACCGCGCCTACTACAGCATTTAAAGCCGGGGAAAAAACCACAGATCCCTTGAGTATGTACTTAAATGACCTGATGACTATTCCCGTCAATCTTGCTGGTTTACCTGGGATAAATGTACCCTGTGGTTTTGATGACAACGGTTTGCCCATTGGCTTGCAAGTAATTGGGAATGTCCTGAGAGAAGACCAAATTCTTCAAGTAGCTTACGCTTATGAACAATCAACTACTTGGCATCTACGCCAACCGGAGCTATAGTGCTGAGTGCTATAGGAGAATCACCAAGGACTATTGACTATTGACTATTGACCCTTGAGTGTTTCCTTCTGGAGTGAACGTGACTTCTTTGATTTTCCCCAGAGTTCCTAGGGGTGTTGCAGGTTTATTATTCACAGAAACCAAGACAACACCCGCATTTCCAGAACGAACAGTCAACTGTTTTTTAGCTGTCCAGGTTTTCCGCGCTCCTTTTTTTAAATCCCCCACAAATTCCGTCTTGCCGTCTATTGTGACTTGTAACCACGATTTACCTTTAAGTTCTAAAGTGACGGCTACAGATTGATTTTGGCTGGTGTTGGGTGATGCGACTACAGGTAATGAAGTTAGGGAATTTTGAGCAGATATTGAGATTGGTTCTTGATTAGAAGATGGAGAAGATGATGCTGTTGGTAATGATGCAGGTGTAGATAATTCTGCTGTTGTTTGTTTTTTGGGTGTTCCCAAGTTGAATTTTTTTACGAAAGATTCTGCGGAAAACTGGGGATTAAGTACATACATAAGCCCAGCAGCAGCAACTAATAACAAAATGGCGTAAGGAATAAATAGAGGTAAGGAAAATTTTTGGTTCTTCTCTAAGTTTTGACTAAACTTACTATCAAATTGTGGAGTCTTAACTTCGAGGGAAAAAGTTTGAGATAAAGCTACACCATCTAAGCCAATGACATCTGCATAACGACGTATAAATCCTTGAATATAAACAGGTTCAGGTAATTCATCGAAATTTTCATTATCTAGAGCTTTTAAGCAAGCTAGTCGGATATTTGTCTTCAGTGCTACCTCTTCGAGTTGGATGGATTTTTCTTGTCTTACTTGTCTTAAAGTTTTACTTATTTCTTGCAACTGTTCTTTTTGATTTTCTTGTAAGAGGCTCACAACCTTCTCCTAAAATTGATTTATGTTTAGCATGTAATGGAAGAATTACTAAATTAATTCTAATTTTTTAACTATTTTAATTCTAATTGGAAAATCAATTCTTAAACTTTTAAGTTATTACAGGCAAGAAGGAGCTAAAATTGTGAGGATAATACGCCTATTTTTGACTAATTAGCTTGGCGATCGCCATTGCTAAGTCAAGGGGATCAACTGGTTTAGGGATATGTCGTTGAAAGCCGGCGGCCATTGCTTGTTTGTAGTCGATTTCTCCAGCATAAGCTGTCAGGGCGATCGCGGGAATTTCCCCACCTCTGTCTGCGGGTAATTGTCTGACTTGGCGCAGCAACATATAGCCATCCATGATGGGCATTCCAATATCGCTTAATAAAATATCTGGCTGTACCTGAATGAGCATTTGTAATGCTTCTGCGGCGGAGTCCACTTTGATGACTTCTGCCCCATACTGTTCTAAGGCAAAGGTGAAAAACTCCAACACATCAGCTTGATCATCAACAAATAAAATTCGCACTCCTGCCAGTAATGTATCCTGAGTTGCTAAATCCATCTGTAGTGTATTCGCCGTGCGGACAGGTTCAGCACTTTTATGCAGAGGAAGTCGGACTGTAAAAGTTGCCCCTAGCCCTTCACCTTCGCTTTCTGCTGAGACTGTACCCCCGTGGAGTTCTACTAAATTGCGGACAATTGCTAGTCCTAATCCCAATCCACCGAATACTCTGGTGGTTTTGCCATCGGCTTGGCGGAAATATTCAAAGACGTAGGGTAGAAATTCTGATGTGATTCCCTTACCGTTATCAATGACTTGAATTTGGGCTTCAAAACCCACTTGCGCTAAATGCACTTCTACCCGCCCTTCTGGTGGTGTAAATTTTACTGCATTGGATACTAAATTCCAGACAATTTGTTGCAAGCGATCGCCATCACCCATCACTTCGACGTTATGATTTGGCAGTGCTGTTTGCAGTTGAATTGACTTGGCTTCGGCGGCTAAACGCACTGTTTCTAAAGCGGCGGTAATTGTGCTGTTTAAATCTACGGTGCGGATATGCAAACTCAATTTACCGCGCAAAATCCGCGATACATCTAATAAATCTTCAATTAGTTGGGCTTGTAACTTGGCGTTGCGCTCAATGGTTTCTAAAGCGCGCAGCACTGTCGCTTCGTCGTTTTTGCGGGTGCGGAGTAATTTTGCCCAGCCCAAAATTGGGTTGAGGGGAGTTCGCAATTCATGGGAAAGCACCGCCAAAAATTCATCTTTGATGCGGTTGGCGGTTTCGGCTTCGGAACGGGCGTGGCGTTCGGCTTCGTAGAGTTGAGCGCGCGCGATCGCCTGAGCGCATTGTTGTCCCAATGTCAACATAAATCCTTGATCTGTTTCTGGGAATATTTGGGGAGTACTAAAGCTCAACCCTAATGCCCCAATGACTTGTTTTT
Organism: Nostoc sp. LEGE 06077; assembly: GCF_015207705.1. GTDB lineage: Bacteria > Cyanobacteriota > Cyanobacteriia > Cyanobacteriales > Nostocaceae > Nostoc_B. The sequence continues at coordinate 90,767 of NZ_JADEWI010000020.1, forward strand.
CTAAAATCAAGGGGATACAAGCAAAGGCAGAATTTCCCGTTACCGATGGCAGTTCTGCTAAGTGGGGATAACTAGTGGCGAAGGCTGCTGGACTTTCGATAAAAATGGGCTTCCCGGTTCTCACTGTTTCTGCTAAAGGCACAGCCGCTGTCACCGGAAAACTTTTCCAAGCATCAAGTACTGATTGGGGATAGCCAGTGGCTTGCACAATTTTGAGATGAGTGCCTTTTTTTCCTAACAAACTGACAGAACCAGCATTAGCGCCCAAGGCGGCAATTCCTTGGTGGACGACAACATCCGCTACTTGTTGCGGTGTAATTGCTTCCGAAAGGGCGGCGGTGATTTTTTGTAACCGCACAGTGCGGCTGACGGCTAATTCGGCGGCTTGCTTTGCCTGTTGAGTTTTTTGGTAAAGTCTAGCGTTATCAATGGCTGTAGCCGCACGATGGGCTAAATCTTCAGCTAATGCCAAATCTGCTGAGTTGTAACTACAGCTAGATTCGCCTCTGACTAAAGAAATTACGCCAAACACATACCCACGCAAATGCAGCGGAATGATCATCAAAGAAGCGATACCGAGGCTTTGGAGTAATTTTAAATGCTCCTCGTCTTCAGCCATCTCTGCAAGAATTTGTTCTGGTATTTCGGGAAAAAAGACTGATTTTCTCCGGAGTAGGGTTTCTCGAAACGGGCTACTATTTTCGTATTTGGGAGGATAACGTCGGCGGATTTCTGTTAATATTTCTTTCTTCGCCGGATTGGCGGCAATCATGGCGATTTGTTGAATGTCATAATCTTCCCCCAGTACATCAACAACACACCAATCAGCTAGAGTCGGCACTACCAAATTAGCCACATTATTCAGCGTCACTTCATAATCTAGAGAAGCCGCGAGGAGACTACTGGCTTCAACTAAAAAAGTTTGGGCTGTTTCTGCTTGCAGGCGATCGCTAATATCTTCGATAATCCCTACTGCATACTTGGCTTGTCCATGAATATCCCAAACTGCGGAAGAAGTCAGATTTACCCAAACTAGTGAACCATCTTTACGAATGTAGCGTTTTTCTAAAGAATAACCACTAATTTCCTTAGCTAACACTTTACCCGCTTGTTGCCAATCATTTGCCACGTCATCAGGGTGGGTAATGTCTTGAAAGTTCATCTGGATTAATTCTTCTTGGCTGTACCCTGTGATGTCGCACAATGCCGGATTCACTTGTAAGAATTTGCCATTTAAAGCTACCAAAGCAATCCCCACTGCGGCTTGGTTGAACATCGCCCGGAACCGAGATTCACTTTCCCGCAGGGCAATTTCCGCAACTTTGGTGGCTGTGACATCTGACAGAATAATGCCAATGCCCACAGTTTCATCTAGGGCATTACGAACTGGGTAATAGTTACCCAACCAATAACCATAAACTCCCGGTTTACCTGGCATTTCCCCGCTAATTTCTACATTTAGCAAGGGTTCGCCTGTTTCTAACACCTGCTGTAACTGGGCTTCAAACTGAGTTGCCATACTAGAGAAGACATCGCCAAATTTCTGCCCTAGATGGGCTTCGATGGGGAAACCGTTAATGTCAGCTAATACCTGATTAATTCTGACATAGCGCAGTTCTCGATCTAAAAAGCAGACAGCCACAGGTGCGCCGGCTAACAAAGCATCTAACAGTGATAGAGATTCGGCATAGTTGATTAAAGCTTGATGATTATCTCGATACAGTTGGGCATTTTCTACTGCTAAGGCGGCGCGATAGGCGATATCTCTGGCCAAATTTAAGTCGGCTTGATCGTAGCAACGGTGGGCGATCGCAAAGCTAATACAGCCCAGCACTCGTTGGTGGGCGATTAATGGCACAACCATTGCTGACTTCACTCCCATCTGCCGGACAATTTCTAAATATTCTTCGTTCTGTGTACCTTCTATCAACAAAGAATCTGATATTTCCGCAATTAATTCTGGAATGCCTGTTTGCAGTACTCTAGCGATCGGATGTGTACCTTGAGTCTTCGGCACATACTCTTGAAGTTTTCGGGCTAAATCTGCCTGAGATGGATCTGCATAAGCCAGAGGTAAACGACGAATTGTCCCCTCGTCCGTGATAATTTCCACACTGCACCAGTCAGCTAGTTGGGGTACGGAAATTTTGGCAATTTGCTGTAATGTTGCCTCATAATCTAAGGATGTAGAAAGTAAAGTACTAATTTCCGCGATGTAACGCAGTTGATTTTCAGCTTGCTTGCGTTCTGTAATATCAATCACAAAAAAAGCGCCGCGATCTAAAGTTCCTTCATAGCGGCTACCACCGATTAAAATTGAACAGTGAGTCCCATCTTTACGGATATATTCTTTTTCATAAGGAGTGTAGCAGGAATTTTCTGGAAATTGCGTCAGTGCTTGTTCATCAAGTATTTGATCCTCAATAGGTGTCAAACTCCGCCAGTCAAGTTCTGCGCCAAGTAATTCTGCACGGCTGTAACCTAACATCTTCAGCAAAGCATCATTGGCATCTGTAATTCTGCCATCGCCTTCCCAGAAGCCAATCCCAATCATATTTGACTCCACCACACTGCGGAACTTGGCTTCACTTTCTCGCAATGCTTGTTCAGCTTGTTTTACAGGAGTGATATCAACACCTGTGACTCCCACTCCCAACAATTTCCCATCTGATAAACTAACGGGATAGTAACTCACCAACCCATAACGATACACCCCAGATGGATAAGTCTCCCCATTAACTTCCTGGTTCAGTAATGGCTGTTTGGTTGTCATCAATTCTTGGAAAATTGGCTCTAGTTGCGATGCCCATTCTGGTAGTACTTCTTGAAGTGTGCGGCCAATATGTTGATTTTGTGGAACACCGTTGATTGCGGCTAAAGCTTCGTTAGCATAAACATAGCGCAGTTCCGTATCCAGAAATGCCAATGCCATTGGGGAACTCATTAACCAAGCATTGAGTACAGCTAAAGTTTCATCTTTTTGCTGAAGGACTTGCTGAAGTCGGCTTTGTAATTTCGCTTTTTCCAGTTCTGTTTGCTTGCGTTCCGTAATATTTACGCCGACACAAGTTACACCGTCTTCCATCCCTCTTAGCGGTTCTACAAGCAAATCATAATAAAGGACTTTTCCTCGCAGCGTTACACAAACTTCTTCCCGCACCGAAGTATTCTGTTCTATAGCCTTGCGTTTAATTGCTGTTAATTGCTGCGCTAAGGCGATCGGAAAAAGTTCATAATCAGTTTTTCCTAGTACTTCCTCAGATGTGTCTACACCCTGAAGATTATGAACCCACTGATAACGAAAATCTCGGTCTTGCTGAAAAACAACAATATCTGAACTACTGAGTGCTACACGAAATCGCTCTTCGCTGATTTTAAGTTTCTGGAGATTAATTTCCGCTTTGCGTTTAGCGTGCCTTAGTTCCTCACAGAGAAAACTAAACAATAATCCCTGTAAGGCAAATAACAGTATCTTTACACCATTAGCTACGCTTAAACTCAGACTGTAATGTTGAGAAAGAAAAAAGTAATCGCTGACTATTACAGATAAAAAAGTTGCTAATAGTCCTGCTTTCAAACCACCATACCAGGCACTCACCATCACAGCACCATAAAATAGCAGGAATGGCGTTCCCTTCATATCTAGTAGAGGGTCAAGTAATAGCATGATTACTAGGGCTGTGGCGACAATTACCACCACAAAGCCATAACGTAGCAACTGCGAATAATGGATGTAGGGCATGAAAACACTTGCAAACAAACAAGACTTGTGGCGAGAGCTATATATAGCCTAAGCTAGTTTGCAAGTTTTTATAATTCATCTTCAGATAGATTCTTTATAAACATAAAAAATACCTTTTGCTAGTAGTCAATTTATTAAAAATATTGTATGGAGTTCTAAATCAAACTAGGGAAAATTATCGGATTTTATTAATAGTAGATTGTTAATTTTAACCAAACTAGTTTTTCTACATTTATCTTAAAGTATATAGCAATCTTATTCAATTTCTCAGCTACTCATGGCGGCAAGGATTAGAGAGTAGATTGGTTGACAATGCATAAAAAAATTGCTTGCTATAAAATGCCAAATATTGCTTGAACAGGAATAAAGTTGGAACAGATGTTCAGTTATCCACTTTATATAGTATGACTTTTTGAGTTAACAGAAAAATCAGTCCGATTTATAGATATTTTTTCCTGGTTTCTGTTTTTTCCTACACAAATAATTTTTCACATTAGTATGCTCAAACATAAAGAGTTAATTAGTATTTCTTAATACAGCAACTAATTTTTCTATTTGCGCTGTTGTATGAGTAGCCATGACAGAAATTCTAATGCGACTTGTTGGCACTGTTGGCGGACGAATTGCAGGGGCGAAAATGCCTGCATCTTTGAGGTGTTGACCAACCCGGAGTGCATCAGCTGGACTGGGTAATTGAAAACAGAGAATGGGTGATTCTGTAGGTAGCAATTTGAGGTGAGGTAACTGCTGTTGCATTAAGTTTTTCAGGTAATCTATATTGCGCCACAATTGAATTCGCCGTTGGGGTACTTGCTGGACAATTTGAATTGCGGCTAAGGCTGCTGCTGTATCCGCAGGGGAAAGTCCAGTAGTGTAAATCCAAGTTGGGGCGCGATTGCGTAAAAAATCAATCAGATTAGAATTTCCAGCTACATAACCACCCAAACTACCTAAAGCTTTGCTTAAAGTGCCAATTTGAATTAACTGCTTTCCCGTACAGCCAAAATGTTCCACACATCCAGCCCCAGTTTTACCCATTACCCCAGTTGCATGAGCTTCATCAACTAACAGCATACAGTTAAATTCTTCAGCTATGGCTAAGAGGTTTGGTAAAGGGCATAAATCCCCATCCATACTGAAAACGCTATCGGTGATAATTAGACAACGACGGTAGTTTTGTCGCTGTTGGCTGAGTTGAGTTTTTAAAACCACAACATCACAGTGGGGATATTCAATGATTGCTGCACCGCTGAGAACTGCACCATTTTTGAGACTGGAATGATTGTATTGGTCAGAAAGAATTAAATCGCGTTTACCAACTACAGATGCGATCGCTCCTAAGTTTGCCAGATATCCTGAACTAAAGACAATGGCATCTTCTGTTTGTTTAAGCGATGCGATCGCTCTTTCTAAGTCTCTGTGCAATTCTCGATGTCCACTGAGTAATCGAGAACCAGTGCTACCGGTACCAAATTCATGAATAGCGGCGATCGCCGCCGCCATTAACCTTTCATCCCCAGCTAATCCCAAATAATCGTTACTGGCAAAATTAATAACCTCGCACCCCGCCAAAACCACAGTTGCACCAGGGCGATCGCTTAATATCTGTACTGAACGATACCAGTTTGCCCGATGAATGGTTGCTAATGATTGTTTTATCCAAGCATAAGGATCTGTGGTCATAATTTCTCAGAATCCGAACTTTAAAGTATGGAAGCTCAAATTTCAGACTTCATACTTCCCTCTTCATACTTTTACTACAATGCTTCAGGAGGGGCAATATCTGAACCTACACTAATTCCTGTACCATTAGACTTGATACCTGGTTTAGCATTTGTTTCAGGATTTTGTGTTGATTGGGAAATAGACGAAGACGGAGGGACATCTGGATTTACACTTGTGTCAATTTTTCCTGGTTGAGACATGACAGATAATCCTCCCACTGTTCCAGCCACCAGTGCTGTATAACCTAAATACAAATGTATAGGGCGTATTTCTAACCCTAATTTTGGGGAATTATGTTTAGGTTGAGACCAAGAAGGTATTATGGATGGGGCGGTGTTAACCATCGGTAAAGTATGAGCTAAATTTGTGCCATTTAGGCCTAAAGCGTTACCCATCACCCGGATAAAGCCTCTAACTAAAACATCCTCTGGTAATGAATTTAAGTCTCCCTTTTCTACTGCTTCCATTTGATGGATTGGTAGGTGAGTGAAGATACTCAAGTCTCGCAAACAAAAACCTTTAGCTTCACGGGCTTGGCGGAGTTGTTGACCAATTTGACCCATAATTTCTAAACGTTGTTCAGCTAATTGTTGCTGGGCTAGTTGTTCAGTTGTGGCAGTTTTTTGATTTGGTTTCAGCCAGTTCATGACTGAGGGAAAATGATGTTTATGAGCTAAATTTTTGGCATGATTGATTGAGGTATTACTTACATTTTCATTTGCCAAAGATGTTGATGATAAATTCGTGTTTGTCTTGGGCGGATTTAGCTGATTACTAGTAATGTTATTTGGATCATTATGAGATGTTTCTAACTCTGGATTTGTCTGTTGATTGCTATCGGCAATTTTGGCATGATTGGCAAATTGTTGAAATGCTAAACCGATTGCTTCTCTACCTACAGCTTTAAATAAAGTCTTGGCTTCTTCTGAAGAACCAAGGAATTTTTGTAGTGTAGCCACAGCTTGACGATAAACCTTACTGCGATGAAGCTCAGACTCAATTTCACCCAGCAGCGATCGCAGTTCGTCTTGAGAAATTTTAATAGGAGAATTTCCGGGAATTTTGAATAAATATGCAGGTGTTGTAGTCATGATAGAATTTACTCCTCATACCGCAAGATATCTGTATAAATTCTCCTCAACCGGAAATATTATATCCGGATATTTATGTATGAAAATGGCTGATTTTTGGATATAAATTTATTGGGTGTAAGGGTGTCAAGAAAAAAATTATAAACCTAGTAATCATACTGAAAAATTCTCGTTCTTCTGGACATACTTATGTTTATTTAAAATCAAAAATGAGAATTATTACGTACCTGAGTTTTTTGCACAAATGACTGTACCCATTGCAGATATTTACCACCAGAGGCTACAGCTGTATTGTTATGATCTGCACCAGGAACAAAAATTAGCTGCTTTGGTTCAGGCGCAGCATCATACAGTTTTTGACTCATGTAAGACGGTACAGTAGAATCAGCAGTCCCGTGAATAAATAAAACTGGCATTTGCAACCGTGATACTTTTTTAATAGATTCAAAGCGTTGTGTCAAAATTAAATCGATGGGGAACATGGAAAACCATTTCCGAGTCGATACCATCTCGCGGAGAGATGTAAAGGAACTTTCGACAATTAATCCAGCTGCTTGGGGGTGTTTAACTGCTAAATCAATAGCGATCGCACCGCCTAAAGAATGACCGTAAATAAAAATGTCCTGGGGTGGAATCTGTTGTTGCTGGGTGAGATATTCCCAAGCCGTAGCAGCATCTTGATATACTCTCATTTCATTAGGGAAATCCCCTTGACTGCGACCATATCCCCGATAATCAATCAGCAGCACCGAAAATCCTAGTTGATAAAATCGATTGGTATGAGCTATATTTGCGCCAATATTAATACCATTCCCGTGCAGATATAACAAAACCTTGGCATTAGGCTCCTTGGCTTTAATCCACCAACCGTGGATTTTCTCTACCTTGCCCAAACTAGTTTTGACAGGTAGCCAAACTTCTTGGTAAGGCAAATTGAAGGACTCTGGTGTGTTTTCGATGGCACGGGAGGGAAAAAAGATAAACTTGGGTTGCTGGACAAATAGAAATATACAGATGGCAAAGTAAGCGATCGCGGCAATTATTCCCACAACAATTAACGGACGAAACCTTAATAATAACAATTGCTGCTTGCGTATTTTCATGTGGGCAACTTTATGGGTTCTTGGCAACTTTTGGTGATTTAAGTTGAGGGAAAGCAGAGGGCAGAAGGCAAAAGGCAGAAAGATATAATCGAGATATTTCAAACTTTACTCCTTCAAACATTTGAGGTATAAGCCTCAGCAAGTTCTATGTCGGTGCTAACTCACCTATTACCAGATTCAAGCAATCTAATACTTGAGAATTGCCAACTTGACAAAATAAAAAC
>NZ_JADEWI010000132.1 GCF_015207705.1 Nostoc sp. LEGE 06077
TGGACTTGCTACCTTTAAGCGGACACTGAGTTAAGGGAAACTTTTATAACTTAACACTTATGGCTGGAGAAAGAAGAGTATTTGACAAGGAGTTCAAACTGATGAGCGTTGAACTGAGCAATAGCCGCACAGACCTTGGTGCACTGGCAAAGGAATTGGATATTCCACTGGCAATGTTATACCGCTGGCGCAGAGAATTGTCTGCCAAACAAAACGGTAGTTTTCCAGGTAATGGAAAAGTTGTATTGAGCGAAACGGAGCAGGAGTTAGCTCGTTTGAAAAAGGAACTTCGTGAAACCCAAATGGAGCGCGACATTCTAAAAAAGGCTGTAAGCATTTTCTCCAGGAGCGATGGCAAATATTCGGGTTCATAAAGAGCCATCGGAAGGTATTTCCCATTGAGAAAATGTGTAGGGTTTTTAAGGTAAGTAGGAGTGGGTTTTACACTTGGCTGAGCAATGGGCTATCGAATACCGCCATTGAAAACCAGGCTATTACTGAGAAAATCAGGGTTATTCACAGTAAAAGTAAACAAACTTACGGAAGTCCAAGAATCACTCATGAATTGATTAAGTTGGATATAAAGGTGTCCCGTCCGAGGGTTGCCAGACTGATGAAGAAAGCAAAAATAAGGAGCATCGTTAAAAGAAAATTCCGTGTCACAACAGATTCTGAGCACAAATACCCGGTTGTGGAAAATAAGCTTAACAGGCAATTCAAAGTGGACAAAATAGCCACTGCTTGGGTATCTGACATCACGTACATTAAGACGACCCAAGGCTGGCTATATCTCACCATCATATTGGATTTAGCCGACAGGAGAGTAATTGGGTGGGCACTTAGTTCAACAATGAAAGCTATTGATACTGTGATACCTGCATGGAAAATGGCTCAGAAAAACAGGAATATTACAAGTGAATTAATTTTCCATTCAGATAGAGGAATTCAATACGCTTGCAGCGACTTTAAAAGTCTTTTGGAGATGAATCCTTTGGTAATCAGAAGTATGAGTCGAAAAGGGAATTGTTGGGACAATGCGGTTGCAGAGAGTTTTTTTAAGACTTTGAAGGCAGAATGCGTTTACCAAAATAAGTTTATAAATAAGCAGCAGGCGGCAGTAATTGTATTCGAATATATTGAG
>NZ_JADEWI010000133.1 GCF_015207705.1 Nostoc sp. LEGE 06077
GCCCAAATTATCGAACAGATTAAACAAGAGATTTCTGTTGACCCCAATGGACAAGGGAAGGCCAGTATTCGGGCAACAGCCAGATTAGCTGGGGTAAGTGATATGGCTATTATCAAAGCGTTAGATAGTGCAAACCTGGAACCATCTAAATTGTCTAAAATGCTGATGGAACAAGGGTTTGATGGTGCAAACCAAAATGGGTGGCGCATTAATGGCATTCCTGATATGGCGATCGCCATCATCCTCGATTACTACGCTTATGAAGCAGGTCGGTACTGCACTAAACAAGCAAAGTTAGTTTGTCGAGCATTCAAAACTATCGGTGTCCGTGCCTGGATGCAAGATATCACAGGCTGGACAAAGAAAGAGCAGCAACCAGAACAACCACCTGCTCCTGCCCTGCCACCAGTTGAACAACGTTTGCAGACTTTGGTTGACGCGATGAAAACTTTAGCTGACCTCACCGGGGGAAAACTCAATCCCTACATCGAGCAGCATTTCAAGGATTACGCCGCTAACCTCTTGGCTGAACACAACAGACAAGCACTTTGCGCTACTCCTGAAAAATGGATGGGCGTGGTGAATTTTGCAGAAATCGAACTTGGCAAGAAAGTACCTCTGCACGGTTCTCATTATCGTGGGCATTTGGGTACTTGGGTTCGCACATTTTACCCACACCTGGGCGATCGCCAAGAGAATCGCTTAGTTAACGGTACTCAACAGTCAGTTTACATCTACGCCTGCCATGACCCAGTGATCGCTTCGGGATTAACCAAAGCAGTAGAAGAGTTCTTTGCACACCCGAACCCAGCAGCAGCACTCTCTCAGGCTGGGGCTTTCAGTAACAAGAAGGGGATGCGGCTGGTCAAAAAATAAAGCGATTGCCTAACACGGGGACGATCGCTTTGGTAACGGCATTGCTTAAGCAATTTATTCGTTAGTGTATCAGTTTTTCTTTTGAGAACTAAAAATTTTTCAACATGGCTGAATGGAACTGGTCAAAAAGTAAAAAGCAACCGTACACAAAAGCGCCACGATTGCAGGAGGAAAATAGGTTGTTTATTTATACACAATTGCTCACAAAATTCCGCATTCTTTTCAAAACTTAAAACAACTCTTTGAACACA
>NZ_JADEWI010000134.1 GCF_015207705.1 Nostoc sp. LEGE 06077
TGACTGACACCAACTCCCGACTTAACCACTGCTTGAAAATCCTATCTCGCCCATCACCAGGAGCCACAAACTTATAAACACACTCCCGCTTACCCCGTGGCCCCAACCGACCAACATACGATAGCCGCAGATCAATCTTGTCCAGCAACTTTTGTGCGATCGCAACAGGTGTCAGTTTTTCAGAAACAGTCACGTTCAGATAATTTTTGATCAAGTACCGATGCTGTAGCGCGATCGCCTTAAACTCCTGCATCCCTTGATCAGACCCCCGCAACTGTTCCCCTGGCTTGAGCAACTGCAAGAGCTTTAATTCTTCCAGCAACAGTACAGAAGACAACATCTGCCCTTTGTTAAAATCTGGCTTCCAGATAGCATTCTCCCCAGCCTCAGCCTGTGCCTTAGCTCTTTTGCTGTCCCGGCTGGCTAAAAACTGTCGCCCCACAGTCAAGTAATAGTGCAGCCGCAGTTGAGGATACCAGCCGTCATCATCTTTCTCGACTAATTCGGGTGTCACTTCAACTTCATAACGCCGGGACAATTCACCCTTACGCTGCTGATACCGTTCTTCTTTAGTCTTCACCCGCTTCTCCTGCAATTTCTTGAGTTCTGCATCAGACACATCATCAGATTCAGAAACCCCCTGGCATTGACCAGAATATAATTCCTTGGAAGCCGCTTTTACTTCTTTAACCACTTCCTTGGTTTCGTCAGGGTCAAAATCATCCGCATCAATCACGGTATAGCCATCGGCTTCCAACCCCTTCAGCACAAATTCCTGGTAGCGGCGCATCTCGACGTTGATGACAGCACCTCGTTTACCCCAAGTCTGCAAAGATTCAGGCTGGAAGTTCTGGTCAATGAAAGAATAATCGTCATTATCAGCCGCCGACAACAGAGCGATATTAGCCTGTGTTGCGATATCCTGACTCCGCAACAATCCACCCATAGAAGTGGAGCCATTGCCCACATTTCCCATACCGTATCGACTAACCCAGATGTGACGGTCAACAGTTTCCCTTAACCGTGCCAACATCTGCCGTACAGAATCCACAGGCTGAACTCCCTGAAATATCCCCCAAACCGAATCAAAATGACCTCGAATGTCGATAGACAC
>NZ_JADEWI010000135.1 GCF_015207705.1 Nostoc sp. LEGE 06077
TATATTTAAAGAAGTGAGAAATTATGAGTGTTTCAAATATTTGCACTTAGGAATAATCTCGCCAATCAAAAGAAAATCATTACCAGAGATAGCTAAAGTAGTAAGTATAAACGCAGCACAGTCATTACACCATTTTCTAGCTAATTCAGATTGGTCAGTAAATAAATTAAAACAACGAAGATTAAGGAGGCTTAAGAAAGTCTTAAATGGAAATGTAATAACAGTAGTAATAGATGAAACAGGAGATAGGAAAAAGGGTAAAAAGACTGATTATGTAGCTAGACAATATTTAGGGAGTATAGGAAAAATTGACAATGGAATAGTTTCAGTAAATGCGTATGGAGTTTACTCTAATATAACTGTTCCCTTAAGTGTAAAAATATTCAAACCAAAAGGGACGTTAAAAGCAGAGGATAAATATAAAACTAAAATAGAGTTGGCGTCAGAAATGATTACAGAGCTAATTGAATCAGGGTTTAATATTGAATTAGTATTGGCTGATAGTTTATATGGTGAAAGTAGCCGATTTATTAGAAAGATAGCTGAATACAACTTAGCTTACGTTGTATCAATTAGAAGTAATCATGGAGTCTGGTTACCAGCAGGACAAAGTGTTAGGGCGAATAAGTGGTGTAAATTTGAAAGAACATTTAGCAATCAAAAATCAGAACCTAGATACATTAGGGAAATAATTTATGGTAAAAAAAGAGCTGTAACTTACTGGGAAATAACTCCCGACCCAGAAACCATGCCAGAGAATTATACTTCTTTTGTGATGAAAAATATTCAAGGTAATCTCAAGAAAACTTTAGGCGACTTATATGGATTAAGAACCTGGGTAGAATATGCGTTCCGACAGTGTAAACAGGAACTAGGTTGGACAGATTATCGTTTTACAGATTTCCAACATATCGAGAAGTGGTGGGAAATTATTTTCTGTGCTTACACTATGATTAGGTTAAATTCTCCAGAATTTTTATGTTTAAATAAATCTCTTAAAATTGAGACTGAGGTACAAAAAAATAGTGTTGTTGATTTTTCTAATCATAAACAATGGAATCATGAATGCGGATGGAAGAATACTTTAAATAATTGGCGTCTCATTATCCAACCA
>NZ_JADEWI010000136.1 GCF_015207705.1 Nostoc sp. LEGE 06077
TTAAATTAACGTGAGTTCGATGGATAGGAAGGCGCAAAAAGCTTGATATGAATGAATTTGGTCAACAGTGAATCGTTCAGGAGATCGCTACGATAGATTGAGAATCGGTAAAAAAGTGACAAAAAATGCCGAGACTAAAAATATCTAAGAAAAATCAAGGTCTCGGCTGTCTTGGAAAGTCTGAGCGGAGGCTTCCTCCGCTCAGACTTTCCGCTATGTCTACTATTGTATCTCGGCTTGATATTACGCAAATTTTCTGTGACGTGGATGAGTTCTGTCATCAATGGGAAAACTGGTGGCAGCAAGTGCCACAATTGCCATCGATAACAGGAGAACGGCGCAGTAAATCAAGGATGCACCTATCGGAAGTGATGACAATAGTCATAGCGTTTCATGGAAGTGGATATAGAACATTTAAAGAATTTTATACACTACAGGTATTACCAGGTTGGGGAAAGGCGTTTCCCAATTTAGTCAGCTATACGAGATTTGTGGAATTAATGCCTTGGTGCAAGATATAAGCTATGTTGTGTTTTACATACTCGCACAGGAGAAATTACAGGAATTAGTTTTATCGATTCCACACCGATAAATGTTTGCCACAACGCAAGGGCGCATTCTCATAAAGTATTTCCAGGGTTAGTGAAATGGGGCAAAAATTCTGTAGGCTGGCACTTTGGCTTTAAACTACATTTGATTATTAATGATTGTGGAGAACTATTGGCATTTTCGCTAACTCCCGCCAATGTCGACGACCGAAAACCAGTCCCAGACATGACTAAGGACTTAATTGGTAACGCCAGTTGCTTCAAGTCGGCACAGCCGCCCAACGCACTGGCTCAATTAGTTGGTGAGCGAGGATACATCTCTCAAAAATTATTTGGGGAGTTATATGAGCGAGGATTGCAGTTAGTCACAAAATCCAAGAAGAAAATGAAAAATCGTTTGGTAAAACTGAGTGACAAGATTCTATTACGTAAACGTGCAGTAATTGAATCAGTTAATGACCATCTGAAAAATATTTGTCAAATCGAACACTCTCGTCATCGTAGTCCATTTAACTTTTTGGTCAACTTGATGGCTGGTTTAGCCGCTTACACCTA
>NZ_JADEWI010000099.1 GCF_015207705.1 Nostoc sp. LEGE 06077
TCGTTCACCCAAAAAGTTATACTGCCTCGTTGCTTGAGGGCAGCATCATAAGCGTTCCAATTCTTAACTTTGTACTGGGCTTTCGTCTTCATATGCAGGGTTAGGCGGCTCGAAAACATCGACTATAGGTAAATTTACCATTTTGCCTATTCACGCAACAACGCCACTCGCAGTTCTCAAAAAAAACGTCTTGACAGTAAAACTAAGCGTAGTCAAATTAAGTCAATGAGAAGGCAGGTAACTGATTAAAATCTGATGCTGCCAGAGAAAAGTGCTGAGGGCGAGCGCTCCTTTTTCCTCTACGAAATTGCAGACATCCAGCGATCGCAGCGCAGCTACATAACTGCTGTAGATAATAACCCCGACATATTCAACACTCGTTCTGACCAAGTAGCCGCAGCCGCAGCCAATGATGCAGTTTCGGTCGGACTATCGTAAATATTTACCCAATTTTGCTGCCAATCTTCTAACAAGTTTTGGAGTTGGGTTAATTCAGTATTATTGCTCTGGCTTTCTTGTTGTAACAAATTTACGTATAGTAGGTTTTCAGAAAGTAACACTGGCACTAATTCACGACGGGCATTCTTTTGACACCAGGATTTAAGACGTGCCAAAGAAGCTGCCAGTTCTCCCAACTGCTGTGGATAAGGTTCAGCTAAAAAACTTGCTTCAATTGCGCTCCAGTTCGGTATCATAATCCTCCTAGTAATCGCAGGGTAATCTGAGTAACTCGCTCTCTAATATCTGGGGATTCAATGATCATAGTACGATTGTTTTGGCTGGGGCAAATGTTAATAATCGATTCAAACACCATTTCTTGGGTGTAAGGACACCAATCTGCACCCCAAAGATTTTTTTGTTTATTACCATCTTTCAACAATTCTTGCTCACATTCATAGTGACGTTCTGCACCACCAGCCAAAATTTCGCGCTCGATATCCACTACTATTTTGATAAATACTCCCCAGGTTTTGAGCATTTCGTCAATCTGCTGTTTCGTAGCACGTTCACGTATCACTTGAATCAATGTACTAGCACCCTATCATTGATTTTAAGTATTATTCATTACCTATAACCCAAGGTTGATTTTGTTGAATCAACTGGTTAATTACTTCTGGTTTTATCGGACTGTAATAGCAGTAGATGACAGCACTATACACCAGTATCCACCACCAACTGCAAGATTATGCCTCTTTAGTTTTTTATTTAACTTTTTGGCAATTTTATAACAGTCAGTAACAGTATTAGCCCAGTGAGCATCTCCTAGTTTTGCTGCCTCAATCCCAGATATAGCTCTACTCTGCAAAGGTTTGGCCGTACCAACCAATCTCTCTTCATTGTTGATATGTCCATTTGCGTCTGCTGCATTGTCAATTTAATAGATGAGGGATGCTCATTTGATGAGGCTTGTGAAATAGCTAGAGCCATCCCAATACCTTTCGGTTAAGGCATCTCTTCGTTGAGACAGCCTTAATTTGTGAAAAATCTACTGTTCCCAGTTGTATTACCTTTATTCCAAAGCTACAATCTGCCTGTATTAGAGACGTTTTTAATTACAACTGTAATTTATTACTCGTGAGCAACACTCGTATTATTGCGCTATTTAACCAATCAGGAGGAGTAGGAAAGACAAGTTTAACTATGAACTTGGGCTATCACCTTGCTCAAAAGAAGAAAAATCGTGTTCTCCTCATAGACACAGACCCTCAAGCTTCACTGACGACATTTATGGGGCTAGAACCGGACATTAACACCAAAAGCGTCTATGAAGCATTGGTGGGTGAAGAACCATTGCCAATTCATCCTGAATTGATTCACAATATGAGTTTAGTGCCAGCCAACATCAACTTAAGTGCTGCTGAACTCGAACTAGTTGCCGCTTTAATGCGGGAAATGCGCCTTAAAAATGCACTTGCCCCCATATTAGACAACTATGATTTTATTTTGATAGATTGTCCGCCATCTTTAGGCATCCTCAGTGTTATCAGCTTGGTGGCAGCAACCCATGTCTTAGTACCTATTCAGTGTCAGTTCAAATCCTTTCAAGGAACTGATTTACTGTTAAGAACTGTAGCCACACTCCGCAAAGGTGCTAATAAAACACTTACAATTGCTGGCTTCATCCCCACAATGTATGATGCACGTACTGCTCAAGAAAGCAGAACCATGAAAGCTATCACAGAACAACTTTCACCCGTGGCAACAGTTTTTGAACCTATCCCTAAATCTATTGCCTTTGCTGATGCAAGTGAGGCACGCATACCCTTAGCAGTATATAATCCCAAACATCCTGCCGTCGCTGTACTAAAAAAAATCTCCCTCAGTTTAGAAAAACTACAGTGAGCAAAAAAGACCAACCCTATACCAGCCAATTAAAAGGTGTAGCCGCACTACTAGGCGAAAGCTTTAACCAACCTGAAAGTACGGCGACTTCACCAAATACTCTTGCTATAAACTTAATCAAACTTCCACAATCCCAGCCCCGGCGCTATTTCGACCCCCAAAAGCTTAAGGAACTATCACGTTCAATTCAAAAATTGGGCATCCTTGAACCTTTGCTTGTCCGTCCTTTGCCTAGTGGTGACTATGAACTAGTAGCTGGTGAACGTCGCCTCAGAGCATCCCAAATGGCAGGACTAACTGAAGTGCCTGTGGTCATCCGTGATATGGATGACATCACCACCTATCAAGTGCGACTGGTAGAAAACCTGCAACGCGAAGACCTCAACCCCCTAGAAGAAACCGAAGGCATCCTCGAATTATTAGCAATCCAGATGCAGTTAACCCAAAATGAGGTTAGCAGTCATCTCCACCGCATGAGAAACGTTTGCGATCGCTATAAACAGGAAGATTCTGAATTGAGACATAACGTTATGTCTCAAACCGAAACCAAGATAGTTGAAGAGTTATTTACATCTTTGGGGCGAATGAGTTGGGAGTCATTCGTCAAAAATCGCCTACCATTACTCAATCTGCCACCAGATGTTTTAAAAATGCTGCGTTCTGGACAAATCGAATATACAAAAGCACTGGGGATCGCACGAGTTAAAGATGAAGAAACTAGAAAAGAACTCTTAGAAGATGCGATCGCTTACAATCTCTCGTTGAGTGAAATCAAACGCAAAATCAAAGAAATTGAGCAACAGTCTAAGCCAGACACCCCATCATTAAAAGACAAAGCTGATGAAACCTTTCGCCGCTTAAAGAAATCGCAAGTCTGGGATGACCCCAAGAAACAGGCAAAGGTAGAGAAATTATTAGCCCAATTAGATGCGCTGACAGAAGATGATAACCCAAGGTGAACCAGTGTGGTAATTCTTTAGACTATTCAATTTGCTGTCTCAGGGATGGCGACATAATCATTAGTCCCCTGACAACTTCTTCAGGTGTAGCTGTGCCATCAATGACCTTTGGCATAATCGCCATGACTTCCAATGCCAAGTTTGTGGGAATTCCCTTTGCTTCTAATCGCTTCAATTCCAAAACATCAATGCCTGCTGCTAATCCATCCAAATATTCCTCTACACTCACCCCTAAGTTTTCAATTTCTGACATAGTATAGTTTTTTAGTTTTTGTTTGACTTTTATATTCAAGCATCTATTACATGACTATCTCACAGTGCAGAGCATATTCTTTGTGCCATCTGGGGCGATCGCACTGGTAGTTGTGTGGGTGGCTGCGATCGCATCTTACAACAGATGATGAAAATGCTTGAATCAAGCCCAAAGTAAGCAATTATTTACTGGATTTTCTTACTTTTGTAGTCACAACCAAGCGATATCAATGCTTTTGAGAGCTATTATTTCGCACCTTTCTTGCGATGTCGCGCCTGTGAACGCTTGCAAGGTGAAACCCAGAGAAAAAACGACTCCTAAAAATTCAGAAGTCGGTTAAAGAAAAGCTAGTTGTTATTTAAGACAAGGAGGACAAAAAGCTTAACTACACCCCCTCAAATTTCCATTTGAAGTGTTCGGCTTGCTGGTTAGTCCATTGCAGAACATTGCTTCCATCGGCAGTTTTCTGTGGGGTAATTCATGCAACGTGATAGTTGTTTAAGGGTTACTCATCTACATCAGGGTTTGCAGAGTATTCCAACAGTTTACTAATTACGCCTTCGATAGCTTCTGGAGCTGCTTCTTGAAGTCTTAAATCGGGCGGAAGTTGTTCACCATTTATAATAAGCTCTGTGACCTCTGATGGAAAGTTTAGTAAATCAAAGTATGCGTCTATATGTTGCTGTTTAGCTTGTGCCAAGAATTGCAACAGTCCGTTGATATCTTGATCTGATACAGACACATTTTCTTTTGCTAGTCCTGATTTAAGAGCCTCTGATAACTGAACATTTAGCTCTACTTGATTAGAACTTGTTTCTGGAGTTTGCCCTATAGGGCGCAATGTACCTTGTAATGGAGGGGTTAGCCGCTCAAGGTGGGTATAATATCTTCCGACTGACAACAAATTACCTATCTTCACGAACCGCTCAATAAGAGGGTTAGAGGCGATCTGCGGCTCGTAAAGGCTGGGGATTTGACTCAGCAGTTCTGGTTTCCAAGCATGGGGAACAATATCGAGACTATTCCAAATGCGTGTTGTTGTGTTGCCAAGTTTCAGTCTATAGCGTTCTGCAAAATAATAATTGCCTGGTGTAGGGCCAGCAAATGTAACAACCTTTAATTTGGCTCGATTATTTGGATCCCATGTTGATTTGTTCTCATGCAAAGCAAGTGCTAGAACAGGAGACAATGCACCACCTAGACTAGCACCCGTTAGTAGAATCTCTATGTTTTGACCCGTTTCCTTTAACAGGTCTGTGAGAAAGTCAATGATAGTTGTAGACGAGCCTGGATGTGGTCTTAAGAGATTGTCAAGACCTATCTTGGTTCCCATAGAAATTTTGGGACGATATTGAGGTTCGTCTTCAGCATAGTCAGCCCAATCCGCTAGTACTGCAACGTACAAATCTTCAATCAACCAGTTTTGAAGAGACTTAGGATTCGTACCAGCAACACCAATAACGTATTTATTGCCTTGCTGTGCTACATAAATTGCATTAGTTGCATATTTATTGAACGGAGGCCGAGCCAGATAAACAAATGGCCCCCAGATTCGCTTCCATGTCCCAATTAATTCTGAAAGCTTCGAGCTTTCCTCTAGGTAAAAATCTATGCGGCGAGCAAGTAAGTCTTCCAATTCCTGAGCAGGATTTGGAAATATTCCAGGTTCCTCATCAGACGGCGGTACAAGTTCACTTGCAATGCCATTAATTATCCATCCAAGCGCCCACGCTGTCTGTTTCTCAACAAGAGTTAGATTTGGTGCTGTTGTCGTTACCATAGTTTAAATGTTGAAATTAATAGATTTTGAACATAAGCCCGGCTTTTCGACTTTCTCTCAACGTATAGACAACTCAGCACAATATTTCACCACAAGACGTGAGTCTGGGGCATTATACTATTACAGCAGCTACAAGTAAGTGGCTGGCTTTATGTCAATACTGTTCAGTTACAGCAAAAAACATAAAGCTATATAGGTTAGGTTTTGTTGGGTTGCGCTCCGCTTAACCCAACCTACAATTCTTCTTTGCTGGACTGTATTAGGCTGGATGTATCTAGTTTGGAAAATGTTTTAGTGTAGCTTGCTAGGCTCGTATTAACATCCTCTTAGATTGATCATAAAAATGCAAGGACAGTTAAGACAGATAAACATTGAGTCAAGAAAAATATATCAAAAGGGGTAGGATGAAAACTGAACCCTCAATTAGTACATTTTTATACTTCGCTAAAAGTAAATTTTGCTGGCAGTATAGTTTGTATTTGAATTTTTATTACTTGGAACTAAGCGATCATAAACTTATGAACCTGATGCCAGCCGCGACCGAGTAATGGAGATACACGGCATTGGCTTTCAAAATCATTGATAAATATCGGCTATAACACATAAAACTAATAGATTCGCGGCAGGATTTTCTTACTTTTGGAAAGTGGTGATCGCCCCGACTTCGACCGAGCAAGGAAGTTGCGACGAATAGGTAGTCAAAACCTAGATCAACAGAGCTTTTGGACAAGTCATCAATTCTTTTTCTTACTAAATTTTCTTAAAGCTGCCCATTTCTATAATTAATTTCATCATTATTAGTTGATGTACATTGATTCAAATCTATATTTGGTGTAAGCTTCAACTTAGCTATTCGTTCCATCAATATATAGTCTTACTACACATAATTAGGATTTCGTTGAATCTGCAATTAAAAATACTTCTACCTCTGCAATGAGACATTTGCAGAGGTAGAAATTTACTCATGAATGCTTGAGACACGCCTATGAAGCTGCACCAGCTTCAGCTACAGCAGCACCTTCTTCTGGTTTAGGCTCCTTCGCCTTCTTTTCAAAAATCTGAAGCCCTGCATCAATCACTTCAAAGCCATTTTCTGTTCGCTGGCCAAGCTTACCCGATATAGCACCTGCCCAGTCTGCAAACTCAGATGTGTTGGTTTCGGCCTTGCGCCAGCTTTTTGCATTAACTTGAGCAGTAAACACTATGCCGTTTTGGTCAGTTAATTCGATTTCTACTTTTTTGTTAGCTGCGGGTTTGGCTGTTGGTAGTTCACCGCTAAATTTAATTGTCACTTCGCTCTTTACTTGCATACCTTGCCCCTGACACATCAAAGATTCAAATTTTTAGCTACTGAATTTTATCAGGCACTCAGGCTGGCTACTACAAAGCGGTTCTATATTTATCAAACCGTTATTGCCTTCTTCTCAGGTTTGCTCATCATTAGTGAACACTAGCAACACATTTATAATGACCACTAAGTCTATGTAATTAGTTGTGATTAAATCCCTAATACAGTCACAGCCCTCAAAAAAACTACTAAGACACTACATTTGTAATATCAAGCAGCACTGCGTTTGTATTAAAATACACCTCTAAATGGTCTACGAAAATTTGCGGCTGATTGCGGCTGATTGCGTCCAGTTGCGGCTGATTGCGGCTATTCGTGGACGGAAATTAGAAAAGTCAGTAATTTCGTTTGCGGCTAGTTGCGTCCAGTTGCGGCTGATTGCGGCTGATTGCGGCTGAAAAATCGGGTTTTCGGGTAGGTTATTTTAAAGGTGTACTCACTTTACTTTCGCGCCCCTGCGGGGTGGCAACGCCATCCTTCGCTGCGCTCAGGACACAAAAGTAGTTCGCCCTGCCGGGAGCGCGGAAGTTGCACTCATGTTATTCACTAAGTGAGATGATTGCCCCTTCTCAAGAAAAGAGGAACTTATTGAGAATGTGTAATCGGGTGGTGTTGCAAACGTACTTCAGAAATTCGGCTGTTGATTGGTAGCAGCAATCAGGGGACTAACGTAGGGAGTGAGATTCAGCCCAGACATTCGTTGAATCGAAATCAACTTTTTTGAGAGATTTTCAGCAGCTTCCCGGCAAGCGTGTTGGAATTCCTCATCGCTGACCTGACCCTCTAAAGCTTCGACCAGCCAGTAAGAACCTAGCGTGGCAAAACTTACTAGAGAGGAGCAGAAATCCTGTAATCTTGAGTTTGTAACGAAATAATGGTGCAAAAACTTGGTAAGAAAAAGTTTAAAACCAGAAGCAACATCGTTTGAAGTACTCGATTGTGTTCAAAAAAAATGCCCTTCGTGCGGTCAAGCAATGTGGAATGAATACAATAATCCTCGACATATAAGAACATTAAATGGGGTAGTAGAACTACAGCTAAAAATTCGGCAATGTCACAATAAGTCATGTCTGCGGTACAAAAAAGCATATCGACCAGAGCAAGAAGGGTCACTCGCTCTACCACAAAACGAATTTGGTTTGGATGTGATTGCTTATATAGGAGCATTACGCTACCAGGAACATAGAAGTGTTACCCAAATACACGCTCACCTGGAATTAAAGGGTATATGTATAAGTAAACGAACGGTCACACACCTAATTGACAGATATGACGAGTTACTGTCTTTATGGCTAAAAGACCATAAAAGGTTAAAAGCAATAGTGGCTAATCAAGGACGGGTGATATTAGCCATTGATGGGATGCAGCCAGAAATTGGACATGAGGTCTTATGGGTAATTCGAGATTGCTTATCAGGAGAAATCTTACTAGCTAAAACCTTATTATCATCAAGAAATGAAGATTTAGTCGCGTTATTATTAGAAGTAACTAATAGCCTAAATGTACCAATTGATGGAGTTGTTAGTGATGGGCAACAATCAATTCGCAAAGCTGTTAGGTTAGCATTACCTAGAATTGCTCACGGTTTATGTCATTACCATTACCTGAAGGAAGCAATTAAACCCATATATGAGGCAGATCGACATGCAAAAAAGGAATTGAAAAAAAAAGTTAGAGGATTACGAGACATTGAACGTAGTGTTACCAATGAAACTCAAGAAATGGCAACTATTATCGAAGATTATTGCACGTTCGTACGTAGTTCTATAACTAATGATGGTCATCCACCATTAGAGGCATCAGGATTAAAGTTACAAGAAAATTTGACATTGATAGAGCAAAGCTTAGAACGGATGGAAAAAAAAGTGCTTTAACCCCACCCTTAGTCAACCTAAAACACCTGATAGCTAAGGGTTTATCTGCGACTGCATCTTTATTTTCACCTGTGAGGGTTGCCTATCAGTGGGTTGATAAAGCTAGTGATATTCTCAATAATAAAATAGGTTTTAATGCTGCTGGTGTCAAACAAAGTTATCAGCAACTATTAACAGAAATGTCCCAACAAAAGCAGAAAGCTGGTACGCTGAACACTGCAATCGATAACTTTATAAAAACCACTCATAGCTACTGGTCTGGACTTTTTCATTGTTACGAAATTGAAGATTTTCCTAGAACTAATAATGATTTAGAACACGCTTTTGGTATGCTACGTCATCATCAACGTCGTTGTACTGGCCGTAAAGTTGCCCCCTCATCCCTTGTTATTCGTGGTTCTGTCAAACTTGCCTGTGCCATCGCTACTAAGCTTCATTCTTTTACCGCATCTGATTTAGCGCAAGTTGATATTCATACTTGGCTCGAATTACGCTCTCAATTACAAAAACACCACAAAGCCAAAATTGAGCAGTATCGATTTCGTCGAGATCCCAAGGCTTACTTGGCTAATTTAGAGAGTCGTCTTCTCTAGTAAGTTTTACCACACTAGGTAAGAACAAAGAGCTTCCATAGCTAACTTAGTAGCAGGCGTACCAGAAGGATGGTTGAGCAAATATTCAATGGCTTTGCCATCCCAGGTAGAGAGACAGCGCTTGAACTTTGGAAGTTCGACAATTTTGCGAGGAGTAACCATAATTTTGATTATCAGTACACAAGTATT
The DNA here is from genome assembly GCF_015207705.1 of Nostoc sp. LEGE 06077. GTDB lineage: Bacteria > Cyanobacteriota > Cyanobacteriia > Cyanobacteriales > Nostocaceae > Nostoc_B. The sequence continues at coordinate 9,340 of NZ_JADEWI010000099.1, forward strand.
AAAGCACACAAAAAATGTACTAGGGTGGATTGGGGGTGTAAAGGAGTTTAAAAAGGGTAAAAAAGGGTGGATTGGGGGTGTAAAAAATCAAAAAAGTTGGACAGTGGAGAAAAAGCTTGGGGTGTAGAGGGGGTGTAAAAGGGTGTAATGGGGGTGTTTTGCGGACGAGTTTTCGCGCTCAAAAGTCGATTTCAGGCTGAGGTATAGTTAGAACCATACTCACTATGGTTTCGCGCCCTGCGGGTGGCTGCGCCATCCTTCGCTATCGCTCAGAACGCGAAACCGCCGTTCGCCCTGCGGGGTTTTTTGTATTACAAAAATGCTGCATTTGTAGCATAAAACATTATGTCGCCACTCACCATTCTCAGGATTGAGAAGCTCAAAACATTTGGTAATGTCGCTGGAAGTGATGACCATGTTACTCGGAACCGAGAAACACCCAATGCTGATCCAACTAAAGATAATATCCGGTTAATTGGGGGAGAAGATAATCGCCCGTTAGAGGAGATAGTTAAAGAGAAAATCTCCACGCTCAAGCATCGCCCAAGAAAGGATGCGGTCTTATGCACTGAAATGTTTTTAAGTGCCAGTCCTGAGTATTTCCGTCCTCATGATCCATCTATGTCGGGGCATTGGTCAAACGAGAGAATGCAGCAGTGGGCTAGAGCATCTTGTGATTGGCTGGTGGAAAACTATGGTGATAAGTGCGTCAGGGCTGAACTGCACCTGGATGAAAGTACGCCACACATCCACGCATACATCGTGCCATTGAACGATAAAACAAACAGAGTCAGCCATGACGCGATGTTTGGCGGTAGAGGTGGACAGGGAAGGAAGAAGTTATCCCAACTCCAAGACAGTTATGCGTCGGCACTTGCTCCTTTGGGCATCCAGCGAGGAGTCAAGGGCAGTAAAGCAACCCACACGAAAGTAAAAGAATATTACCAAGCGGTTAACAGCGAACCATTCACCGCCGTCTGGGAGAATTACCAATTAGCACCCTTACCTTTGGAACCAGCTAGGGCTTACGTTGCCCGGATTCAGCAGAGTGACGATTTTCAAACTATTAACCATCAATTGGCTGACCGCGCTTTCATGGCGCAACAGCTATCCCGTGCCGAACAACGGGCCTTAGATAGCGAGAAGGAACGGCAGCGGCTTGAAAAACAGGTGCAACTGTTGGAGTCAACCAGTCAACTGCGTGACTTACCCCTAGAAGATGTGGCTTGGGAGTTGGGGCTAAATCATGATCATGAACGGTGGAAGGGTCACGGTCACATCATTAATATAGATGGGTCAAAGTTCTATGATTTTTCACCCGAACAACAGAAGGGCGGCGGTGGTGCGATTGATTTGGTGATGCACGTACAAGGGTGTAATTTCACTGAAGCGATCGCTTGGCTGCATGACCGATTCGGGGAAGCTGGCGCAGAAAGAGCAGCGATCGCCCACGCTCGGAAGATGAATAGTGAGATTATCCAGACCCAAGCGCGCCCCCAATTCCAGCTACCAGTTGAGAATCAAGGCTATTGGCCAGCAGTTTCTAATTACCTGACCCATCAACGTGGCATACCCCAAGATTTTGTGCAACTTCTACACAGCAAAGGTCTGGTTTACGCTGATGACCAACAAAATGCTGTGTTCGTGATGCGGAATCTCGACAACCAACCTAACGGTGCATTCCTGCGCGGAACACGGGGCGATAACAACACTTTCAAGGGCTACCAAAAAGGAACCTCTCGGCGTAATAGCTGGTTTCACTTCCAATTTGGTGATCAGAAGAATGCGACTGTAGAAAAAGTTGTGCTGTGTAAGTCGCCCATCGATGCTGTTTCCTTCGCCATGCTGGAACATCAAATTAGAGGTGATGTGCCACCAACCAGAACAATGTACATGGCTGTTGATGATATCAAAAGTTTACCTATAGAGGAGTTACGCCTCATTCCTCATGTACAGGTGGCGTTTGGCAATGATTCAGCGGGACAAGCGGCAGCAGGGCGTGTTTTAGAACTACTGCCACAATCCAAACCTCTCAATTGCACGGCTAGTGATTGGAATCAGCAGCTTCTCGATTATTGGCAGCAGTTACGGCAACAGCAACAGCAGCAACAGCAGGATGATGAATTGAGTCTTTAAAAGCTGTTTTGTAGTTTTAATGTAGTTTTTGGTAGTTCTTTTTTCAAATTACTCTCCTTTCTACATAACTTTTCGCTCAAAAACTTTCCGCCAATTATGGCGTACTGTGCGTCAAAAAGCAAAATCAGGATAACATATAATTGCCAGGAAAGTGACTTGGCTAATACGTTTAGGTATCTGGTGTTCATCACAGAATTAGCATAAAAGCCATTTTTAAGAAGTTACAAGAAGTACTGAGAATTAACTGAATAATTACATAAATAAATCAGATACTTCCCTGGTTTTTATGTGATTTTGACTGACAATTAACACAGAAGTAACGCATCAGCAAAACCGCTATACTGATGTGTTTTGTTACTAAAAAAAGTTATTTTTCAAATTAAAAGTGAGGTGGTTCTGATCAGTCTACTCAGGTTAGTTGTAGATCCAGATGCTTCACCAAGAGATGATTACCAAAAGCATTGCTGTATTGAAGCGTCTTATTCAGCTAAAGCGCGGAATGGGAGTTGTCCGGCAACTGTTTGTGCATTACACGAAATAGCCCAATCGTGTAACTACTAACTATATATGCTGGATTTGACGTTATTTTAAGCTTACTACCTGTCCCTTTCCTTATCCCGAACTCAGGTTATTCTAGGGTATCAGTTAGGTCGAGGGGGAGATAAGCTAATCGGCACGCAAGTTGCATAATAATAATAAGAGGAAGTTATCTAAAAGCAACTATGCCACCAGCAGCCAAAAACTTTTTAACGCCGGAGCAAGTCAGCAAGCTTCATGTTGCTCTAAAAGAAAGTGATCTACCACACGTCAGAGAAAGAATTCTCATTATTCTGCTA
>NZ_JADEWI010000021.1 GCF_015207705.1 Nostoc sp. LEGE 06077
GATGGAAGAATACTTTAAATAATCTTCGTTTAATTGTTCAACCTCTTTTATTATTTTGGTTGATTTATCCCTGGCTAAATGTTTTTCCCAATTCCGATTTATTGCTTGGATTTAATCACCTAATTTTCACAATGAACCAATTTAAACCTTTTTTCTCTTCTGGATAATTTCATTTATTTACTACTTGCTTATTTCGGAAAGTGACAGAAGAGGGATAAACAGCAGGCGCTGCAATTTTACAACCAGTCCCTACCACTAAGAAGGCAAGTCAGGGATAAAACTGGGGAAGCCGCTACCCTAAATAATATCGGCGGTGTCTACTCAGATTTGGGAGACAAACAGCAGACGCTGCAATTTTACAACCAGTCCCTACCCCTAGCACGGCAAGTCGGTGATAAAACCCAGGAAGCCGTCACCCTCAACAACATCGGCAGTATCTACGACGATTTGGGAGATAAACAGCAGGCGCTAATATATTACAATCAGTCCCTACCTCTAACCAGGCAAGTCGGAAATAAGACCCAGGAAGCCAGAACCCTCAACAACATTGGCAGTGTCTACTCTGCATTAGGAGACAAACAGCAGGCGCTGCAATTTTACAACCAGTCCCTACCCCTATCACGGCAAGTCGGTGATAAAGCCCAAGAAGCCAGAACCCTCAACAACATCGGCAGTATCTATAATGATTTGGGAGACAAACAGCAGGCACTGCAATTTTACAACCAGTCCCTAACCCTATCACGGCAAGTTGGGGATAAGACTGGGGAAGCCACCATCCTCAACAACATCGGCCTTGTCTACGACGCATTGGGAGATAAACAACAAGCGCTCAAATTGTACAACCAGTCTCTACCCCTATCACGGCAAGTTGGGGATAAGACTGGGGAAGCCAGAACTCTCAACAACATCGGCACTGTCTACTCAGATTTGGGAGATAAACAGCAGGCGCTGCAATTTTACAACCAGTCTCTACCCCTATCACGGCAAGTCGGGAATAAAATGGGGGAAGCCGTCATCCTCAACAACATCGGCGGTGTCTACGATGATTTGGGAGACAAACAGCAAGCGCTGAAATTTTACAACCAGTCCCTACCCCTAGCACGGCAAGTCGGTGATAAAGCAGGAGAATCCACTACTCTTTATAATTTGGCTTACCTAGAACGCGACAGAGGAAATCTCCAACAAGCCCTCACCCAAATTGAAGCAGCCATAGAACTCATTGAAAACTTACGCACCAAAATCACTAACGAACAACTGCGTACTTCCTACTTTGCATCGAGACAAGGAATTTACCAGTTTTACATTGACTTACTCATGCAACTGCACAAACAAAACCCAACCCAAGGCTACGATGCTAAGGGTTGGCAAGCCAGTGAAAAATCTCGCGCCCGCAGTCTAATAGAATTACTCACAGAAGCAAACGCCGATATTCGCCAAGGTGTAGAACCAAAACTACTCGCAGCAGAACGCAACTTACAACAGCGAATAGATACAACTGAAAAACGCCGTTTAGAACTTTACAACAGTGGTAAATACACCCCAGAACAAGCCCAAGCTATAGAAACCGAATTTGCCTCTCTCGTCAAAGATTATCAAGATATCCAAGCCCAAATTAGATTTACTAGTCCCCGCTACGCCGCCTTAACTCAGCCGCAAACACCCTCGGTTCCAGAAATTCAGCAACAAATCCTTGATGATGACACTTTGTTGTTGCAATACTCCCTCGGTGAACAACGCAGCTATTTATGGATGGTGAGTAAAACCAGCATCAGCAGCTATGAATTACCCAAACGTGCAGATATCGAAATTCTGGTTAAACAGTTTAATTATCTGTTAAAAATTCGCTCTTACAGCCTCCGCAGTAACAGAGAAATCGGTGCAGAATCTGGGTTGGGGACTTTTCGGAGTTCTGAGGTGGTGGCAAAAATTAGTCAAATTTTGTTGCAACCAGTGGCGGATAAATTGGGTAATAAACGTTTGCTAATTGTAGGTGATGGTGCTTTGCAATATCTACCATTCACCGCCTTACTCGAACCTGAGACTGTCGGTAAGAATATCCAACCTCTCATAGTTAAGCATGAAATTATCAGCCTACCTTCAGCTTCTACCTTGGCAATTATTCGGCGTGAACACCAAGGACGGAAAATTGCACCAAAAACTTTAGCTATCATCGCCGACCCAGTTTTTAGCAACGATGACGATCGCCTACAATCCATTGTCACCCAAAATACCCCCATCCCCATCAATCCCAAGTTTGCTTTTGAACGTCTACGCTTCACTCGCCAAGAAGCCGAGGCAATTTTAGCTTTAGTCCCCAAATCTCAAACTCTCCAAGCATTAGATTTTGCAGCTAACCGCGCCTTTGCTACTAGTCCCCAACTCAGTAACTATCGCCTAGTCCACTTTGCCACCCACGGCATTTTTGATACAGAAAATCCCAGTTTATCTGGGGTGGTGTTGTCGCTATTTGACAAACAAGGCCGAGTAGAAAATGGCTTTTTACGTCTGCAAGATATTTTTAACCTGAAACTTCCTGCGGAATTAATTGTTCTCAGTGCTTGTGAAACTGGGTTAAGCAAAGAAATCAAAGGAGAAGGATTAGTTGGCTTGACAAGAGGTTTTATGTATGCAGGGAGTTCGCGTGTGTTGGTGAGTTTGTGGAGTGTAGATGATGAGGCGACATCAGAATTAATGCAGAAATTTTATACCAAAATCTTGAAACAGAAATTGACACCAGCCGCGGCACTGCGATCGTCCCAGTTGGAGTTGTGGCAAGAGAATTATTCTACACCTTATTATTGGGCGGCGTTTACTTTACAAGGTGAGTGGAAGTGATACTTAATACAAAGCTTTTCGGCACAGAGATGATAGTATATTTGGGATTTTTTACAGACGACTTTCCCTATTCAGATTTATAGAGAAATAATAATGCCATCTATCTATAGTCGGGTTTTTTCATTAAAAAATCCTAGCTATACAAACCCTAAACGTATAGTGAAGCAGATACAACTTCTTGTTAAAAAATGTTGTTATGACTAAGAGAATTGAAGGTCACAAGAAGCCAAGAAGATTTTTAGCGGCGTTCACTAGTTACACTTCCCTTCTCTTGGTTAGCATAATTATCTTTGCTGAATCAGGTGTAGCTGCTAGAAATTATGTACTAAATATTACTCAACAACCACAAGGAAATTCATCAGAAGTCAACCATACTACCGCAGAGAAAATCTTTCAAGAAGGAGAAGAGTTACTAGCGCGAGGTACAGCTGAATCACTAAAACAGGCGATCGCTAAATTTGAAACCGCCTTAAAGCTATGGCAAAAAATTGGCGATGCTAAACAACAAGCTATTACACTCAACGAACTAGGTTTTATTTATGATGCCCTAGGCGACAAACAGCAAGCACTAGTATTTTTCAACCAGTCTTTGCCTCTCAGAGAGCAAGTAGGAGATAAAGCTGGGCAAGCCGTGACTCTCAACAACATCGGCGGTGTCTATGATGCCTTGGGTGAAAAACAGCAAGCACTCAAATACTATAACCAGTCTCTGCCAATCTCACGACAAGTAGGAGATGAAACTGGGCAAGCCGTGACTCTCAACAACATTGGTGGTGTCTACAATGCCTTGGGAGACAAACAGCAAGCACTCAAATACTATAACCAGTCTCTGCCAATCTCACGACAAATGGGCAATAAAGCCCAGGAAGCAATCACCCTCAACAATATAGGCGGTGTCTACGACGCTTTGGGTGACAAGCAACAGGCTTTGATGTACTACAACAAATCTCTGCCCTTATCACGACAAGTAGGAGATAAAGCCGGACAAGCAGTGATTCTCAACAATATCGGTGGTATCTACGATGCCTTGGGAGACAAACAACAAGCTTTGACGTACTACAACCAATCTATGCCTTTGAGAAGGCAAGTAGGAGATAAAACCGGAGAAGCCATCACTCTCAATAACATTGGTGGTATCTACGACGCATTGGGAGACAAACGGCAGGCTCTCGCATTTTATAACCAATCTCTAGCCCTATCACGACAAGTAGGAGATAAAGCCGGGCAAGCAGTTACTCTCAATAATATTGGACGTGTCTACGACTCCTTAGCAGACAAGCAGCAGGCGCTGACATACTATAACCAGTCTCTGCCATTAAGACGACAAGTAGGAGATAAAACTGGAGAAGCCGCTACTCTCAACAATATTGGCGGTATTTACGATGGATTGGGAGACAAACAGCAGGCTCTAGCATTCTATAACCAATCTCTAGGCCTATCACGACAAGTGGGTGATAAAGCCGGCGAAGCAACTACCCTCAACAACATTGGCGGAATCTACTCTGCATTGGGTGACAAACAACAGGCACTCAAATACTACAACCAGTCTCTGCCCTTGAGACAGCAAGTAGGAGATAAAACTGGAGAAGCTGTCACCCTAAATAACATTGGCCGTGTCTACGATTCATTAGGAGACAAGCAACAGGCACTCAAATACTACAACCAGTCAATGCCCTTAAGACGGCAAGTAGGAGATAAAACTGGAGAAGCCGTCACGCTGAATAACATCGGCCGTGTCTATGACTCATTAGGGCAGAAACAGGAGGCACTCAAGTACTACAACCAATCCCTATCTTTATCACAGCGAGTGCGTGATAAAGCAGGGGAAGCAACCAGCCTCAATAACATTGGCGGAGTCTACTCTGCGTTGGATGACAAACAGCAAGCCCTAGTCTACTACAATCAGTCCTTGCCCCTCAGACGACAAATGAGAGATCAAGCTGGAGAAGCCATTACTCTCTATAACATTGCTTATCTAGAACGTGAGCAAGGCAACCTCAAAAAATCTCTGATTCAAATTGAAGCAGCTATCAAGTTGATCGAAAATCTCCGGACGAAAATCACTAACGAGCAACTGCGTACCTCTTATTTCGCCTCCCAGCAAAACATTTACCAGTTTTCCAATGACTTATTAATGCAGTTGCATAAGAAATATCCCCGCCAAGGCTATGATGCTTTGGCGCTGCAAACTAGTGAAAAATATCGATCGCGCAGTTTGTTGGAACTACTAACAGAAGCTAATGCTGATATTCGCCAAGGTGTAGAACCTAAACTACTAGAAGCAGAACAAAACCTACAACAGCGACTAGATGCAACCGAGAAACGCCGTTTAGAACTATACACCAGTGGCCAATACACTCCAGAACAAGCCCAAGTCTTAGAAAACGAACTGGCCTCACTGATCAAAGACTATCAAGAAGTACAGGCACAAATCAGATTTACCAGCCCCAAGTATGCTGCACTAACTCAACCTCAACCCCTTTCTCTCAAAGAAATTCAACAGCAGGTATTAGATGACGATACTCTGTTATTGGAATACGCCCTCGGAGAAGAACGCAGCTATTTGTGGGCGGTGAGTAAAACCAGTATCAGCAGCTATGAGTTACCTAAACGTACAGATATTGAAAAAGTTGTTAAGCAATTTAACTATTTATTGAAAATACGCTACTATCGCCTCACCATCAACACCAAAATAGATGCAAGCTCTGGTTTAGGCACTTTTAGTAGTTACGAAGTACTGGACAAACTCAATCAAATGCTGTTAAAACCAGTCGCCGACAAAATCAAAAACAAACGTCTGGTGATTGTTGGTGATGGTGCGTTGCAATATCTGCCATTTTCTGCTTTAGCTCAACCCGGAACATCAGGTAAGAACATCAAACCTCTGCTACAAACCAACGAAGTTATTTACATACCCTCAGCATCTACTCTAGCCGTCATTAGGCGCGAACACAAAGAACGCAAAACTCCGCTCAAAACCTTAGCTGTAATAGCAGATGCGGTATTTAGCAATGATGACGATCGCCTTACGAGAATTATCCATCACCCTATACCAAAACAAAATATTCCCTTCCTCAATCCCAACTTTTCTTTTGATCGTTTATCTTTCACTCGCCAAGAAGCAGAAGGCATTTTATCTTTAGTACCTAAATCTCAGACTCTACAAGCATTAGACTTTGCTGCTAACCGTGCTTTTGTGACTAGTTCTCAATTGGGTGAATACCGCATAATACATTTTGCCACTCACGGCATTTTGGATACTGCAAACCCTGCTTTATCGGGCGTGGTGCTGTCACTATTTGACGAAAAAGGGATGTTGCAAAATGGCTTTTTGCGTCTGCAAGATATTTTCAACCTCAAACTCACTGCGGAATTAATTGTCCTCAGCGCTTGTGAGACTGGCTTAAGCCAAGAAATCAAGGGCGAAGGATTAGTTGGATTAGCTAGGGGGTTTATGTATGCTGGTAGCCCTCGTGTGTTAGTCAGTTTGTGGAATGTGGATGATGAAGCGACATCAAAATTGATGAAGACATTTTATACCAAAATCTTGAAGCAGGGATTGACACCTTCAGCGGCATTGCGAGAAGCTAGGTTAGAACTATCACGAGATGAGAATTATTCTACACCTTATTATTGGGCAGCTTTTACTTTACAAGGTGAGTGGAAGTAAAAACAATTTATTTGTTTTTACTTTCAGCTGAGTTTGGGAATACTAAACTCAGCATTGAATATATTTATGGCTTTTTTACACGGAATTACTAAAATTTTTGTACGTAATAATTCTGGGATAAATTCATCTATCAACCCACAACAGATGGTGTCGCAGCAACCAACTAAACCAAAAACGTTGGCTGAATTAGAACAGGAAATAGCAGCACAAGGGCAAGTTAGTAGTACATCATCTCAACAAAAACCTGGCAAAGCCAACAGAGGTATAGGTAAGCTGATTTGGATAACAATACTTATCGGCATTCCCGCAAGTCTAGTCTGGGTGGCGAATCAGCCTGAACCAACGATTCGCCGGACTGTGGTGCAAAAAGCACCGTTTTTGTTGCTCCCCAGTTACATCAGTATGGAACAACATTATCGGCAAGCTTTGATATTAATTGAGCAAGCTGAATACTTGATTGAAAGACCAACTAGTGCAGCAGATTTGGCGTTGGGTGAACAGCAGCTGCAACAGACAAAAACACATCTCAATAACTTGCCAACTGGATTAGCTAACGATTGGCCGGAATATAAATATGGCTGGTATGAATGGCGGTTCAGCGTTTATGGTCTGAATGAACTGCGTCGTCAAGTAGGACAACTAGAAGCCCAGGTTTTTCAGGAAAAAAATGCTCAAACTTTGCTTGTTGATAATGACCAGGCATTATTAAACGCCAAACAGCAGTATCAACAAGTTACAACAATCACTGATAAAAAGTTAGCGATCGCAGCTTGGCGTTCCGCCCTTGATAAGTTAGAAGAAATCCCCAGCCAAACCTTAGCTGGCAAAACTGCCCAAAATCAGCTAGATGCTTACAAACGGGAATTTCAGGAGGTTGTGGGATTAGCCGCTGGTAATGAACGTGTTAGTGCTTTAATTACCGCCGCCCAGCAATTTTCTTGGCAAGCTGCTAAAGCTGGTCAAAATCCACCACACACAGTCACCGAATGGCAACAAATCGAAAATTTGTGGTCAGAAGCAATTAATCGTTTACAACAGATTTCTGCATCAGATGTTGTAGGTTATGCCCAAGCACAAAAGTTATTAGCCACTTATGAGACTAATTTGGGTCAGGTGAAAGTCAGACGACAAGCTGAGACAGATTCTGTACAAGCTTTAGCTAGGGCGCAACGAGAAATCGAAAACTTAGTAGCTTCCATGCCCAATGACCCTAAAAATTTAGATCGCCATCGGGTAATTAGTCAGTTGCACAGTATTATCAACCAATTAGAAAAGGTGGAGAAAGGTACAACTGTGTATTTAAAAGCTCAAGAGCTATTGCTATCGGCAAATAGTAAATTTAAGCAATTCCAGTAAAATTTTTCCATTAATTCTAACTTTTAAAATCTTATTCAAGGTTTCAAATCTAGTAATCCTTCTTCTTTTAATTTGGGATTGAACCGGAGTTGCATTTGTAAACCACGCGATTCCAAAAGTTTTAGAATTTCTGTTTCTACTCGCCGTGCGACATTCTTAATAACTTTTATTTGTGCTAACTCATCATTAGCGGGATTTTGATAACTTGTCTGCTCTTCTGGTCTCATTAAGCTTTTAACGTTGATGGGTTGTGTCCATATTTCTTTATGCTCGCCATTTCCTATAGGGATAGTGCCATTTTCAGCAATCCAAGTATTTTCAATATTTTCTAAAATTGTACGACTGGGACGTTCTATAGTTTGGCCTTTTACCCAATAACATTTTTCTGGTTGTCGGACTAAATGTTGTTTCAAGCTTAAATAAACATCACGAGAATATCCCACAAATTGTAGAGATTTATTTTGGTCAAATATTGCATACACACCTATTTTTCCTTGAAATATTTCCGTTATTTTTCCTTCTGCATCAATGTAAGGAAAATATTCTAGGGTAGTTAAAGATGGAGTATTTATTTCGTTAGTCATATATCAAATTTATGTTCTTGTTAATTAGAGTGCTGGTAAAGGCAAAAGTTACCTAAACTATTTTCTCAATAATTGAAAATTCCTCTATTTAATAATTTGAACATAGTTGTTGCAATATCGTCAAAAGAAAAAGGCAAAAGAAAAGTTTCTTTTGCCTTTTTTACTAATGATTAACTTGTGATTTACATATCGAAATCATCGTCATCATCGTCAACTTCCTCATATTCATCCTCTTCGTCATCTGGGATGAGGTCATGGACTTCATGGACTCCATCAAGAATCAAATCATCTTCATCCAGGATTGATCCTGTGCGTCGGCCACCAAATGTACTTTCTGTTAGAGAAGGTGTATCTAAATTGTAGGCACGAGCAGTGCGATCGTCTAACACCATATCCAGCGGATCATCAACTTCATCGAGAACACTGGTGGTGTCTATCGCCGCGTAATCTTCGATCGCACCGGGTTCATCATAGGTATTGTATCCAGTACCCGCCGGAATCAAGCGTCCGATAATTACGTTCTCTTTCAAACCACGCAGCCAGTCGGACTTACCTTCAATTGCTGCTTCCGTCAAGACCCGTGTTGTTTCTTGGAAGGATGCAGCCGAGATAAAGCTGTCTGTGTTCAAGGATGCCTTGGTGATACCTAACAATACTGGTGTGTATTGCGCTCTTGCACCACCTGTAATTGCCATTGCTTCGTTGACTTGTTCAACTTGGCGCAATTCTACCAACTCACCGGGAAGCATGGTGGTATCTCCACCATCATCAATTCGGACTTTGTTGGTCATCTGGCGGACAATCACTTCAATGTGCTTGTCGGCAATATCAATACCTTGGGATTGATACACTAATTGCACTTCGTTCACCAAGAATGTTTGCACTTTCTGCAAAGCATGGCTGGCGCAAGCGTAGACTCCATCCTCAGAACCCAAGCTGAAGAAAATTTCTAGAATTTCGTGGGGGTTGGATGGGCCATCAGTAATTGGCTGTCCGGCTAATACGTGATAACCATCGGGTACGATGAGGTTTTGTCCTGGGCCAAGCTGATAATCGGTAACGACACCATTGGATTCCACAACTTTAACAGCGATCGCTTCATCGCCATCACCATAAACTACCTTGACTTCCCCAGCACGGCGGACTAGGATACACGCTTCTTTTGGTTTGCGAGCTTCTAGAAGTTCTTCAATCCGGGGCAAACCTTGAATGATGTCTCCTGTTTTCGCGCGTTCAAATACCAACAGCACTAAGTTATCACCGCGCTGTACTAAATCGCCGTCTTCTATTTGCAATACTGCACCAGGGCTGACTCGGTAAGGACGACCAGCACGAAGAGTTACAGTATATTTCTGGGTACTAAGGGCTGATTCCTCACCTGCTGCTGCTGGAGCCGAATTTTTAACTTCGACAATTTCCCCAGATACTTCAGCAAATACTCCCGGAGTTATTTCGGCACCTTCGACCATCAAATCGCCCACTTTCACCTTGGGTTTAGAGGCAGTAGTCATCGTAATCATATCGCTGTGACGCAATACTAAGCAACGGCGTACAGCTTCTGTACCTTTTTGTACACCCCGAACAATACCCCCTTCTTTACACAAGATTTGGGTACTGGCGACAATGGCACCAGGGGCAATACTTTGGCCATCTTGTACTTGCAATGTTGTATGGGTACTACCTTGGGTAGCATCAGCAACAATGTCCCGCCGAATTACTAATGACTCCAAAATTACTAGCTGTAGGCGCTGGATATCTGAGTTTTCCGGATCAGGAATCAGTTCGATATCTGCTGCTAAAGGAGAAGCATTGTGGTCTTGTTCACCTTCTTGCTCAATTTCCAATACTAACTGAGTGCGTAACAGTTCCACACCTTCTACAGATTTGACACGTTCAGCATCTTTGTATGGCAAACGCTGTACGGCTCGCAATTGAATTGACCGTCCGGTTTGCTGACTCACAGATGTGGTAGAAGGTACATCTGGGGTGTTGGGTACGGCAAATTCTACAACAGGACGACTTAACAAAGCTGGGCCTTCTGGAGACTCTACATACTGGATGTAGCGCAATTCCGTAAAGGTTTGTCCCAACAATTCTTCACCAGGCTGGACAAAGGTATTATCTCGTCCGATGACAGCTTCTGGATCATCGACCATGAGTAGTTCGCCTGGTTTAACTACTACTTCCCGCAGAATGTCGTTTTTCTGGGTAACTTCTACTACACCGCTGTTTTGACAGAATATATCTTTTACTACTTCCGAGCCAGCTTCGACAAACTGACCATCTTCTACTAATAGCAAGGAGATATCTTTGTTGACCTCGTGGGTTTCTTCAGGAATCCACAGCATTGTGCCTCCCTGTACCACTTCATAACCTTGTTTGGCTTTGCCTTTCTTCTGGACTTCTAGTCCAGCGAATTTCAAAAAGCCACCAGTGGTAGTGCGGTAACGGTCATCAATTAATTCGGCAACTACTTGACCATTTTGCACTTTAGTGCCTGGGGTAGCCCGGAGGTTGAATTCCTGGTTGTTGCCTGTGGAGATGAGGTAGTTATTCCGGCCTTGAGAACTGTTAACTGTAACGGCGGCTTGGTCTAATACTACCGAAGCGGTGATGATTTCAATTTCTCTGGTACTCTTACCAGGGGTAGCTTCTGGTAAACGCACCACACCACCATGCTGACTAGTTAGCTTGGTTTCGGCTAAAACGCCATTACTCGCGATGCGATCGCCATTATTCACCACCAATTCTGCACCAGGGGGCAAGTTGTAAACTTCCCCAGACAAAATCCAAATCAAACCACCTCGTGATGCGGTGGTTGTGGTGTTACCTTGACGGTCTGTTTTTTGTTCAGCAACGACATCGGCAAATTTGACTTCTCCCGCCAAGTCAGTGGCCACATCTTTGACCGCTTTTTCGGTGTTGGTACGAGTTGTCCGACCACCAATTGCGACTTCTGCTAGTAACTGTCCTAGCTTTACCTGTTGACCATCAACTATATATAATGTGGAACCTTGGGTAACTTGAATTTCTTGGGCAACTGGCGTTTCCGAACCTTCTTTCTTGGGTTCTAACATCAAGATGCCGTTAGCTTCCACATACAAAGCATCTTCACCGTGGCGAGTACGATAGGGTCTTGTCCGCAATTTGCGCGGAATCTTGACTGTCCCCGCCATTTTTGAGCGCACTTGTTGGGCGACTTCTCCTGTAAATACACCCCCGGTGTGGAATGTCCGCATGGTTAGCTGAGTCCCAGGTTCACCGATACTTTGGGCAGCGATGATCCCCACAGCTTCGCCCAAGTCTACCATCTTGGCGTGAGCCAAACTCCAGCCGTAGCAATGTTGACAGACAGAACGTGCAGCTTCACAAGTGAGGGGCGATCGCACCACCACTTGTGTTACCCCAGCTTTTTGAATTATTTTTGCCAAGTCATCAGAAATGGGGGTGTTGCGTGGTGCAATTACTTCTTTGGTTGTAGGATGCACTATATCCTCTCCCACTACCCGTCCCATCAAACGTGTGGCCAGAGGAATCAAGGTTTTGCTACCTTCTGTCATCGACTGTAGGGCTAGACCTCTGCTAGTACCGCAATCAAATTCTCGAACAATCACATCCTGAGATACGTCAACCAGACGGCGAGTCAGATAACCAGAGTCAGCCGTCCGTAGCGCGGTATCTACCAAGCCTTTACGCGCACCGTAAGAGGAAATAATATATTCTGTGACAGTCAAACCTTCGCGGAAGTTGGTTTTAATTGGTAAGTCAATAATTTCCCCTTGGGGATCTGCCATCAGTCCCCGCATCCCGACTAACTGACGGACTTGGGAAATATTACCCCGCGCCCCAGAAAACGCCATCATGTACACGGAGTTGAGGGGATTAGTTTTTTTGAAGTGAACAACTACCTCATCTTTGAGAGCTTCACTGGTACCATTCCAGGTATCAATTACTTTCTGGAAACGTTCAACTTCTGTGATTTCTCCCCTTTGGTAACGCGCTTCTGTCGCCCGAATTTCTTCTTCTGCCGCTTCCAAAAGACTGCGCTTACTCGGTGGTACCATCAAATCATCAACACTGATGGAAACCCCGGCTCTAGTCGCGTAGCGAAAACCTAAATCTTTCAGTTTGTCTGCCATTACAGCAGTTCGCGCCGTACCGTAGTTGGTAAACGCCCAAGAAATTAAATTTCTCAATTGACCTTTGTCAACTACGCGATTGCGAAAAACTTTATTTTCGTTAGTCATTAGTCATTCGTCCTTAGTCAATAGAAGTCAAAAGGCAAAAGTAAAAAGGTAAAATTACTTTTTTCTTTTGCTTTTTGCCTTTTTACTTTTAACTTGCTAGTGCTTCCTGAATGGCATTGTTGTAAATGACGCGTCCAGGTGTTGTGCGTATATACTGAGAAATCAAATTTCCTTGGGAGTCTTCTCGAACTCGGCGGAACTTATACATTAATGTTCGAGTACCGTCATCGTTATTGGTTACTTCCAACGGTTCTGTATCAGGTTGGTCTGATTCCAGTTCACCATCAAACCGCACGTAGATATAGGCGTGTAAATCTATTTGCCCTTGCTCAAATGCCATAATGACATCCTCTAGGGACGCAAAGTACTTACCAGCACCTTTCGTAGCATGGGGATTTTCTGCGGTTAAGTAGTATGCCCCCAATACCATATCTTGGCTAGGTGTAATGATTGGTTTACCTGTAGCTGGCGACAAAATATTATTAGAAGCCAACATCAATAACCGTGCTTCTGCCTGACTTTCCAAGGACAGTGGTACGTGTACCGCCATTTGGTCTCCATCAAAGTCAGCGTTAAACGCCGGACACACCAATGGATGTAATTGAATTGCTCGTCCTTCCACCAAAATGGGTTCAAAAGCTTGAATCCCCAAACGGTGCAATGTGGGAGCGCGGTTGAGCATCACTGGGTGTCCTTCAATCACCTCTTCCAGTACATCCCACACACTTGGATCGTTGCGCGATATCAGCTTTTTCGCCGCTTTAATGTTGTTAACCATACCGCTGCGAATCAGGCGATTGATCACAAATGGTTGAAATAGCTCGATCGCCATTTCTCTTGGTAAGCCACACTGGTGGATATGTAACTTTGGCCCCACCACAATTACCGAACGTCCAGAGTAGTCAACCCGTTTACCCAACAAGTTTTGGCGGAAGCGTCCTTGCTTACCTTCAATAATGTCAGATAAAGATTTTAGCGGTCGGTTATTAGCACCAACTACCGTGCGACCCCGACGACCGTTATCAATCAAAGCATCTACTGCTTCTTGCAGCATCCGCTTTTCGTTCCGCACAATAATTTCTGGTGCCAAAATTTCTTGTAGGCGTGCCAGGCGGTTGTTGCGGTTAATTACCCGTCTGTATAAATCATTCAAGTCGCTAGTGGCAAACCGTCCACCATCTAGTTGCACCATTGGGCGCAAGTCAGGGGGAATCACGGGTATGACTGTCATGACCATCCACTCTGGTTTAGAACCAGTAGCAATGAAGTTGTCAATTACCCGCAGACGCTTAATGAGCTTGGCGCGTTTTTGTCCCTTAGCTGTACTAATTTCTTCCCGCAGGCTCTCTGCTTCTTGCTCTAAATTGATATCAGCTAATAAGCGCAACAGTGCTTCCGCACCAATGCCAACCTCTACCCCTTGTAAAGTAGAATCTTCACTATAAATTTGGTCTTCAATTTCTAACCACTGGTCTTCACTCAGTAGTTGCTTGTAGGTTAGAGTTTCGGCATTACCAGGGCTGAGAACAACATAAGAGTTGAAATAAACTATCTGCTCAACATCCCGCAAAGGCATATCCAACAGAATGGCAATATAACTGGGGATACCTTTGAGATACCAAACGTGGGCTACTGGTGCAGCGAGTTTAATATACCCCATCCGATGGCGGCGCACTCTAGATTCGGTTACTTCTACACCACAGCGTTCGCAAACAATACCTCTATGACGAACTCTCTTGTACTTACCACAATGACATTCCCAATCTTTTGCGGGGCCAAAAATGCGCTCGCAAAATAAGCCATCCATTTCTGGCTTGAGAGTCCGGTAATTAATCGTTTCTGGTTTGGTGACTTCACCTACTAATTGACCATTGGGTAGGGTGCGTTCACCCCATTGCCGAATGCGTTCTGGTGATGCCAAGCCGATTTTTACGTAGTCAAACTGATTAGTTTGGGCTGATCTCATTTCTTTATTACTAAGTTCAAAGTTATGAGTTATGTAAATGCACGAGGTTCTACACCCGTGCTAGGAGGGATATTTAGTTTTTGGAGGGCGTGGTAGGGGGGAGTCGAAATTTCCCAATTTCCTCTTCCCCATTCCCGCATCCCTTTTCCCTTTTTACTCGTCGTCTTCCAACGATTCACGGGAAAGCGATTCGTAAGTGGGTCGTGGTGGCGTGCGTCTAGCTGCTTGGTCTGCCATTAAATCGACTTCTACATCTAAAGAACTGCCGTCTGCTTGGGTTTCTACTTTATGAACAGCAATATCTAATCCCAAGGATTGCAATTCTCGCATCAACACCTTAAAGGATTCCGGTGTTCCTGGTCGAGGAATCGCCTTACCTTTAACGATCGCATTTAGCGCTTCATTTCGTCCCTGCATATCGTCGGATTTGACTGTCAGCAATTCCTGCAAGGTGTAGGCTGCACCAAAGGCTTCCAATGCCCACACTTCCATTTCTCCAAAGCGCTGACCACCTTGTTGAGCTTTACCACCAAGGGGTTGCTGAGTAACCAAGGAATAAGGGCCTGTAGACCGGGCGTGGATTTTATCATCTACCAAATGCACCAACTTCAGCATATAAGCTACGCCTACTGTGACTGGTCGGTCAAATGGTTCGCCGGTACGGCCATCAAACACCATGATTTTGCCTGGGTCATCTGGGTTATATACCCAATCTCTACCTGTTTCATCCCGTGCTTCTTGCAATTTGCCATGCACAATTCTCCGGGATGATTCTTCCCCATACATTTCATCAAAGGGAACTATCTTAAACCGCACGCCCAAGGTATGACCCGCCCAGCCCAACAGACATTCAAATACTTGTCCTACGTTCATCCGGCTGGGTACGCCCAAGGGGTTAAGGACAATGTCTACGGGTGAACCATCTGGTAGGTAAGGCATATCTTCCAATGGCAAGATCCGGGAAATAATTCCTTTATTGCCGTGGCGACCTGCCATTTTGTCCCCGACTTGAATTTTCCGCTTCTGGGCGACATACACCCGCACTACCATGTTTGCTCCCGGTGGTAGTTCATCGCCTTGTTCTCTGGTAAACAAGCGCACGTCAACTACCCGTCCTTTTTCACCGTTCGGTACACGCAAGGAGTTATCGCGCACATCCCGCGCTTTTTCCCCGAAGATGGCACGTAAGAGTTTTTCTTCTGGTGGTTGGTCAGATTCACCTTTGGGTGTAACTTTACCGACTAAGATATCTCCTGATTCTACCCATGCCCCAATGCGGATAATGCCTTGTTCATCTAACTGACGTAAAGCATCTTCCCCAACGTTGGGAATTTCTCTGGTAATTTCTTCTGGCCCTAATTTTGTTTGTCGAGCCTCAATTTCATATTTTTCAATGTGAATTGAGGTGTAAACGTCATCTTGTACCAGTCGCTCGGAAATCAAAATTGCGTCTTCGTAGTTATACCCTTCCCAAGGCATATAAGCGACGACAATATTTTGTCCCAGCGCCAATTCACCACCTTCTGTAGAGGAACCATCTGCTAGTACTTGTCCCGCTACAACCCTCTCACCCATTCTGACTAAGGGTTTTTGGTTTAAACAGGTGTCTTGGTTAGAACGCTGGTATTTAGAAACGGTGTATCTAATTTCTGGTGAATTTGGTTTGGGACGGACACGAATTTCTGTGGCATCCACGTAGGTAACATCCCCATCTGTACGGGAGACAATCACCATCCCAGAGTCTCTCGCGCCTTGAGCTTCCAAACCAGTTCCCACTAAGGGGCGTTCTGGTTTCAACAGGGGTACTGCTTGGCGTTGCATGTTAGAACCCATTAGGGCGCGGTTAGCGTCGTCATGTTCCAAGAAAGGAATCATGCTGGTAGCTACCGAGACAATCTGAACGGGGGAAACCGCTACGTAGTCTACCTGTTCTGGTGTGGTGGTGGAGAATTCTTGGCGGTAACGGACTGGTACTTGTGGCCCAATAATGTAGCCATTTTCATCAACAGGAATATCTCCCGGTGCTACCCGCAGGTCATCTTCTTCATCGGCGGTCATATACACGGGTGCTAGATCAAATCTGACTCGTGCATTCTCTACTGGTCGGAATGGTGTTTCTAAAAAGCCGTACTGGTTAACTCTTGCATGGGTCGCCAAGGAGCCAATTAAACCAGCGTTGGGGCCTTCTGGAGTTTCAATGGGACAAATCCGTCCGTAGTGGGAGGGATGAATATCCCGTACTGCAAAACCAGCCCTTTCTCTGGTCAAACCACCAGGGCCTAAAGCTGAAAGTCGGCGTTTGTGTGTCAGTTCTGCCAGGGGATTGGTTTGATCCATGAACTGACTTAATTGGCTGGAACCAAAGAATTCTTTGATGGCTGCAACTAATGGTTTGGGGTTGACCAAGGATGCTGGTGTCAAAACTTCGGCATCAGATACGGTCATCCGTTCGCGGATAATCCGTTCTAGGCGGTTTAAACCTACCCGTACTTGGTTTTGCAGTAATTCGCCCACACTTCTGACACGGCGATTACCCAAATGGTCAATGTCATCTATGCTACCAATGTCATATTCCAGGTTGATGAGGTAATCGACAGCTGACAAAATATCACCTGGAGTCAGGACGCGCATGGTGTCGGGAACTGACAAGCGAAGTTTTTTGTTAAGTTTATAGCGACCGACCCGACCCAAGTCATACCGTTTGGGGTCGAAGAAGCGAGAATCTAATAGTTGTTGTCCACCTAATACGGTTGGTGGTTCACCAGGACGGAGTTTGCGATACAACTCCATCAGGGCTTCTTCTTCAGAAAATTGCCCTTCTTTTTCGATGGTTTTTTGGAAATATTCTGGGTGGCGCAGGGCATCAAAAATTTCGTTATCTGATAAACCCAAGGCTTTTAAGAGTACTTGGGCTGAAAGTTTGCGGGTTTTGTCGATCCGTACCCATACTAAATCGTTCCGGTCTGTTTCAAATTTTAGCCATGCGCCCCGGTTCGGGATGAGACTGGCTGAATATGTCCGCCGACCGTTTTTGTCGATTTCAGATTTGTAGTAAACTCCAGGCGATCGCACAATTTGGTTGACAATTACCCGCTCGGCTCCGTTAATAATGAACGTGCCGCGATCGGTCATTAACGGCAAATCACCAATAAATACTTCTTGTTCTTTAATGTCCCCTGTTTCTTTGTTCAACAAGCGTGTGGGGACATACATTTGCACTGCGTACGTACTATCTCGCCGCTTTGCTTCCTCAACGCTGTACTTTGGTTCCTTAAGTTTATAGTTATGTCCTAAAAAGTGCAGTTCGAGTTTGCCTGTATAGTCTGTAATAGGACTAAAGGAGTTCAGTTCTTCTATTAACCCTTCTTCTAAAAACCAGCGAAAGCTTGCTCGCTGAATTTCAATTAAGTCGGGCAACAAAAAGGCGGGTTCCAGATATTTGTCGTTATTCATGCCTCTACCTTTGTCAACCTGGTTAAACTTTTAGAGGACACTGCTGTATAGACAGTTCCTGCTACTAGCCAGTGTCCATATCCGTTGGGAAACTTTTCCTTGTGCCACCTGCTATTAATTTATGCAGCTAACCGCAGCATTTTTTTAATCTGGACAGGTTGATTTTGACAAGGAGGGTAAAAGCCCGTGCAAGCCATCAATAGCTGTTAAAACCCAGCTATTAACTTGATTTCTCAACAATAGGTTGAGATATTTATGCATTTGCTTTACTTTCCTCACTTCCCCTCCCAAAAACCGCGTAGATTAGCTGACGCAGTTTAAAATTTTTGCATCTTTAAATACACCGTTTATCTGGACGGCAATCTCAAAAGATAATGATAATCGGTCGCTTGATGGCGGTGTTGAGTCAAAATGGCTTTATTTTGGTGGGTTTTACTCACAAGATAATTACTTTTAACAATTTTCTATAGTTTTAGATACAAAGCAGGGTATATTTTGCCAAATTTGAGCTACGAATGTTGGTTGTCACGGTTATTCATTTAGGCAGAGCATCCGATGTGGAGAGTGGAGGATGGTCAAGTTGATAACAATACAATAAGCTTAAAAGTTTTTTGTTTCTTCCTTTATCATTATGACGCAAGCAAAATGTTTTGGAGGGATTAATATTAACATATTTTTATCCTCCTGAGTTTTTAATTATTTTTACCATAGCCTGAAATGGACATAGTTAACTCTTATAGAGCCAAACTAAATAATTTACAGGCATTTTGCGTGGTTTGGTGGGCGATCGCTTCTACAGTCTCTCCGCGCAACTCGGCTAATTTTTCCGCTACATAGCGAACATAAGCAGGTTCATTACGTTTTTCTCCTCGGTTGGGAACAGGAGAGAGGAAAGGACAGTCTGTTTCAATTAATAGGCGATCGCTACTGACCATCGCGGCTGAGGCGTGAATTTCTTTAGCGTTTTTGAATGTAACAGTTCCGCTAAAGCTAATATAAAAACCCAGGTCAAGGAACCATTGGGTTTCTTCTGGTGTTCCACCCCAGCAATGCATTACACCCCGAATCCTTTCCCCTTGGGCTTCCTGGCATTTTTGCAAAATATCCCTGAGATCACTAGCCGCATCACGACAATGAATAATCACAGGAAGGTTAAGTTCAGCGGCTATCGCTAATTGTTCTGCAAAAACTATCTGCTGTTGCTCATAGTTTTCGGCTTTGTAGTAATCCAGTCCCATTTCCCCAATCGCCACCACTTTTGGTTCAGAACTCGCCAAGCATTTAATTTTCTCGGCTGTATCACTTTGCCATTTTTCGGCATCCAATGGATGCAAGCCAACAGCAAAACTTAGTTCGGGAAATTGGTGGGCAATGGTTTGAATGCTAGAAAACTCTGATGGTTCAACACAAGAGTGTACCAAACGGACGACCCCTGCTGCTTGCCACCGCGATCGAACTGCTGCTAAATCTGGCTGGAAGTTATCAAAGTTAAGGTGAACGTGGGTGTCAATCAGCTGCATTTTTAGTCAAATGTCAATTGTAAGTTAGTAATGTCTTGAGGTTTCCCCCATGAGCAACTAACGTTAGCGCAGCGATAGCGACGCAGGAGCGTCACCCAAAGGGTCAATTATTCAAAGTCAATTGTCCTCACTAAGTCCTTTTGACTTGGGACAATTGACTTTGGACTATTTACTGTGCTGTTTGTGCGACTGGCTTGAGTTTATGAGCCAATCTCGATTTTTTCCTAGCCCCATTATTGGGGTGCAGGATCCCACGCTTTACAGCTTTATCAATTTTGCTGTAAGCCTCAGCGAGCCGCTCATCTACTTGTTGTTTGAGTTCTGGAGTAGGATTAGCCGCGTAGGTTTCTACGACAGTAAAGTATTTCTTAATCAGCGTCTTAACAGCTGATTTATAGGTTTTATTCCGCAGCCGATTGCGTTCGGCGATATTTGCGCGTTTAAGAGCAGACTTTGTATTCGCCACAGTCGATCCCAAAAAGACTATTGATATGTACACACACTACTAGATTTACTAATATAGCATTCATCTTGCCAATGTCAGAATTTCTCCAAAAAATCTTGAGACGGGGATAAATGCAGAAGGTTGTGAGGGAGTGAAGCACTTTCTGGCAACCTTCTGAGTCTATTTAATTTGTATGCCAAACCTAGTAAATAAGCTAAAATAAGGTACTTCAATAAATTATCTACCTAGCTAACTACCACCTGAACTAGCGGTGTGATTTTTCAAATCGCGTCCGAATCAGGATGTATTGTTAGTAGACAGTAACTATAATCAGTAAAATTTCAGGTTTTTACGTGTATACAAATGGCACATTGCTTTTGTCAGCATATTACGACCTGAGACATTTCCTCACTAAATTAAGTAACCCATGTGCTGGAAGCCTTGGGAGTATCAAAAAAATCCAGGTTAAGCTAGAGATGAGAATGAAAGCGAAACTCGTCCCTCTAGGGGGTCAAGAGCAAGACTAAGTTCTCAAGCGGGAATAATCTAAAATTTTGGCATTTTCCTTACTCCATGCTGCGAATCATTACTCAGCAGGCAGACGTTAGAGCAGAACTACAACGTATCTGTGATCGCACCCATGACGAACAGGTGGTTCACAAAGAAGCAACGGTGCGGGAAGTGTTGCAAGCTGTGAAGCGCCAAGGCGACAAAGCTGTGTTACATTACACAGCTGAATTTGACAACCAAACCTTGAAGCTGGAAGAACTGCGTGTTACGGGTTCCGAACTAGATACAGCGTACCAACAAGTGTCGCAAGAAT
The DNA here is from genome assembly GCF_015207705.1 of Nostoc sp. LEGE 06077. Taxonomy (GTDB): domain Bacteria; phylum Cyanobacteriota; class Cyanobacteriia; order Cyanobacteriales; family Nostocaceae; genus Nostoc_B. Next base: position 20,900 of record NZ_JADEWI010000021.1, read on the forward strand.
TGCTCCAAGTAATTCAATTAGCGGTACGTCAAATTGAAGCATTTCACCGTCAGCGAGTCCCCAAAAGCTGGGTAAATTTTGGGGAAGATGATGTAGTGTTAGGCAAACGCTATACCCCTGTAGACCGAGCCGGGATCTATGTCCCTGGTGGTCGTGCGGCTTATCCAAGTACTGTGTTGATGAACGCCATTCCGGCAAAAGTGGCTGGTGTACCACGCATTGTCATGGTGACACCGCCAGGTGCGGGAAAAGTAATTAGCCCATCTGTGCTAGTGGCCGCCCAAGAAACAGGAGTACAAGAAATTTATCGCGTTGGCGGGGCGCAAGCGATCGCAGCTTTAGCTTATGGCACAGAAACGATTCCGAAAGTCAATATAATTACTGGCCCAGGCAATATTTACGTCACCTTAGCAAAAAAACTCGTCTATGGTACCGTAGGCATTGATATGCTGGCAGGGCCGAGCGAAGTGCTAATTATTGCCGATGAATTTGCTAATCCTGTCCATGTAGCCGCCGATATGTTAGCCCAAGCCGAACATGATCCAATGGCCGCAGCGATTTTACTGACGACAGATCCGGCTTTGGCGAAAAACGTCCAAGTCGCTGTGGAGAGACAGTTAGTTGATCATCCCAGGCGGATCGATACGGAAAAAGCGATCGCCCACTATGGCTTAATTGTGCTGGTAGAATCTCTCGAAGCCGCAGCAGAACTCTCCAATGAATTTGCCCCCGAACACTTAGAGTTAGAAGTTAAAGACCCTTGGGCAATTCTGCCGCAAATCCGCCACGCTGGCGCGATATTTTTAGGTTACTCGACACCAGAAGCTGTCGGTGATTATTTAGCAGGGCCAAATCATACATTGCCCACTTCTGGCGCTGCCCGCTATACTTCGGCATTAAGCGTAGAAACCTTCCTCAAACACTCTAGTATTATTCAATACTCACCAACGGCCTTGCAAAAAGTAGCGGGTGCAATTGATGCCCTCGCCACAGCGGAAGGCTTACCTTCCCATGCTGATTCAGTCCGGCGGCGGATTCAACAAGATGAATAAGAGGGAATGCTTAATTTTTTCTGCTACTTTTCGCAAATAGTAACCTGGGGCTGCACACTAAAGGATTAAACTGTATGACTGAAAAGCGATTTGCGATCGCTCAGTATACATAACACAAGATAAACTTCAGTTTTCATTAGCAATATTATTTGGTGTCAGCACTGAAGTTTTAGGGGTCTACGTTTCAGGAGACGAGGGCAGTGCTAAACAATATTTTGATAGCTCTGGATGGTTCGGATATTGCAGAACGTGTAATTCAGGTTTTGGATGATTTAGTATTATCGCCCGAAACCAAAATTGTTCTTTGTCATGTTTTCCCCACACCAGATTCAGATATGGAACTACCCGCAGATCGTCCTCATCCAGAATCGCCAGCGTTGTCGTATTTCCAAATAGAAAAACAACTACAAGCTTATCAAAAAAAATTATCTATTCAAAGCGCAGTAGAGTTGGTAACAGGCGAACCTGCGGATGAAATTATTCGCCTAGCTAATATTTACAAAGCAGATTTAATTATTATTGGTAGTCGCGGATTGACTGGGATGAAGCGAATTGTTCAGGGTTCTGTGAGTAGTCAAGTAGTGGAAGAAGCTAATTGTTCTGTATTAGTGGTAAAACCAAATAAAAATTAACAATGGTCGTAAAAGTAGTATGACTACTATCACCCCAAAACTCACTTTTGCCGAATATTTAAAATACAATGATGGCACTGATACTCGTTACGAACTAGTCAATGGAGAATTAATTCCCATGAGTTTGGGAAGTGGGCAACACGGGGCAGTAATAGGATTTATCACTCAATGCTTGCAAAATGAAATTATTAGATTAAATTTGGATTGGACTGCCAAACAAATGGTGATTGGGGTGCGTTCTCCCCGTGCTGGTAAATGGGAGACATCAAGAATTCCTGATGTCGTGATTATTCCCTTACCTCAATGGCGAGAATTAAGAAATCGGGAAGCAGTGATTGAAATTAATGAACCACCTCCATTGTTAGTAGTAGAAGTTGTCAGTGAATCAACCAAAACTGTAGATTATCGAGCCAAGCGAGTTGAGTATAATGCTCTAAATATTCCAGAGTATTGGATTGTTGATCCGTTAATCAATAAAGTGACTGTTTTCACATTGATTGATGAATTATACGAACCCGCAGAATTTGTTGGAGCAGAAAGAATTTTATCGGCAACCTTGCCCGAATTAAAATTAACAGTTGAGCAAGTGTTATCTGCTGAAGATTAAAGGGCATTACATAATAAACAGATGAATGAATAGAGCCTGTTTAATGTTCAATCTCTATATTATGAGTCTACGAAAATTTAGCAGAAACGAGTTAATAATCTTCTAGGTTTTGCACTTCTCTTACATTCGTACTCCATAAATTGCCAGTTTCAGCATCAAATACTTGGTAAAGTATTGCTTTTTTAAATTCAAGTGGGGGATTGTTTTTAGTGATACCATAAATTTTTGATTCCCTTCGTTTGGGCAGTTTATAGCCATTAGTTGTATGTATTTCCACTAAAAACATCTGTCTGTTTGGATGTACTTGGTAATTTTCAATTTTGCCAAAATTAGAATCGCTGATTAAATTAATATAATCGCTGTAGGAAACAAGTTTGATTGATTTTAATTTCAAACCGTCCTTAACTTTCATTTGCTTTAATAGTTGTTTGACTTTATCAAACTCTTTTTTATCCTTATTGGAATTATCAGGGTATGAGTAGTTGGGTTTTATTTATCCTACTGATTCCTGTTCCACCACTCTGTTAATATCTATTTCTTCTTGGTTATCAGCATTGGCGGAAGAAATAGCCATTAACGATAATAAGATTGCTGCTGTGGTTGAAACTACTAGAATTTGACGCATCATATCTCACTATTTACCTTTTTTCTGCCTGAGCTAAAAACTGTCGTAAGCTTAATAAACTCAGGGTTTGACCTAAATTTATGGGTAACATCGAAATGCCTTCTAAGCGGGACTGTACCCAACCTTCGCCCCAGTACCATTCGTGAAAGCCGTCAATTCCACCACTGAGTAGGAAGCGTAGACAATTAGATTGCGCTACATCTACTTGATGATGAATGGAGATGGGGCCAGTCCAGCTTGTAAACTGGAATCCTGGATAAATTTCTTCTGGCATTCCGGGGTTAAAACGTTGCCCTAAGAGCCATTTTTCTAATTGTGCAGGACGTAGCAAGCTATCACCAATGGCGCTGGCTGATGCTGCGATTTCTATCCGCAGTTGACTTTGTTGAAAATTACCTAGCATTTTTTATGTGACTTTTTAATGAATTGTATTTCTAGTATTGCAAATGCGATCGCTACTTATCATCCACTCACCTGGATGGTAGCTGAGAACTTAGAATAGAAAAAGTGAAGTTGTTAAGAAATGTAAGGTTTTTTCATGGCGGATCAGTTAATTCGCGCAACAGCAGCCGAGGGTGGGATTCGTGCAGTGGGTGTCATCACTACGCGCTTGACAGAAGAGGCTCGACAGCGCCACCAACTTTCATACGTGGCGACGGCAGCAATGGGAAGGACGATGGCAGCGGGCTTATTAATGGCTTCCGGGATGAAGCGTGTAGGCTCAAGAATTAATATCCGAGTCAAAGGCGATGGCCCTTTGGGTGGTATATTGGTAGATGCAGGTTTGGATGGAACAGTCCGGGGTTATGTAGGCAACCCATCTGTAGAACTACCTCCCAATGCTAAAGGTAAACTCGATGTCGGCGGTGCAGTAGGCAGTGGCTACCTCTATGTTGTTCGAGATATTGGTTATGGTTATCCCTACTCCAGTACGGTAGAGCTTGTGTCTGGAGAAATCGGTGATGATGTGGCGCATTATCTAGTAAATTCTGAACAAACACCTTCAGCTTTGGTTTTAGGCGTATTCGTGGGTGCCGGTGGAGTGACTGCTGCGGGAGGGTTATTAGTACAAGTTTTACCAAAAGCCGCCAGAGATGAAGCCTTAGTCGCAACTTTAGAATCACGGGTGGCTGCCTTATCAGGATTTACCCCATTGTTGCAAGCAGGTAAAACACTACCAGAAATTTTTGGTGATCTTTTAGGCGATATGGGTTTGTCGATATTTCCTGAAACCCAGATGTTGCGCTTTCATTGTGGTTGCTCTTTTGATCGAGTGCTAGGCGCACTTAAGATGTTAGGGGAAGCAGAATTACAAGACATGATTGTAAAAGATAATGGCGCTGAGGCTATTTGTGATTTTTGTGGCAGAGTTTATGAGGCAAATAGTGATCAATTAGCTCAGTTGATTGTTGATTTACAAGCAGAATCTTCTGTTTGAGAATACAGTATAAAATAACACTGAATTTTCTAAAGGTTAAAGGTATACCAGGAGAAAGTTCAGATAAACAGTAGCTTTTTAACAATGAGAAAGTTACTATGGCAACAACCGAATTATTGACATAGAGCTTCTTAATGGTACAAGCAGCCCCCAGATTTATCTGTGGGGTAAATCTAAAATCCAAAATCCAAAATTGTTTGGCCTAGAGCCGATCGCTATTTAATAAATTTTTGGTGTGAGAGATGACAGAGCGGGATATTCCAGAAGGTTGGTCTCCAGCCAGAGCCAGAGAGCCAGATCACACAAACCGAACACCAAATATCGGTGAAACTCAAGCATTTGGCATCCCAGCTACTGGTTCTAACTCTAAGTCAGTGAAGCAACAAACAGAAAATAACTCGGAAGAATTACCGATAAAAGATCATCATTCCGCCGAAACCAGTTCGCCCAGCAAACGTTCTAGACCATTGCGACGCTGGATGAAAAGTTGGTTGTTATGGTCGATATTGTTAGCGTTAATTCCTGGCAGTATAGGGTTTATCGCAATGGCAATGCTGCTGAAATTGCCTGCGGCCCCTAACTGCCCATCTATTTTTTGGCCGTTAGCTAGTGCATCAGTGCGGCTACATTGCGCTCAGTTAGCGGCTTCTAAGCAGACAGTCAATGATTTATTACAAGCGATCGCCCTAGTTAAACAGTTACCACAAAACCATCCTCTGCGGGGAGAAATTGATCGGTTTGTGGAAGATTGGTCGCGGGATATTTTACAGTTAGCCGATCAAAGTTTTCAAGCGGGAGATTTAGAAGAAGCGATCGCCACAGCCCAGAAAATTCCTCAAGACTTGCCTGCATATAAATTAGTTGACGAGAAAATTGCCAAGTGGGAATCTATTTGGTCTAAAGCCGATGAACTTTATCAAGCAGTACAACAAGAATTGCAGCAAAGACGTTGGCAATCCGCCTCGCTGCTGGCAGCGAAATTACTGCGTGTAGATAACAAATACTGGTCAAGTACTAAGTATGATCAAATCAACCGATTGATTGTATCGGTGCGGGAAGATGGAGATAAGTTAGATAAAGCTGATAGTTTAGCAAAAACCAAAGTAGTAGATAACTTATTAGAAGCAATTAAAATTGCCGAATCGATTGGCAAAGACAGCTATTTCTATCAAAAAGCCCAGGAGTCGATTCCTTTATTTGGTCGCAAAATGTTGGAATTAGCGCAAGCTAAGATGGATGCACGGGATGCAGATGCAGCCTTAGATATTGCCAGACAAATTCCTGATATCACCAAATTACAAGCGGATATTGAAGACTTTATTTCTTTAGCAGATGCCCAAAGAAGCGCTTGGTTAGGTACAGTTTCCAGTTTAGAAACAGCGATCGCCCAAGCACAAGAAATTGATCCTTCCCGCGCCAACTATAACAAAGCACAACAGTTAATTAACCGTTGGCAACTGGAAATTGCCGATGTCACCCGCCTGGAAAAAGCACGCACATTAGCTGGTCAAGGTACAATTAACGATTTAGCCGCAGCAATCATTCAAGCCCAGCAGATTCCTTCTAACAATCCGCGTGGTTCAGAAGCTAGAGAAGAAGTAGGCCGTTGGCAAGCTCAAGTTGAGACAATTGAAGACCGTCCCTACTTAGAACGTGCCGAACAAATAGCATTACTAGAGGATATCAACTCTTTGCAAGCCGCTATCTCCGAAGCCAGCCAAATTCGGCGGGGTCGGGCATTATACCCAGAAGCACGCAAAAGAATTAACAGTTGGACAGCTAAAGTACAACGCATCCAAGACCAGCCATACTTAGATCAGGCGCGAGATTTAGCTCAAACTGGAGATTTAAATGCTGCTATTAATGCAGCACAAACAATTGCATCTTCTGGAAGAGCGCTGTCTGGTGAAGCCCAAGCAGCTATCGATGATTGGCGAGGACAAATTCGCGCTAAAGATAACTGGAAAAAAGCTAGAGAAGTTGCAGTTGTGGGTACACCAGATGCGTTAGTTGAGGCAATTCGTTTAGCCAATAAAGTACCAAGTAGTAATATCCTCCGCTTAGATGCAAATGTCGCTATTGACCAATGGAGTCAACAGTTACTAGACATTGCTCGCTCTCAAAGTAGTTCTAATCTCAGCAAAGCCATTGAAACTGCTCAGTTGATTCCTAGAGGTACAACTGCTTACAACACAGCACAAGAACAAATCAGAAATTGGCAGCAATTGTTGAGTCCTCAACCAGTACCTCAACCTGAACCTTTGTTACCTCAGTCATCAACTCCAGAAGGTACTAATTTGTAGGAGTGGGGAGTAGGAAAATACTCAATATCAGAGTTTATATATCCTGAAGATTTTTTTCCTACTCCCAATTCAAACTAATTCAAGAACACTGAACCGTTTTGTTGAATTCGCATAGCTTTAGTATCTTGAGCTAAGTCAGTAGCTTCATTCAAAGTTACTTCTAACATTCCTGATTGTTCAGCAGAAGCTTGGGGTGTGACTAACAATAGTCCGCCGTCTTCGCGTTGGAATGTGACAGTAACTGGGACGCTGATACCTTGTAACATCACATTTGACTTACCTTCTAGCGATCGCGCTTCTGTATCGCCAATAACTTGGTAAGTTACTCTAGCACCAGTAGCGTTAATCAAATTCACATCAACTTTACCATTAGCAAGAGCGATCGTTGCACTAGGCATTTGTTGTTGAGATGCTGAAGGGGTTTGATTTGTGGTCGTTCCACCTGTAGAAACCGGCGGATTTACAGGTACACCTTGACTAGATGTTTCCCCTTGAGATGGTACGGTAGTTTGAGGTGTCATAGTTCCACTGGTAGAACTTTGCGGAGTTACAGGTACACCTTGATTAGAAATGTTCCCTTGCGGTTGCTGTCCTTGTGAGAAAGCGTTAGGTGGACACCCTTGTGGTACGAGATTTCTACTGTTGAAGGGTTCTTCGTAGAAAACTCGTGGGCAAGGATTAAGTGTAGTAGCACCAGCCTGGGGTGTTTCTCCACCTACACCTGTTTGGTATGGACTAGATGTAGGCGTAGCACCTGCACGAGGAAGAAGCCCTTGATTAGCTAGTCGTTGAGTGAGTGCATTAGGCGGACATCCTTGTGGTACGACAACTCGGCTATTGTGTGGCTCTTCATAAAAAATACTAGGGCAAGGGTTAACCTTAACCGTAGACTGCTGGGGTGTTACAGAAGTTGGTTGTTGAGCTAATGCTGTTTGAGAAATCGTAGGTACACTAATCAATAAACCTCCACAAACAGCGCCGAATATTTCAGTAAACTTGCGTAATTTTTGATAAGTCATATTCATTCTTAACTCCTGAGTAAATTGAGAATTAATTGTCTGGAAACTTTATAAAGAAATGAATTCAACACTTTTAGTATTAGTTGGTGACGATAACATTTATATTGATTTGATAGGCTAATCAACATAAATTTGATGTATTCACTTCCCTGTTTTTATATAAGCTCAATACAAATGATACTTATTAATAAGTCTGATTTAATGGTTTTTTTGGACTTACAATCATTAAATTTAATTGTTAACTTGTTTTTGTATATCTAGCTAAAGTGTTGAAATATCAAGAATCAAATTACTTCTAGAGTGGGATATTAGCAATTGCATTAAAAATTTTATAAATAAGACTTGAGTTATAAATTGCAAGTAAATTACAATTCATAACCCAAAAATTTTAGCCAGCTATATTGAAGAATCTAAGCTTCTTCCCAAAGTTGGCGAACCCTATCTGGTAGCCAACTAGCAATTTCTTCAATTCTCTCTGAATATTATTCGTGAGATTTCTAACTTTTGGATAGATAGTATCTTGAACTTCTGGATGAGACTAAGTGTTTTTGATTTGTGCGACCTTACATAAGTAAGCATAAAGACTCAAAATTAAGAAGCACAAAAAACAATGCCAGATCAAACATTTAGAACAAACATTCCAGAAGTTGACCCAACGGAGATTGAAGATTCTCGAACTGCGATCGCCGACGAACACCGCTCCTTCCTAGAAAAGGTTATGGTTAAAGCCGGATTTGCAGATTTGTATGACGCAAGAGACTTTAGCGAAGTTGTGTTTCGCGTCATGCGCGACTTAATGACGACAGATGCCATTGATCGCGTTGAGTCAGAGCTACATCATGAAGCTGTGCCTACGGACGAGAAAGCACTCCAAATGGAAGTTGCTGAACTTTGGAAAGATACCAATCCAATTGTGAGATTCTTAAGTCGAGTACGTCAACCTTTGAGAGGGCCGGCTCCAATTGGAATTGATTCCAATCTATTTCTTACCAGAGTTGCCAATGAAGGAGGACTACCCGGAACAGTAAACCGAGATGAGGCAATTAAAGCTGTCTTCTCTGCTACCAAAGACGAACTTTCCGAAGAGCGGATTCAGGAAATTGCTGGCTGGCTCCCCGATCGTATCCGTGAGCTTTGGGAACAAGCTTAATTAAAAGCCAAAAAAAGTCTAGTCTGTTTGTGGATGATTATCTCAAACAGGCTTTTTGTATAAAAATTTATTAATATTACAGTAAACAATAGATTAAAATTTAAGACTCTAGAGTTATAGGTAGAGTGACAATGAAAGTTGTACCTTTTCCGATGGTACTTTCAACTTGAATTTGACCTTGGTGATGTTCAACAATAGCTTGAGCGATCGCTAGTCCTAATCCTGAACCTGTAGCACTGTCAGTCGCTGTACTTCCACTTTTTTTATGCGTACGTGCAGGATCTACCCGGTAAAAGCGGTCAAATAAACGTGGCAATGCTTCTGTAGGAATACCAACTCCGTTATCACTTACTTTAATTTGTAACTGAGCAGTACTAACGCGCATTCTGGAAACGCGGCTGATTCCTTCTTGGCGTGCCAACTCTACGTTTACCTTGCCACCAGCCGGAGTATGCTGTAAAGCATTACTAATTAAGTTTGTCAATAGTCTGACGAGTTGATCCCAATTACCTGCTAGTGTGAACCAATTTTCTAATAATTCGGGGCTAGTGTCAGCAACAGGAGGATCAACTAAGTTTAAATTCAAAGCAATGCCTTTTTCACTGGCTAGAAGTTGCTGTTCTTCGATAACTTCCATCAACAAGGCATCTAAAGGACAAGGAGAGAATGTATCTTTACTGATACCGCTATCTTGTCGTGCTAAAAATAATAAATCATTAACCAACTTACCTAAGCGTTGTGTCAGTCGTTCCACTACCTTTAACTGCTGACGATAGTTGGTAGAAGTACTCACTTCTGTTTCTACTAACTCTAATTCACTCAGGGCGACTTGCACATTAGTTTGAATTAAAGTAATGGGACTTCTCAGTTCATGGGAAGCATCAGCGGTGAATTGCTTGAGTCTTTGATAAGAATCACCTACTGGTTCCATTGCTTTCCCAGAAAGAAACCAGCCACTTGCAGCTACAGATACTAACATTAACCAAATCCCCAGTGCTAAATCCAAAATTAGCTGGCGGCTGGGTTTAGTAACTTCAAACCAAGGATGACTTACACGCAGATATCCTAAGACTTGTCGGCCAAATTCCACGCGCTGGGTTACTTGACGCAACGATAGTTCTGAGTCTCCCCATTGGTCTTGTTTAGGTACACGGACTGTTTCACCAGTATGATTACCGTGAATAGGGATATTGAGAGGTTCTGATAAAGTCGACCAAAGTAATTTTCCTGTAGGACTAAACCATTCCAAGTCAATGTGGTCATCCTCTACATTATTGGCATTGTTGCGAAAGCTGGCTTCTACATTGATGCGGTGTTTATTAGTTTCATTATTTACTGGCTCAATCACAAGCGATCGCTCTACAATTTCCACCACATGATTTAAAGTATCGTCAATTCGCTCCACCAACGTACTACGGACATATAAATAAACACCACTGGCAAACAGTAATAATAACACCGCTGTTACGGCAGTGTACCAAATAGCCAGCCGACGACGAGTAGCTTGAAACATACTTGCAACCAAAATCTACTTAAGTAGATTTATTGAGAACATTAACTAATAGCTAAAAATATCGTAGATTACTAGACTTTATGGCTAAAAAGTTCCATAAGAGCCAATTAAATTGAGTCTACATTATCAATTTAGAAGTTGATTTAATAAAAACTTTACATCTTTCTCCTAATTTTAACTCATAAACTGCTTGATCTAAGGCTAGATAACCCGACTTAACAATAGTAATTTCACCGTCGACAAAGATATATTAATTAAGTTTATATCGATATACTTAGGCAGAAATTAGCATAAATAATTTCTATTTTTACAGTAGCTTTATAGAGAATTATCTACAAGGGAAATATATGTAAAATGCGTAGACTTTGGTAAATTCTCTGAGGTGCTATTTTTGCTACAACGGCTACATTGATTTTGTCATCTTTTTCTAAAGAGTAATTATTTAGCCCCCATGAAAAAGAACTTCTTTTTAGCAGCATTTACTCTAGGCGCAGTTTCTCTGGCGAATACTTTATTATCTGCGCCTGCTAGAGCCGTTTCTGTTGATGTTCCACTCCAAGTTGAAGTTCCAGAAGTTATTTACATCCAAACTTACAAAAGCCTGACTTTTAGACCTACTAGCGCAGAGTATCTCGGATCTGCCGCACCTGTGAATGATACTGATGGATTCTTTTCTTCAGACGGTACTATTACTACACTTCCTGCCCCTAACGGTACTTTAACTCCCACTACAGGAGATATCACAACAGGAGATATTTTAATTTATAGAATTTGGGGTACTAGTACTGGTGGTAACGGTCAGATTCAGCACTCTGTTGAATTTAACGGTGGCACCACTGGAACGCTTTATCTTGGTGGTGATACGGCCTCTAGCTCTAATGTAGGTGTGACAATCAGCGCACTTGGTGGAACTGCGACAGCACCAGGGCTTGATGTAACGAACGCAACTCCCATTGAAGGATCTGTAGCATTTACATTTAACTTCGCAAACGCCTCATCAGCTGGTACTTACTCTAATCCTAATGAATATTTGACCATCACAGCTACGGGTATTTAGACATCATATATTTTGACCTTGAGTTGTTTCTCAACAAAAGCCAAAAATAAACAGTTATGGCTGAGAGCAAAATTACCATATTAATTTAATTGCTCTTCCCGAAACTTATTATCTCAAGGTCATTTTCTGAATTAGTTTGGGTAAGCATCTGATGAACCGACTATTATTTCTCAGTACATTTTTGTCTGTATTTCTGTTGGCTCAACCCAAAACTTTTGGGCAATTAGGTTTACCTGGTAATACCCTAACTCTAGACAAAATTGAAGTCACTGATATTTTTTCGGCAGGTTCTAATCAAGTCAACGATGGCATAATCAGCAAATCATCAATTAGTCCATCCTTAACCGCACCTTCACTGACTACAACAGTGAATCGTACAGTCTCAAACATTTGGAGACTAGAACTTGATGCGAATCAAGATGAAAATCAAATATCTGTTAGTTATGGTTTGAATTCAGATCAGGGAACTACTAATAGTCTGAGTAAAGGAGGTATTAGTGAACAAATCAAAGTTTCTATTACTCCTATTAACCCAACTATAGATCCCAATTCTGCCAAGAGAATTCTACAGGGAGGAGCTATCTTTAACTTAGACTTTTCCGATATCAAAATTCCCGGTGTTTATTCAGGCACATTAACTATCACTTTTACCGGGATTTAAATCTTCACTCAATCAACCAATGAATCAGCAGCAAAAATTAGTTAACAGCATTTATAAAATTGGAGCTACTGCGCTATTAACACTAAGCACATTAGCATTAAATTGTCCCCATACTTCTGCAATCTCAATAGGGGTTAGTCCACCGAGATTTGAATTAAAACTTGATGATAAAAAAGCCAAAACTCAGGTTTTTCGTGTCGTTAACGTTGATAATCAACCCGCAACATTTAGGGTTTATATCCAAGGTTGGACAATTGACGAAAAAAATGAAATTCAACCTGTAAAATCAAGTGAGCAATCTCTAGATAACTGGATTACCGTCAACCCTGTAACCTTTACCCTTCCTCCTGGTAAAACCCAAACCGTGCGTTTTTCAGTTCGTCCTCGTGTCAAACCTCCAGCTGGAGAACACCGCGCTTTAATTTTTGTTGAAGAAGTCAATTCTGACCAAGATAAAAAACCCAGGTCTGGAGTTAGAGTTTTGGGACGTTTTGGTGTTGCTGTCTATGCTTATGTTGGCAGTATAAAGAAAGTAGGTGTTCTCAATTCCATTTCGGTTGATAGTAAAGCCAATAACCTCAAAGCTGCATTTGACATTTCTAGCCAAGGTAATGCTTATGTGCGAATGAATGGTCAATATGCAATCTGGTCTGCTAACAAATATCCTGGTGCGAGTGCTACTAAGCAAATAGCTAACCTGCAAGCACAAAAAAATAAGAAACCAGATGGTGTGTTAGATGCTGGAATGTTACCTTCAACGCCTGTGTTACCTGGTACTCGTCGTCAATTAATCCTTAATATCAGTAAAAAACTGCCTCCTGGTCAATATGTTTTAGATGTTAATGGTGATTTGAATGGCGGTGCAATTGATAAAGGCATTACTTTTACAGTTACATCCAGAAGTAAATAAAACAGCTTTTAAACATCAGTTTTCTCACTTCTGGTAATCTTCTAATCTCTCCTCACATCATATAGATTTTGCCAGTTCTCAACCGAAATTCTCTAATTTTTTAAGTTATTTACCTTGTCTGTCTCTGCAATTAATTTCCAGCCTAGAACTTTTTTAGGCTGTCATACCAGCATTTGTATACAAGTATGATCTACCAAGCTTCACCACCTTTACCACCAGCAGAAGTTACTACTCTACCCGCGCAAGATACTCCTATTACAGCGCCGGATAAAAATAATGCTAACCCAGCCTACAAAACTGCACGGCATACAGTAGCGACCCCCATCCCGCCAGAAACCACACCAGAAGCGGAGTTTTCCACCAATGGCTTAGAAGAATGGGAATCCTCTGCTGAGAGTAATTCTGGTGAAGCGCCAGTATTACAGAAGAAGTCAGATACAATACTTGCTGATGTTTCCTTTACAACTGGAATTCCCGACATATCAGACAAGTCAGATGAGGACAATTCTGATAAAGCATCAGTTCCACAGAAGAAGTCAGGTACAGTACTCTCTGATATTTCCTTTACTAGTGGAATTCCCGAAATACCAGACAAGTCAACTAAAGAACTAGATCAATGCAAAACAGCTACAATATCTGCACAAGTAGCTTCAACTAATGCAATTTCAGGACAATTAGAAGAATCTCCTGATTTATTGACTAAACAACTGGTGAAATGTGAACCAGTCAAAGCACCTGCTCAAGTTGCTATAACAACACCAGATAACTCAGCAGCGTCATTAACAAAACAACCGTCACAACCTTCAGTTCAACAGAAAGTCAAAGCACCTACTGAAATTGCTGCTGTAGCTACTAATAACTCAGCATCCACAACAAAAAAAACACTACAACCTTCTGCTCAACGCAAAGTTCAAGCACCTACTCAAGTTGCGGCTACAACTCCCAACAAAAAGACCAAACCAAAAGCATCAGTTCAGCGTACAAGAACCACCCCACCTGCTAAAGTCGCTACTAGTGAGACTGACTCCACAAAATTAAAACAACCACCTCAACCACAGGCACTAAATACTAAAGTTGAAGTTGCCAGCACTGCTGATGCTGCCAAAAAATCGGAAGAATTAACTAGTTCTTTGACCAAACAACCACAACAAGGTCAAACTACAACAGCCTCTGCGTCAACTACAATTGCGGCTAAAGCACCAGAAGATTTAGCAACTTTTGTCACTAAACAAAGGTCACAAACAGTTACAGCACTCTCAGAAGTAACTACCAAAGATGCTTCTGAGAGTACTGATGATTTTGGCACTTTTTTAGGTAAACAAGCATCTCAGTCACAGTTTCCTGATGTTAGTACAACTGCATCTACTGAAGCAATTACTGAAACTTCGATAAATTCTCATGATTTAGCTAGTTTCTTAACCAAACAACCCCCTCATTCATCAGTTCAATATAAAGTTGCCAATGTACCTGCGGAAGTTCCAAGTACCACCCAAACATCAAAAAAATCGGAAGATTTATCAGCGTTTTTAACAAAACAACCATCTCATCCACAGGTTCCACAAAAAACTGCAACTAACCCCACTCCTGCGCCAAATTCATCAGCAGAATCAATTCAAAAACCTCTCAATACTAACCCGGCTGAAGTACAGCCGAAGAAACAAGGGGTAGATGTCAGCACGAATATATTAAATGTAGATGATAACTCACGCATAACTTTCACTCAAACAGCAAGCTCAAATTTAGAAAATTTATTGCTTGGGGTAATCATTAACAGGAGAGAAGTAGGTAACTTAGATGTTATCCGTCAAGGAAATACTTTACTGTTGCCTTTGGATGATTTTGCTAAACTTGCTGGTATTACAGTTGAGACAAAAGATAATAATACATATTTAAACACGCCTTTAGGCGCAATTAATCTGGCTGAAGATGACATTCAAAACTTCAAAGGTGTTAACTATATTAGTGATGCCTTTATTAGAGATAAACTGTCTTCAAATATTGAATTTAACTCTTTGGATCTAGCTTTAATTATTGATTTACCTTGGCGTGGTGATGGTACAGCATATACAAGTGAAGCAGTCAACTTACAACCAGATGTATTTGCCCCACTCAACGGATTTTCTAATTTAAGGCAAGAGTTAAATATTGTTAGTAATGCTGGGGATGTAAACTTACGCAGTACTACACTACTGGGTGGCAGATTAGCAGGTGGTTTATGGCGGGTACGGGTCAATAATAATTTTGAAAACTCTCCTGATTTATCTGAATATTTTTACTATAAACGCAATGGTGGATTTCTTTATCAAGTCGGTCGGCAACAAATTGGTATTAACCCATTAGTCAATAGTCTGAATTTGACAGGAGCGCAATTCGGTTATACCAATATACCAACTAATCGCTTTAATCAAACTAACAGTGCCAATGAGTTATTACCTAGACGTTCTAGACCTTTACAAACTTTCCAAGGTGTAGTTCCAGCCGCTAGTTTTGTGCAACTTAGAGTTTCTGGAGTTGTTGTAGCACAGCAGCAGGTTGGATTTGATGGTAGATACGAATTTGTTGATGTTAATTTACCAGTTGGGCAAAATAACCAGATTGAAGTTTTAGTTTTTGATCGGAATAATCTGAACGTTCCTAGTGAGATTCGTTCTGTAAGAATTAATTCTTCTGATTTATTACTGCCAGCAGGTGGGAATGTTCAATTAGCTGGTGTAGGTTTAACTGGAAATTTAGTACAGAATTCTTTGTTTGATAATAATAATGGTACTGAGGCTGGTCAATTTGCAGGTTTTTATCAAGTTCGTCAAGGTCTTTCTAACAATTTAACTTTTGAAGGTTCTTTACAAGCTATTCCTAACACATTACAGAGCCAAGCTGGATTAATTTGGCGAGTAGCTAATCCTGTTGTTTTATCTGCTAGTGTAGGTAATTCGTTTGGTAAATTAGCTTACAATACAGATTTAGATATTCAATTAGGAAAATTAGATATTACAGCTAACTCCCAATCTTATCCTAATGGATATCGGAATGGGAAAAACTCTGGTGAGTTCTTTAACCATAGTGCCGAAGTAAGTTATCGATTTAATAATAATTTTCAGTTAGGGTTTCTAGCACGTAGTCGTAAAAGCGGTAGTGATACAAATGAATATATATCGCCTACTTTCTCTTTAAGACCTTTTGGTCGTTTATCTTTAAACGGTAGGCCTGATATTAATGGGCAGTATTTATTCAATGCTTATTATCAAGTAAATCGTGCGGCACGACTATCTTTTAATACTTTTGGTGATAGATACACTACCGGTCTAATTTATGACTTTAATCGCAACTATCAAGTTTCTTTAGGTACTGATTTTGGTGGTAGTTATGCTACTCGCTATACAGCAGCATTAAACTATAATCCTCCAAATATTAGACAACTGAGTTGGCGAATGGGACTGGCTTACCGTGAGGGGAATTTTGGCCCGATTGTTGGTGCTAGTATGCAAGTACTACCAGGATTATTTGCCAGAGTTGAATATCAAGGTATTCCCTTTGCTGGGAGAAGAAATGCTTTTGGCGGATTTAATGACGATCGCCTGACCGTATCATTAGTATCAGACTTATCCTTTGCTGGTGGTAGGGCTATTCCGAGTAGCTTTAACTCTTTGAGTAAGGAACGGGGTGCGATCGCTGGACGTATTGCTGTCCAAGGTGAAAACAAAGGTTATGACTTACAAGGGGCTAGTGTCAGGGTAATCAATAACCACAACAAGCCTGTTGGTGGTGCAACAACAGACTCTAGCGGTAACTTCTTTGTTGGTGGTTTACCAGAGGGTGTTTATCGAGTAGAAGTTGACCCAGATCAATTACCTGTAGAACTTACCTTACCAAAAACAGGCAGAGTGGCTGAGGTGGGGATGGCAGGTGTTACCAATGTAGATTTTGCCGCCAGATTAGAATATGGTTTAGCTGGTCGAATTACCGATGTTGCAGGCCAGCCTTTGTCTGATGTGCGGGTAGAACTAGTCAATATTGCTGGTACAGAAGTTTTATCGGCGATGACTGACGAATTTGGTCTGTATCGTGTAGATGGTGTTCCTGTTGGCAATTATACATTACGCGTTCCGCCACAAGATGCGATCGCTAGTAGCGATACTCTCCCTAAACGCGATGTCACTATCCGCAACGAGTTTGTCTACGACCAAAATCTGCAATTACCAATTTCGACAGCAGCTAAAGAAATTAAGGAAAAATAAAGTTTTTTGCTTCACTCTCATCAGGTCAATCTCAACTTGTCTGACTTTTGTAAAAAAGCTGCTTCTCGTCTCTAACTGATTTCCACTACTATGTTTATTGTTCTCCACTCCTGTGGGCTACTTCTGGCTACCCGCAGATCCTCATGCCGAAATCTAAAAAAAGCCCCAATCCCATCAATCTCAACGATCCACAATACTATCTCAACCGAGAGTTAAGCTGGCTAGAATTTAATCATCGAGTATTGCACGAAGCCTGCGACTCACGCACACCACTGTTAGAAAGGCTGAAGTTTTTAGCAATCTTCAGTTCTAATTTAGATGAATTTTTTATGGTGCGGATTGCCGCTTTAAAGCAGCAAGTAGAAGCAAAAGTTACTCAGTTAACTCCTGATGGCCGTACCCCGCAACAACAACTAGACGATATTCGCTTAAATCTTAGCCCGCAAGTAGCCCAACAGCATCAACATTTTGAACAAGTCCTGCGTCCACTATTGGCGAAGCACCGCATTCATCTAGTTGATTACATCAACTTAAATCAGAAACAGCGGACTTATTTAGATAATTATTTTGAAGAACAAATCTTTCCGGTTTTGACTCCTTTGGCTGTTGACCCTAGCCACCCTTTCCCTTACATTTCCAATCTCAGTTTAAATTTGGCAGTTGTCGTCAAAAACCCAGATACTGAGGAAGAATTTTTTGCCAGAGTTAAAGTTCCTAATGTACTACCAAGATTTTTGCCTTTACCACCAGAATTAGGCATTCAAGAAAATGGACAACCAGCCAACTGGACAGGTGTACCTTTAGAACAGGCGATCGCCCATAATTTAAATGCTTTATTTCCAGGGATGAATATCCAGGAATATCACCCCTTCCGCATTACCCGTGATGCTGACTTAGCGCTGGAAGAGGATGAAGCCGATGATTTGCTGTTAGCTATTGAACAAGAACTACGCAAACGCCGCATCGGTGGTAGTCCTGTTAGAATCGAAATCCAATCCCAGACTCCAGAACCAATTCGGGCAAGGTTATTACAAGATTTAGATTTAACAGATAGCGATGTTTATGAAGTAGATGGTTTATTGGGTCTGCGAGACTTGATGTATTTTATGGCTTTGCCCTTACCAGAACTTAAAGATCCACCCCGTCAGTCTGTTGTCCCTCTTCGTTTGCAACGGTTGCGCGAACCGCATATAGATGAAGATGTTTTGGAGATGGAAGAAGGCAAAGATTTTTTCGCCGTGATTAGGGAAAAGGATTTATTTGTCCACCATCCCTATCAATCTTTCTCGGCAACAGTTGTACGTTTTATTACCCATGCAGCCCATGACCCGAATGTATTAGCTATCAAGATGACCCTTTACCGCACTTCCGGTGATTCCCCAATAGTTAACGCCTTAATTGCTGCGGCTGAAAATGGTAAACAAGTATCAGTATTGGTCGAATTAAAAGCCCGGTTTGATGAAGAAAATAATATTTATTGGGCAAGGCGTTTAGAAAGGGTAGGAGTTCACGTTGTCTATGGGTTAGTTGGCTTAAAAACCCATTGCAAAACCGTTATGGTAGTGCGCCGAGAAAAAGATAGAATGCGTCGCTATGTACATATTGGTACTGGAAATTATAATCAAAAAACTGCACGACTATATACCGATTTAGGATTGTTTAGTTGTCGTGAAGAATTAGGCGCTGATATCACAGATTTGTTTAATTTTCTGACTGGTTATTCACGACAAAAATCTTATCGAGAATTATTAGTTGCACCTGTGAATATGCGCGATCGCTTTTTGTCTTTAATTCAGCGCGAAATCGCCAATGTACAAAAAGGGTTTTCTGGACGCATCGTTGCCAAAATGAATTCTCTTGTTGATCCACAAATCATCGCCACCTTGTACGAAGCTTCCCGTGCTGGCGTGCAAATCGACCTGATTATTAGAGGGATTTGCTGTTTACGTCCAGGACTCAAAGACATTAGTGAAAATATTCGCATAATCAGCATTGTCGGTCGCTTTTTAGAACACTCCCGCATATATTATTTCTACAATAATGGTCAAGAAGAAATCTATATCGGTAGTGCTGACTGGATGCGCCGGAACCTCGATCGGCGAGTAGAAGTAATTACGCCAATTAAAGATCAAGATATTGCTAAAGATTTGCAAGAAATCTTGGGCATTATGTTGGCAGACAATCGCCAAGCCTGGGAATTACAAGCTGATGGTAGTTACACACAACGCCGTCCTGGTGATGATTGTCCAGAAGCTAATTCACAAATAAGTTTTATGAATATGGCACTGCGTTCTACAGGGGGAACTCCAAACTTGCTGGATTCACAAAAGAGTCTTTCTTACACTGATAGCTAGGAAAAATTTGATTTTTTTAGTAAAGTTTAATTTTTCCGCATTTTATCTAGATGAATTAATTGGGAAAAAAGTAGTGATTCAACCATAAGATAGAGTAATTGTCGGTACTCGCTCTCATAAACTATAAACATTATTGTCACTATTTTTTTCTTCCCTTGAATGTTAATGCTCTCCTGTGAGTCTTCTGCCTTACGCGTTCTTGTAGTTGATGACCACGAATTGACTCGTTTAACCCTACAATTAGCTTTCTCTTGTCAAGAGAATATGCAAGTTGTTGGGTTAGCGAGTAACGGTCAAGAAGCTATAGAAATGGTGAAACGCTACCAGCCTGATGTGATTGTTTTAGATTTACAGATGCCAATCATGGATGGTTGGAGTGCTTCTAGTCAAATTAAAGCCATATCTCCCCATACTCAGATACTCGCTTACTCCTCCGTAGAAGAGGGGAATTCTCCACGCGCAATCGGAATGACTAGCTTTGACGATTTTTGCAAGAAAGACGTATCGACAACTGAACTCATCGCTTTAGTCAGACAGTTAGGACACCGTAAAGGAAATAGTGAACTGACAAGATAAATATGGCCAGGAAATTAATGGCAGATTGACTTAAGCTTGGGTTCGTTCTGGAGAGTTACTAATGTTGTGTTATTCAGAAGCGTCGGTAAAACTCTTAGTTATCAGAGTTACCGACGCAATTTTTAGTGCAGCTTAATTATTTCCTGTTTGTGGAATAGTGCGTCTATATTCATCTATTAAATCATCCAGTTCTTCTAAAGCCTGATTGACATCGATTCTCAAAGTTCCCAAGTTTGGCTGTTCTAAGAGACTTAAAAGATAGTCGCGTTTGCTTTGAACTACGGCAATTCGGTCTTTGATAGTTTGTAAATCCATTGTTTGTCTGCCAATTTTTAACTATAGTCCAGTTTAAAGTTAACGCAAAACAAAGTGAAGCTTGATCAAGCAGTCAAAAGTTGTCACCATCTCACCAGATGAGTTGTTATGCATCAAGTAACTAAGTTTTAATTTGTTGGGCTTCCCTAATCTGTTACACATAGCCGATGATAATAAAACTAATGTGTTAATAAATATTATCTTCGGCTCATGTTACGCAAAATATCTTTGGGAACTATAGGTTTAACTGTTGGTGGCATATTAACTCTTGTCGGCTTCATCGCCTATGCTGCTAATAATGCCACATTAAATCTTGTCGGCTTCTTTTACGGTTTTCCGCTGTTGTTGGGAGGACTGGCACTCAAAGCCAATGAACTTAACCCAATACCCTTCAGCCAAACTACAACACCATCAGTATTATTTCTGCGGCAGCAGCAAGCAACTATCACTCAAAATAAAATTCGCAAAGACATTACCCGCTATTGTTACGGTCAAGATGCTCACTTAGATGCAGCACTCTCTTACTTACGTCTGAGTCCCTCTGATGAAGAAAGACCAATAGTTACCGGGTTACGAGAAGAAGATACTAATGGCGCTTATACCTTAATTTTAGAATTTGATTCTCCTTTCATCCCCCTTAGTGTTTGGCAAGAAAAACAAGAAAAAATGACCAGCTATTTTGGCCCTGGAGTAGAAATTAAAATCACTCAGCCAGCTGAAGATAAAATTGAGTTAGCGTTAGTTACTAATCAATAGTCAATGCTCAATAGTCAATAGCAATAAATATTAATTATTAGCTATTGACTGTGCGATCGCTGATATTTTAAGTAATCTATTTGTAAGTATGATGTCTGTCTTCTATTAATCAGACTATTCAATGAGCCGTCAATCAATACCTAGAAGCGATAAGATTATTGATCGAGGCTGGTGCAAGCTATAACACTGAGACCTATGATGGTGTAACGACTAAAGATATTACTGACATCCAAAATTAGCCAAACATTTAGGAATACTTTAAATCCCATCACACTAATTACTTTTCTAATCTCACTGCATACCACTGTAAATATTGTCCAGTTCCAATATCCAACTCACAACTAGTATCAATGAGATATTGAACTTGAGCTTCCAAAGAATCAATATTTTGTAGATCTGGCGGTAAATCTTGGGAATTAATTGTTTGTAAAACTGTTTTTAGTTTTTCAAATAATTCTGATGCTGTCAAAAATTGTTCTGGTTGATTAGTCTCTAACACCACAAAATTATCTTGTTGATACATTAAAGAGTCTGGCATAGCTGTACTTGAGTTAATTTAAATTATTTTCTGGAAAAATTTCAAATGCAATCAAATTAGTTAAATAAATTTTTCCTAAATAGTACCTTTATATATTGTAAGCAGTAAATGAGGATTTTTTGAAAGCTATATCTATGTTTTGTATTTCACATAAATGATTCAGAACGAAATCAGGAATTTTACGTAACTCTCAAGTTAATTAGCCGCTCAACAATAAAGTTTATTATACAACTTGATATTAACCTCACGTATTTTATGTAATTACCCGTCAATTGAAATGGGTTAAGTTTAACAATATGTATAAATAAAAAACAGTCAAGCGATCGCCAGATTTAGGTTTAGCTATTTGCTGGGCAATATTCTGTAATTGCTGAGAATATCCTCAGTATGTGTCTAAAGTCACTTTAGAGCTTAATAACCATAGTGTAGATTTGAAGTTTTGCTCAAAATAGTAATTACACTTTATCACTAGGGAAATATAAATATAAGACTTCCTTCTAAAGCCAGATCTAGCCAATTAAAAATTGCCTTTCCCTTTTCAGTAAATTGTCTATGAAACAGATTTATCCAAACTTTTCTTTGCTGAAGCTCATTAAATATTCTTTTGACCAGAAAAAATTGATTGTGCAGTTAGACAGCTTGGGTATAAAATTTATAGCCTTGATTGAGCTTTTATGCGATCGCCGCCTTAGTTGCCAGTCAGATAGTTTGTGGCATCAGATAGTGGTGCTAACAAGCATTAAGTTTAGACATCCTGTACAACTCAGACCGTTACTGTATCTCCAACTTTTGCTGCGGTCATAAACTTCCAGCTAGTTGCCTTCCAGTAAGATTTACTGTCATAAAATCTTGCTCATTGGCTATTTGTTTGTGTTATGCAGGTTTTCTCAAGTTTCCCCCTCGTCGATACTTTCATTTTCTGTGGAACGCAATTCATGTCAGGCTTAAGCCCATTTTCTCTTCCTAAACAACCTCCAGTAATTCTGGTGGCTGATGATGATAAGACCATCCGCCTGCTTTTGCGTGAAGCTATGGAACAAGAAGGCTATCGAGTTGTTGAGGTTGCAGACGGTAAGCAGTGTTTAGATGCTTATGAGACTGTCAAACCAGACATAGTATTGCTAGATGCAATTATGCCTGTAATGGATGGCTTTACTTGTTGTAAGCACTTGCTCCAAATTGCCAGAAATAACCTGATGTCAGCACTGGCAAACCTTGATACTGACTCGGCTACGGGCAACACTGTTATCTCCAAATTATGGGAACGCACACCGATATTAATGATCACCAGTTTGGATGATGCCGAGTCTGTTGACCGTGCCTTTGAAGCAGGAGCATCTGATTATGTTACTAAGCCAATTCATTGGGCAGTTTTACGCCAGCGTTTACGTCGTCTGCTACAGCAAGCTCAAGTATACAAACAATTAGAAGCAGCCAATCTAGCTTTACAGCAACTTGCTAATGTTGATGGCTTAACAGGTCTTGCTAATCGCCGTCGTTTTGATGAATATCTCAATACACAGTGGATTAATCTGGCACAGGAGGAATCTCCTTTGTCATTAATTTTATGTGATATCGATTATTTCAAATTTTATAACGATCAATATGGTCATCCAGCTGGAGATGTTTGCTTACAAAAGGTCGGTGCTGTTTTGAGCAAAAATGCCCAAAAACATCACGATTTAGTCGCACGTTACGGGGGTGAAGAATTTGCTGTAGTTATGCCAAATACTCATGCCTCTGGTGCATTTCATGTAGCGACAATCATGCAATCTGGTGTCCAAAATTTACAAATTGCTCACGATGCTTCTGCTGTGAATGAGTATGTCACCCTGAGCATAGGCGTAGCTACCTTAATTCCTACATGGGAATTGTCTCCTTCCGATTTGATTGTGGCAGCCGATAAAGCGCTTTACACAGCAAAGGCCGAAGGACGTAATCGGATTATTCTCAGATGAAATAGCCACGAACCCAAGCTCATGATCTTGAAATTATCAGTGCTTATCTGACTGAAAACCACCAGAGAAAAATATGAATCTAATACAAAAAAAGAAGCCTATTTTGGGCTTCTTTTTTCAACACTAGTATTGAAACTGTACTATTTCACAGTCACTTTACCACCAGCTTCTTCAATTCGCTTCTTAGCATCTTCAGCTGCATCTTTAGCAATAGCTTCTTTAACAGCCTTGGGTGCAGCTTCTACCAAGTCTTTTGCTTCTTTCAGACCTAGACCAGTCAATTCCCGGACAATCTTCAGTACGGCAATCTTCTTGTCAGCAGGAACAGATTCTAGAATTACGTCAAATTCAGTTTTCTCTTCTACTGGTTCAGGTGCAGCAGCAGCACCAGGAGCAGCAATAGCTACGCCAACGGGTGCAGCAGCACTTACGCCAAAAGCTTCTTCAATTTGCTTAACTAATTCAGCAGCTTCTAGCAAGCTCAAGGATTTCAACTGTTCTAAAATAGCATCGGTTGTTGCAGACATGGATGTAACTCCTGTAATGTTTGATTAGTTATTAGTGATCTGTCATTTGTCATTTGTCATTATCACTGACTATTGACTCTTGACTATTCAGCCGAACTTCCTTGTTCTTGTTCGGCCACAGCCTGTAAAGCCCGCGCCAAGCCACCAGGAACTTCGTTGATACCCACAGCAATTTTTGTTGCCAAAGCGTTGATAGCGCCAGCAATTTGACCCATGAGTTGTTCTTTGGATGGCAAGTCACCTAGAGCCTTGACATCGGCTTCTCTTAGCAAGCGGCCTTCCATGACACCGCCACGCATTTCTGTTTTTTTGGTGGCTTTTTGGAAGTCTTGGTAAGCCTTAATTGCTGATGAGAAGTCCTCTTTGACTAACAAAAAGGCGGAAGAACCTTTGAGCAACTCTGACAGTGGTTGCCATTTTTCATCCTCTTGAATGGCAATACCCATTAAGGTATTTTTGGCAACTGTACAAGTAGTGCCAGTCGGACGCAACCGCCGCCGCAAATCTGTGATTTCGGCAACTGTTAGCCCTTGGTATTCAATTACAAGTGCCAAAGTTGACTCACTCAAAGATTGTTTGAGGTCAGCAACTATTTCTTGTTTGTTTTCTAACGTTCGACCCATCTTGTTTCACCTCCAAGGGCAAAATCAGTGATTTCCCTGCTTGTGTGTTCTAGTTGTGAGTAACCCAAAACAATAAACCCCGATTTCTTCAACCGGGGTTTCACAGCAAAACTCTTGACGCTGTAGCACTTACACTTTTTAGGTAGGACTTCAGCTAATGAGAATTTTTACCTCGGCAGGATATTAAGCTATTGGCACCTGCTGTCTCCGGTTTGGATTATTTAGTTTTGTCGTTAGTCACTTGTCTTTTGCCGTTTATCTCTAATAAATGACCCTTGACTTATGACTAATGACTAAAAATTAAGCAGCTTCGGTAAGTTTTAAATCCCGTAAAGCGGTGATATCAACTTTAATCGAAGGCCCCATAGTAGCAGATATATAGAAGGTTCGCCAATAGCGACCTTTTGCTCCTGAAGGACGGTTGCGGTCAACTGTTTCTTGCAAGGCCTTCAGATTGACTAATAAATCTTCTGGCGAGAAACCTGCCTTACCAAACATAACATGGACAATACCAGTACGATCAGCCCGAAATTCTAATTTACCAGCTTTGAATTCGGCGATCGCACCTGCAACGTCAAATGTTACTGTACCACCTTTGGGAGACGGCATCAAACCACGGGGGCCTAGCAATTTACCTAGTTTGGCTACCTGTGGCATGACATCTGGTGTAGCAATCAGTTTATCGAAGTCCATCATGCCTTTTTGAATTTGGTCAATCAGTTCTTCGGAACCAACAATATCAGCACCAGCGTTACTTGCTTCTGTTACTTTTTCACCTCTAGCGATAACTGCTACCCGGACAATTTGTCCTGTACCTTTGGGTAGTGCTACCGTTGTCCGCAACTGTTGGTCTGTATATTTGGGGTCAATTCCCAACCGGATATGCGCTTCTGCGGCTTCAGCAAATTTAGCTGTTGCTGTTTCTTTGAGTAGTGTTAAAGCTTCTAGGGGTGAATATTCCCTATCCTCTACTTTTGCTTGCAGTTCTCGCAAGCGACGTGATAATTTTTTTCCCATTTTTTTCTCCTGGGGTCATTGGCGAAGCTTGGCTTCTCCCCCGATAGTTTTTTAAATGCTAAGTGCTTTACACCGAGCAAAGCCGAAGTATGAGTGCGGAGTATGAAGTTCTACTATTTACTTCTGCCTCCTGCCCCCGGTCTCCTGCCTTTTTGTACTATTCAGTAATGGTTACGCCCATATTTTTAGCGGTTCCGGCCACGATGTTCATTGCCGCGTCGATGTCGTTGGCATTGAGATCGGGTAATTTAGTTTGGGCAATTTCTCGCAATTGTGCTTGAGTAATTGAGCCAACTTTCTTTTTGTTGGGTTCGTTGGAACCTCTTTCGATTTTCGCTGCTTTGCGAATTAATACTGATGCTGGCGGGGTTTTGAGTACAAATGTGAAACTCCGATCTTCATAAACCGAAATTTCTACAGGGATTACCATACCAGCTTGGTCGGCTGTTTTGGCGTTGTACTCTTTGCAGAACATCATGATGTTAACGCCATGTTGACCCAATGCAGGGCCTACTGGCGGTGCTGGGTTGGCTTTTCCAGCGTTCAGGGCCAGTTTAATGACCGCTACTACTTTTTTCGCCATCTGTATTTAGCTCTGTTTCTCTACCTGATTAAATTCCAATTCCACTGGTGTATCTCGGCCAAAAATCGAGAGCAAGGCTTTGAGTTTACTTCGCTCTGGACTGACTTCAATCACCTCGCCTTCAAAGTCCTTAAATGGCCCAGAAAGCACGATTATCTTATCACCTGTGGCCATGTCAATTTTGACAACTGGCTCTTGTTCGGCGGTTTGTTTGAATATACGCTCTACTTCTGAGTAACTCAGAGGTACTGGTTTAACGTGACCACGACCTTTAGCACTGCCACGTTTTTGTTCTGCACCCACAAAGTTAATGACATGAGAGGTGTTACGCACTACCTGCCATGTATCGTCATTCAGTACCATCCGTACTAGCACATAGCCAGGAAAAACTTTTTCTTCTGTGTGCTGGCGACTCCCGTCTTTACGGATTTTTACCGCTGGTGTGTGTGGGATTTCGACTTGAATTATTTTGTCTCCAACGTCAAATGTTTGGATACGTTGTTCCAAATTTGTTTTGACGCGTTTTTCACAGCCGGAGGCTACTTGCACCGCATACCACCGCGCTTCTTTGAGCGCCGCTTCTGCTGTTTCCTCTGACTGCAAATTTGAGTTAAGTGGGTCGTCTGTTGCAAAAGTCATCAGAACACCTGTTTTGCCGCCCAAGCAAACAATCCATCCACCAAATAAATCAAAGATGCGGAGAGTGTCACCATTAACAGGACGGCTGCTGATTCGCTCACTAGCTGTCTTCGACTTGGCCAAACTACTTTTTCAAGTTCTTCTTTCGTCCCTTGAATGAAGTTTTGCAAGTTTAATCCACTAGTGTTTTCTGGCAATTCAGCTTCACTTTTTTTAGCCACTGTTGTTTATCCCCCCGTTTCTTGTACAGCTGTATATTGCTAATTTTGATTTTACTTTTACAGCTTTGATTCCATCCTGCCTATTTGCCGCAAAAAATTCTTAATTATCAAACAATTATACCCGAAATCATAAGCACTAACTACTGTATTAGTAGAAGTGCTACTGTTTCGGGTTTTATTTTTTGCTTGCGAGCGCGCCCTGGAGGACTTGAACCCCCGACATCAGGTTTTGGAGACCTGCGTTCTACCAACTGAACTAAGAGCGCACAGGTTGGTTTTGATTCGGTGATTGCGCTGAACTTTTATTTAGTTTAACGCAATTGCGATTCTTATTGTACATGATTTTTGTCGGGGAAACAACTTAGCGGCAAAAGCCGCTTGTTAATTGAGATTTCTCTCATACCCTGAGCAAAAAATTACAAAGGACGGTCGAAACGTTGCTTGATCCGGGTGGCTTTACCAACGCGATCGCGCAGATAGTACAGTTTAGCACGCCGCACCTTACCACGACGGATAACTTTGATGCTGTCGATGCGAGGGGAATGCAATAAAAACACTCGCTCTACGCCTACGCCTTGAAATACGCGGCGAACGGTAATAGTTTCGTTAATACCACCGTTGCGTTTAGCAATGACAACGCCTTCGTAGGGTTGTACGCGGTATTTTTCGCCTTCTTTGATTTTTACGCCGACTTTGACTGTATCGCCCACATAAATGTTGGGCAAATTAGATTTTAGTTGTTCCGCTTCTATGGAGCGGATGATCTCTTGAGCGTTCATAGCCTATCTGGTGAAAAACTCACAATCATCCATAATAAGTCGAGAATCTGCTTTCAGTCTAGTGATATGTGAGATTTATAATTTTTTCCCCGATCCCACAGATCGAAAAATGAAAGCTATATTGCATAAAGCTTTGCTACAGGTGTGATATTTATGAAATTTAGCGTCGTGATCACTACCTATGACCGCGTAAGCTTACTACGCCGAGCCGTTGATTCTGCTATCAACCAAACAATTCCTTGCGAAGTGATTGTAGCTGATGATTGTTCTACTGATGAGACGCAAGCCTACGTAGAAAGCTTAGGTAATAAAGTAATTTACCATCGAAATGAGGTAAATAAAGGTCATGCAGCCACGGTGAATGCAGGAGTCAATCAAGCTAGTGGCGACTGGATTAAATTTTTGGATGATGACGACTATTTGGCTACCAATTGTATCGAAGAGATGGCCAAGGCGATCGCTCTTTGTCCGAGTGCCGTGATTTGCTCTTGTGTAGCGGCGCAGGTAGATGAACAGGAAGTAGAACTCAGTCGTACCCCTCACCTTGGGCCTGGATTAGCTTTTTCCGTTCCCCAAGCCGATATTCACTATGGAATGCTTTTGGAATTACTGCCCTTTGGGACACCTGTACAAGTTGCTTGTAGTCGGGATGCTTTTTGGCAAACAGAAGGCTGGGATTCCCAACTTGATGCTAACTGTGATGACATCGATTCTTGGCTACGCATTGCCCAATTTGGGGATGCGATTTTTATCAATCAATGTTTAGCTTATCGGACGATTTGGACAGGTGCTTATAATCATAAATTCTCTGTATCCAAGCGGTTAGATACCAATATTTTAATCAAAGAAAAAATTCATGCTTTAGTTAATGAAAAGCATCGCCATGATATTCCCAAAATGCCAGATATAAGAAGATATTTGATATTACATTGGGCTTTTGTAGAACTGAAGCAGAAAAATTTTCCTGACTTTCTGATGATGTTAAACAAATCGGCATTCTCGCCAATGGTTTGGAAAATTTTCTTAACTACTGTCTTCTTACGTCGGTTGCATTTTCAGAGTAAAATTATCCGCAAGTTTGTCTTATATTAGAGGTTCACTCAAAATCAGTTGTGAGCAATTTAAGGAACAAGCGCGAATAGAATTCACAGCAGTTTTATCTGTTATAAGTAGGTCGGTGTTAAAAATTGTCGTTATGACAAGGCAGGAGGCAGAGGGCAGGAGGAAAGAGGTTTTCTAGCCACTTTACTGTTCGTTACATAGTTCGGTTTATTTGCACTTTTCTACTTATATAGCCATGAGTCCATTCGCATAAAACCAACATAATACTTTTTACTTATTACTTCTCATTTTATTTTCTAGCCTTGATTTAGTAATACCTTTTCTTCCATTTATCCAACTTGGTTAATATTGGTTGAATCCAGCCAAAATCTAAAACATCGTGCAGCAATGTATAAAAACACGGAATAATAAACAGTGTTAATACAGTTGCTAATGACAAACCTGAAAACACAACTACGCCCAATGGTTGGAGAAATTCTGAGCCTTCGCCAATTCCCAATGCTAAGGGGAACATACCTAAAACGGTGGTAATAGTAGTCATGAGTACAGGCCGTAAACGTTGTGGCGCAGCTTGTAAAATTGCAGTTTTGCGATCAATATTGTCTCGTTCTCGAAGTTGGTTGGCTAACTCAACCATGATGATGGCATTGTTAACCACAATACCTACTAACAAGACTGCACCAACTATCACAGTTGCACCAATGGCAGTTTGAGTAATATAAAGACCGAAAATTCCCCCCGCTAGTGCTAACGGAATGGTAAACATAATCACCAATGGGTCGATCAGGGAATTGTATTGCACTGCCATAACTACAAATACAAGGAATGTTGCTAATCCACCTAATAGTTGCAGTGAGCTTTGCAATTGCTGATTTGATTCGGCTGCGGCGCTAGGTAAAACACTCACACCTTCTGGCAATTCGAGGTTATCTATTACTTGTTTTACCTGGGCTATGGCTTGACTTAAACTAGCTCCTTCGGTTAAATTCCCTGCGAGAATGACAACTTGACGCTGGTTGATGCGCTGAATTTCACCAGGAGCTTGGCCTTCCACGATTCTGGCAACATCACTTAACCGGACTTGCTGATTGTTATCTACAAATAACGGCAATCTTTCTAATTGAGATGGTGCTTGGATAGCTGTTTCATTCAACTTGACGCGTACATCAACTAAGCGGTTGCCGCGTTGTAACTGGGTGGGGACGCTACCTTCGAGGGCAGTCTGAATGGTATCGCCAATATCTGCCGTAGTTAAGCCTAAAGCTGCAACTCGCTCCCAGTCGGGCAAAATCTGAATTTCTGGTTGTCGTTCATCAGCATCGGGGCGGAATCGGGCGAGGGTGGCTTGTTCTTCTAACGCGGCTAAGACTTGACGACCGGCTTGTTGTAAAGTATCTGGGTTGTTACCTTGCAAAATCACGTCAACATCAGCACCCCGGACAGGAGAGTTATTTAAAATCAAACCCCGCACTTGTCCTGGTGAGAGACGCAAACGAATTCCCGCTAAGTTTAATTTATCAAGTTCTTTGGTGACTCGTTCTACATAAGCTTCGACATCAGTACCAGATTTTAAGCTAATGGTACTGGAACCGCGTAAGGGGTTGGCGTTGGTGGTGTTACCAAATAAGGCTCCACCAGCAGTGGAAAATATATATTCTGTTTCTGGCTGTTGGCGGAGAACCTCATCCACGGCGCTCATGACTTTGAGGTTAGAGTCTAAGGGTGTACCTGGAGGAAACTGGGCATTTAAGTTAGCTTGTCCGGTATTAATTCTGGGGAGGATTTCTTGGGGAATTTGCGGAGCCATCCACAAACTACCACCACCAAAGAAGAGGAGGGCGATCGCCACTGTAATTAATCGCCAGCGTAATATCATACTTAAAAAGCTGCCATATCCCCTGGTAGCAGCATCAAAGCGGTGATTAAATTCTCGCAATAGCCAAAATTCACTCAAACGGCTAGAAAACTTCCATCCCAATAGGCGAGATGCCATCATGGGGACAACGGTAACGGCAATGACAATTGAAGCCGCTACAGAAAAGCTGATTGTCAAAATTAATTCATTGAATAGTAGGGCGATAAACCCACCAATCAGCAAAAATGGTAATACTGCTACTAAATTGGTACTAGTAGACGCGACTAAGGCTGATTCGACTTCTCGACTACTTTGTTCTGATTGATTAATTAGTTGCTCTTGACTCAACCTACTTCTAGCCGTTTTCCCTGGAGTCATTCCCGCACCTTCGGCAATGTTCTCTAACATAACGATGGAGTTGTCGACGACAATACCCACACCCAACGCTAAACCACCCAAACTGAAAACATTGATAGATAAGCCAAATAAACCCATTAAGATAATTGCGGCTAGGGTGGCTAAGGGAATAGCTAGGACAATAATTAAGGTTTGGCGTATAGAACCCAGAAATAAAAGAACTGCGATCGCGGCTAATGCTGTCCCAATCAAACCAGAACTGGTAACATTAGAAATAGAGTTACGGATAAATCTTGATTCATCTAACGTAGCAGTAATTACTGTCCCTTCAGGAATTACACCAGACTGCTGCAGTTCTTCTACCCGTTGTTTGACACCATCAACCACATTGATAGTATTGGCATCTGGTTGTTTTTGAATACTGACTTTGACGGCTGGTTCGCCATTCAGGGAAACGAAAACTCTTTGTTGTTCTGCACCATCTATAATTTCGGCAAAGTCTCGCAAATAGACACGGTACTTAGGGACAGAGGATTGTGTATTAGTATTTGACGCAGCAGTTCCTGAAGATACCTCAAAGGATAGATTTCTCAATTCTTCTGCACTCCGAAAGCGCCCCACAGTCCGAGTTAATGGCTCGGAATTCTGCCCCAAAATTCGCCCACCAGAGATATCTTGGTTGCGGTCTCTCAGTTCATCTAAGACATCTGTTAAACCTACTCCCAAAGCTTGCAGTCGGTTCAAATCAATATTGACTCTAACTTCTTCTGGGACTCCGCCTGATACATCTACCCCAGCGACTCCAGGGACAACCCCTAGTTCACGGGCTAATTCTTCTTCGGCAAATACACGTAACTCTACACCTTCTAAGCTCGGTGAAGTTAAAGCTATTTCATAAACAGGTAACTGGGAAGGATCTACTTTAAATATGCGTGGTGCTTCTATGGTGTCGGGTAAAGTACCTCTGGCTCGATTAAATGCCGCAGTAGCATCGTTTAAGGCTTGGTCGATATTACCTCCCGGTTGAAAGTACAAATCTAAACTGACTTGACCTTCACGGGTTTGAGAAAAAACTTGTAATACGCCTTCGGTAGCGGAAAAGGCTTCTTCTAAAGGCTTTGTCACTTCATCAATTGCTACTTCTGGCGAAATCCCTGGCGCTGGTATCCGCACACCAATCCGAGGATAAGTAATTGATGGTAGTAAATCTACTGGTAGTTTGACTATAAAAAATATACCCATGACGATTACCGCCAGGGTAAGCATGAGTGTACCGATATGTTGACGGATGGAAATGGCGCTGATACTAAATCCGCCGCTTTTCTGGATTTGCTGCATGACTTATGATTGCACTCCAAATCTAAGATTCTTAATTTCTAGTTCCGCGTTGTGAAGATTTCGATTCGCCTGTTTCGGAGAGAATCGAAAGACGTACAGGGTTGCCATCTTTTAAGGGTCTACCGCTGCGAACTACGTAACGTTCTCCTGGTTGCAAACCCGATAAAATTTCTACTTTGCTGTCAGCTTTTTTGCCCAAGGTGACGCTACGTGCTGTTACTGTTGGTTTACCTTGTGTATCTGTAACTACAAATACAGTGCCATTTGTCTCGTTATTTGCTGCTTCAGACCCAGAAGGCTGTTTGGCTGACTTTTGCAGGGCGGTTTGGGAAACTACAACTCTTGGCTGTGCTTGGGTAGCAAAATTAACTCGTGCTAACAATCCGCTACCAATATTGCCTTGACTGTTGGGAACTTCAACTTCTACGGGGATGAGGCGAGCCGTAACATCGGCGGCGGGAGAGATGCGGATGACTCTACCTGTTAAGGTTCTTTGGGGAAAGGCATCTAAGCGTACTTGTACAGATTGTCCAACTTTAATTTTTGCGAGTTCTAATTCGGAAACTTGGACGACGACTTTCACGCGGCTAAAGTCGCCAATTTGCAGAACTTCGCCACCAGCTTGCAAAAGATTGCCTGGTTCTGTAACCTTGCTGGTAACTACACCATTGATGGGGGAAATCAATCGGGTGTAGGAACGGCGTTCTTTGACTTGGGCGACTACTGCTTGTTGGGCTAAAACTCTACCTTGGGTAGCGGCGACGGCTTGCTGTTCTGTACGGACTTGCTCTGTTGCAGCCCGCAAGGCTTGGGCGGCGGTTTGGGCTTGAGTGCGTGATTGTTCGGCAGCTTGTTGGGCGATCGCACCTTGTTGATATAATTGCTGCTGTCTTTGGGAGTCGGCTTCGGCTTGTACCAGTTGTAACCGCAGTCTTTCAACTTCTGCACGCGCGTTACTCACCTGGGTTTCGGCTCTGGCTACATCTGATTTTTGGGCGGCGAGTTCGGCTTCGGCTTGTTTTAATTCTGTCAGCAATAAAGCATCATCTAACTGTCCAATGCTCTGCCCCTTTTTGAGCCTATCGCCTACGTCTACATTTAAAGATAATAATCTTGCTTCTACTTGCGATCGCAGGGAGACAGTGCGGAAAGGAATTGTCGTACCCATATACTCTAGCTGTGTTTGCAGTGTACCTGTACTGGCGATCGCTACATCTACAGGTGTCGCACCACCACTTTGTTTACTACCACGTTGCGATTGTGCTTCGGCGGCTTCTTTGGGTAGAGAAGCACAACTAGCCGAAAGTAATCCTGTGGTTAATAAGCAAGCAAATAATGATAGGAATTTCCTGGTTTGGCTAAGGGGAAACGTCCTCTTGTTTGCTGGTTTCCCGAAATTAATTGTGGCGAATAAATCTAACTGGCTATTCATCACTGGGATTGGAGCTATGTAGGTTTGCTGTTTCATCGATTTTTGCGGTTGTCCGTTGAAAATCATTTATTTTGCTTATATAAAAACTTTTTTCAAAAATAGCCGCCTTTTTCCCAAGTAATTCTGAATATATTTCCTTAGATAGAAGAATTAATAATAAATCAATGTTGAGATAAATTCTTTGTATCAATTTTTACTACTTTTACTAAATCAAAGTTTAAAAACCCGATGCTATCTGCTGATGCGGATGTAGAGGGTTTTTTTACCTTTGATAAAATAAAGTTGGCAGTAAATTTTGTCTTATATCTTGGCTTTAAGCTCACGATATAAGACTTGTAAAAATTCCCATGTAGTCCTAATTTTTAGCCGGATTTTGGCGTTAGTACGCTTTAAATAATAATATTTAGTTTTACTAAGTATACCTAATATATACTAGCAAAGATGCTAGAAAAGCAATCTGCAATTCTCAGTATTTATGAGAGATATTAAAAATTCTAAACTGTAATTGTCTTTTGTCACCATGTAGTATATGTACAAACGCTATTTTTAGGATAGGCGAGGACAATAACGCGTGACATCACCGCTAAGACTGACTCAAAGTACTAACGAAGCAGAAATTACCCAATTTTTTCGCAAATCGGCCGGTCAGTGGCGCTCAGAAAGACGCTACTATACTCTGCCAGAAGGCGAAACTAAAGAAATGGTGAGTCTCATCACCATTCGGTTTTTAGCAGCAGGATGCACTGAGTTGCAAAAGCTGGCGCAGTTGCACAATTTACCTGATACGGTTAATTTAATTTGTGGTGCAGAAGTACTATGGAATAGTACGGATATACTAAAAAATAGGCAAGATTCTCAAGGTTCGACATTATTTGGTGCATTAGGAAATATTTTGTACCGCGATCGCGGTTTTGCCACATCCAAACCCATCACCGCAGAGTATCATTTTCCTAATTCGGAAACTCTGTGCTTGCGAACTGAGTACAAC
Organism: Nostoc sp. LEGE 06077; assembly: GCF_015207705.1. Lineage (GTDB taxonomy): Bacteria > Cyanobacteriota > Cyanobacteriia > Cyanobacteriales > Nostocaceae > Nostoc_B. The sequence goes on from NZ_JADEWI010000021.1 coordinate 56,020, forward strand.
AATTCAGTGTTTGAGGAAGAATTAAAGTTAATTGGGAATAAATATCGCACCAGACAAACAATCATCTCTCGCGCTGGTGAACAGTTAATGATTGGTCAATATTTAGAAAAGCGAATTGACTAAACCGTAGAAAATAATAGGGAATAGATATTTATTGTCTGTTCCCTGTCAATCTGTTTTGTTTGAAAAACTAGGTGAAAGCGATCGCACTTCCATATTCAACACTTGCTTGTGCAACATTATATAAATCTAATAGTAATGATTTATGAACACTCAAAAAATCACTCTTATTATCTAACTCTTCTTTTCTTTGTTCATAGACTTTGTTTAGATTAGGCGTAAATTCTCCCAGATTAAAACTTAATAATTCTGCTAAATATTCTAATTCTTTCACTAAATAAATACTGGAACCTAGCCAATATCCAGGTAAATTTTGATCATATATAACTGTTTCAAAATCAATTGGTAGATAATAGCCATTACAATCAGAATGACATATTAAATGAGATTTTTTTAATTCAAATATATAATCTCCCAAATATGTAGGAATGTCTTTTTTATTACTATCCTCAACTGTTGGATTCCAGCCACGATTTTCAATAAATCTAGCAGCAAAGTATCTCAGATAGTGAATAGTAGAATATGACCAACTAAGTTGTGGAAATTCTAAATTCTGAACCCATTCTCCAAATGCTTCCTGATGAGTTGGTAAACCTTGCTGTTGAAGCACATTGTTAATATCAACAAGATCGCCTTCTACAAACTCAAGAAGTTCCTCATCAGACCATTCTCTAGCTAACCAGATTGTAACGCTCATTTTTTTGATAATTTGAACGTATTTTTTTAAAATTATTTATTAAAACAGTCGGTTGGGTTGAGCAATAGCAAAACCCAACCATCTGGATTTTTCTTTAACCTACAGTTTGCCACCAACCAAAAGCAGGGCCGATAAAACGAATAGTTACCCAAGCAGCAACCATACCACCAATACCAATCCAGGCTCCGCGAGTAGTCCAAGTCACAAATAATTCGGATTGACGTTTGGTGATGGGAACCCAAGATAATATGCGCTCATCTTGACCGTACTGTTCTCCCAATGTTTCTTTGCGACGTTTTGCTTCACCCATAATTAGCAATTCAAAATTTTAATTAGTGTGTGTTTAATTCAAAATTTGCGAACAAGCTGATAATACCGTTTGCTTCAGGGGCGATCGCTATCCGTTGACAAAATGTAAATAGTTATTCGTCATTTAAGCTGAATCTTCTTTATCTGGGTTGGCGAATAAACTGGGGTCAAGATAGTTAATGCGTGCTAGAGGGCTAAGGGCGGCGAGGATTTGTGAGCCATAGCTACGGTTAACCACTCGACTGTCAAGTAAAGCTACTACACCTTGATTTTCTCTTACAGGGGCGATCGCGCGTTGTAGTTCATTCAAAGCGGCTGGTAATAAGTATACCCGGAACCAATCTTGATGCGATCGCTTGTAATGAGCTACCCTTCCGGCTACCAAAGGATTTTCTAAAGATGGTAGAGGTAAAGTCGCAATAATTAATAGATGTGGCGCAGGTAAGACATTTTGATGTTCTCGCCAATATTCCCAACCACTAATTAAAATACCATTTTCATCTAAACAGGTTTTTTCTACCTGCACCCGTGAACCAAACTCTGAAGCCAAAATTGCGCCAACTTGCGCCTTGAGTGGGACATCTCCCACTAAAACTACTGTTAACCCTGGCGCAGTCGCACTTAAACACAATAAGGTGCGGACTTTATGAATAAAAGCGGGTTGAAATTCTGGTGTATTCGGTAAAGGTAACTGATGGGGTACATACAATTGAATCGCTTGGGCTTGACTATCTGAAGAGAACTTGAGACAAGTGACATCATCCAAACCCAACCGCTGACGAAATACAGGCGCTTCTGTTTCTGGTTCTAAAGCACTCCCAACTAAGACGACTGGCTGTCGTTCCCAAATCGGCGACAGTATCCCAGCCAGTTCAATCGGCGTGTAATGCAAAGAAAATAAGCCTTGGCGACGCTCAATCGTTGTCCAAAAAAGATGAGGTGGTTGATTTAGAGGCAAATTTTCATGAATGTATTGAAATTGCTGCCAGAAATTTTTCCACACATCAGGAATAACTTCTAGTGATAATTCGGCAAAAAGACGATGAATAATTTCTGCTTCTGGCTGGGAGATGAGATAACACTCATAAGGATTAGCTGGGTGCTGAAATACTTCTTTTGTCAGTTGTGTTCTAGCAGTACGAATTGCTTCAGCTTGGTAAGGACAAGCCAGCAGAAGTTCTTCCCAGTCTTGAGGCTGCACATCTTGAATTAGTTGATGACGTACCCAATCTTCTAAATCATCTACACCATCAATAATTGTCGGAATACCAGGGGGAAACATATCAGGAGATGTTAACTGCCCTTTTAACCAAGCTTCTGGAGAAGTCAGGAGTAGTCCTTGGAACTCAGAATTAGGCCAAGCATTACCTGTTCTGATGGGCTTTGGCGCTTGTAACCACTGTTGTAAGCGGGGAATTTCTACTTGCAACAGACGTTGTTGCACTGTTTCTGGAGCAACAATAATAACAGGGCCATGCCACATCAATGCCGATGCGACAAAGCTAGTGCGATATCGCCCTTGATAGCCACAAGCCGCCCCCACCTGAATTAAGGCGCTACGTCCTAGACGCAAGGCGCGTGCTACCAACCGAGCCATCGTCAAATGATGAGGCCAAGAAGGGAACCCCGCCTGCGATCGCAGGAAGTTATGCAGTGACAAATGAACTTCTGCCTCAATCACACGCTTTTAATCCCATACAAAGTGATTTTTACTTCCATTAGCCCCATTTCTATTATGTTGTCCTTTGTCCTTAGCCATTAGTTCTTTGTCAATACAGATGACTAATGACCAATGACTCATAACTAATCACCAATTTTCCTAACTTATGCCAACTTACACAGGAATTTCTAGCGAAGCCTTCAGGCATCCACTGGATCGCCAAGCTGAACAAGCTTTACGAAATTTACCAGGATTTGATTTAATTGCCCGTAAATTCATGGAATTTGTCTACGAACGCCCGCAGTTAGTCTATCTAATGGGTAACACCATCCAAGTCGGGCCGCGACAATATTCCACTGTTTACCAGATATTTCGGGAATGCGTGCGGGATTTGGACGTTTACCCAGAACCAGCACTGTTTGTCTCACAAGATCCCCAAGCAAATAGCTATGCTTTAGGGCAAGAAAATCCTTACATTGTCATAAATACAGGCATACTAGACTTGCTCGAAGAAGTCGAAATTAGGGCGGTGTTAGCCCATGAACTGGGGCATATTAAATGTAGTCATACTATTTTAATTCAAATGGCGATGTGGGCGATGAGTGCTGCTTCTGCCCTAGGTGAATTAACCTTTGGTATTGGTAATTTCGTTACCCAAGCTTTGATCTATGCCTTTTTTGAATGGCGGCGGAAAGCTGAGTTGACGGCAGATCGTGCCGCATTGTTAGTAATTGATGACGTAAATCCTGTAATGTCTTCGATGATGAAGGTATCTGGCGGCAGTAGCAAATATGCCCACGAATGTAGTTTACAAGAATTCATCCGTCAGTCAGAAAATTATCAAGCACTGGATGCAGATGGACTGAACCAAATATATAAATTCTTGATCTACAATGGCGCTCAGGGTACGATGTTAAGCCATCCCTTTGCTGTAGAAAGAATACATTATTTAAGGGAGTGGGCAGTATCAGAAGAATATCAGCAAATTCGCCGAGGAAACTATCAGCGATCGCCTGCTGAAGGTGCTGTAAATGTTGCAGCCCAAACTCCTGCAACTGAAGCAGAAAATTTGCGGCAGCAAATTGAAGAATTACAACAGGAAATTAATAGAATGAAAAGGTCTCAGTAGCTTGTAGGGTGGGCATAATTATGCTCACCCTTAAATAGGTTATTTTTATTTATCATTAATCCTAATATTTCGTAACATATATAACATTATCTTATTGTTTTTTGGCTGCAAATGATAATTTTTTCAGAACAGGCTTTTTATTGCTGACCTGAATATAAATTTTCTGTAGCGTGATTTATTTTTTAAGATTCCCTAATCTCCGATAATACTTTTTAGGGGTGCTTGGTAGAGATAAATATTCAGCAAACACTTATCGAACAGAATTCAGAAGTCAGGAGTCAGAATTCAGTTGGGTATTCTGTACGATTGGCGGATGAATAACTGGGTTTAAGACCCCATCAAACTCTAAAATTAGCAGAGCATGAAATTTCGTTTAGGCACTTCTAAAAATGGTAATTAACTTTCCCAAATGGCTGTCTTTGTTAGCTAATATTCTTGTCCTTGTCATGTTGATACCTGGGATTGCATTAGCTACGCCTCGACAAATTCATGCTAATTCTAGTGTGATTTTTTCCCAATCTCACAAAGCTGCAATCAACTTAGCATATTCGGAAACAGATTTTACGCCCCAAGAACGTCAACAACTCCAAGGTTTACGTCAACACCGCAACAAAGAAATTAGTAGCATCTTAAGTTCCTCACAACGGGAAAAACTGAAAGTACAGTTCCAGGCTGGTAATAATATTTATCAAGCTCTAGAAATTTTAGATTTACATCCAGATCAGCAAAGTATGATCAAAGCTGTGATGCAATTGTATAACTTGAAAACGAAGGCTATTTTATCTCGGCATTCCCTACAGGTAGGACAAGAATAAATGTTGTCATTGACCACTGACGGGGAAAATTTATAGTTTTATCTTTGTGTTAATAGTTGTGTCAATAAAAAGCGATCGCCTGCATAATAATTAAGAGCGATCGCTTTTTACATTCATGATGCCATCAAACTCAGGATTGGAGGAACTTTGCAGCCATACCCCCATGAAAATAAAAATTGAAGCACAAAGGAGAAAAAGTTTCTGACTTCATACTTCAAAATTTAATATTTATTTATGCCAGACTGTAACCTGAATAACAGTCTTTTGTGGGCTAACGGAACATACTACTTACAGAGGTATCTTCGTGAATCCGCCAGATGGTTTCTCCTAAAAGATTTGCCACAGAAAGCACTACTAGTTGTGGAAAGCGTTTGTCTTCTGGTAAGGGGATCGTGTTTGTGACGATGACTTCCTCAAACAAGCCGCTTGATAACCGTTCAATTGCTGGGGGAGAGAAGACTGCATGAGTAGCACAGGCATATACCTGACGCGCTCCTTCTTCACGCAGCAACCTAGCGCCTTCGGCTATGGTTCCGCCGGTGTCAATCATGTCGTCTACCAACACGGCTGTTTTGCCTTTGACATCACCAATGACGTTCAAGACTTCCGCTACATTATGAGCTTGACGGCGTTTGTCAATAATGGCAAGTGGGGCATCATTGAGTTTTTTGGCAAATGCTCTCGCCCGTGCTACACCACCGACATCAGGAGAAACAACTACCAAATCAGGCAGTTGTTTACTAGCCAAATAATCGAGTATCACTGGCGAACCGTAAACATGATCAAAGGGTATATCAAAGTAACCCTGAATTTGAGCAGCGTGCAAATCCATTGCCACAACGCGAGCCGCGCCTGCTTCGGTAATCAGATTGGCAACCAATTTGGCTGTGATTGATTCTCGTCCTGCGGTTTTGCGATCGGCACGAGCATAGCCATAATATGGAAGAACTGCTGTTACCTGTCTAGCCGAAGCTCGACGACAGGCATCAATCATAATCAGCAATTCCATTAGGTGGTCGTTAACTGGTTGACAAGATGGCTGGATTAAATATACATCACAGCCTCGAATAGATTCTTGGATTTGAACATAAAGTTCTCCATCCGCAAATCTTTTGCGAATCATTGGCCCCAAGTCCATCCCTAGATAACGAGCGACTTCTTGAGACAGTTGTATGTTGGCAGAGCCAGAAAATAGCCGCAGGCGATGGTTTTCAGTTAGTCCTGTTGCAGCTGGCTGCACCTTAAAAGCGGCAGAACTTAGCACAGCAGATCCTCGAAGTGCATTCATGGCGAGATTATCATTTAGATATTTACCAGATTTAACCGGAATAGGCTAAATAAACATCTGTGAGCTTTATTTAAGCTTTCATAAAAACTTTAAACATTTCTCAATAGAGCTACCATCAGTCGATTTTTCAGTCTTTAGTGGTAAACAAACCATCGAATTCGTAACTGACCTATAGTGTGTAAATTAGTCCTGTAGTGGAGTTGTTCTCAACAACTCCCATTTCCTCTAGATTAGTCTGGTAGAGTAATAATCCTACCAAGTATATTGATTACTGATCCCAACTCTTTTCAGCTTAAATGAAGTAGAACTGGAACTCAGACAGTAGAAATACCCAAAATTAAATTCTTCTGGGGTAGAAGAATATTTTATGATACCAGCTACAAAATTATAAACTGACAAACTAAATTTTTGGATTATAAATTGGACAAAAATTTTCAAATCTGCAAAATTAGCCTTGAAACTAAAAAGTCAGGATTTTGCTTTAGGGGAGTTAACCAGGGGGCGCAGAAATATATTTTCATGATTTCTCTTTTGCTATCTCCGCAAGCTTTCTTGTGGTTTTGGTCATTAGTTTGAAATTTGAATACATTATTCCTTTTCTTAGGGTAGAATATCGCCGCAGGTCATTGTCGTGTAACTTACGCATGAAAATGAGAAATTAAAGGTGGGAGTAATGGGTTCACAAGTTGATGAGTATGAGGGTAAAGAAATTTAGGGGCGTAAGGTACAAAATCCTCAAACCCTGACACCCAATTTCAAAGCAGAATTTTTGAGTCAATTCTATGATTATGTCCTCCAGACTCAGCTTTGTGAGGGCTGTCTTGTTAGTTATGATTAAATTTGAATTTATTTATGCAACCCCCAATTACAATTGGTACTGTCTTACAAAACCGTTATCGGATAATTCAAATCCTGGGACAAGGCGGATTTGGTAGAACTTATTTAGCCGAAGATCAGCGTCGCTTTAACGAACTTTGTGCAATTAAAGAATTAATTCCGATCGCAGCAGGGGCTGGTGCTTGGGAAAAAGCCCAAGAACTTTTTCAGCGGGAAGCAACGATTTTATATCAGATTGAACATCCGCAAGTCCCAAAATTCCGCGAAAGATTTGAGCAAGACCATCGCTTATTTTTAGTGGAAGATTATGTTGCAGGTAAGACTTATCGAGATTTACTAGTTGAGAAACAATCTGTAGGTCAAACTTTTAGCGAAGCAGATGTATTACAGTTGTTGCGATCGCTCTTACCTGTATTAGAACACATTCATAGTCGCGGCATTATCCACCGTGATATTTCGCCGGAAAATATTATTTTACGAGATAGCGATCGCCTGCCAGTGTTAATAGATTTTGGTGTGGTGAAAGAACTCGCAACGCGCTTGCAAACACCAGATACTAATGTCAATGTTACTAGTGTGGGTAAATTGGGTTACTCTCCCAATGAGCAAATGCAAACCGGACGCGCCTACCCCAGCAGTGATTTGTATGCTTTAGCGGTGACAGCAATAGTGTTATTAACTGCTAAAGAACCGTCTGAGTTGTTTGATGAAACGCAGCTTACCTGGACTTGGCAAAAATTTGTCAGGGTAAGTCCGCAATTGGCGCAGGTAATTAATCGGATGTTACACCCTTTGCCAAGCGATCGCTATCAAAGTGCGGCTGAGGTGATCCAAGCATTACAATTTGTCGAGCAACCCGGCGTAGCAGCAGCGCCAGAGGTATCAAATTTTCAAACAATTGCGGTTGGTCGTCGTCCCGATGCCATTCCTCCACAGCCATCTAACCGACCTGACCCCGTAATTCCCCCTGGTCGTTCTTCTAATTCTGTGTTAGATAATCCTTTAGCGCTGGGTGCAATTGGTAGTGCGGTAGTTATTCTGGCTGGTTTTGGTTCTTGGGCGCTGGTGAGTTCGATTCGCAGCCAATCTAATGGACAACCAGAGACAACACCACTTGCACCTCAGACTTTTCCTTCACCAGTTATTTCTGGTGGTACGACATTCGGAACACCCACCAATACGGAACCAGCTATTACTAGTAAGCGCCTGAGATTGGACGCATCTAACACAGCGACAGTCGAAAATTCTCTCAAAGCTGGTCAAATTATGGAATATACCTTTTTTGGCCAAGCTGGAGCTAAGTTAACTACAGTGTTGGAACAAGGAACCGGTATTTCTCTAACTGTTTTAACTCCCAATCGCCAAGTACTTGATAGTAGCGCTCAACAAGTAAGCTCTTATACGGGAATATTACCAAAAAACGGTAGATATACTGTGCAGTTAGTATTGGAATCTGGAGTTAGTGAAAGTGATTATAATCTCAGGGTGGCATTAGAAAATCCACTTCAACCTTCACCAACAGCTACACCAACAGTAACCCCAACGCTAACGCCTACATTTCCACCAGTGCTAACACCAACAGTAACACCAACGCTAACACCCACATTTCCGCCAGCTTTTACACCAACACCCACAATTCCACCAGACAATAACCCGCCTGTGGATAATACACCTCAACCAACGCCTGGGGTACAAAATACTCCTTAGTAAAGCATTCTTGAACGCAGAGAGGCGCTGAGGTAAACGCAAAGTTACGCAGAGTATTCATACAAATTCTTGTTACGAACTGGTAAAATCCTGTACTGAGTTTTTGTTATTTGTCATTGGTAAGGATTTCCGCTATATTTACGTCTCGTAACGTCATCTGTTACTTGTTATCTATTTGCAAAACAGATTGTTGAACACATTACTAATTACTGGAACTGACACCGAAGCTGGCAAAACTGTTTTAACTACAGCATTAGCCGCTTATTGGCAAAAGTGTTATCCGCAGCGTCACTGGGGAATTATGAAGCCAATACAATCGGGAATTGGCGATCGCGAATGGTATCAAAATCTGTTTAACCTAGAACAATCGCCAGCAGAAATTACCCCGTTGTATTTTCAAGCGCCTCTAGCGCCACCCATCGCCGCGGCTAAAGAAAATCGCCCAGTGGATTTAGCTGTGGTGTGGAAAACATTGTGTGAGATGCGATCGCGTTATGAATTTCTGTTGGTAGAATCTGCTGGTGGGTTAGGTTCACCCATGACTAACGAGTTAACAGTGGCTGATATCGCTGGTGAATGGCGTTTACCCACTGTCTTGGTAGTTCCAGTGAGATTAGGTGGAATTTCGCAAGCCGTGGCGAATGTGGCATTAGCGAGACAGTGCAAAGTTAATCTGATAGGTATTGTGCTGAACTGCATCCAACCGCGTACCGATGCAGAGATTACCGACTGGGCACCACCAGAAGTAATACAATCATTTACACACATCCCGGTTTTAGGTTGCTTGCCGTATTTTGATAACCCAGCAGATTTAGACAAACTTGCTCAAGCTGCATCTAATTTAAATTTAGAGGCGCTAAATATTTAAGGAACTATTAAACTGAGAACATAACCCAATCTCAGCCGTCTTGTAGCAGTTTGTTGTCACAATGGTTTCCACATTTCCCAATTCTTATTCTGTTGACTTATCCCGTGTGCGACTTTCTATTCGCACATTGCAACCACAATTAGTAGAGTGGCGGCGGCGGTTACATCAACAACCAGAATTAGGCTTCCAAGAAAAACTGACGGCTGAGTTTGTCTCAGGTAAGTTGCAAGCATGGGGAATTGAACATCAAACTGGGATTGCGAAAACTGGCATTGTCGCCACTATTAAAGGTACTAAACTCAGCACTGAAAAAGTACTAGCAATTCGGGCGGATATGGATGCTTTGCCCATTCAAGAACTGAACGAAGTACCGTATAAATCGCAACATGATGGAGTAATGCACGCTTGTGGACATGATGGACATACTGCGATCGCATTAGGTACAGCATACTATCTCCACCAGCACCAAGAAGACTTTGCGGGGACGGTGAAAATCATCTTCCAGCCAGCCGAAGAAGGGCCAGGTGGTGCAAAACCAATGATTGAGGCTGGGGTACTAAAAAACCCTGATGTAGATGCGATTATTGGTTTACACCTGTGGAATAATCTCCCTTTGGGAACAGTTGGTGTTCGTGCTGGTGCATTGATGGCGGCTGTCGAGTTATTCAACTGCACAATTTTCGGCAAAGGTGGACACGGCGCAATTCCCCATCAAACCGTTGATTCGATTGTAGTTGCAGCCCAAGTTGTCAACGCCTTACAAACCATTGTCGCCCGGAATGTTAACCCCATCGATTCCGCAGTGGTGACTGTTGGCGCACTTCATGCAGGTACAGCCCATAATGTGATTGCTGATACCGCCAATATAAAAGGCACAGTGCGGTATTTTAACCCAGAATTTACTGGCTTTTTTCAACAGCGTATCGAGCAAATAATTGCCGGAGTTTGCCAGAGCCACGGCGCAAAATATGACTTAGAATATTGGAGCTTGTATCCTCCAGTAATTAACGATGCGAGGATTGCAGAATTAGTGCGATCGATTGCCGAAGAAGTAGTAGAAACGCCTGTAGGAATTGTCCCAGAATGCCAAACAATGGGCGGCGAAGATATGTCTTTCTTCTTACAAGAAGTTCCCGGCTGTTACTTCTTCCTTGGTTCTGCTAATCCAGAAAAAGATTTAGCTTATCCTCATCATCATCCGCGATTCGATTTTGATGAAACTGTTTTACCAATGGGTGTGGAAATATTCGCCCGTTGCGTGGAGAAGTTTTTTAGTTGAATTGAAAATCTTCATGCTGAAAATATATCCCGCCTAGAACTAAAGTTCCAGGCTAATAGCTAAAGTCCACTCAAGTGGACTAGATTTTTTATGGAGTCCTCTTTAGATGACTTATGCTATGAGACTTGGAATTTATTCCGAGGCGTTATTTTGCACCTTTGTGTGAGCTTTTGATATTATCATCAGCAGCACAAAAATATTGAATATCTATGTCTGAAAATAACACAGACGCTTTGAGAACTTGGTTAAGAGTCTTACCAATTATATTTATTCTGTTTTTAGCTGCCGTTTTTGTAGGCTTTGTTAACGTTGAAGGTTTAACAACACAACAGAGATTAGATTACGGAATTAAAGCCTTAACAACAACCGGAACAATTTTTGCAGGAATCGCTGTATTTATTAACGCTTTTTATGCAGCCAAGCGTGCGGAAGCTATGGACAAAAGTGCTATGGCTGCAAATGAAAGTGCCAAAGCTGCTTTAAAGAATGCTGAAGCTGCAATCCAAAATGCCAAAGCAGCACAAGACAAACAAATCACAGAGCGGTTTGCAAAAGCAATTGAACAGCTTGGAAGCGAAAAGATTGAAGTGCGTTTAGGTGCAATTTATACGTTAGAAAGAATTGCGAAGGATTCCAAAGATGATCACTGGACAATTATGGAAGTTCTGACGGCTTTTGTGCGAGAGAATGCACCTAGAAGGCTGGAAGAAGAAAACACAGAGAATACACAGCAAATACCAAAAATTCGCACGGATATTCAAACAGCACTCACTGTTATTGGACGACGTAATAGCGAGAATGAGGAAGAACATCAAGAGCTTGATTTAAATAGTATCGATATCCGAGGAGCAAACCTCTACAAAGCAAACTTGGAAAAAGCAAACCTCTACCAAGCAAACTTGGAAAAGGCAACACTCAATGAAGCTAACCTACAACAAGCATTCCTTCGCAAAGCTAAATTGCAAAAAGCAAACCTCAGTGAAGCCAACTTGAAAGAAGCATTACTCAGTGAAGCTAACCTGCAAGCTGCATTCCTCTGGAGAGCTAATCTACAAGAGGTAAACTTGGGTGAAGCTAAGCTGCAAGGGGTATTGTTCTTTGAAACTAACCTGCAAGGGGCATTACTCTTTGAAACTAACTTTTATGGAGCAAATTTAACAGGAGTCGAAAATCTAGAACAAAAGCAGATTGACTTAGCTAGGGGCGATCGCACCACTATTCTGCCAGACTACCTCGAATATCCGACACATTGGCAATAAGTTTCAGCAAATTTAAAATATTCATAGAAGTCTAATATTTGAAAACTGGAAAAACATTAACATAACAAGTAGTAAAAATTACAATGGTTCAATTCGCACCAAAACTTTTAATGGTTGAAGAATTTATTGCTCACTATGGTGATAGTGAGGGTTATGAACTAATTGATGGTGAATTAATCGATATGGAACCAACAGGGCCGCATGAGCAAGTATCTGCTTTCATTGGGCGAAAATTGAACGTAGAAATTGACCGTCAAGAAGAATCTTATTTTATTCCTCATCGCTGTTTAATCAAACTGTTAGGAACAAATACAGCTTTTCGTCCTGATGTTGTTGTATTGGATCAAACTCAACTAATTAATGAGCCACTATGGCAAAAAGAACCTATAGTTACATCAGGAAGCTCTATTAAATTAATTGCTGAAATCGTTAGTACAAACTGGCAGAATGATTATGCTCGCAAAGTTGAAGATTATGCACTGTTAGGAGTCCCAGAGTATTGGATTGTGGATTATCTAGGTATTGGTGGGAGAGAATATATTGGCAAACCGAAACAACCTACAATTACAATTTGCACATTGATAAAAGATGAGTATCACAAGCAATTATTTCACAATGGTGATCAACTTGTTTCTTCAGTTTTTCCTCATTTACAAATAACGGCGCAACAAATATTTTTGGCTGCACAAACCACAGGCTAAAAATCTAGCATAACAAACAATATATTTAACTGGTTGCTGTTATACCTTATTAATTAATGTGTAAAAACTCCTGCAATTTACTTTGTATTGCTGGTTGTTGAATATATACTTTTGCCGCTTCCATTAAATTTTGAAGGTTTTCAGGACTGACATCATCGATATCATCACTTAATCGCTTACCGATAAGTTCTCGGTCTAGCTTAAACTGTAATCGTAAAATATGGTCGTTTGGAATTATTTGGTCGGTGATGTATTCATGAACGCCAGATGAAGCATCAAACAATATACCAATTAGTGGCTGCGCCCATTGGATTAAACCCCAACTTTCGGCTTGTTGAAATGGGATAATGCGTGTGCGATCGCCTGTACCAATAGAAAGAATGGTAATATCTTCAATTGAATGCCCTAATCTTAAAGCTTCCGCTACAGCACAAGCTGAAGGGTTATTAGCCGCAACACCGCCATCAATGGCAGAGTACATACATTTAATTGAGTAGGTCGCAGTATTATCTGGTATCCTTTCCCAAGGAGAATCTAAAACAGCTTCTCGTGTATAACCTTTATATTTTTTGATAGTACGAGTTTGACCTCTGCCTGTACCACTAACGATTCTAATTTGTGTATCGTTATAAAGGTCTTCTGTGTGGGAAGCATTACCATCCAAATTAACAGTATTCTCTGCGGCTTTTTCTACTATGCCATTGACCATTCTATCTAGTTTATGTGCTGGGAAATAAGTAGGAGCCGAGGCAGAACAAACACAAATTTCCCACAGTGGAACATTGCCATAATTTTTATCTTGTCGCCAACTTTTAAAGATAATTGGTTCTCTGGCAATAGTATCGTAAGCAGTGATTAATAATTTTGGTTTAGGAATATCAAATAGTTTGATTTCACCTAAATTTTCTTGTAGAACTTGCATTAAACCGCTATCAGAAAACTTCGGTGCAGATATACCATATTTGAAAATCAGAGGGAGTCGCTGTAAAGAAAAAAGGCTTTTGTAGGGGAAGATTCTTGAGCTTTTTTGGGTGTATAGATCAATAATATTTTGGCTGCTGCGACCTGTGGCGATCGCTGCTGCTAAAATTGAGCCTGTAGACGTGCCTGCTATTAAGTTAAAATACTCGTGCAAAGGTTGATTAATTTGTTGCTCAATAGCTGCCAAAATAGTTGCAGCAACTACTCCCCTAATTCCACCACCATCCAAGCTTAAAATCCGAAAAGGCATATTCCTCCGAATTTTGCTAATTTTGACTAAGTTTAGTAAATTCCATTTTGTTATCTAAAAAATTATTGTAATTTAAAATCGCTTTGTAAAATCTTTTTTAAATTCGCTATTTTAATTTAATAAAACTTAAAAATATCTTATGGAAAAAACCGAAAAACAAAAAATGTTAGCGGGCGAGTTATATTTAGCAGAAGATCCCGAATTAGCGGCTGAGAGTAGGCGAGCCAGTCGTCTTTTACAAAGGTATAACAATACAATTGCCGAACAACAAGAGCAAAGACAACAAATATTACAAGAATTATTAGGTAAGGTAGGAGAAAATACTACTATTGTGCCGCCATTCTACTGTGACTACGGTAGTCATATTTATGCTGGCAATAAATTATTTATGAACTTTGGCTGTGTAATTTTAGACTGCAATCTAGTGGAAATTGGTGATAACGTTTTGTGTGCGCCTTATGTGCAGATTTATGCAGCTTATCATCCCGTAGAGCCAGAAATACGTTTGACTGGTAGAGAATTAGCTGCACCAATTAAAATTGGTAACAATGTCTGGATAGGTGGGAATGCAATTATTTGTCCAGGGGTGACAATTGGCGACAATACGACAATTGGTGCTGGGAGTGTGGTGGTTAAAAATATACCTGCAAATGTCGTTGCTGCGGGGAACCCCTGTCGAATTATTCGCTATTTATCAGATAATTGAGGAGCGAAATGGCTATATTCTAGAATTTGTAGCCTCTAGCCAGCCAATAGTGCCAATCTGCGATCGCTTCGTCTGTTTCACTGTCTGCATCAATAGGCTTTATTTCTGATAATTTTGCCGAATAGACATCATCATCCTTACCATTGATGTCAGCTACTTCCACATACATATCTTTTAAACATTCATCATCAGGGGCCATTCCTAGCACCTCGACGTTTTTTTCCTCTATTGTCGATGTTTTGCGGGATTTTTTCGCCCACTTAGCCATAAACGGACAATTCAAGGCTTCTTCTAGGTAATAGTACCAGCCCATTGCCCGATCTTCTTTATCTTCCGCATCAACAATAATTTCCGTGGCGATGCGATTTTCTCTGGTTTCGTCGCGTTCAACACTAGACATAACAATAAAAAACTTACGTATATTGCACCTTGATATGGTATAACGCTTTAGCTATTGACTGTCAATTTTTTTGCTGTTGTCTCACCCAAGCACGAAATGAGCGAATCATAGAAATTTCTCCATTGTTCAAGCTTTCTTGCAAAAAACGGGGAATCTCTGTAGTTAAGGGAAGATTGACAAAACTTGGTGATACATCACAAGGAATGTACGTACCTTCCTGTAAGCGATAAATTTGCATTAAAGGTTCGTTATAACGCCAAACTTCTGGAACACCCAACGCTAAATAAATTGATAATCGATCAACAGAAGCACTGGTGTAGTCTACTTCAATGACTAAATCAGGTGGTGGGTCTTGAGTCAAGTCGAGATTTTGCTTTTGCCGCATCAATGGTTCATTTTGAATGTAAAATGCAGAATCTGGTTCTACGCCACGCAGTAAGTCTGGACGTTTACAAGTTGTAGAACCAATACTTTTGATATTCAGGTTGAGTTCCTCCGCTAGATTATCAATCAGTTTCTCTATAAGTCTTTTATTATGTTCATGAGGCATCAACGGTGTCATGATTTCTAGGGTTCCTTGATCATAGGTCAGTCGTGTGGTGCGATTATTACCCATTTCTGCCAACATAGTTTCAAAAGTCTGCCAACTAATATTTGGGAGAATTCCCCTTTGGGTACTGCTGACTTGTGTAGTTACCATAAAATTTATCTTCCGGTTTTCTATAACGATATCAAGAATTTTCCTGAATAAAACAGGAGTCAGAATTTAGAATACTCTACCCATAAAGGGATAGGGTTTTAAGGCGAGAATATTTTAATTTTTTCACACACCATTCCACTCACTTCATTATGAGTATTATTGTTTTCGGTAGTATCAATCTAGATTTAGTTGCTACAGCCTCCCATTTACCAACTAGCGGCGAAACTTTGCTAGGAAACAATTTTTTTCAAGTACCGGGAGGGAAAGGTGCAAACCAAGCAGTAGCATTAGCGCGGTTGGGAATTCCCACTCAGATGGTGGGGCGTGTGGGAAGCAAAAGTTTTGGTGCAGAGTTACTGGATAATTTACAAACTGCTGGCGTACAAACTGAAAATATTTTGTTAGATGAAACCATAAGTTCTGGAGTTGCCATAATTATTGTTGATGATGCTGGACAAAATCAAATTGTGGTGATTCCGGGTGCAAATGGGCAAATAAATCAGACAGATATAGAGAGATTGTCGCCTTTATTACCAACAGCTAAAGCACTACTTTTACAACTAGAAATTCCTCTGAATGCTGTTATTGCATCTGCTAAAGCTGGACGCAATGCCAATATTACAGTGATTCTTGATCCTGCACCTGCACAATCTAACTTACCCGCCGAACTTTACCCGTTGCTGGATATTATTACTCCCAATGAAGTGGAAGCAGGACAATTAGTTGGTTTTGCGGTAGATAGTCCAGAGTCAGCAGCCAAAGCAGGAGCAGTGTTCCTGCAAAGAGGTGTAAAATCTGCGATCGTTAAATTAGGTGCAAAAGGTGTTGTTTGTGCCACAGCAGAGGAAACATTTTTTGTGCCAGCTTTTGCCGTTCAGGCTGTTGATACTGTGGCGGCTGGTGATGCTTTTAATGGTGGTTTAGCAGCTGCACTTTACACGGGAATGACTTTACATCAAGCAGTGATTTGGGGTGCAGCCGCAGGTGCTTTAGCAGCCACAAAATTAGGTGCACAAACTTCGTTACCTGATAAGTTGACTTTTGATGCTTTCCTGAAAGAAAAAAGTATGAAATATGAAGGATAAAATTTAAAGATTTAGCCTTTGGATTATTGACTACTTTCCTATATCTTCATTCCATAATTCGGGGTTAGTTTGAATAAATTCACTCATCATTTGTTCGCATTCATCTAAATTTAAATCAATAACTTCTACCCCGTGAGATATCATAAATTCTTTAGCACCGGGAAATGTGCGAGATTCGCCAGCGATGACTTTTTTGATTCCAAATTGCACGACTGCGCCGGCGCACAAATAACATGGCATTAAGGTTGAATAGAGTGTTGTACCTCTGTAACTGCCAATTCTGCCAGCGTTACGGAGACAATCAATTTCCGCGTGGGTAACAGGGTCGCTATCTTGAACGCGTTTGTTGTGTCCTCTACCAACAATTTTGCCATCCTTGATAAGAACCGAACCGATAGGAATTCCGCCTTCTTGTCTACCTTGTTTTGCCTCTGCGATCGCAGCTTGCATAAATTCATCCATTTTCTTATCCTCTTGATATGTCAAAACAACTTGTGTTAATGGATCACGATGGTGGTGTAGATGATTATCTCGCTACTATGCTGCTGTTGACGATGGATCATATCAAATTGCTGGGTGTGGTCGTCACTCCAGCCGATTGTTATGTGGAACCAGCTGTTAGTGCTACACGCAAAATCATTGATTTGATGGGATTTTCTCATATCTCAGTTGCCGAAAGCACAGTACGCGGGATAAATCCTTTTCCTCGTCTCTATCGGCGTGATTCGTTTATTGTTGACCATCTCCCCATTCTTAACCAGCAGGATACGATTAATACGTCGTTAGTTGCTGAACCTGGACAAGATTTTATGGTGCGGGTGTTAAGGGAAGCACCAGTACCAGTAACGCTGATGGTAACAGGTCCATTAACAACAGTTGCAGTGGCGTTAGAAAAAGCACCAGATATTGAAGCCAAGATTGAAAGAATTGTTTGGATGGGTGGCGCGTTGAATGTTGGTGGAAATGTGGAAAAAAGTTTAGAAGCCGGACAAGATGGTTCGGCGGAGTGGAATGTTTATTGGGATGCAGTTTCAGCGGCGCGGGTTTGGCAAACCCAAATTGAAATTATTATGTGTCCGTTAGATTTAACTAACAATGTACCAGTGACATCAGACATTGTGTACAAAATGGGCAAACAACGTCACTATCCTGTCTCGGATTTAGCTGGACAATGTTATGCACTGGTGATTCCTCAAGATTATTATTTTTGGGATGTGCTGGCGACGGCTTATTTAGGACATCCAGAGTTTTATCAACTGCGGGAGTGGGAAACGGAAATTATTACCACTGGTGTAAGTCAAGGACGGACTAAGGTTGTTCCTGGTGGTAGGAAGATTTATGCAATGGACACAGTTGATAAAGAGGCTTTTTATGCTTATATTTTGCAGCAATGGGCGAGATGAAAGGAAACAGGGAACAGGCAAATCAGATTGCTATAGGATAGAAAATACAGCAGATTTTTAGTGAGGATAGTACACAATCTATTTCTCAAAGTTAGGCAGCAAGACTATTCTGCTTCCGAATTCTGAATTTTGATACCTGGATTCTGCTGTATATGTTTTTGCCATAATTAAGGGTTATTTTTTGATATGACTATTGTTCAAGTTGGGTTATCTCTAGTTGATATCGCTGGGAAAACTCGCGCCGCTGCTAGTAAGTTGGCAATTCTTTCGACCGAGGCGAAAAATCAAGCGATCGCAGCGATCGCTCAAGGGTTAGAATCGTCTCAAGAAGAAATATTGCAAGCGAATGTGGCAGACTGTCAAGCTGCGGCGGCGGAAGGAATTGCTAAACCTCTATATAAGCGGTTGCAGTTAGATGAACATAAGTTACGAGATGCGATCGCTGGAGTTCGAGATGTTGGTAAACTGGCTGATCCTATCGGTAAAGTCCAGATTCACCGCGAACTTGATAGTGGCTTAGTCCTCAAACGCATTACTTGTCCTTTGGGTGTGTTGGGGATTATTTTTGAAGCGCGTCCAGAAGCTGCAATTCAAATTGTTTCTTTGGCGATTAAATCAGGTAATGGTGTAATTCTCAAATGTGGTAAAGAAGCTGTACGTTCTTGTGAGGCGATAGTTAAAGCGATTAAACAAGGATTATCGCAAACTGCTGTTAGTCCTGATGCAGTGCAGTTACTCACTACACGAGAAGAAACTGTGGGACTTTTAAAATTAGATAAATATGTAGACTTAATTATTCCCAGAGGTTCTAATTCTTTTGTACGGTTTGTCCAAGAAAATACCCGCATTCCTGTACTTGGTCATGCAGATGGAATTTGTCATGCTTATATCGATCAAGCCGCTGATATTAATAAAGCTGTAGAAATTACTGTTGATGCTAAAATTCAATATGCTGCTGCTTGTAATGCTATTGAAACTTTATTAGTGCATCAAGCAATTGCTGGGGAATTTTTACCCCAAGTTGCGACAGCTTTAGCCGCAAATCATGTGCAATTAAAAGGTGATCAACGCACATTAGAAATATTACCAAATATTGCCACCGCCAGCGAAATTGATTGGGAAACAGAATACAGCGATTTAATTTTATCAATTAAAATTGTCGATGATTTAGAAGATGCGATCGCGCATATTAACCAATACGGTTCACGCCACACCGATGTAATTATTACGGAAGATATCGCCACCGCTGAAGCTTTCTTTGGTTTGGTGAATTCCGCCGGAGTTTTTCACAATTGTTCCACACGCTTTGCTGATGGTTTCCGCTACGGTTTTGGTGCGGAAGTTGGTATTAGTACTCAACAAATGCTTCCGCGCGGCCCTGTCGGGTTAGAAGGATTGGTAACATATAAATATCAAATGACTGGTAATGGTCACATTGTCGCTAGTTACACTGGCGCGAATGCAAAAGCATTTATCCACCGAGATTTATGAATAGAGGTGATAGGTGATAGGTGACAGGTGATAGGTGATAGGTGATAGGTGATAGGTGATAGGTGATAGGTGATAGGTGATAGGTGATAGGTGATAGGTGATAGGTGATAGGTGATAGGTGATAGGTGATAGGTGATAGGTGATAGGTGACAGGGTAGAGAGTTGATTTATTACTCAGCACTCAGCACTCAGCACTCTTAATCAGGGAAAGCTAAACCTGTTCTGGGGTCACGGATATACAATCCTAGGGTGAGACTACGCATAGCCTCATCCCAAACGGGTGTTAACTGTTCTGCTTGGTCTGCCCAAAAATCGAAGGTAATTAGGCATTGTATATTCGAGCCTAAGCCAATGCAAATCCGGGAAAAAGCTTCCCTTGGTTCTGCTTGTACGTCAATAAACTTCAGTTCTGTCCAAACAATTCTGGCGGTTTGACGCTTGAGGGTAAAAACTTCTCCCTTTTCAATCACATCACGACTGTCTTCTTCTACGACTTTCTTTAAAGTAGCTTTGAGAGGAAACAAAGTCCAGTCGTTGGGCGGTAAATGATTGAAAGATACTTCTAGACAGCAGTCATCTTTGGGCGGTTTTTTATCCATGAACTTGAAAGATTTTTCTTGGGGTTCAAACACCCAATTTTGGGGAACGTTGAAGCGAACAGCCCCCCGGTTGGCGACAAAAATTTTATAGCCCGATGGAGATTCCCAGTGGTGGTCAGGTTGGAGATCAAGCGTTTCTTTAATCCACTGGAGATTGCTTTTTTTACGCTTTGCCATAGTTTTAGCGATCGCTCACTTTGTTAATAATATCAAAATGTTGGATGATGAATATTTCGCGCAAAGGCGCAAAGGCACAAAGATGATCTTGACTCAACGTAACCCACCAAATGCTGATGCTGTGGTGAGTTTAACTTTAGCACTGACGGCGGAAGAACGCACCCGCAGTCGTCATCGGTTTGAGATAGAGGATGGACAGGTTGTGTTTTTGCGTTTACCACGGGGGACTGTGTTACGGGATGGCGATATTTTACAAGATGAAAATGATGGTAGTTTAATGAGAATTGTTGCAAAACCTGAACCTGTGTTGACTGTATCGGCTACTTCATCACTTTTACTAATGCGGGCAGCATACCATCTGGGGAATCGTCATGTAGCGGTGGAAATTACACCGAGTTATTTACGCTTATCACCAGATGGGGTTTTACGTGGGATGTTGGTACAGTTGGGACTGGAAATTACCGAGGAAATTGCACCGTTTCAGCCAGAATTAGGGGCTTATGGACACCATCACCCTCACTGATATTCATTTTTTGGGGATTTTGCAGTTAGCCAGTCCAGCTTTACCTGTGGGCGCTTATAGTTATTCGGAAGGGTTAGAAACTTTAGTAGAAAATGGCATTATTCGCAATCAAGATAATCTCAAACATTGGTTAACCTCTGAATTACGTTACGGTGCAATTCGCCTAGAGGCGGCGGTGATGTTACGGGCGGCGGAATCTGCGAAAATTGGGAATTTAGAAACGCTATCTTATTGGAATCGCTGGTTATCGGCGGCGCGAGAAACTCAAGAATTACGTAATTCAAGTTGGCAAATGGGGCGATCGCTTGCTCAATTACTTGGTAAACTACAACCAGAACTACTACCTACGATTCATAGTGTGGGTAATCGTTGTAATTATGCGATCGCTTTTGGTATTGCTGTCGCCCATTGGCAAATCAATGTAAATGCTGCGTTACTCGCATATCTGCATAGTTGGACAAGTAATCTCATCACCGCCGGAGTTAAACTCATCCCCCTCGGACAAACCGCCGGACAAGCATTATTGCTAGATTTACAACCGTTAATTAGTGCAACTGTGCAAGAAATTATCGTTTTAGAGGATGATGAACTGAGTTGTTGCAGTTGGGGTTTATCGTTAGCGAGTATGCAACATGAAACGCAGTATACAAGGTTGTTTAGAAGTTAACATTGACCAACTTTTGTGATTATTGAATCGATGCTTTCAACAGACTATCTCAACACCCGCGCAGGCGGGTTCAGTTTGTGTAGCTTGCGCCTTAGCGCAGGGCTATTTACCAAAAGTGGATGCACCCAAGGAAATTTACCTAACTAAAACAAGCAATGCTAAGTAAGTCGGTGGGAAAAAGCAAAACTAAGTTAATAAAGGTAAACAAAGCTATAACCCTCCTACCTTGCCATAACGACAATTCTTAACATCGACCTACTTATAAGTACTAAATAACGTGAAAATATTTTTATTATTTAATCTCTTAATCCCTGCTACTTTTTTTATTTTTGCCATTAATTTTATGCCTATTAACCAGGTATTTCAATTTGATACCAGTGATGAAGGGATTGAATTAATTAAAGCTATTTTATATTTAGATGGATTTTCGATGTATACACAAGTTTGGAATGATCAACCTCCTCTTTCAACAGTGATTTTAGGATTTTGGTTGAACTTGTTCGGAAAATCGATTTATTCTGCAAGACTTTTAACTTTGACCTACGCCACTATGCTGGTATGGTCTTTCTCTCAGACACTCCGTTTATATTTGGGAAATTTTCTCGCAATTCTTGGGACTTTATTGTTAATAATTTCCTGTAATTTCCTCCGACTGAGTGTTTCTGTAATGATTGGTCTACCATCTTTAGCAATGGTCATGCTCTCAATTTTTATATTGAGTTTATATAAACATAATTTTTTGAAAAATCACTCTAAACTTCTCATTCTCATATCAGGAGGATTTTTCGCATTTTCTTTACAAATAAAATTATTTACTGCTTTTATTATTCCTTTAATTATATTTGATTTATTTCTTTTCGATTTCCATAAACATGATCGCGAGCCCAAAAAATGGAGAATATTTTTAGCGCCTTTGTTATGGTTTGCTGCTTGTATAATTGTCTTCCTCATAATTGGTATTGCCTGCAATTCTCTCAATTATGAACAATTACTTCAATCTCATTTAGATCACGAAACAACCACAGCTTTTTTAGCCAAAAATAGTCAAATTTTAACTTTATCATTTCTCTTGCAAGATTTTGATTATTTGCTTTTAGCTATTCTTGCAACTACAGTTATCATTCAAAAAAAACAATGGGAAAATTCTTTTCCAGTCATTTGGCTCATCATCAGCTTTCTCGCTTTAATGAATCATCGACCAGTCTGGTATCATCATTACCTTTTAATGTCTATTCCCCTAACTTGGCTGGCTACCTATGGATTAAAATTATCTCTAGGTTTTTTTCACCAAAAAAACTGGTACTCTAAATTTAAACTTGATAATTTCTCTCAAATCACGATTTCTTATTTAGCCGCAGTCTTGGTGATTTTCTCAATTATTGTCACTCCTGTTAAGTTAGGCGTAATTATTTTAGAAAATCATCAATATATACAGCAGAATAAAAATAATATTCAAATTGTCGACATTCTCTTAAAACACAAAAAATATACTAAATGGCTGTTTACAGATTATCCAATTTATGCTTTTTATTCAGGCTTACCTGTTCCTCCAGAGATTGCTGTTTTATCCCACATCAGGATAGAATCTAAAAGTATAACTGCTGAAGAACTTATCTCGGTTTTACAGATTTATCATCCTGAGCAAGTTCTGTTATGTAAATCTAAAACTATTAATAACTATTTAATTGATTACCTGAATAAAAATTATTTAAAAACCTATCAAAATACTCGATGTAATCATTTTTTATTAAAGGGAATACCTTAGTTGTCTAGTGAATCAACAACCTCAAGCTAGACGACAACACCAAGCGTTAGGCGGAATTTTAACACTTGTGTGTACACCCTAGCTTGTCAAGGGTAAAAACCAGAGAATGTGCAACTTAAACGCACACCAACTTAGTTATTTAGCGTTTGACCATTGATTTTAAACTTATGACCGCATTTAGAGTAGGTGTTGCTGGCCCTGTAGGTTCGGGAAAGACGGCTTTAGTGGATGCTTTATGTAAGGCGTTGCGCGATCGCTATCATCTTGCTGTGGTGACGAATGATATTTATACTCAGGAGGACGCACAGTTTTTGGTGCGTTCTCAGGCTTTAGCCAGCGATCGCATTTTGGGTGTAGAAACTGGTGGCTGTCCCCATACGGCGATTCGGGAAGATGCTTCAATGAATTTAGCTGCAATTGAACAGTTAGAAGAGCGTTTTGATAATTTAGATTTAGTCTTTTTAGAAAGCGGTGGAGATAATTTAGCCGCTACCTTCAGCCCCGAATTAGTCGATTTAACTATCTATGTTATTGATGTGGCTGCTGGCGATAAAATTCCCCGTAAAGGTGGGCCAGGAATTACCAAGTCTGATTTATTGGTTATTAATAAAATTGACCTTGCACCATTCGTTGGTGCAGATTTAAGCGTAATGGAACGAGATGCAAAAAAAATGCGTGGTGATAAACCTTTTATCTTTACTAATTTAAAAACTCAATCAGGACTAGCTGATGTAATTATTTTTGTTAGTAAACATATTGGTTAAAAATTTTACCTTTTTTAATTTATCAATACGTCAGCACAAACTAACTCTGCGTTACGTTGCGCCCCTTTACGTTGAAAAACCTCTCAAAATACCAGATTTGTCTTTTTTTGCCCTCTATCTTACGTTAGATAGAAAGAATATCTTCCTCGTCCTAAAGTGAACTAAATTATAGAGTTAAAATAATTGATAGCAATTAATAATTAATCTGGTATCTTAAAAATGATTTTTAACTATCTTCAGCCAGAGTTTAGTTAGAAATTAGTAAAAAAATTCTATTCTTACAAGACAAGCATCAACTTACCCATCCAAGACAGCTAAGTTTCTGTAGTAGATGTCTTGATTCGCAGTGATTCTTAAATAATTTGAATTGCATAATGACGCTATTAAACAGCAGCAGTGTGTAATAGCCCAAATTAGTTTCCGCCAGCAGACTACAAAACTAATCTCAACCCCCCAAGGATATGGCAATGGCAACCGAACAGTTAACCAGAGAAAGCGACAATCTTGATTTAAAACAACTGTTAAAAACCCTAACTGCTGTTAAAAAAGGTGATTTTTCTGTACGGATGTCTGTAGACCAAACTGGTCTGGCGGGGAAAATAGCCGACACGCTCAACGATATTATTGATCAGAATGAGCGGATGGCATTGGAACTACAGCGCATTGGTAATGTTGTTGGCAAAGATGGCAAAATTACCGAACGCGCCTCCTTGGGAACTGTGCGCGGTTCTTGGTCAGATTGTGTAAATTCTGTCAATACTCTAATTACAGATTTAGTTCAACCCACAGCGGAGACTACACGGGTAATTCGGGCGGTAGCGAATGGGGATTTATCCCAAACCATCCCGACAGAAATTGATGGTAAAGCCCTCAAGGGTGAGTTTCTGCAAACGGCAAATATTGTCAACACAATGGTAGATCGGTTGGGTTCCTTCGCTAGTGAAGTAACCAGAGTCGCGCGGGAAGTGGGAACGGAAGGGAAATTAGGCGTACAAGCAGAAGTGCGGGGTGTGGCGGGTACATGGAAAGACCTCACCGACAACGTGAATTTGATGGCGGGGAATTTGACAGGACAAGTACGAAATATTGCGGAAGTTGCAACAGCGATCGCTAATGGTGATTTATCGAAGAAAATTACTGTTAATGTCAAAGGCGAAATTCTCGAACTGAAAAACACCGTCAACACAATGGTGGATCAGTTGAATTCCTTCGCGTCGGAAGTTACAAGGGTAGCGAGGGAAGTGGGAACGGAAGGTAAATTAGGCGTACAAGCCGAAGTGCGAGGGGTGGCGGGAACTTGGAAAGACCTCACCGATAACGTGAACTTGATGGCGGGAAATTTGACAGGACAAGTACGAAATATTGCGGAAGTTGCAACAGCGATCGCTAATGGTGATTTATCGAAGAAAATTACTGTAGATGTGAAGGGCGAAATTCTCGAACTGAAGAACACTATTAACATCATGGTGGATCAACTCAGTTCCTTTGTGTCTGAAGTAACCAGGGTGGCGCGGGAAGTCGGAAGTGAAGGAAAACTGGGTGTACAAGCAGATGTCAAAGGTGTGGCGGGGACGTGGAAGGATTTGACTGACAGCGTGAATTTCATGGCGGGAAGTTTGACAGCCCAGGTACGCAACATCGCCGAAGTAACAACAGCGGTGGCGAATGGTGACTTGTCGAAGAAAATCACCGTGGATGTGAAGGGTGAAATTCTGGAGTTGAAGAACACTATTAATACAATGGTGGATCAGTTAAATTCCTTTGCGTCGGAAGTAACCAGGGTGGCGCGGGAAGTGGGGACGGAAGGAAAACTCGGTGTCCAAGCCGAAGTCCGGGGTGTGGCGGGAACCTGGAAAGACCTCACCGACAATGTGAATTTAATGGCGGGGAATTTGACAGGACAGGTACGAAATATTGCGGAAGTTGCAACGGCGATCGCTAATGGTGACTTGTCGAAGAAAATTACTGTAGATGTGAAGGGTGAGATTTTTGAGTTGAAAAACACCATCAATATCATGGTGGATCAACTCAGTTCCTTTGCATCAGAAGTAACTAGGGTGGCGCGAGAAGTAGGAAGTGAAGGAAAACTCGGCGTACAAGCAGATGTTCGGGGTGTAGCGGGTACATGGAAGGATTTGACAGACAGTGTGAATTTCATGGCGGGAAGTTTAACAGCCCAGGTACGCAACATCGCAGAAGTGACGACGGCGGTGGCGAATGGGGACTTGTCGAAGAAAATCACTGTGGATGTGAAGGGTGAAATTTTAGAGTTGAAGAACACTATCAATACAATGGTGGATCAACTTAACTCCTTTGCCTCGGAAGTAACGCGGGTGGCGCGAGAGGTAGGAAGTGAAGGGAAATTGGGCGTACAAGCCGAAGTGAGAGGGGTGGCGGGTACGTGGAAAGACTTGACAGACTCGGTGAACTTCATGGCGGGAAGCTTGACAGCCCAGGTACGGAACATCGCGGATGTGACGACAGCGGTGGCGAATGGTGACTTGTCTAAGAAAATCACTGTGGATGTAAAAGGGGAAATTCTGGAGTTGAAAAACACAATTAATACAATGGTGGATCAACTCAGTTCCTTTGCATCAGAAGTAACCAGGGTAGCCCGTGAAGTGGGAACGGAAGGGAAACTCGGCGTACAAGCAGAAGTCCGCGGTGTGGCGGGGACTTGGAAAGACTTGACAGGTGCGGTAAATATGATGGCGGGTAACCTCACCGACCAAGTACGTAGTATAGCGGAAGTTGCCACAGCGATCGCCAATGGTGACTTATCCAAAAAAATCACCGTCCAAGTTAAAGGTGAAATTTTAGAGTTGAAAAACACTATCAATATTATGGTGGATCAACTCAACTCCTTTGCTAGTGAAGTAACGCGGGTGGCGCGGGAGGTAGGAAGTGAAGGTAAGTTAGGTGTCCAAGCCGATGTCAAAGGTGTGGCGGGGACTTGGAAAGATTTAACCGACTCTGTGAATTTCATGGCGGGAAGTTTGACAGCCCAAGTACGCAACATCGCCGCAGTGACAACGGCGGTGGCGAATGGCGACTTATCCAAGAAAATCTCTGTGGATGTGAAAGGGGAAATTCTCGAACTGAAAAACACCGTCAACACAATGGTGGATCAACTTAATTCCTTCGCCAGTGAAGTAACGCGGGTGGCGCGTGAGGTGGGAACGGAAGGAAAATTGGGCGTACAAGCAGAAGTAAAAGGCGTTGCGGGAACTTGGAAAGACCTCACTGACTCAGTGAACTTCATGGCGGGAAGCTTGACAGCCCAGGTGCGGAACATTGCAGACGTAACAACGGCGGTGGCAAATGGCGACTTGTCCAAAAAAATCACCGTGGATGTCAAAGGGGAAATTCTCGAACTGAAAAACACTATTAATACAATGGTGGATCAACTTAATTCCTTCGCTAGTGAAGTAACGCGGGTAGCGCGGGAGGTGGGAACGGAAGGAAAACTCGGTGTCCAAGCCTACGTTCGAGGGGTTGGTGGTACGTGGAAAGACCTCACTGACAATGTAAATTCGATGGCGGGTAACTTGACAGCCCAGGTGCGGAATATCGCCGAAGTAACTAAAGCGGTGGCGAATGGCGACTTGTCGAAGAAAATTACCGTGGATGTGAAGGGTGAAATTCTCGACTTGAAGAACACTATTAATACAATGGTGGATCAACTCAGTTCTTTTGCATCTGAGGTAACGCGGGTGGCGCGAGAAGTGGGAACGGAAGGGAAATTAGGCGGTCAAGCTGTGGTACAAGGTGTCGCCGGAACGTGGAAAGATTTAACAGACAATGTAAACTCGATGGCGGGTAACTTAACCGCCCAGGTGCGAGGAATTGCGCGAGTTGTCACCGCCGTGGCGAATGGTGACTTGAAGCGCAAACTAATGTTAGATGCGAAGGGGGAAATTGAAACCTTAGCAGAAACCATCAATGAAATGATTGATACCCTAGCGACCTTCGCCAATCAAGTAACAACCGTTGCGCGCGAAGTGGGAATTGAAGGAAAACTCGGTGGTCAAGCGAGGGTACCAGGAGCGGCGGGAACCTGGAAAGACTTGACAGACAACGTAAACGAACTGGCGGCGACACTGACAACTCAGTTACGAGCGATCGCGGAAGTAGCAACAGCGGTAACAAAAGGCGACTTAACTCGGTCAATTTCCGTGGAAGCACTAGGAGAGGTGGCAATCCTCAAAGACAACATCAACCAGATGATTGCCAATTTGCGCGAAACAACCCAAAAGAACACCGAACAAGACTGGTTAAAGACCAACCTCGCCAAATTTACCCGAATGCTGCAAGGTCAGCGGGACTTAGAAACCGTCTCCAAATTAATTCTCTCGGAACTTGCACCATTAGTAGGCGCACAACATGGCGTATTCTACTTAATGGATGCAGGCGAACAACAACAGGCTTATCTGAAATTACTCAGCAGTTACGCATACCGCGAACGCAAACATTTAGCAAATCGCTTCCACTTGGGCGAAGGTTTGGTAGGACAATGCGCTTTGGAAAAAGAGCGAATTTTGTTAACCGAAGTCCCGGTGGATTATGTCAAAATTAGTTCTGGTTTGGGTGAATCAGCCCCACTCAACGCTGTAGTTTTACCAGTTCTCTTTGAAGGACAAGTCACAGCCGTCATTGAACTCGCTTCCTTCCGCCGCTTTAGTGAGATTCACTTAACATTCTTCGACCAACTCACCGAAAGTATTGCGATCGTTCTCAACACCATCGCTGCTTCCATGCGTACCGAAGAATTACTCAAACAGTCCCAATCTTTAGCCGAAGAACTGCAAACCCAGCAAAACGAACTCAAAGAAACCAACAAACGCCTCGAACAACAAGCGCAATCCCTGAAGACTTCCGAAGATTTACTCAGAACACAACAAGAAGAACTCCAACAAACCAACGCCGAACTCGAAGAAAAAGCCGAGTTGTTGGCGCAGCAAAAGAAAGAAGTTGAATGGAAAAACCGCGAAATTGAACAAGCCAGACTTTCTTTAGAAGAAAAAGCAGCCCAACTCGCCCTATCATCCAAATACAAATCAGAATTTCTGGCGAATATGTCCCATGAACTGCGGACACCGTTAAACAGCCTGTTAATTTTGGCGAAGTTGTTGACAGATAACATTGATGGGAATCTCAGCACCAAACAAGTGGAATACAGCCGCACCATTTACTCTGCGGGAAATGACTTGTTAGCGTTGATTAATGACATTTTAGATTTGGCGAAAATTGAATCGGGAACCATGTCTATTGATATGTCCCAAATGTTAGTTACAGATTTGCGAGATCAGACAGACCGCACCTTCCGCCAAATCGCTCAAGATAAAGGACTCAATTTCAACATTGAATTAACTCCAGAACTACCCAAAGCGGTTTACACCGACCCCAAACGCTTACAACAAGTCATCAAAAATCTCCTTTCCAACGCTTTTAAATTTACAGACCGGGGTGAAGTCCGCTTACGCATCGAAGTCGCCAAGCAAGGATGGAGTATTAATCAAGAAGCCTTGAACCGCGCCCCGATAGTAGTTGCCTTTTCTGTCATCGATACAGGGATTGGCATTGCCCCGGAAAAGCAAAAAGTGATTTTTGAAGCATTTCAACAAGCCGATGGCACGACCAGCCGCAAATATGGCGGTACAGGCTTGGGCTTATCCATCAGCCGAGAAATTGCTCGTCTGTTTGGCGGCGAAATTACCCTAGTGAGTAGCCTCACTCAAGGTAGTACATTTACCTTCTACTTGCCACAATTCAATTCAGACTCAGCATTCATCACACCAGAATCGACATCTCAGTTAGTTGCCATTCAGCCATCAAAACTTACTACTCCAGGCTCAACTACCACAACAAAAAGTGACTTGCAGCCAATCGAGGTAGCCAATACCCCCTCCTCGCCAATACAGTGGCTTCTATCCACTCCCCATGCGCCAGTTCTCGAAGACGATCGCATTGATATTCAAAATGGCGATCGCGTCTTGTTAATTGTCGAAGATGACATTCATTTTGCCCGTATCCTCTTGGAAATGGCACAACAGCAAGGATTCAAAGTCGTCGCCGCCCAAAGTGGTAGTAATGGTTTAGCATTAGCCCAGCAATTCCAGCCTGTGGGCATTTTACTTGATATCCGCCTGCCAGATATGGACGGTTGGACGGTGCTAGATCGCTTAAAACATGACGCAAATACCCGTCATATTCCTGTACATATCATGACTGTCGAAGAAGGTAAACGACGGAGTTTGCAACTAGGCGCATTAGCATATTTACAAAAACCAGCCAGCAGCGAAAGTATATCGGAGGCTTTAAACAAAATCAAAGGTTTTGTGGAACGACGGGTGAAAAATTTATTAGTGGTGGAAGATGACGACACTCAACGCCATAGCATTGTCGAGTTAATTGGTAATAGCGATGTCGCCACTACCGCCGTCGCCACTGGTGCAGAAGCCTTAGAGGCGATTATTTCTCAACAATTTGATTGTCTGGTGCTAGATTTGGGTCTACCCGATATGAATGGGTTTGAACTGCTTCAGCAAATTAAGCAGCAGCCCAATGGTGAATCTTTACCCATCATTATTTACACTGGCATTGAGTTAAATAAAGCCCAAGAAGCCGAACTACGAAGGATTACAGAAACAATCATCGTCAAAGATGTGCGATCGCCTGAACGTTTGCTGGATGAAACCACATTGTTCTTGCACCGCGTTCAAGCCGCTTTACCAGAACCCAAACGGCAAATACTCGAACAACTCCAATCTCGTGACTACATCTTGACGAATAAAAAAGTCTTAATTATTGATGACGATGTACGAAATATCTTTGCCCTCACAAGTATGCTAGAGCGTTATCAGATGCAGGTGATCTATGCAGAAAATGGCAGAGATGGCATCAATATGTTAGAGACTACACAAGATATTGATGTGGTGTTAATGGATGTAATGATGCCGGAAATGGATGGTTACGAAACAACCCGCTTAATCCGCCAAAACAACCGATTCGTAACTTTGCCAATTATTGCCCTCACCGCCAAAGCCATGCAAGGCGATCGCGAAAAGTGCATCGAATCCGGCGCATCAGATTACATCACCAAACCCGTAGATATTGAACAGTTACTTTCTTTATTGCGTGTTTGGTTATATCGGTAAACTAACAGTAGAAACACAGCAGCGTTGTTAAAGTTACTCATCAACCGTGTGGGTACATCCACTTTCGGCGAATAGCCGTGCGCTAAGTGCCAAATGGAGATACGAAGAATGACAAAACCAAACTTTGCAGCAATGAGTAAATCTGAGTTGAAAGCTTATCTGTTAAAACATCGCAACGATACTGAAGCTTTTCACGCTTTGATGGATAAAATCACATCTGAGCCGAATCAAACATTTTATACATTTGAAGAGGTAGAAAAGCTAGAAGAACTGATTGAAGATAGAAGGCGTTTTCAAGAAAATAGTTAGTATAAAAACTGTAGTAAAAATGTATGTTGGGTAAAGCAATATAGCAGTCCGATTTTATTTTTGAAAAAATCTAAGTAGGGGCGAACGGCCGTTCGCCCCTACCGTTGGGGAACATTGCGATCGCTTGTTCGTTTCAATCCCTAATAGGGATTAGTTTGAATTGCAATCTACAACAATCGCTGGAGCTTATAGCGCTTCAATGTTTCAATCCCTAATAGGGATTAGTTTGAATTGCAATGTGCGAATCGTACCATCGCTTTGTACGTAGCCAATAAACTTGTTTCAATCCCTAATAGGGATTAGTTTGAATTGCAATGTGATGCACTTGTAAATTATTTACACTTTGGCATTTTTGTTTCAATCCCTAATAGGGATTAGTTTGAATTGCAATTCAAAGCCTTCCTCAAAGTATTTGCCGAGTCTTGGCAGGAAGTTTCAATCCCTAATAGGGATTAGTTTGAATTGCAATTTTATTTTTCACGGAAAACATACTACACTTGGCTCGTTTCAATCCCTAATAGGGATTAGTTTGAATTGCAATACACAGTAGTGCTTTTGCGGGATTGAGTTTCAGTGTTTCAATCCCTAATAGGGATTAGTTTGAATTGCAATAAATTCATTGAAAGTACTTTTAATTATCTCTGACGTTTCAATCCCTAATAGGGATTAGTTTTAATTGCAATAAACTTCTACTTTTTTACTGGAACTTTGCCGGGGTCGTTTCAATCCCTAATAGGGATTAGTTTGAATTGCAATTATTTGGAGCGATCGCAATGACTTAGAGAAAAATGTTTCAATCCCTAATAGGGATTAGTTTGAATTGCAATCTTATGACTGTATTATATCTTATCCGCCTTCACTTGTTTCAATCCCTAATAGGGATTAGTTTGAATTGCAATCTCGCTTGCCTCTTCCGGTCAATAACCCGCTTGGTTTCAATCCCTAATAGGGATTAGTTTGAAT